>JAZUBU010000007.1:0-121023 GCA_045638645.1 Bacteroidales bacterium
GCTGGTCTCAAACACCAGTGGAGCAATCCGTGCCGCTTCGATCCCGGCTCCGGGTACAGAAGCGGGGAAAGTTGAAAAACTTTCCTCGCTTTTTTTATTTCCCCCTCGTAACTCATTGGTTTGCTGATATATTAGGTCAAGTACACTGTTGAGGTTATCAGTTCGAAAATTTTCTCCATCAAATTCCAATTTTCCCGAAAAAATCGAACTCAAGGCCCTAATCTTAGCCTCAGCAGGGGCATATTTGAAGAACTTATCTATATTGTCTATCAAGTTAATAGAGTACTTCAACTTCGGTTCGACTGCACCACGGTTCGGGGTTTCAAGCAACTCCTTCCTATCTTCGATAGTTTTCATCTGCTGATTAACCCTATTGGTCATACGGGTATAATCATTCTTGTCTATATCACCATCAATGTACTTATCTTCAATCTTATTCAACCGCTCATTCAACTCGTATATCTCTTTATCCAATTTATCAACCATTGCACGTATATCTCGGGTATTCTCTTTTCTAAGGTCGTTGAGAACCTCGTAATACAACTGCATAATGGCTCCGTTAGGTCTTAACCCTCCTACATAATCAACAAAAGCATCATTAACAGTTTCAGCTGGCATTCGTAGGTGCTTACCCGTAGTTGGGCAGAAATAGTAATGATACTTACCTCCGCTACCGCCCTTGCTTGTGGCCCCCGTAATGGCTTTCCCACAATGAGGACATACAAGGAACTTACGGAGGTAATACTCGGGTTTCACGGGTTTGGTGAGTTTCGGGTTTTTCTTCCGCTTACCATCCATTATATCTTGGACCCTATCAAACAATTCCTCTGTTACCAATGGCTCGTGCAATCCATCAACTATAACCTCGGGTTCCGTATTTGTAGCTGGTACACGTATTTTCCCTTTATAGAATATATTCCTCAAAATATCGAGGTATGTACTTTCGGGAATATCGGGACAAATTTTTCTGCGGATGGTACAAGGAGCCTCAACACCCTTTCCAACTTCTTGGAAAATTTTTCTTATGATTGGAGCCTTTAATTCATCCACCTCAACAGTCTTGGCTGTTGTTATTCCATTACTATCCACTATGTGAACATTCTTATATCCTCTTGGAGCGGAGTTTGCCCATCTTCCCGACAGCATTGTCTCCCGAATACCATCTCTTGTTCGGCGGCTTATCTTGTTGTTTTCGGTGTGTGCTGCTGCACAATAACTCGCTAAAAGAGATGACCATTCTGTGGCATTAAAATCTATGGGACTTTCAAGAGCATTGAATTGAATACCCCATTCATCAAGGAACATACGCTTAAACATATATGCAAACTCGGGATTACGGCTAAACCTATCCCAACGCAAGAATAGTATCATATCCACTTCATTTTTATGCTTCTTACAATAATCCCTAATCTTTTTCATCTCTGGTCGCATAAAATCGTGGTGCTTTGCCGAGAAATCTTCGTGGTAACAAGCAATAACATTGTAACCATTCTTATCACAATGCTGTCTCAACTTCTTCTCTTGAAAATCGAGACTTGTGTTAGTCTTCTGCTCATCAGAACTAACCCTACAATATAGTATTACGTTCTTCATCTTCTATCAGTTGTTTTTCTGCATTTATTTGAATTTCAGCAAACAAGTACAGAATTTCTCTGACCTGCTTAATCTCTGTATTTGTTAGTTTATAATTATTTTTTATTAAAATTTCATTACATCTTTCTATACTCAACATATTGTTAATGAGTATTATATCCCCTCTTAAGGGGTTATACTGCACTTCACCTCCCGCTACCGTTAATTGAGCGGGACTTCTGTTCGGTAAGGCACGCAGAAACCTATGCGCTACATTGAGCGCAGCTAATATATAGCTTATTTCATCTACTCTGTAATCTTATTTATGGAGATAGAAGTCTCGAAGTGGACCGCTATGTTACTAATATACAGATTTAATCCTTGAAAAACAAATTTGCAGAAAGTCTATGATTGGATGATGGATTATTAAGCCTAATTACAAATATCAAATTCTCTCAAATCTCATATTATTATAACCCATAGACATACAGATACTTACAAGGGATGGAATGGATGGGTGGGGCATTATTTTAAGTGTTATCCAAGTTGGAATTTTTTTGAGGGGGTACGCAAATAACACCACTACTACACACAGTTTGACGTGATAATTTTCCCTATGATTCCCGAAATTGAAATAAATCACACGAATTGGTAAAAATACAACCAAATCGAGATTGTGAAAATTTTAATGGGCATCAAAATCTATGAGTTTGCCAAGGAGGTGTATGTTCTTTCTCTTGAGCAGAGCATAATTTATGTCTGGCTCTATATTATCGTGAAGACATTGCTTAAGGTAAGTAAGAATCTTGCCCATCACATTGTTACCTGTATAGATTCCAACATTGCAGTAGTCCCATAACAGATTGTTGAGGTGTTTTTTGCTACCTCTCTTCAGTTTAAGGGTATCAACATATTTGGCAGCAAGGTCCTTAAATGCCTTTTTATGTGGGTTTCTCGCACCCCAAAAAGCTGGTGAATCAAATGGCTTTACCTCGTGCTGAAAAGACGTATCTTCAATCAGAATTGCACCTTGAGGAATTGCCATCAGTAAGTCTCTAAATTCTGTGCAGTAATTAACCTTACTCCATAAACAATACAACATCCATTCAACATTGAATTCATACCAATCCTCCCTCTCTTGCTTCTTGAATTTTCGCCTTACAACCTTCTTGGCATTATGTCCATTTGAATCAGCAAGTAACTCCTTCTGTGCTGCTATATCTTCGTCTGTGTTGTTTGAATATAACCCTGCAATATAGGCGTGTTCAGATGATGGGAATAGAATCCCTTGCATCATAAATTCAAAACCGCTATTCATATTGCCGAATGGCATAAATTGCCCTTTCCACAAATCCTCTTTGCGTCGGAATGCTACGCAGTAATGTTCTGCCACATTGTATTGGTCCTTCTCTTGTTTATAAAGGTCAGATTTGGTTACTGCTGGTAGATATGATGGATTCTTTTCAAGCCGTTTGGTATTCTCGCGTTCGGTACGAATCAGAGCATTTATTTTGTACTTAAGTTCCTTATCTTTGGTTATCTTCTGCTCAAGTTTGCTCTTTTGTTTTTCCAACTCTGTACGTTCTTTCAGATACCTACGCAAAAAATCAACTGGGAGCGAGTTGAGGTAATTTATGGCTTTCTCTTCCCAATCTTGTCGAATGGATTGTTTCTTATGATTCTGATTACTGTCACCATCAGTAACGGCAATATCCCAATACTTGCGGACAGTATTGATACCTAAAGCCAAGGCATTTGCTGTTTCTTTTCTTGTAGCATTGGGATGCTCTTTAAGATATGCCTTAATCTTGGATATATAAGGCTGGCGCTCTTGGTTTCTTCTGTCTATACCACGAGACCTGATAAAGTACCTTATATCCTTCTCCTCAACCTTGTTGATGGATGCATTTTCAGCAATACTCATTGCTGGATAATAGACAATATCTTTGTACTTACTCATACTTTGGAGAAATTTTATCCAAAGTTAGTAATTTTCATTTATATCCTTACTCCCTTTTCCCCCGTTCGCCTCTGGCGCTTATAAGGACGCCTTCCTTAATAACTACCTTACTGTTGAAATAAGGATGGTCCACGTCAAGACCATAATTTCTAAGGGACCCATAACTGATGCCAATATCCTCCTTGTTGAATACGGAGTATATTGCTGATAGTGACCCAAAATAATAGTCCACCCCATTTGTGTTGAGGTGAATAACCTTTCTTTCTGCCATTATGTATGTAAAATTTTGCTTGCTCTACAAAACTAAGAAAATATGACAATTATTCAAAAATGTCATAAAATTTCCATTTCACTATTTGCATATATTAAATAAATGTCATATATTAGCTATCGGAAACAAAACATCAGAACACTATGAGCCAAAAGCACACATACACAACAGCAGACTATATAACTTGGGATACAGCAACAAATCTGGTGAGGAAATTGTACCGCAACGGGGATTATAGGATGAGCCTTTTCATTGGCTGTGGAATTTTCTTTGGGTTGAGGGTATCAGATTTGCTTACCCTATCGTGGAATCAAATTTTAAGTGGAGATGAGTTTGTTATCTTTGAGAAGAAAACCGATAAAAGGCGTGTAATACGCATCAACGAGGGGTTTAAGGCTCATATTGCCGATTGTTTTCAAGCGTTGGGGATAAAGGATATAAATGAACCTTGTTTCCTCAATAGGTATGGCAGCATAATCACATTACAGATGATTAACAGAAATTTCAAAGCCATAAAGGTAAAGTACCAACTGAAGATTGAAAATTTCTCCACCCATTCACTCCGCAAGACTTGGGCAAGACAAGTCTATGAGAATGAAAATTCACAAGGCAGAGGGGATATGGCTCTTTTGAAACTCAGCGAAATTATGAACCATAGTTGCCCTTCAATAACACGTAGGTATATTGGCCTACGACAACAAGAGTTGGGAGAGGTTTATGATTCTCTACAATTTTAATTACCTTTGCAGTTATTAGGAAATAATATGAAGATAGGAGCATACGAAATAAACGAAATATACAATGTGGATTGCCTTGAAGGAATGAGGAATCTTCCCGATAATTGTATAGACCTTATTGTCACTTCGCCTCCATACGATAATCTTAGAACATATAATGGTTATTGCTTTCCATTCGAAGACATAGCAAAAGAAATGTTTAGAGTGATGAAGCCAACAGGTGTAGTTGTATGGGTCGTTGGAGATAAGATTAATAAAGGCAATAAGAGTTTGACGAGTTTTAGGCAGTGTCTTTATTTTCAAGAAATAGGATTTAAGGTCCACGATGTAATGATATATCGGAAAAAGAATACTCCTTTTATGCGTTCTAATGCATATACAAACTGCTATGAATATATGTTTGTTCTTGCAAAGGATAAAGTTACAACATTTAACCCTATCAAGACTAAAACAGCTCGTTCGGGAAACGAAATGCTGGTTGCAGGCAAAAAGGCCGATGGAATCAACAACAAAGTTATGGGACGTCTGAATGAAGAGAAGGTTCTTACTAATATATGGGAGTATGCAGTTGGGTTAGGAGGGTCAACAAACGATAAAATCGCATTTAAGCATCCTGCCATTTTTCCTGAAAAACTTGCCCAAGACCATATAATCAGTTGGAGTAATGAGGGAGATATAGTTCTCGACCCATTTTCTGGTTCTGGCACAACTGCAAAGATGGCAAAAATCAATGGTAGAAATTATATAGGATTTGAAATCTCTGCTGAATATACAGAGGTTTCAAAAAAAAGATTAGCACAACTCGAAGATAGATTATTCTAATTTAGAGTTGTGTTTAGTTATATACTCTGCTATTTTACCTAACATTTCAGGACTATCTTGAAATCGTCCGATGCCTGTATTGCAGCTATCACATATCCATTCTCTTGCTAATCCCGTTCTATGGTCGTGGTCAATAACGATGTTAGCAGTCACGTCGGGAATTGTTACCTTATGACAGATAGGACATTCAAACAATTCATAATCCTTCGGTTTAATAGCATTCATCCTATCTTTTTCTGATTTGGGCATATTTTTTCCGTTTATATTAACTCGGCAATCTCTGCAAGATGGTCGCGTTGTTGGACGACCTTGCTTATCATTCTGATTATATTCAAACTCTTGTGCTTGATTCTTTAATACGTGGCAAATATTGCAAATTTTATACTTAAATGGGGGTGTAAATGTTCCTTGTTCCTTACCCGTTTTGTATATATCGATTACAATCAAATCTAATTTATTAATACTAATTAACTTAGATTTTCCTATAAAAAACACCTCTGCTGTATCTTTATAAACTGAACGTACAACACCTACGCTCATAGGTACTATACCTTCGACTTGTTTTGTGTTAATAACAAAGTCATTTATTCCAATCTCCTTATCAATAGAAGGGAGGTCTTGGTCCTCTAAGAAAAAAAGCATATCAAATAGTTTTCTACAAATGTAGCTTTTTTCCCTCAATGTTTCACATTTATTATTAGTGAAACCACTAAGTGATTAAAAATGAGCGATAAGGTATAAACCACCCTTACCGCTCATTTCACTTTTATTATAATACTACCATTTCTGAAAGATGGCTATGATTATCCATAAATAAAATACACGCTTTGGTAAATATATCACCAATCTATGATATTGAAAATTTTATAACAAAATACCTATCATAATAACAATTTCCATCAGTAGGTTTCTCAGTTGCTGCTTGACAGATGGGGTAAGATTGTTGGACAACTTTTCTGCTAAGGCCCGATATGGTTTCATCACTTGGGATATATGTGTCTTCTGGGAGCAGTATTTCCTAAGAAGAGCCTCAACTTTGACTAAATCATAATCGCAATGTTCTAATAGTAGTTGATTTTTCAGGTCCGTCAAATTTCCGCTTACAGTTTCTACACTCTTATCAGTGATTGCCTTATCCAAGAAATCCCACAAAGGTTTTGAGTTACTGCACAAAACTGATTTAATAGAGGTATCTGTAATGTTGAGGCACTGGCGCAATTGTTCCTTACTGTTGAGGTTCATCTCAAACCTCAACGTTCCATTAAATGAAGATAATAGTTTGTCTTTATCCTCAACACAATTCAAGAAATTTCGGTTACTTGCCCTCTCTAACTCTTGCTGTTTATCATAGATGGTCAAACGTCGTTTATAACTCTTAGTCTGGACGTTTTTTTCTATAATGAAATTGTCCCCTATGTTCCGAACGAGATACTTATTAAAGTTGGCAACACCTGCTCTGATGGATTTTGTCAAATCCTTATAATCGGGATGGATTACATCTTGGCAGACATCTGCTTTAACTACCTCGCCATCGGAAAGTATCCCATCAATATTGAGATTGCAGAACCCCAATTCATTTATGTTGCTTAAGCAAATCCTAATGTTATCCTTATTTATCAGACTTGGATAATCATCTTTCAAAATTTTCCCCGTGAATTCTATGACCAATTCTCCCTCTGTGTAATCTGCTTCTATATATAATGAATACGGGGATTTTATAGATAACTTCTGTTCCTTGATTATACCATCTCTTATTATACTTTGAAATTCATTCTCATTTATATTTTTAATGTTATCTATGGTTGATATAATTTTTAATTTATCGAATTTTAACACTACGTTTTCATATTTATTCTTTTTTATTATTCTCAAATACCTCCTTAGAAAACCAAAAACTTCACCTTGATAAGTGGTTATATGATAATATAAGGAGGCTTGTGTTAAAGTCAATGTTATTTATCATTTAGCGGGCCCCACGGCAAATTTGCAGGGTCGGGAACAATATCCCTCAACTCCCACAGACGGGATAAATCACGAAGAAACTCGTTCGAAAATAGGACATCATAGGGTACGAAAAGAGGAAAGTCAAACTTTCCTCTTTTTTTGTTTTGCCCCTAAATGATGGCGATTTTTTGGAAAAATGCGGTTTTTAAGCCAAAAACCTTTTGGAAAAATGCAGAAAATTGGTAATTTTGACTTTGGAAAATTGCATGACTATGTTGCAACGAAAAATATCTCAGTTCATTGAGCACTTTTATGAGGTTAATAAAGGAGCTCTGCTATTGACAGGAGCGCGTCAAATTGGAAAAACCTACTCTGTAAGACAATTTGCCAAAGGGCACTTTAAGAGTTTTATCGAAATCAACTTTGTTGACACACCCGAAGCGGTGGAGATATTTTCTAACGCAAAAAGCAGCACAGATATTTTACTCCGCTTATCTGCTTTTGTAAATAAACCTCTCATTAAAGGCGATACTTTGATCTTCTTTGATGAAGTTCAGAGGTGCCCGGAGATTGTTACCGCAATTAAGTTTCTAGTGGATGATGGTAGATATCGGTATATTCTCAGCGGCTCCTTACTCGGAGTTGAACTCAATAATCTGAGATCAGTTCCTGTAGGCTACATGGATATAAAAGAAATGTTCCCTCTGGATCTTGAAGAATTTATGTGGGCTGTTGGTGTAAATAGAGAAGTGATTTTCAAAGTCAAAGATGCTTGGAAAAATTGCAACCCAGTAGATGAATTCGTCCACAAGAAGATGATGGAAATTTTCCGGCTCTATTTGATCGTTGGCGGCATGCCCGCTTCTGTTATGTCATACAAAGAAAACAACAATCTTCAGGATGTCATTGAAAGCCAAAGAGAAATCATTAGACTTTATAAAAAAGACATCTCTCAATATGATGAAAAAAGAAGTCTCCGCATTAAGGAAGTTTTCGACCTTATTCCGTCCGAATTGAATTCAAAGAGCAAACGGTTCTTCATCAAGAATATCAATGAAAAGGCCCGTGCAGAAATGTATAAGAATGAGTTCCTTTGGCTGAAGGATGCTGGAACAGCAATCCCTGTATTCAATGTAGAAGAGCCAAAGTCTCCATTAAAACTTGCATCCTCACGCAACCTCTTCAAATTATTTTCAAATGATGTTGGTCTTCTTGCCTGTCAATACTCTGACGGAATCCAACTTAAAATACTAACTGGAGATGACAACATCAACTTCGGTTCGATATACGAAAATGTTGTAGCACAAGAACTTCTAGCACATGGATTCGAAGATCTGTTCTATTATAACAGCAAAAAAATGGGGGAAGTAGATTTTGTTACCGAACTTAATGGCAACGTTTTCCCAATAGAAGTTAAGTCTGGCAAAGACTATTCAAGACATAGAGCCTTAAACAACATACTCGATTGCAAAGAATATGATATTCAGGAAGCTATCGTACTATGCAATGACAACACTTCAGAAAAGGGGAAAGTCAGGTATCTTCCAATATATATGATTATGTTTGTCCATAAGGAAAAGATCTCTAATACAAAGTTTAGCCTTGATCTTTCTGGTCTGTCCTAGGATGACCAAGACCCATTTCCCCCAAAAAATAAGGGGAGGGACTTCACAGCCACTCCCCTTACGGATCAAACAATTATTAACCAAAATCATTTATTATGAAAAACCAATCAATCTAACTCATTCACTTCAGAGTTTGTCTTATTCTTTTACAATTCCCGTACCAAACTTAAAACGAACCTGAAAATTTAGATTGATTTTCGGCTAGAACCAGAAACTGATGCCCGCCAGGAAGTAGTGAAATGACACGTGAGCCATAAGTCCATCTGTCGATTTCAAATCCGCATCCCACTGCACATACGAGAGCGAAGCAGATACTCTACCAAAATCGACGCCAAAAGAAGGACTCACAAACTTGAATTCCGGATTAAAAAATGCCATACCCAATTTCACTCCAACAAATGGACGGTTCATCTCCTTCCCAAAAGAATACCTTACATCCGTAAATAGCGGACAGAATTCAATCTCAGAATGAAATGTTATTAGTTGTTAATAATATAATGCGAGTCGAATGACTCATATCAATTTCTAATATTCCACAACAAACCAGCCCCAGTACTCCTTACCGGTTTCGGTGTAAATAGAAAGGATATATGTTCCTTCATTCAACGGCAAGGGCAGTACGCCTTGCGAGGCTCCACATAGATCATAGGGAATGGTCTCCAAACTCTGCATGTTTTGAAGAACTACTTCTACGATTCGCACTTGATCAAAGGAAACGACATGCAATTCTTCGCTGAGGCTATCACACCAACATTCAATTGGTATATTCAACGAACGGCTATTGGGATTTTTTTTCTTGTCATCTTTCTCTTCAAGGGGTACATAAATCACATCCCCTATACTAAGGGATACAGGATTTGATTTTACGATAATCGGTGATAATTGGCAGAAGATAACCACAGCAATAAGGCTCAGCTTTTTCATAGTATTTGATAATATTGTTTCTTACAAATTTACCCAATATACAAAGAGTCCCATCTTACACAATGAAATTTGACCTTACAAATCACTCTTTCTTTGATTTTTTATCTTGTTGATTATCCGGTACTTAAAGAAAACAAAAGACCCCCTTTGTAAATTTGATCTTACAAAGGGGGCTTTTCTTCTGACAAATCCTGTTTTCAACGCAAATATCGCAGGTATTTTGACTTCGAAGAACTCGACAGGCTCTCAATCTTTTTGATGATTCTCGATTTACGCGTATAAATACTGGCTGTACTCAGATTCGTTATACAACTTATGATTCGGGTATCTAACTTGATTACGAAAAAGCAAATCAGCAATACTTCCTGATCCGTCAGATCTACTTCGGAACGCATATCTCGAATCAGATTATCCAAATCCTGATCCAGAATGGTCGCCAATCGACCTTCCTCTTCAATCCCAGAAAACAACTCAGTAATCTTTTGCATCATCAATTCATGATGCAACGATGTCTCCAAACCTGATCGGCCGTACAAGAAGTACAAATCATTGACAACTTTGAATTTTTCCCGATACAGATCAACAAATTTATCCTCCAACTCATTCTGGGTGGATTCCATTCGTGAATTCGCATAACGCAAAGTACTCAACATGTTCTCATACGATTCCTGCTGAATACGCTTCCGATGCACTAGATGACGATAAATCGCTACACTCACAACAAGCAGCATAAGAAAGAGTAACAGGAAGACATATTGCTGACGCTCTTTTAACTTCAACTGATGCTGATGCTGCTGAGAATGGTATTCCGAAACAATTCGAAGCGTCGACTGCGATAATACTTGTTCAAAATAGCGGTTCTGTTTCTCTGCCAACGCCTGTAAGTACAAGACCTGTTTCGCTTCGTCCCCTTCCAACAGGGCTATCCGATACCCCCAATAATCAGAGGTTGGACGATCATACAGGGAAAGAAGGTAATTGGAGGTTTTCGTATCTCCCTGCAATCGGTATGCATACGCCAAACGTCCTGCGTCATCCATATCTATCCGATAATCATACTTCATGATGAGAGTGTCATACAAGGATATGCTCCTTCTCGCATCCGGAACAGGCTTTATAAGGTTGTTTAAGGCATAGTTGACATAATAATCCTGAACTACGTACTTGTGCATCTGGTGAACGGGTAAAGACTCATATACTGAGTCTGCTTGAGACCACAAGTCTATTGACTGATAATACTTCGCCTTATCGATCAAGGCGATATGATACTGCAAAGTATCCTCTGCCAACAAAAATTCTTGAATTCCCAATTCCAGGCATCGGTTTACCTCCTCACGACAATAGTGCTTATCATAGGTGTGACGCATCGCCATGTATACCAAACCATTCATTCGGTGATCCTCAACATCTGACATCCAGGTTTCCGATTCTAGAAAACTCAACAGTGCTCGTTCATCTTCTCCAGCATTCTGATACACCCGACCCTGATAATAATATGCCTTCATCTTCTCATCCGCTGTCCCGTGCCGGCTGTAGTAGGCTACTGCGGGTGCAATCAGAGAATCCGACGTGAGATCGATGTAGTTCTTGTCGAGAGCCATGGATTTGAGCAAGGCATAATGCGCCCGATCGCGACGACGGCGAAGATCCTCAACATCCATCGAATCCAACACTCGCAAAGCTCGTTCCGGCTCCGCATTCAGGTACGTTTCCACCGCCAACAACTCCTGACGGATCCGATCGGACTGACAAGAAACAAAACACAACAACAGGAGCGGAAAAATAAAAACGACCTTTCTTAATGAACACACATTTAACATACAGCCTACTCTATATATTTTCGTAAATATACAACATTTTAATAAACCTTCCTTAAAATATCACGGTTATCCAATGGGATATCCCTGCGCTCTACTATGACAAAAAATGATAAGCGAAGACTACAAAAAAAGGACCCATCAAGGCCGGAGCCGGGATGAGTCCTTTTGAAGTATTTACAAAAAGAATTAGTCTTCTTTTTCTTCTTCTTGGTAAGCTTTCAAAAGCTTTTCTTGTACGTCAGAAGGAACTTGAGCGTATTCCAGGAATTCCATGGTGAAGGTTGCGCGACCAGAAGTCAAAGAGCTCAAAGTGGTTGAGTATTTGTACAACTCTGCAAGCGGAACGCGTGCTTTCAAGATTTCAAATCCTTTTTGGCTGCTCATACCTTCAATCATTGCACGGCGGTTTTGCAAGTCAGACATCACATCACCCATGTTGTCGCTGGGCACCATGATTTCTACGCTGTAAACCGGCTCCATGATCTTCGGACCTGCGTTGCGGAATGCTTCTTTGAATGCATTACGAGAGGCCAATTTGAAGGAGATTTCATTGGAGTCAACCGGGTGCATCTTACCATCGTAAACGTAAACGCGGATATCGCGGGCGTAAGAACCGGTAAGGGGACCTTCTTCCATTTTTTCCATGATACCTTTCAAGATAGCGGGCATGAAGCGGGCATCGATAGAACCACCGACGATACAGTTGTAGAATTCGAGTTTTCCACCCCAATCCATGGTGTATTCTTCTTTACCTTTGATGTTCAATACCATTTCTTTGCCATCCACTTTGAAACGGTTGTTTTGAGGAGCACCTTCCACAAACGGTTCAATCAGCAAGTGAACCTCACCGAATTGACCGGCACCACCGGATTGTTTCTTGTGGCGGTAATCTGCACAAGCCACTTTGGTAATGGTTTCACGGTAAGAAATACGGGGAGCGAACAATTCCACGTCAATCTTGTGAACGTTATTCAAGTGCCATTTAAGGATGTTGATGTGGTGTTCACCTTGTCCGCACAAAATGGTTTGTTTCAATTCTTTTGCATATTGAACGATGATGGTCGGATCTTCTGCACTGAATTTGTTCAATGCTTCACCCAATTTTTCTTCGTCCTTTTCATTCACGGCCTTGATGGCTGTACGGAATTTTGCTTGCGGGAATACGATGGGTTGGAGCACATATTCGTGACCGGGAGCACAAAGAGTTTGGTTGGTCTTCACGGTTTTCAGTTTCACGGTACATCCGATGTCACCCGCCATCATTTCACTGACTTTTTCACGTTTCTTACCCGCTACCGCATAAATGGCAGAAATACGTTCTTTCGCTCCGGTTTCCGGGTTAATCAAGTCCTGACCTTCGGTCAATTTACCGCTCATCACCTTGAAGTAAGAAACTTCTCCCAAGTGTTGTTCTACTGCAGTTTTGTAAACGAAGATAACTGTCGGGCCGTCTGCGTTACATTCCAAAGTAGATTCATCAGGCAACACTTCCACGCGTGCAGAAGGAGCGGGAGCCACGTTGATGATAAATTCCATCAAACGTTTCACTCCGATGTCTTTCTTCGCTGAAAGGCAGAATACCGGGTTCAAGATACCTTGTTGGAAGCCCAAGTACAAACCGCGGATCATTTCTTCGCGGGTCAATTCACCTACGTCAAAGTATTTTTCCATCAAAGCCTCTTCGCTTTCTGCTGCCACTTCCATCAAGGAAGCTTGCAGTTCGAGAGCCTGATCCATCAATTCTGCAGGGATATCGTATTCTTCACGGGTACCGTTTTCGTCAACGAATTTGTACATCTTCATCATCAACACGTCCACGAAAGAGTCAAAACCGACACCGGGATTCACGGGGAATTGCACCAATGCAACGCGTTTTCCGAAGGATTGTCTCAAGGTATCAATGGTATTTTCCCAGTTTGCTTTCTCAGCATCCAATTGGTTCACACCAAAAATCATAGGACGTTTGTAGTCCGCTGCGTGGCGTCCAAAAATTTCAGTACCAACTTCCACACCTTGTTGTGCATTCACAAGCATCACACAAGTTGAAGCAACACGGAACGCTGAAATCATACCGCCCACGAAGTCGTCTGAACCGGGAGTATCCACAAAGTTCAGTTTGTGGTCCATGAATTCAGTATAAAGAGGAGTAGAATAGATGGAGCGTTGATACATGTGCTCAACTTCGGAGTTATCACTTACAGTAGTCTTTGCTTCGACAGTTCCACGGCGATCGATTACCTTTCCTTCATAAAGCATGGTTTCTGCGAGGGTAGTTTTACCGGATTTGGAACTACCCATAAGGACAATGTTCCGAATGTGACTGGTCTGATAAGTTTTCATGATGATATACTTATTAATGATTAGTATTACGTTTTTCACCCGTTAAAAACGGGTAGCCCACAAAATTAAAAAAATCCCTTGAAAAACACAAGCATTTTTCTTGATATTTCCTCTTCTTTGAGAGAATTAAAGCCAGCCATTCTGGAAATACAAAGTCGTTTTACGGCCGTATTTTTGCGCATTTTTTGAACAAAGGCCAAACGGTAGGTGGCCCGGAATATTGTAAAATCTGTTTCCAGTTCCTCGTGCAGCACCCGATGCAAGTACGGAACCGACCACCCCATCTCCTCTGCAAGACTCTTCTCCGACCAGTCCCTGTTTCGGAAAGGTTGCCACGTTTCGCAAAAGGCCATCAATTGCATCCCGGCCGTTTTCTCATGGATCAACTGTCTCATAAACAACCAAAAGTTTGAATTCCCAACAAAGAAAAAACAAATTATCTACCTAAGCAACAGGTTGTTAAAATTTATACGTTTTAAGAATTTTGAGAAATTATAAAAACTTTTAGTTGCCATTTTGAAAACAGATGGTTGTTTACTTGGCGTTGTAATAACGCGTACTTTTGTCTCGCAATGGATAACCAATCGATTAAAAACAACATCTACAAATTGCGCAGAGACAAAGGTATGTCGCAAGAAGAGGTGGCCAACCTGATGGACATCTCTCTCACCTCATACCGCAAAATCGAGAAAGGGGAAACCAATCTGATCAGCGAACGCATCACTCAATTAGCCGAGGCCCTGGGTATCACAGAACAGGAATTGCTCTGGGGATACAATCCAAACCCCAGCCAAGCCCAGATGCAGGCTGAAATCCAACGCCTTCGTCAAACAGTCGAAGAAAAATCCGAACAAATAGAACTTCTAAAGAAAGCCTTGTCCGACAAGGAAGAAATTATCAGACTATACCGTTCCCTACGCCCGCCAGGAAGCAATCAACTCTGACGCATAATTCCAAACAAACGTTGCGGCATCAACCAGATCCGACCACGCCTCAGGAAAATATGATCCCATCGCAGGAAAGAGGTTGGTCTGAATACTGAGTAAAATCAGGGAAATGTTCAATACCAGCCAGGTTTCAATTACCAGATACGAAAAGAAAAGGCCGTGCTTCTGCAAATCGGTCTGGTACGAACCTGTCTGCGCAAGGAAACAACCCAGGTGAAACGCAAAGGTAAAACCAACAAGGATATCGAAAATATATTGGCTTTCACCGGCAATCATATGACGGAGCAAAAGCAGAAAGATCGTGAAGATTGGCAAGAAGTACGGAGAGAGCGAAATCATCACCGCCCCAATGTTAAACCGGGAAGGAGTATAAGACATCACACCCTCGCCCCGTTCGGCGGTAAAGGAGTGGATCTTCCGCAAATACAACATGCCCACCAAGGTATGCGTCAACTCGTGAGAGAATGTCTGCAGCCATTTTCGGTTCTTCTTAAAGAAAATTCCCAGGACCACATAAGCCGCCATTCCAATACCGAACCATTTGTAAACAGGAAGCACGGCATACGCATCGACCACGATGCCCACCAATTCGTACAGGAACAGAGCAATCAAGGGAAAATACACCAGATAGCCCAAAATACGCAAGAAAGTTTTCATAGTAGTAAGTTTTTAGGAATAACAAAGTTAAAATAATTTTATCTTCGCCCCAAATTTACTCCAAGATGCTACCCTACGCTGAGAAAAACCGTTGTGAGGCCGGCTGCGACGAAGCGGGCCGTGGATGCCTGGCCGGACCTGTGTTTGCAGCCGCTGTCATCCTGCCCGAAGATTTTCATCATCCGTGGCTGAACGATTCAAAACAACTGAGTGAAAAGAAACGGGACCTGTTGCGTCCCATCATTGAACAGGAAGCCCTGGCCTGGTGCGTTGCCGAAGTCAGTCCCGAGGAAATTGACCAAATCAACATCCTGCAAGCCTCCATTACCGGGATGCATCGCGCTGTAGATGGGCTTAAAATCAGGCCGGAACACTTGTTGATTGACGGAAACCGTTTCAAACCTTACTATTGGAACGGAGAGCCGGTACCCCACACCTGCTATGTCCACGGGGACGCACGGTTCGCCAGCATCGCTGCGGCCTCCATCCTGGCGAAAACCTACCGGGACGAACGCATGGTCGAGTTGGCAAAAGAATTTCCCGGTTACCGGTGGGAAGTGAACAAAGGCTATCCGACCAAGGATCATCGGGCAGCTATCGCTGCACTGGGCATTACGCCCCACCACCGCAAAACATTCCGGCTGCTACCGGACCCCGTCCTGTTTTAAGGGATTTTCGAATCGTTGTACGAACGGAATAGATCGGAGAACTTTCTGCTCACCAAAAACTCCAACAGCTGGTCGCCAAAACGCAGACAGACATCACTCCGCCGCTCAACTTCCCGCAGGGAGTGTACAGTCCGTATTCCCACAGCCCGGTAAGTGGACTCCTCCACCAAGGTCCGCCCGCAGAAGACATCCAACGGCTTCCCATGCTTGGCACACAGGGTCGCGATCCCGTAAGGCAGTTTTCCCTGCAGACTCTGCGCGTCAAAACTACCTTCCCCTGTAATGACCCAATCCACCTGCTGAATTTTCTGTTCCAAATCAGCAAACTCTGCCAAAAACTCCCAACCCCGACGCATCTTCCCTTGCAGGAAACTGCAGAGGGCAAATCCGACGCCCCCGGCAGCACCGACGCCCGGTACACAGGAGCCATCAAAGCCCAGATAATCGGCTGCAACGCCCGCCCAATGCTGCATTCCTGCTTCAAGGCGTTCCAAAGCAACCGGAGAACCTCCCTTCTGTTTTCCAAACACCCTTGTCGCGCCTGAGGGGCCCAACAAAGGATTGGTCACATCACAAGCAATCTCCAGAGAGATCTCATCCAGACCCGGACAAATTCGGGAAACATACTGGTCGTCCAGGCTTCGAATCGAAGACAGAAAAGCGGCCACATCCTCCTCCAGGGAACCGTCTGCATCAAATCGGTAACCCAACGCCTGCAACAGACCCACTCCGCCATCGTTGGTCGCACTGCCTCCCAAACCAATGACAACACGCCTGACCCGAAGTTTCACCACAACATACCGCAACAGCTCACCCAGGCCATAGGTCGTCGTACGCAGCGGATCTCGCTGACCGGGATCCAAGAGCCAAAGGCCATTGGTGCGGGCCATTTCGATGTAAGCACAAGTCCCATCTGTACTCAACAGAAAATCCGCCATCATCGGACGCATGAGAGGGTCGTAGGATTCCGTCTGAAGCCGTTTCACCGGAACTTGTGCAGCAATGGCATCCAACATGCCATCGCCTCCGTCGGCGACAGGAACCACTTCTACCTGCAACGGAATCTGCCACGGCTTTGCTGCCTGGTACAGTCCCCTGGCGATGCATTCCCCGGCCTGACGGGAGGTCATCGTACCTTTGAATTTGTCCGAAACAACCAATATCTTCATCTTTTGACTATATTTGCAGGATACTCTGTTGAGACAAATTTAATACAAATAACCCGTATTTATGAAAAAAAGAGCCTACTTGTTTCTGGCAACCCTAACCTTGCTGATCGCTCCGGTTCGGGCAGACGAAGGGATGTGGATGCTTCCCTTGTTGAAAAAAATGAATGGAAAAACCATGGCTGAAATGGGATTTACCATCACCCCCGAACAGATTTACAACCTCAACCAGCCCTCCCTCAAAGATGCCATTGTCATTTTTGGCCGTGGTTGCACCGGAGAGATTGTATCCGAAGACGGTCTGCTTTTCACCAACCACCACTGCGGCTATGACAACATCCGGGAATTGAGCTCCGTAGAACACAACTACCTCCGGGACGGCTATTGGGCCATGAACCGCAACGAGGAGCTGCCGGCAAAAGGCCTGACGGTCACTTTCCTGGAAAGCATGACCGATGTGACCAAACAAGTTGAAAAAGCACTCCGCAAAGCGACTGACCAAGCAGAACGGGACTCCCTGTTTACCGCCTTCCGGAAAGAACTCATTACCCGGACACTGGAGGGGAACCCTCACCTGACAGCCCAGGTAACCTCCTTTTACGGTGGTAACCAATATTACCTGATCGTCTACCAAACCTTTAAGGACATCCGCTTTGTGGGTGCTCCCCAGTCCTCTATCGGGAAGTTTGGTGCGGACACCGACAACTGGATGTGGCCCCGACACACCGGAGACTTTTCCGTTTTCCGCGTTTATGCCGGTCCGGACAACAAACCGGCCGACTACTCCCCGGAAAACGTACCCTACCACCCGAAAAAACACTTGAAAATCTCCCTGAAAGGCTACGAACAAGGTGATCCTACGTTCATCATGGGAAATCCGGGTTCCACCAACCGTTTCATGACCAGTTTTGAACTGGCACAAACCCGTGACTTCAGCAACGCCATCCGCATCCACGCCCGGGGTGTCCGCCAGGAAGTCATGATGGCCGACATGGAAGCTGACCCCAAAATCATGATCCAATATGCCTCCAAATACTCCGGATCCTCCAACGGCTGGAAGAAATGGATCGGTATGAACGAAACCTTTGCCAAACTGGACGTGGAAAATCGCAGGGCACAGGAAGAGGCAGAATTTACCCAATGGGTGAACGCCAATGCAAAACGCATAGAAAAATACGGCCAAGCCCTGGACAAAATCCAAACGGCACTGGCAGCTCAAAACAAAGTCATCGTTCCCTACCTCTACCTGTCGGAAACCTTGAACAAGATTGAAATCAGCAGCATCGCAGCTCAAGTTTCGGGGATGATGGACGCATACCTGAAAGAAAACGATCCGGCCAAGAAGGAACAGATCCGCCACCGCATCCTCCGTTCGTTGGACAATTTCTACACGGACTACAGTGCTCCTACCGACCGAAAAGTCAGTCAGGCTTTGATTGAATTGTACCGGAGTGTCGTACCGGCCGACTTCCATCCCGCCTACTTCCAAAACCTGTCGGACGATTCCCAAAACAACACGGCTGCATTCTTGGACCAGGTCTTTGCACAATCTCCCTTCGCAAGCCAGGAACGTACCGAAGAACTGGTACAACGTTCCATGGAGCAAGGAGAAAACCTCCTGAAAGAAGACATCGCAGTGCAAATGGCTCAAGACCACAGAACCGTGTATCTCCCGTTGTCTGACGCCTACCGCGAACCCATGAAACTGCTGGCCCAAGGCAAGAAAGAGTACATTGCCGGTACCCTGGAAATGCGCAAAGACCAGCCGATCTATCCGGATGCCAACTTTACCATGCGTCTCACCTACGGTACCGTACAACCCTACTCCCCGCGCGATGCGGTGTATTATGACTACTACACCACCTCCCGAGGCATTTTGGAAAAAGAAGACCCGAACAACTGGGAGTTTGAAGTACCGGCCCGACTCAAAGAACTGATCCTCAACCGGGATTTTGGCCCCTATGCCTTGCCCAACGGAGAATTGCCCGTAGCCTTCCTGTCCACCAACGACATTACAGGGGGTAACTCCGGCAGTCCGATCCTCAACGCAAACGGCGAATTGTTGGGACTGGCTTTTGATGGCAACTGGGAAGCCATGAGCGGTGATATCATTTTTGAACCGAACCTTCAACGGACCATCAACGTGGACATCCGTTACGTACTTTTCATCATTGACAAATTCGGCGGTGCCGGCTACTTGCTCAATGAAATGGACTTCATTACCGAATAAATTATGCAAGCATTGATCAACCAAGTCGAAGCAATCCTTCGCACAATCGAACACCCCGCCAAAGAGGGCGACCTGCTCTCTTTGGGCTACATAGAAGACATCAAGATTGAAACCAATGCGGACAACCAGCCTTACCAGATCCGTTTCCGCCTGGTTTTCCCGACCCGGGATCCCTTGGCAAGCTCCCTGAAAGCCGCTTGTTCCGAGAAACTGAAAGCAGCTTTCCCCCAAACCCGCATCTCCATCGTTGAGGTGGTTCGGGAAAAGAAACGGGAAATACGCAACATCAATTCGCTGGATGACAGCCAAATCAAAAACATTGGAAAAATTGTGGCAGTCGCCTCCGGCAAAGGGGGCGTCGGCAAGTCCACCGTCACCGTCAATCTGGCTGTAGCCCTGTCGCGTCTGGGCTACAAAGTCGGCGTAGTGGATGCCGATGTGTACGGTCCGTCCATACCCAAAATGACCGGCACCGAGGGCCAGCAACCCGATGCAACCCTGGTGGATGGAAAAGAATGTTTTGTTCCCCTGGAAGTGTACGGCATCAAATGGATGTCCATCGGTTACTTCGTAGCTCCGGAACAAAGTCTGATCTGGAGAGGTCCCATGGCCTGCAATGCATTGAAACAACTCATCCTGCAATCAAACTGGGGAGAACTCGACTTTTTGCTGATTGACCTGCCTCCCGGAACCGGAGACATCCACATCACCCTGGTTCACGACATTCCGTTGAGCGGAGCTGTCATCGTCACCACACCGCAGGACGTGGCATTGGCCGACGTAGAAAAGGGCATCAACCTCTTCCGCAATCCCAAAGTCAATACCCCGATCTATGGTCTGGTCGAAAACATGGCCTGGTTTACCCCGGAAGAACTCCCCGATCACCGTTACTACATCTTTGGCAAAGACGGAGGCAAAGCCATGGCAGAACGCTATGCCATCGATCTGATCGGACAAATTCCGATTTACATGGGCATCCGCGAAGGCGGTGACGCCGGTACTCCGGCCGCTCTGCAACAAAATCCTCAAGGGGAAGCCTTCCTGGAAATCGCAGAAACCTTGGCACAAAAAGCCTGATGAAGCAACGATTTGCCCCGACCCTGCTGACCTGGTACGACATCCACAAGCGATCACTCCCCTGGCGTGACACCCAGGACCCGTACCGGATCTGGATTTCTGAAATCATCCTTCAGCAAACCCGCGTCGCGCAGGGTTGGGTGTATTTCTTGCGTTTCATCGAACGGTTCCCGGATATTGAAACATTGGCAAACGCCTCCGAAGAGGAAGTGCTACGACTTTGGCAAGGTCTGGGCTACTACAGCCGGGCCCGCAACCTCCACGCAGCAGCACGACGAATCATGGAGGAATTCCAAGGCAGTTTTCCTACCCGTTTGGAGGACATCCGGAAACTGCCGGGTATCGGGGATTACACCGCCGCTGCCATCTGTTCCTTTGCCTACAACCAACCCACAGCCGTCGTTGACGGCAACGTCTACCGTGTACTGAGCCGCATCTTTGGCATCGACACCCCCATCGACAGCACAATCGCAAAAAAAGAATTCAGCCAGCTGGCCAACGAACTGATTTCCCAAGAACGGCCGGGAGATCACAACCAGGCCATCATGGACTTTGGCGCGACCGCCTGTACGCCCCAAAATCCCCTTTGTTCCCAACCGGCCACCCCTTGTCCCTTTGCAACCGTCTGCCAGGCATACAAAAGTGATCAGGTAGCCCTTCTTCCCGTCAAGACCAAAAAAACCACCCTCAAACACCGCTACTTCCATTACCTGCACCTGTACCTCGAAGATAAAACCATCTTGCATAAACGGATGCAGGACGATATCTGGCGCCATCTCTACGAATATCCCCTGATTGAGTCCGAATCAGCCCTGACCGAGGAACAATTGCTGGAACACCCGCAAGTCAAAGCCTGGCTGGACGGAAGCCGGATTTCGCTCCGCCTGGGAAAAACAATCATGCCCAAACACCAGCTCTCCCACCAATGCATTCACGCCGTCTTTTTCGAGTGGGAGTTGAACAAAATTCCCCCGGCTTGGCAAAATGCCGCCGAGGGATCTCCTTTTACCCTTGTCTCACAGGATCAGTTGGACACCTATCCCATGAGCCGGTTGATGGTACTGTACCGCTCTAGAAAACTGAGTTCCCAATCATCGTTGTAAAACGCTCCAGGGTTTCGATACCCAAGGTCGAGTTCCCATGCTGATTCAACGCTGGACTCCAGACCGCAATGGACAGCACGTTCGGGATATAAGCGACAACACCGCCCCCAACCCCACTCTTTCCAGGCATACCCACACGGAAAGCGAAGTCCCCGGACTCATCGTAGAAACCACAGGTCATCAGGACAGCTCCCAGACGTTTTGCCTGACTCAGGGTCAGCAGTTCGTTGCCCGTCCAGGGATTGGTCCCGTGATTCACCAGGAATTGGAACGAACGGGCCAGATCCCGGGTATTCATCTTCAAACTGCATTGGTGGCAGTAAGCATCCATCAGCGCATCCACCCCGTTATGAATATTGCCGTAGCTCTTCATGAAATGCGCCAAGGCACGGTTGCGGTCGGAATTGGCCAACTCCGAATCTGCCACACGACTGTCGTAGCTCAGTGCCTGGTTGTTGCTGATACAGCGGACAAACGACAGCAGTTCTTCTTTCGGATTCTTGAAATAATTCAACAACCGGTCTGTAACCACCAAGGCCCCAGCATTGATCATCGGATTGCGGGGAATTCCTTGTTCGGACTCCAACTGGATCAAGGAATTGAATGGAGTCCCGGAAGGCTCACGTCCCACACTCTTCCACAAATCCTCTCCCAGGTGATGGAAGACCATGGCCAATGTAAAGACCTTGGAAATACTTTGGATTGAGAATGGGGTCAGGGTGTCGCCGATGTGAAAACTTTCACCGGCCAGGGTCTGCACAGAAATGCCATAATGGTTCGGATCCACTTCCGCCAAAACCGGAATGTAGTCCGCCACCTTCCCGGTGCGTTCCCATTTGTTCAGATCACGATAGATCTGCTCAATGACCTTGCCATAATCCAGACGGTTATTCATCGGCCGCTACGTCTTGAATATCTTCCAACAAGTTCACCATTTCGATGGCTGTAGTCATGGCTTCAAAGCCTTTGTTTCCAGCCTTGGTTCCCGCACGCTCTACCGCCTGCTCGATGCTGTCTGTGGTAAGAATACCAAAGACCACCGGAATTTCACACTCCAGACCGACATGTGCCACGCCCTTGGTCGCTTCATTCGCCACCATATCAAAATGGGGAGTTGCTCCACGAATCACGGCTCCCAAACAAATCACCGCATCGTATTTTCCACTTTGGACCATCTTCTTGGCGACCAACGGGATTTCAAATGCTCCGGGGACCCAAGCCACATCCAGATCCTCTTCATCACCACCGTGACGCACAAATGCATCCACAGCACCTCCCAGGAGTTTGGAGGTGATAAATTCATTAAAACGGGCTGCAACAATGCCAATCCGTTGGTTTGTTGCAATCAAGTTGCCTTCCAATACGTTCATGTTATTTCTTGTTTAATGTTTTACTTTTCTTCCTTTTTCCAATCGTTGCGTACGTGCAGAATGTGCCCCATCTTCTTGTACTTGGTGTACATATAGAATTCATTCTTCTCGTTGCAGGTCATCTCAATCGGCTGACGGTCCACAACCTCCAGTCCAAACCCATCCAGTCCTTTGATCTTCAAAGGGTTATTAGTCATCAAAATCATCTTCTTCACCCCCAGGTCCGCCAAAATCTCTGCGCCTGTACCGTATTCGCGCAAATCGGATTTGAAGCCCAGGGCCAGGTTGGCTTCCACGGTGTCCATACCCTGATCCTGAAGTTTGTAGGCACGCAGTTTGTTGATCAGACCGATGCCCCGACCTTCCTGACGCATGTACAGCAAGACACCTCGACCAGCCTTTTCGATGCGGCGCAAGGCTTCTGCCAACTGTTCACCGCAGTCGCACCGCAAGGATCCAAACGCATCACCGGTCAGACATTCCGAGTGAACACGGCACAACACCGGTTCTCCGTTCGCGACATCCCCTTTTACCAGGGCAACATGGTGCTCTCCGTTGATTTTGTTCACGTAACCGTAAGCCTTGAAGTATCCGTATTTGGTCGGAAGTTCCGATTCGGTCACGCGTTCCACCAACATTTCCGTCTTTCTGCGGTACAGAATCAGGTCCGCTACGGTAATCATCTTCAGCCCGTATTTTTTCGCAAATTCCTGCAATTCGGCGGTGCGCATCATGGTTCCGTCTTCCCGCATGATTTCACAACAAAGACCACATTCTTTCAGACCGGCAATGCGCATCAGGTCCACCGTAGCCTCGGTATGGCCCATCCGCTCCAACACACCTGCCGGCTTGGCCTCCAGAGGGAACATGTGACCCGGACGACGGAAATCCTCGGGACGGGCTCCTTCCTCAACGGCCTTCATCGCCGTCACCGACCGTTCCAGGGCCGAAATACCCGTCGTAGTTGAAACATGGTCAATGGACACCGTAAATGCCGTCGCATGATTGTCGGTGTTGTGACTCACCATTTGTTCCAAACCCAACTGACGGGTCAATTCACGGCTCATCGGCATACAGATCAAACCTTTGGCCTGCGAAGCCATGAAGTTTACATTTTCCAGGGTCGCAAATTCTGCTGCGCAGATCAGGTCCCCCTCGTTTTCCCGATCCGGATCGTCTACTGCGACAATCATCTTGCCAGCTCGCAAATCCTCGATCGCTTCCTCAATGGTATTGAATTTAAATTCTTGCATAGTCTTGATTTCTATTGTTTATTGCCCGGTCAAAAACCGTTGGCTTGTAAATATTCCAATGAAAGTCCGGAAGTTCCGGTCCGGGGGCCGAACAATTTCTCTACGTATTTGGCGATGATATCCACCTCGATGTTCAAGCAATCACCGATCCGTTTGCTGCCCAGCGCCGTGATCTGGCGAGTGTGCGGAATCAAAGAAACGCGGAAGTGGGAACAACCAACCTCGGCCACGGTCAAACTGACCCCATCCAGCGTGATGGAACCTTTCTCAACCACGTTACGCAGCAGGGCCTCATCCGCCGAAATCGTGTACCAAACAGCATTGTCGTCCCGATCCATGGCCACCAGACGACCGGTCCCGTCAATATGGCCGGAGACCAGATGCCCCCCCAGACGCCCGTCCCACCGCAGGGCCCGTTCCAAATTGACGGGGCTTCCCGTCCGAAGCGAACCCAAGCTGCTCCGTTTGAGTGTCTCCGGCATGACATCCGCCCAAAAACAACGGGCATCCAACTGGGTTACGGTCAAACAAACCCCGTTGGTGGCAATGCTATCCCCAAGTTTCGTCCCCTCCAGCACCACATCGGCCGCAATCGCAATGCGCACGCTTTTGCTGCCGGGCTGAATGCTCCGAATGGTTCCTATTTCCTCTACAATTCCTGTAAACATCGTCTATTCTATTTCTTCATCGGCAATCGTCCGCGGATACAAAGATCCTCTCCGAAACGATCCACCGTAATTTGTTCCAACTGCCAGGCATCGGCCATACGGGCCAAACCCAACCCTTCCACCGAGGTCGGTGCCTCCTTGCCTCCCACCACTTTGGGAGCAAGAAACAAACAATATTCCCGCACCAGGTCGGCCTGCAGGAAAGACGCGGCCAAAGTTCCACCGCCTTCCAACAAAATGGCATCCAAGCCGGCTGCGGCCACCTTTTGCGCCAAGGCCAAAGCTTCCACACGTTCGGTCGATAGTCCCCAGGTCTCCACCCCTCGTTCACGCAAGGCTTCCAGACGGTCCTGCGGTGCGGCAGTCCCGTGAATCACAACGGTCCGAAATTGTGTGGCGGTCTGCACCAAGCGGCTTTCCAACGGAATGCGCGCCATGGAATCCGCCACCAACCGGACAGGCTGCCGGACAGCTCCTTCCAGACGACAGTCCAGCATCGGATCATCCGCCAAGACGGTTCCTATGCCCACCAGAATCGCGGGATAGGTGGCCCGCATCCGATGCACTTCCTCCCGGGCTGACTCCCCGGTAATCCACCGTGAATTCCCGGTAACGGTTGCAATCTTTCCATCCAACGTGGTGGCTGTCTTGAAGACCACCCAAGGCAAACCGGTGGTGATGTAATGCAGGAACACGCGGTTCTGCTCTTCCAGCAGATCCTCCATGCCCGCCATCTCAACGGTCACACCGGCTTCTTCCAGAATCCGGATCCCCTTGCCGGCCACCTTCGGATTCGGATCCCTCAACCCCACCACGACGCGGGCGATGCCACTTTCCAGGATTGCATCGGTACACGGAGGCGTCTTGCCCGTATGACAACAAGGTTCCAGGGTCACGTACATCGTTGCCCCAGCCGGATCTTCCGTACAAGCCAGCAAGGCATTGCGTTCTGCGTGCCAATCCCCGTAACGCTTGTGCCATCCCTCGCCCAGAATGCGTCCATCCCGGACAATCACCGCACCCACCATCGGATTGGGGTTGACCCATCCGCTTCCGCGTGCGGCCAGAGCCATGGCGCGCATCATGTATTCCCGATCTTGTTTTGTCATCTCCTTGGTGCTACTTCGTTCAATAAAAAACCCCGATGAAAATTCATCAGGGCTCTATAACACAGTTTACCGCGGACCAGGGCCCGCGAACCTTTCTTCTTCCATCCGGACTCTGACCGTCGGTATCGGAATTCCACCGATTCAGTCCCCAGAGGGAGTCGCGGACTATCACCGCCGGTAGGGAATTTCACCCTGCCCTGAAGAAATTTTCGTAAATATTCGGACAAAAATAATCAAAATTTCCGAAAAAAGAAATGTTTATGACAAACACTTCTTCACGGCAGCCGAGATTGCACGGCCATCTGCCTGACCTGCCAATTGCTTGGTGGCAACCCCCATTACCTTGCCCATATCGGCCATGGATGAGGCACCCACTTGTGCAATGACTTCGCGTACCTTGGCTTCGATTTCCTCCTCGGTCAAGGCTTTCGGCAGGAAACCTTCCAATTCTTGAACTTCGGCCAATTCGGCTTCAGCCAAGTCGGGACGGTTTTGTTCGGTATAAATAGCAGCACTTTCCTTGCGTTGTTTCACCAACTTTTGGATGATCTTCAAAATGTCTCCATCCGAAAGTTCACCGGAAGCGCCTTCGGCCGTTTTTGCCAACAAAATGGCGGCTTTCACACCGCGCAAGGCAGCCAAACGAACCGAATTTTTGGCCAGCATTGCTGCCTTGATTTCTGCTTGTATCTTTTGTTCCATATTGGTTTCTGTTGAATCGTTGAATTATTGTTCTACCACAGGCGCTTTGCTTTCCAGGAAGAGTTCGTCCATCTGTACTTGGTCAATGCCTGCAGGTGCATCCAACATCACATCGCGACCTTGGTTGTTTTTCGGGAAGGCAATGTAATCCCGAATGGTTTCCTGTCCGCCGAACAACGCACAGAAACGGTCGAAACCGAAGGCAATACCCCCGTGCGGAGGTGCTCCATAACGGAAGGCGTTGATGATGAATCCGAAACGTTCTTCGGCATCCGCTTCCGAGAAGCCCAACACTTCGAACATGCGTTTTTGTACTTGTGCATCGTGAATCCGGATGGAACCGCCACCGACTTCCGTTCCATTCAACACAAAGTCATAGGCATTGGCACAAACTTGTTCCAGATCTTCTTTCTTGTCACTGAAGAATTTGTCCATGTCTTCCGGTTTCGGAGCCGTGAACGGGTGGTGCATCGCATAGAAACGTTGAGTTTCATCGTCCCATTCCAACAACGGAAAGTCGCATACCCACAGGGGAGCGTATTCTTCCGGATTGCGGAGGCCCAAACGGTTACCCATTTCGATACGCAACGTACCCAAAGCTTCCTGGGTCTTCTTGCGGGCACCGCATAGGATGAGGATCAAGTCACCCGGCTGAGCTTGCATCGCAGTGGCAATGGCCGCCAACTGTTCCGGACCGTAGAATTTATCCACCGAAGATTTGAAGCTGCCGTCCGCATTGCAACGCACGTAAACCATGCCTTTGGCTCCCACTTGAGGACGTTTTACCCACTCGGTCAGTTCATCCACTTGTTTGCGGGTGTATTCGGCAGCGCCGGATACACAAATACCACCGATGTACGGTGCATCGTCAAACACACCGAAACCATGACCTTTCACCATGTCGGTCAATTCACCGATTTTCATACCAAAACGGATATCCGGTTTGTCGGAACCGTAGTAGTTCATCGCATCGGCGTAGGAAATGCGCGGGAATTGTCCTTCCAATTCGCGGCCCAGTACATTCTTGAACAAGGCCTTGCACATTCCTTCGAAAGTATTGAGGATGTCTTCGCGTTCTACGAAAGACATTTCGCAGTCGATTTGGGTAAACTCGGGTTGGCGGTCTGCACGCAAATCTTCGTCACGGAAGCAACGTACGATTTGGAAATAACGGTCGTAACCTGCCACCATCAACAATTGTTTGAAAGTTTGGGGGCTTTGCGGCAACGCATAGAACTGACCCGGGTTCATTCGGGAAGGAACCACAAAGTCGCGGGCTCCTTCGGGAGTGGATTTAATCAGGTAAGGTGTTTCAATTTCCATGAAGTGTTGGGCATCCAAGTAATTTCTCACTTCGTGTGCCATCTTGTGACGCAGTTCCAATGCCTTTTTCAAGGGATTGCGGCGCAAGTCCAAATAACGGAAACGGGAACGGATTTCTTCACCACCATCGGAGTCGTCTTCAATGGTGAACGGAGGTACTACCGAGGCATTCAGCACTTGGATGCTGTGCAATTGCACTTCGATTTCTCCGGTCGGTATGCGGTTGTTCTTGCTGGAACGTTCTGCCACTTGACCTTTTACTTGAACGACGTATTCACGACCCAATTTGCCCGCTTCTTCGTTCAAGGCAGGGGAAGCCGATTCATCCACCACCAACTGGGTGATTCCATAACGGTCTCTCAAATCAATGAAGGTCATACCCCCCATTTTACGGGTACGTTGTACCCATCCGGCCAGCGTTACTTCACGACCGGCATCGGCCAAACGCAATTCTCCGCAAGTATGTGTTCTGTACATATCTGATATTTTTAATTTATTCGTTGTTATGAACCTGCGAAATTAATGATTTTTCGATTCTTTTTTTGCTATCTTCGCGAAAAAATAGAGAAGATGCGCGTAAGAGCCAAAAAAAACCTGGGACAACACTTTCTTCGGGATGAAGACGTTGCTTGGCGAATTGTGGACAGCCTGCAACAGCCACAAAACAATTCGGAAACACCGTCATCTGTGGACGACGCAGAACCGCCGTTTGTGCTGGAAGTCGGACCTGGAATGGGCGTACTGACCAAATACCTGCTCAAACGCACCGATATCCGACCCCGCTTTGTGGAATTGGACAGTGAGTCCGCCATCTACCTCAACCACACCTACCCCGAGATCCGACCGCTGCTGTACCGGGAAGACTTCCTGTACCTGGATTTTTCCAAGATATTTGGTGACTCCCCTTTCTGGATCATCGGAAATTTCCCTTACAACATCTCCTCCCAAATCTTCTTCAAGGTCCTGGACCACAAAGACCAGATTCCCCAAGTCGTAGGCATGGTGCAAAAAGAAGTGGGGGAACGCCTGGCTTCCGGTCCTGGCAAAAAGTCTTACGGAATCCTGTCCGTCCTGCTCCAGGCCTGGTACGAAATTGAATACCTCTTTACCGTAGATGAACACGTATTTGCACCGCCGCCGAAAGTAAAATCAGCCGTCATCCGCTTGCGCCGCAACGGACGCACGGACCTGGGTTGTGATGCGAATCTGTTCAAAGCAATTGTCAAAGCCGCTTTCAACCAACGGCGCAAGGTCCTCAGCAACTCGTTGAGTCCCTTGCTGGAAGAAAAGGGCTATAAAACAGATCATCTGCCAGAAAATATCCAGCAGATGATGCGCCTTCGTCCGGAACAGCTGTCCGTTGAAGATTTCCTGTTGCTGACCCGCAGCCTGGAAGAAAATAACTAGAATCGGGATTCCCTAAAACGAGTACCCTACCCGCAGTCCTGCATTACGACCATAGACATCGGAGAATTCATAAACAGCAGCAATCCACCAGTCTCCACGACTCTGATCTTTCTCCTTGTTGCGAATACGGACTCCCGCATTTAGTCCGAAGAAGGGATCAATCTGATCCATATTCTTGTAGTAGGCTCCCCCAAGGTCAACTCCAACATATGGAGAAACCCGCTTGTCCACAAGCGTCATCCGAAAATCTGCATAGACAGGAACAATGTAGCCGTTCAAAAAGCGTTGACCGACTCCCAGCCCTAAAAAGAAATGCGGATTATAATGGTAGCCGGCTACAAAATCAACCCCCATTACGGGTGCCAGGGAGCCCGTCACATCTACGCGCATTCCAAAGCCTTTCGGCGTACCCAAATACTGATACCCGTCAGGCTCGCTCTGACGGGACCTACCAATAATCCACATCGGAATACCCGTCAACAGTGCGATACCGCTTGCAATGGCCACACCACCAGCATATGCATCAATAGTTTCCATGGAGCTTAGATCAAAATCTCCAAAATATATCCCTAAGTACTCATCAGTAGCCAGGGTAGACCACAACCACGACATACTGAATAAAGAAGCTGCCCCCACAAATGTCATTGCCTTGCCGGCATCCATCAGATGATTCCCGGCATACGGAAGTGTCTGCTGCGAGGGAGTCATCGCCGGGAGTTCTAGTGAACGAGCCGTATAAGCAGGATCCGATACCGGATAGGTAGTCCGAAACTGAGCCCATCCTTGGGTGGTAGAACCAACAACCAACAAGAGGCTTACGATAAACGTTCTGAGTAAAGCTTTCATAGGCGAATAATTTTATAGTTTATCTATATAGATACATTTTCTTGGCAATTCGTTGCATTAGAGACGTCATTTTTTAGCATAAATAGACTATTGATCAGGATGGGTTAAGACGTAGTATACAAACTGGCCTCGACCAACAAATCCATTTGCATTCATCGGCACAAAGATGAAATAGCGGTTCCAGCCTTTCTCAAACCTTACATCCTCAGTATAGGTTCCTTCTGCCATAGGATGAGAATAAATCCGACGTCATTCCATCGATCATACCGAAGAACGGCCGATATGTCAATTTGGGAACAATCTCAACTTGTGCAAAAGCGGTAGATGTTATCCCTAAGGAAAAATACAACCAATAATGTTTTTAATCCTCTCATAAGCTATTCTATTAATATAAATTATAACGCATCGTTTTTAATAGTACACAAGTACTGATAAGCTGGTACACCAAGCCCTGCCAGACCATTTTCATTCATGGGAATAAGTACAACATAGATGTCATAGGAACCATCTGCATGAAAGTTTCTCCTTTGGGTATGCGATCCTTCTTCCAGGTAGAGGTAGCCTAATCCAGAATAGGGTTGTAAATAATGCGTCTCAATGAAATTGTTAATATCTTCCATTGTGGGTTCTACCCCGGGTTCAAATGATGCGACACTTCCCATCACTATTTCTGTATTTTCACCCCAATCCATGGTAAATGTATACTCCGATTCGGTGACCGAGTCAATCTTGAAAGATAATGCCATCGGACTTTCTTTTCTTCCATCATAGGGAGGGGTTTCTATTTCAAAAGAATGCCAATCCTGAACCTTCTTTTCTTTCAGCATCGCAACGCCCACAACGTAGTTGCTTTGACTTTTTAGTTTCTTCAAAAGTTGCTTTCCTGTTTCTCCATCTCGAAGAGGCGTTCCATCACGGAATTCATCCATAAGCCGATACTCCTCAATTACCGGAGATCGATCCTCATCGAAAATAGCCCCAGTAACTACTTGATCACATTTTGATTGGTTAAATATTCGCACACGATATTCCATGTAGACGCAGTCGATCGAGAGAATTTCGATTCCTCCATATCCACAAATTACCGGTATGGCTATTGATTCTCCCTTTCTTCCATGTTCTGAAACAGGACGAGCATATAACATATAGGTGCCAAGATTAGAGCATTTCAGTTGTACGGTCAAATCGCTAATAGGTATAACTTTGGCGGAGTCATAGCTGTCCATATCAAAAACAAAACCTTCCTGCATCGTTTCCAGAAAGGGAACGAACACATACTCTACAGATTTTGTCGTAGCCCCTCCTTTGAATAACATCCAGACAGAAGTGTTATCGGCTGTCTGTTGTTCTCCACTTAAGGTCAATTGCGACAAATCTTCTTCAGGAATAGGGGGTTCCGGCGGAGTTTCCTTTTCACAGCACGCAACCGGCAACAACAAAGCAGAGATCAGTAAAAGTAGGAATAGGTTGGTAAATCTTTTCTTCATATGAATGTACTATATTGATATAAAAATGGATAATTGTATATCTAAGATGTAAAGTTACTAAATGCAAAATGAATTACAAAATCGGAAATACGGGGCCAATAACAATTTGTGCCGACATGAATCGATCTATTTCGTCTTCTATACAAACCTTTATACCGGCATGATTCTTCATTTCAAGGTGGTTCGCCCCTGATACCGTAAATTCGCGATAGGTGTTTCCTGTTGTACGAATTAGGGCTGAAGAGGAGAAAATAGAATGTTTGCTTGAATTAAAGGTCTCTTTCATTTCAACGGAAGTAAAGACCTGTTCAGTTGTCATAAAAAGAGTGAGTTCTTCGGAATCTGGATCATTCCTTTGGTCATCAATGCTTTTGTGCAACTCATTGCGAGTACATGAAAATAGAAACAAGCAGGAGAGTGCAATAAATACAATTATATGTTTCATAATAAAAGAATGTGTTATATATTGTTAATCAGTTATAAGCTTATCCAAAATTCTCCCCAGAATACCCGGTCATCTTCTGTATAGATGGTGATGGTGTAATAGCCGGGAGAACCGGAGATAGGGATTTCTAGTTCAGAGATATCATCACTTTCCATTTGCTGATGAGTACACGATGTTAATGAATGATTCTGAATGGAAATATCCAGAATACCGATGAGTGATTCTACAAATACAGCGCATTCTTCAGCATCATACCAGCACTGAATTGGTACTCCCACTGTCCGATTATTCCGTTTATTACTCTTGTCTTCCTCTTCCTCAATAGGAATGTAAATTACTCCTCCATTTTCTCCCGCAAACACAGATGCTGAGATTGCATAATCGGCAAAAAATAACCAAGTAAGGAGAACTAAAATGTAACTTAACTTTTTCATAATTTTTATTTAAATTTTCACCTGTAAGTTACTCATTCCTTACTTTTATTTCTCATGCCTAATGAAATTCAGTCTTACAAATCCCTATTTTGACCTCTCTGTAATAAGTTGTTAATCATTGTGATAGCATAAAACAGAAGTGGAGACTTGTAAATTAATCTTACAAACCTCCACTTTTGTGTGTTTATGCGATGTTTTACTGCAAATATTGCATGTATTTTTCCTTATTGGGGGAATCCAGCGTTTGAATCTTTTTTATGATTCTGGATTTTCTTGTATAGATGTTTGATGTACTCATATTGGTAATTGAACTGATGATCTTGGAATCAAGTTTGATGATGAAGAAACATATTAGCAAGACGTCTTCTTTGCTCAATGAAATCTCTGTCTTTAATTCTTCTATGAGATTGTCCAGATCATTGTTGATGATTTTTTCAAGTTGGAGGTCATCCTTGACAAAAGACAATATTTGCGTTACTTTTTGTACCAACAAGTCTTGATGAAGCCTTTGATTTTTGTTCTGCAGAAGATGCACCTTGTACAGATCATTTATGAATGCAAATTTATCTTGGTACAAGGCAATGAATTTTCTCTGAAGGCTATTGTGTGTGGCTTCCAGACAACCATTCGTGTATCGAATCGCACTTAATACATTTTCATAACGTTCTTGTTGCTTTCGTTTACTGCTGATAATGATACGGTAGATCAATAGGCATGCAGCCACTATCAAAAGCAGTAGCAACAAGTAGAGCGTACGTTGTTTTGATGTCCTCTCTTTTTGGATATCTCTTTGATATGCATAATACTCGGCAACGGACTGTAAGGTTGATTCGGACAAAACCTTTTTAAACATTGAGTTTTGCGCACGCGAGGTTTCATGCAAATAGGTAATGGCTTGTTGCAGATTATTTTCCTCCATTGCGATTCGATAGATCCAATAATCCAGCTGCTTGGGGTCAAACAGAGACAATAACTGTTTGGAAATGTCATGATTTCCAACATGATAATGAGCATAAGCCAAACGTCCCGCATCATCTGCATCAATGCGGTATTTGTACTTGATAATTAGTGAGTCATATAAATCAATAGCTTTGTATGCATCTATATCAGGTTTATTCAAACAATAGACAGCATAGTTGACCATGTAATCTTCAGCGAGGTTCTTATCAGTAACTTCACTAGACAAAGCCCGATACAGAGAGTCCGCCTTTTCCCACTCATTGTTTCCTTGGTAGTGTTTTGCCAGCTGAATCAATGCGATAGCATACTGAACAGTATCTTTCGCCAACATAAATTCCTGTAACCCAAGATCCAAGTACTTTTTTTCTTCATTTATGCAGTAATGATTGTCATAGATGTTGTGTAAGGCCATGTAGATAACACCTTTCATCCTATGATCTTGACTTTGATCCATAAAAGAGGTTGCGTGAAGATAGGATGCAACAGCCAGGTCATCCTGTTGGGCATTTTGATAAACAACACCCTGATAAAAATATGCCTTCATCTTCTGGTCTGCTGTGCCGTGCTTGCTGTAATAGGCTACGGCAGGGGCAATGACCGAATCGGAAGTCAGGTCGATGTAGTTCTTATCCAGGGCCACGGATTTGAGCAGGGCGTAGTGGGCACGGTCCTCTCGCGTAGTCAGCTCCTGCCGGTCCATCGAGTCCAGAACAGCCAGGGCTCGCTCCGGGTCCGAATTCAGGTATGATTCCACGGCCAACAGCTCCTGCCGGGCTCCATCGGATTGGCATGAAAGTACTAGAAGCAACAGGAGCGGAAAGGACGCAATCAGGAGGAGACGGTTAATATTCATAACAACGAAATTAGGAAAAAACAGGATTACGATTAAAACAGGTAGAAATCACCCGTCAATGCACGGTAGTCGGCTGAGAAATCTCCGTTCTGATCGTGTATGGTCAATTCATTCGTCTGCAACGGAAGCGGTTGCTGGGATTTCACAAATTCCAGCAGAAATCTCCTTGCCGGTTTCCGACGGACGGTATAGACGGCCGTCTTACGTACAATTTCCATCCGCCATCTTACCTGATACAGCGTCCGCTCGGCCAACTCCAACATTTGCAGACCCTCTTGTTGGGGAAGAATCAATGCCAGACGTCCACCGGGTTTGAGCAGGACCAACGCTCCGGTCAGCAAATCCAAGAAAGGAAGGGTATCGGAATGCCGGGCCAACCGGCGCTCCTCCTGGTCCGGTTTCCAGGCCTGATCAAAATAGGGCGGATTGGAGAAAATCAGATCGAATTGATCCTTGCGCGACGGATTGGCAGACCATTCCTGCCAAGAAACATGTTCTGCCTGCAAATGGGATGCCCAAGGAGATGCCAGAAAATTCTCTTCCGCTTCCAAGGCGGCTGCAGGCTCAACATCCAACGCTTCGATTTGAAAAGGAAGATCCTCCGCCAGGGTGTGCCTGCGCTGCGCTGCCAACAAAGCAATGACACCGGTTCCCGTCCCAACATCCACCATCCGATGGGTCCCGTCAACCGTCATCCAGACACCCAACAAAACAGCATCCGTTCCGACCTTCATGGCCGAGGATGCATGCTTCACAGAAAACTGCTTGAATCTAAATAAATTGTCCATCCTGCATTTCCAACATCCGGTCTGACATCTGCGCCAGTTCCCGGTCGTGGGTGACCAGGATGATGGTCTGGCGATAACGGTCCCGCAAATCAAAAAACAACTGATGGATTTCAGCTTTGGTCCGGGTATCCAGATTGCCGGAGGGTTCGTCAGCAAACAACACGCTCGGACGGTTGATCAGGGCCCTGGCAATAGCAACCCGCTGCTGCTCACCACCAGACAATTCCGAAGGTTTGTGGTGAATGCGGTCAGCCAAACCCACCTCCCGGAGCAGTTCCTGCGCCCGTTCCTTCAAGGTTTGATTCGGGGTCTTGGCGATCATGCCAGGAATCATCACATTCTCCAAGGCCGTAAACTCGGGCAATAAGTGGTGAAACTGGAAAACAAAACCGATGTGACGGTTTCTAAAATCAGACAGTTCATTGGATGACAAGGAGAAAATATCTTTTCCATCAATCCGTACTTTTCCGGAGTCCGGCTCAGACAACGAACCCAGAATCTGCAAGAGGGTAGATTTCCCGGCACCACTCGCCCCAACGATGGCGACAACCTCTGCTTCCTGAGCAGAAAAATCCACACCTTTGAGAACCGTCAGGTTCCCAAAACTTTTGACAAGGCCTGTCGCTTCAATCTTGTTCATATCAACGGGGACTCCTGCGTTGTTCTTTGTCTTTCCACATCCGGATCATCTCGTCCCGGAAATGCTCTTCCGCTACGTACATCTTGGCCAGTTTCTCTACCGGCAAGACTTCCAGAAAACGTTGACGATAGACTTTATGGACCTGTGCTTCCTGCTCAAAATGTCCCAAATAAGCATCCAGACGACGGTTCATTTCTTCTGCCGTGTAATCGCCCAACTCTTCCAGAGCCTCAATGGCCCGAAAGGCTTTGCGCGTATTGCGATGAATCTCCTGCAACTCATCCCACATAGTATTGTACAGGGGCCAGAAAACCTGAGCCTCTTCGACCGAAAGACCCATTTCCTCGGTAAAAAAGGCAATTTTGGCAGCCTTTACCTGTTCCTTGCGCTCCTCGCGGTGCTTATGATCTTGTGCTTGTACCGTTATGGCGGTCAACAAAACCGTCAGCAGTACGATTAATTTTTTATTCATAGAGGTAGTCCATTATTTCCATTTGATTCAATTGCGAAATCATTTCATTGGCCTCATCGAAGTCCACACATTTCAGGAGCAACTCCTCACCATCAAAGAGGTCCCCTTCCCGCTCCAGCAACTCACTAAAATACGGATCCCCTGCCGTGGAGCGGATATATCCCTCCTCAACCAGTGCAGAAAGATCCCATGAACCCGAGCCTGCAACCGAGTCCTGCTGGTCCATGGTTCCGGTCAACCACATCACTCCGTAGCCAAATCCCATGATGATGCAGAAGGAAAGTGCCAGAAAAACATGCGACTTGGTGCGTTCCCACAAAGACATAGGTCCGTCCGCCGGAGCCTCTTCCGAATGGATACGATCCTGCACAGCTGCCTCCAACGAAGCCCAATAGCCGTCCGGAACGCTTCCATAAGGTTGCTTGAGTTCAGGATTTTCCAATCCCCAGTTGATGTGATGGTTTTGTTTTTCCATATCTATTTGACGCAAAAAATCACAGAAGGTTAATCCATGCTCTTGAGTATTTGCTCAATTTTCTTGTAGGCATGATGATAAGATGCCTTCAAGGCTCCTTCGCTGGTACCCGTAATGACGGAGATTTCTTCGTACTTCATTTCTTCAAAATACCGCAGGACAAAGACCGTCCGCTGCTTGGGCGGCAGCGTAAGAATCGCCTTCTGCAACTTTCTTTTAAGACGTTCTCCATCCAGGTCCTCGGAGGCCTCAAGATGCGAAGCCGCTTCCGGAGCTGCAAACCTCAACAAGGAACGCAGACGCTCCTTCCTCAAATAGGAAAGGGTTTCGTGGGTAGCAATGGTGTACAACCAGGTCACCAGTTTGGACTCTCCCCGGAAACCATCCAAATTTTTCCACACTTTCACCCAGATATTCTGGAGCAGATCGTTGGCCACATCGTGGTCGCCAACCATCTTGCGGATGTGCCAATACAGCTGTTGTGTATATTGACGCAGGAGGAGGTTGAAGGCGTAGTTCCTTCGATCCTCCTCCTGCCATAAATCCAGAAATTCCCGGTCGGTCATGAATTAGCGTTTACGGGAAATTGCTTTCTTCGCTGCTGCTACAATGTGAGCCGCATCCAAACCGTATGCAGTCATCAATTCAGCGGGAGTACCACTTTGTCCGAAGCGGTTGTCCACAGAAACGAACTCAACAGGAGCCGGTTCGTTGCGAGCCAACAAGCCGGATACCAATTCGCCCAAACCGCCGGCAACCAAGTGTTCTTCTGCACAAACAGCGGCACCGGTCTTCTTTACAGAGGCCAGGATAGCTTCTTCGTCCAAGGGTTTGATGGTATGGATGTTGATCAACTCAGCGTTGATGCCTTCCTCTTTCAGTTGGTCCACTGCTTGCAACGCTTCCCACACCAAGTGGCCGGTTGCAAAAATGGTCACGTCGTTACCCGGTTCTACGACCCAAGCCTTGCCGATTTCGAAGGTTTGGTCAGCCGGAGTAAAGTTCGGAACAGAAGGACGACCGAAACGCAAGTATACAGGGCCGTTGTATTCTGCAGCAGCAATCGTAGCGGCTTTGGTTTGATTGTAGTCACAAGGGTTAATGACTACCATGTCGGGCATCATACGCATCAGACCCAAGTCTTCCATGGTTTGGTGGGTCGCACCGTCTTCTCCCAAGGTGATCCCTGCGTGCGAAGCTGCGATTTTTACGTTGGTATTACCGTATGACACCGCTTGACGGATTTGGTCCAACACGCGAGCAGTCACAAAGTTTGCAAACGATCCCACGAAAGGAACTTTGCCGCTCAAAGCCAAACCGGCTGCGACACCAATCATGTTGGCTTCTGCAATACCGCATTGGAAGAAGCGATCGGGATGCTCTTTTACAAAGGCGTCCATCTTCACAGAACCGATCAAGTCAGCACACAAGGCAACGATTTCAGGATTGCGGTTACCTGCTTCTGCCAAACCCGCACCAAAACCTGAGCGAGTGTCTTTGTTTCCAGTATTAGTATATCTCATAGGAATCTGCTATTAAAAATCACCCAATGTTGTCTCTTTCAATTGTTTCATTGCTTCTTCGCATTGTTCTTTGGAAGGAGCTTTTCCGTGCCATTGGCAGGTTCCGGCCATGAAATCCACCCCGTGTCCCATATCCGTACGGAAGAGGATGATGATCGGTTTTCCAGCACCTTGACGACGTTTTGCTTCGGCAAATGCCTCCAGAATCGCCTCCATGTCGTGACCGTCAGCCACAATCACGGACCAGCCGAATTTTTCCCATTTGCCCGGAAGATCGCCCAAGCTGATAACATCGTCCACACGACCGTCAATTTGTTGACCGTTCCAGTCGGTCATCGCTACGAGGTTGTCCACTTTGTGTTGGGCTGCAAACATCGCTGCTTCCCAGATTTGACCTTCTTCGCATTCGCCGTCACCGGTCAGGCAATAAACGGTGTGCGGGTCTTGTTCAAGACGTTTTGCCAAAGCAGCACCGATGGCAACGGACAAACCTTGTCCCAAAGAACCTGCGGGTTCGTGTACACCGGGCAAACCTTTGCGTACGGACGGGTGTCCTTGCAAACGGGTACCGAACTTACGGAACGTATTCAATTCAGCGACCGGGAAATAACCCGTGCGGGCCAATACGCTGTAGTAAACGGGTGAAATGTGACCCGCTGACAAAAAGAACATATCTTGTCCCTTGCCCTCGCGAGTCCAGGTTTCCGGATTATGCTCCATTACGTTAAAATAAAGCGCTGTCAGAATGTCTGCGCTACTCATGGATCCACCGGGGTGGCCGGAGGCAGCATTCGTCACCATTCGAATGATATCGCGACGTACCTGGGTCGCTACTTCAATCAGTTCTCTTGTGTCTTTCATAAAGAAGGTTTTATTATCTCGCGAAGATACAGAGTAATTTGAGAAAAATCAAATTGTGCCGTATATTTGCGCTGATTATTATATGCCCATGAAAAACATACGGAACTTCTGCATCATTGCCCACATTGACCACGGTAAAAGCACCTTGGCAGACCGCCTTCTGGAAAAGACCAAAACCCTGAACGACAGGGAAATGGAAAACCAGGTACTGGACTCTATGGATCTGGAAAAGGAAAAAGGCATCACCATCAAGAGCCATGCAATCCGTATGGAATACCAACATCAGGGACAGACCTATACCCTGAACCTGATCGACACCCCCGGTCACGTGGACTTCTCCTACGAAGTGTCCCGCGCCATCGCTTCCTGCGAAGGAGCCCTGCTGATCGTGGATGCCACCCAAGGGATCCAGGCACAAACCATCTCCAACCTGTACCTGGCCATTGCTCACGATCTGGAAATCATCCCGGTGCTGAACAAGATCGACATGGATGCTGCGATGATCGACGTGGTCAGTGACCAGATCATCGACCTGATCGGCTGCAAACAGGAAGACATCCTCCTGGCCAGCGGAAAAACCGGAGAGGGCGTGGAACAAATTCTGGAGGCCATTGTCGAACGAGTTCCTGCCCCGGTGGGCGATCCCGAGGCCCCGCTTCAGGCATTGATCTTTGACTCGGTATTCAACTCGTTCCGAGGCATCATCGCTTATTTCAAGGTTGTCAACGGCACCATCCGAAAAGGAGACAAAGTAAAATTCTTCAACACCGGCAAAGAATACGAGGCAGACGAAGTCGGCTTCCTGCGGTTGAAGATGTGTCCCTCCGACGCCGTCACAACCGGCGACGTAGGTTACATCATCTCGGGCATCAAAACAGCCAGCGAAGTGAAGGTGGGGGACACCATCACCCACGTAGCCAATCCTTGTTCAGAATCCATCGCAGGGTTTGAAGAAGTGAAACCGATGCTGTTTGCTGGGGTATATCCGGTCGAAACCGACCAGTATGAGGACCTGCGTGCCTCGTTGGAAAAACTCCAGCTGAACGATGCTTCGCTGGTGTTTGACCCCGAATCCTCCCTGGCCCTCGGCTTCGGCTTCCGTTGCGGCTTCCTGGGATTGTTGCACCTGGAAATCATGCAGGAACGTCTGTACCGCGAATTTGACATGGATGTCATCACCACGGTCCCCAACGTTTCCTACAAAGTTTACACGACACAAGGCGAGGTGGTGGACGTACACAACCCTTCGGGATTGCCGGCACCGACCCTGATTGACTACATCGAAGAACCCTACATCCGGGCACAAATCATCTCCAAGAGCGAATATTTTGGTGCCATCATGAAGTTGTGTCTGGACAAACGCGGTGTCCTCATCAACCAGCACTTCCTGACAGCCGACCGCGTTGAACTCACCTACGACATGCCGTTGGCAGAGATTGTATTCGATTTCTATGACAAACTCAAGTCCATCTCCCGCGGCTACGCCTCGTTCGACTACCATTTGATTGGCTACCAGAAGGCAGACCTGGTCAAATTGGATATCCTGTTGAACTCCGAACCGGTCGATGCGCTGTCTTCCCTCATTCACCGGGACCGTGCCTATGACTTTGGCCGGAAGATGTGTGAAAAATTGAAAGAGCTCATCCCTCGCCAGCAATTCGAAATTGCCATCCAAGCGGCCATCGGGGCAAAGATCATTGCTCGGGAAACGGTAAAAGCCGTTCGGAAAGACGTGACGGCCAAATGTTATGGCGGTGACATCTCACGGAAACGGAAATTGTTGGAAAAACAAAAGAAAGGTAAAAAACGGATGCGCCAAGTCGGCAACGTGGAGGTGCCCCAATCAGCGTTCATGGCCGTTCTCAAATTGGACTAAGCATTCATCCCTGACGGTATTTCAGCCACTTCAGACAGGCCAGCACCTTCAAACGAAACGGATAATCCTTTGGCAACTGCCGAAGGATTTTTCTTTTTCCACGGAAGGAGGAGGTCTCGTGCAACTGCAACAGAACATCCACCAGTGGCCGACGATCCGGACGGATCCGGGTGCCAAAACAAGACAAGGCCCACCGTAACAAGATCAGACGTTTTTTCTGGTACAGGGGGAAAGCTTCGTACGCCGTCGGTGTCCGCTTCAACCATCGCTCCAGACGCACGGTCCAAGCACCACCCCGGTAATAATCCGGCGCTGCTGTGACATTCTTGCGATGAATGCGGTAATGCATCAGCGCCTCATCCAGGTCCAGTTTCTCTCCGACCAACGCGGCAGCCAAGCCGATCGTCCAGTCAAAATAAACAAGGGGCTTGCCCGTCTGCGGATCCAGAAGCTGCTTGGCCGAGGGTTGCGGCCACGACAAGGTCATGTCGGCCAATGCACGATTGATCAGCAAAGTACATCCCTGTGAAGCATGTCCCAGCAATGTCCATGTCCAGGACGATCCGGAGTCTGTCCACGGCTGCAGGGGAGCAAACGGATGTCCCTGCTCATCTACCGGAAGTGCTCGGGAAGTCACGGCCAGCGGAGTCGTCATCGGATCCCTGCCTTCGGCCCCCAACCGCTGCATCAGGGCCTGCATCCCCTCCAGGCTCCGCTCAACCTTGTTGGGAAACCACTCATCATCCTGATCACAGAGCAGGAGGTAGGTTCCTGAACACAAAGAGATGGCCTTCAGAAAATTACGATCCACTCCCAAGGAGGCTGGATTGCGGTGAATTTTTACCTCAGGGTGTTGGGCCGCATAGGCTTCCAACAACGCCCAAGTACCATCGGACGAGGCGTCGTCACACACCACGATCTCATCCGGCTGCCTCGTCTGGGCCAACAGCGAATCCAGCTGACGGGCCAGGAATCGCTCTCCATTGTAGGTGGTCATAGCCACCGAAACCCGGATAAGATCAGGATTTATGTTTCCGCAAGAAGTCATGCTCCAATCGAATAATGAGTTCATTTTTAAGTATCTTATGGTTGGACAACCAGAACCAGCCCAGGGAGAAGAGCGCACTGGCCCCAAACACCACCCAAACCGAGGAGGTAATACAGGACAACACCCAAACCACAACCGCATAAGGAAGGGCACAAAGAACCTGCTTCCATAGAAAACCCGCTTCCTGAAACGGCAACATCCCGGCTCCCCAGACCCGACAGGCATAATAGACCGTCACCGCTGTTTCAGCCACCAGAAGAACACAAGCGGTACCCACCGCTCCCCATTGCTTCACCCACAAAACATTCAGGACAAGACCCAACACACAACCCAACAACGAAGCCCGCAGAACCTCCCGGTCTCTTTTTAAGGGCATGAGTACCTGAACCGACAGGATCTGGGCAAGGCCGACGACAAACAACAGGACAAAAATCAGACGCATCGGCAAGACGGCACCCTCATAACCCGGTCCTGCCAGGATCCCGATCCAAATAGGCGCCCCCACGATTCCCAGGGCCATCAACGGGAAGCACAACGTAAACAAGGCCTTCAAGGATTGACCAACCCAATGACGGAAAGCAGCCTCATCCCCTTCTGCCAACAAGGCACTCATCCGGGGCAAAAGCACCGTTGTATAGGCTCCGTACAGACCCATGATCAAGGTATAGATCTTCAAGGCCGTCGTATAATACCCGACTTGAACATCCCCGCAAGCAAATTCCAGGTACAGGACATTGAAGGTGGTGTACATCGATGTAAGGATGTGGTAGGCCCCCAACGAGAAATAGGGACGCAGGTACGTCTTCCAACGGATGGACCGCCAGGAGAAGCGGACAAATTTTCGGGCATAGACCAGGTTGACCACCGCATTCAGGACAACGGATCCTACCGTCAGACCAAAATAAACCACATCGTCCTGAGGAGTCTTCACCCACAGGAAAATCGCCAGGGTATACAGCAATTTGATCAAGAGGGAACGCCAGGCGATGTACGGGAACTCTTCCAGACCACGGAACAACCACTCCAGGAGGAAGGTGGTGAAGACCAGTTTTCCGGCACCGATCCACAACAACTCCCGGTGACCGGCCAAGGCCGGCAAGGTTTCCACCAAGACACCATACACCAACAAGGCAATCGCCGTAAAAACGCCATACAAGGCCATCAACGAAGAAAAAACTTGCTGGAGTTGCTGCCGGTCTCCCCGGCAAGCTGCCACCTCACGCACCCCCAGGACCTGGATGCCCAAAGCAGCAAAAAGCAGAAAGTAGTTGACCGCACTGTCCGCAAAATTCACTGCCCCAATGCGCTCGACGCCCAGCACTCGCGACACATAGGGATAGGTGACCAGCATAATGACGTACGTGGACACCGTCAGCAGCAGATTGTACGAAAAGTTTTTACGGACTCCCATTACAGAATTTCGTTACCGGTTCTTCTCAAATGTACAAAGGCTTCTGCCCGATTGCAATGCGCCTCCAATCCACGGAAAATTTCCATGGGATCGTGATAGCCTCGGTACAATTCATCCATTTCCTGACTTTCGTGGCAGTAGCAGGCCTTCCGCTTCAGCTCCGCCACTTGCGTAATATCCACCCAATCCGTCGGATGAAAGAGTTGGGTCTGCACCCCACTCATGACCTCAAAATAAAACAATTCGAAATGTCCCAGACGACGCCAGGCATCGTATACCAGCAGGGAGCAGACACGGTGATCGGGGTGGGAATCAATGGGCCAATGAGTCAGTACCACATCCGGGTTTTCGGCTGCAATCAACTCCTTCATCTCCCGATAACGGTCCTGGTTCACCTCGCTACGGCCGTCCGTCTGCGTCATGAATACCGGACGTGCACCCAGAATTTCACAGGCTCGGATGGCCTCCGGAACACGGATGTCAGCGGCCTCACGATGCGTCTTTCCGGGGATTCCTCCTTCGCCTTTGGTCATATAGACAGCGACGACTTCGCAACCGGCATCCTTAAGCCAACGCATGGTTCCCCCACAACCGGTTTCCGGATCATCGGGATGAGCGCCTATGACCAATACCTTTTTTTTCTGCGGTGTTGCATCAGCCGCAAAGGCATGCAGTCCCATCAAAGAAATTCCGGCAGCTGCTGCACCGGTACAACGCAACATATCACGTCTGTTCATCGCATTTCGTCTATATTGATGTGAAACGAGGCTGACTCCAAACCTCTGCTTGGTAGCCAACCTCGATCCGTTCTATTTTTTGTGCAAACGCTAACTAGCGAATTTTTGCAAATTCGATGTCATTTGCTGCACGTTCTGCCAAAGCTTCGTTCGCGCAAGCAGCTTCCAATTCAGCTTTTGCTGCTTCAACGTTACCTTGACGAGCGTAAACGATGGCTTTCAAGTAAGACATCTTCGCACATTTGTGGGTAGCTACGCCCAATGCTTTGTTCAAATCACCGTTCAAGATGTAAGCCAATGCTTCGTCGTGGTGACCTTGACCTTCCAATTTCTTCGCAGCAGCTGCATAGTTACCGTTGAGGATATCGAGGATACCCAAGTTGTAACGAGCTTCTTTCAAGCTTGATTTTGCAAATTCTTGAGCAGCTACAGTGTAGTTACCAGCGCGGAGGGCAACAACACCCAGAGTATTGTAGTAGTAACCGTCTTTGTTCACTACGTTAGCCAATACTTGAGCTGCTTCGTCGTTTTTGTTTTGGAGCAACAACGCAACAGCTTTGTTCACTTTTGCACGGTCGCTGTTGTATTTGCTGATGGCTTGGTTGTAGATGCTAACTTTTGCATCCAATTCTTTCACCAAAGAAGCAGTGTGCAACAAAGCTTCTTCGTCCAATTGTTCGATGTTGGTGTTCACCAATTCCAACAATTCAGCATCGCTGTAGTTTTGGAATTCGATGTTTGCGATGAAACGGGCACGACGCAATTGAGGAAGAACTTCTTTTGCCAAGGTGGTGTAAACACGGGACATGTTTTTGATTTCACGTTCACGAACCATCGGGTCGTTGTACATTTCAAGAACGCGGAGGATCAATTCTTTGTCAGCGATGTCAGAGTTGCGAACCAATTCTTGGAAACCAGCCCAGTCTTCAGCAACGGTTTCGCTGTTTACCGGCACATCCAATTTCGCTTTTTTGTTGATGGTGCGTTCGTAAGCTTTCATAGCTGATTTTGAACGTTTTTCAGCCAAAGCAGCATTTTGGTCTTCTTTTCCGTCCGGAGAAGCGTAAGAAATGATGTCGGTTCCAACAACGGTACGACGTTCGTCATTCTTGATTTCATCCAAGAAAGCTTGGAATGCTTTCACATCTTCGCTCTTCAATTGGGAGTTACGAACGTTTGCACTGTTGATCAAATACAGGATTTGAGTTTCATTTTGTTCGCTGATCACGGGTTGATATGCATCGGGAGCATAAGCCAACGTACCGTTTTGACTAGCCAACATGTAAGTGGTGTTTGCACCGTCAGCAACTTTCACCGCTGCAGTGAAAGGAATGCGTTTGTCTTTGTGCAAAACAGTCATACGGAGTTCGAGGTGACTCTTTTCCATACCCGGAACATAATCAAAAGTCAAGTTACGGGTTACGGTACCACCTGCTTCTGCTACAGTGATGTAGTTTTCAGTTACGTCTTCGCCTTGCAGCATAACCAACTCACCAGCCACTTCGCCACCGTTGTAAACGATAACGGGTTGTACTTCAACAATGGCTTTGGGGTGGAAGAATTCAGCCGGGAAAACAACCGATACTTGGGTATTCACTTTACCAGCAACTACTTCCAACACCTCAGGGGTGCAATTTACCGACAGTTGGTCTGCTTTTTCAGCCATTTTCGCCGGGTTTCCGCATGAGGGAACGATCATTGCGATCATCGCCAGGGACAAAACTTTTTGAAATAATTTTCTCATTTTACTTAGTTATTTAGTTGTTGTTAGTATCTCCATTATAATTATTCGCGCAAATATAAATAAAGTTTTTCTAACTTTGCGCAATATGGATAACATTCAAAATATCAAAAACCGTTTTGGCATCATTGGAAACGATCCTCGCCTGAATGCAGCGTTGGACAAAGCCCAACAGATTGCACCCACCGACCTTTCTGTACTGATCACAGGGGAAAGTGGTGTAGGTAAGGAAGTTATCCCTAGAATCATACACGCATACAGTCCCCGAAAACACGGGCCGTACATCGCCATCAACTGCGGGGCTATCCCCGAAGGAACCATCGATTCGGAACTTTTCGGTCACGAAAAAGGTGCTTTTACCGGAGCCAATGATTCCCGCAAAGGGTATTTCGAGGTCGCCAACGAAGGAACTATTTTTCTGGATGAGGTCGGAGAACTTCCCTTGGGAACCCAAACCCGCCTGCTGCGGGTGCTGGAAACCGGAGAGTTCATCCGGGTCGGTTCATCCAAAACCCAACGCACCAATGTGCGCGTCATTGCCGCTACCAACATAAACTTTGCCAAAGCCATCAGCCAAGGCAAATTTCGTGAAGATCTGTACTACCGGCTGAATGCCATCCCCATCTTTCTGCCGCCACTGCGCGAACGAAAAGGGGATATCCACCAGCTGTTCCGCAAGTTTGCCCTGGATTGTGCAGAGAAATACCGGATGCCGGCAGCCCGACTGACCGACGAGGCCGTACGGGTGCTGGGCGAATACCGGTGGCCGGGCAACATCCGCGAGTTGAAGAACATCGCAGAACAGATTTCCATCCTGGAAGGAAACCGCCAGATCAGCGCAGAGACCCTCCGCTCCTACCTGCCGCAGGAAGGTCCGGAACTCTTGCCCGTCTTCCATGGTGAGGCTTCCGGCGCGGATGGACTGAGTGACCGCGACATCATTTTCAAGATCCTGTTCCAGCTTCGGGAAGAAGTCAACGAATTGAAAGCCCGCGTGTACGGCACAACACCCACCCCCTCTCCCATGGCCCCGCCCACCAACCTGCTCGAGGAACACAAAGAGGAAATTGCCGTTGAAGACATTGAAATCCAAGATATTCCCGAGGAAATCGAAAACTCTGAAGACCTGAATATCCACGAAAAATCCCGCCAACTCATTCTGCAGGCCCTGCAAAAACACAACGGAAAACGCAAAGCGGCCGCTGATGAATTGGGGATCTCGGAGCGTACCCTCTACCGCAAGTTGACCGCACTGGATCTGCTGGATGAAATTAAAAAGAAAAAATAACCCATGAAACACATCCTTAAGAGTCTCCTGCTGTTGTCCCTGCTGGCTGGTGTGACCGCCTGCGGGATTTACTCATTCTCCGGAACCTCCATCAAACCCGATGTAAAAACCTGCGAAGTGGAATACTTTGTCAACAAAGCCATGCAGGTAAACCCCGCCTTGGCCAATGAACTGACCGAAGCACTGATTGACAAATACCAGAAACTGACCTCGCTGGAGCTGGTCACGGAAGGAGGGCACTTGAATGTGTATGGAGAAATCACCAACTACGACATCCGGCCCATGGCCGTAACCGCGGATGAAGTCGCCAGCCAGACCCGTCTGACCATCGGTATCAAACTGTACTTCACCAACCACCTCCATCCCGAAGAGGATTTTGAAAAGTCATTCTCGGCATACCAGGATTTTGACTCGAGCCAATCCTTTGATGCGGTGGAAAGTACCTTGGTAACCGACATCATCGAGATCCTGGTGGAGGACATTTTCAATGCAACCGTCGCAAACTGGTAGGACCGCATGAAAGGAATGGATTTGAACCAACTGGAAGAGCTCATCCGCCGCTATCCCTGGTACTCCCTGGCGCGGCGCGAATACTTCCTGCGCATGATCGCCATGGGTCCGGAATACACCGACGAAGCCATTGCCAAGGTGGCTTTGTACCTTCCGTCCCGTCTTCCCCTTTTCCGAGCCCTCCATGCTCAAACCCAACAGCTGGCCAGGGAAAACAGCCTGCCTCCCATTTCATTGGATACCGAATTCCCTTTGCCGGACACCCCTTCCTCCCCCGAAAAACCGAAGATTTTTGTCGTAGGCGGAGACTATTTCTCCCGGGCCGATTTTGAAGAGTTGTCCAAAATCCCCAAAAAACCGGCGGAAGAACCCTTGGCAGCACCCAAGGTCCAGGCTCCCAAAACCCGCGTAGAATTACCGCCACTCGACCTGACCGACGGGGGCTTCTTCGATGAAGATTTCTACACGGAAACCTTGGGAAAAATTTATGCAGAACAAGGCTTTTCTCAAAGAGCACTTGAGGTTTATGAAAAACTAATTTTGTTATATCCGGAAAAAAGTGCTTACTTTGCAGCCCTTATTGAAGAAATAAAAAAACATTTATAGAATATGTATACTCTTATCGCTATTCTGATCATCATTGCCAGCATTTTGTTGACACTTGTTGTTTTGGTTCAGAACTCCAAAGGCGGCGGATTGGCTGCCAACTTCGCATCCGGAAACCAAACTTTCGGTGTACGTCAAACAGCCGACTTCTTGGAAAAGACCACTTGGACTTTGGCCATCGTCATCCTGGTTCTCTGCATCGCTGCAACCGCTTTCATTTCTACCGGTTCAGAAAAGAGCGACTCTGCCATCCAACATCGTTTGGAACAAGCAGCTCCTCAGACGACTCCCGAATTTCCCGTGCTCCCGAACGGTGGTGAAACCACTACCCCGGATCCCGTAGAAAACGTGGAAAAATAATCCGTCTGTATTCAGAAAAATACCAACCGGTTGGATTGCCTCCAATCGGTTTTTTATTTTTTTATGTACTTTGTTTTGCAAGGTACTAAAATTTTTACATATATTTGCATTCAAATATATTATCCAACTAATAGAACATACTATGAAAAAAGTAGTCAATGTGGGCATTGGAGGCCGCAGTTTTATTCTCGAAGAAGATGCTTATTACCGCCTGGACCAATACCTGGAACTGTTCCGACAACGGACACAAATGGGGTACCTCACCCGTGAAGTCATGGAGGACCTGGAAAGCAGAATTGCTGAAATCATCCTTGAATCAACTTCTTCCCGCGAGGAGGTAGTGACTTGCTCCCTGGTGGAAAGAATCATTGCGCAACTCGGTATGCCGGATGGAGAAGGAGCATCCGGCTCCGAGTTCAAATGCAACCCTGAGTTCTCGTTCACCCATGGCAAGAAGAAACTTTTCCGAGACTCGGACAACAAACTCATCGGCGGCGTATGCAGCGGCTTTGCCTGCTTCTTTGATGTCGATGTGACCGTACTGCGCGTTCTGTTTCTGGCGGCACTGGTGCTGGGAGGCTTCGGATTCTGGATTTATGTAGTGGTCTGGTTTGTTGCCCCCCTTGCCGTAACCGCCTCTCAAAAATGTGAAATGAGGGGGCTTCCCATCACCGCAGAAAACCTCCGTCGATTCTCCAACACCAAATAGACCGCCATGGAAATCATCAACAACGTAGAGAATGTAAAGTCTCAAATGCGAAAGGGAGTCCTGGAGTACTGCATTCTTTCCATACTGGCTAAAAAGGACTCCTACGCACCCGCACTGATTGCAGAACTGAAAAGGGCAAAGATGATCGTTGTCGAAGGCACCTTGTATCCCCTGCTGATCCGCCAAAAGAACCAAGGTTTTCTCACCTACCGCTGGGAAGAGTCTCCGCAAGGACCTCCCCGGAAGTACTACACCATCACCGAAAAAGGTAGGGCAGCCCTATTGGAAATGGATCAAGCCTGGAAGGAAGTTGTGGACGCCATCCAATTCATCAAAAATGACCTATAACCCGTTAGCACATTATGAACAAAACCGTCAAGATAAGCCTGGGTCGTGTGGCCTTCACCGTTAACGAAGATGCTCACGAACTCCTGAAACACTACTTAGAAAAACTCACCGCCCACTACAGCAGCCATGCCAATGGACAGGAAATTGTGGACGGAATCGAGGAACACATTGCCGCCCTGCTGTTGGACCGGAACTACCGTGACCGCATCGTGGACATCACGGTCATACAGGAAGTCATCCAACGCATGGGAGAACCGGCCGACATTGACAGGGATTCGGGAGTAGAAGAGCCGCGACCGGTCCGAAAAAAACGGATCTACCGCAATCTCCAACGCCGCTTCCTGGGTGGGGTATGCGGAGGTCTCTCTGTATTCTTGAACCTGGATGTGGTCTTGATCCGTCTGATTTTTGTCGGCTTGGCAATACTGGGATTTATCCTGAGTGTGGAAGACCAGGGGGATGCCTGGTTTTTACTGATGCCCTTGCTCTACCTGATCCTCTGGGCCATTGTTCCCTCTGCCAGAACCTTTGAACAACGCTGTGAAATGAACGGGGTTTCTCCCGGGATTCCCAACGTGGAGAAACAAGTGGAAAATGGAGAGAATCCCCTGCAAACGACTCGTGACAACACCCAACTCCTGTCCCGGCTGGCCCGTCTTTTCTGCCGTATCTCAGGATTCTGTCTGTTGCTGTGCGGTTTCAGCATCCTTTCCGGCATCGCCATCACCTACATTTCACTCCAAACGTACGGACTGCCCCTCCACCAGCTCTGCCAGAGCTTCGGTATTGCCAGCGGAGAAATCCTTTTCCTGATCTCTTTCGCCTGCTGGGGTCTGTTGTTTTTCTACTGGGGAACCCTGCTGGTCTTCGTACTCAAACCCCTGCGATGGAAACCCGGCCTGTGGTTATTCCTCGTCAGCGTGATCTGTGGAATCGGGGGGGTCTTGAACATCGGTTCGGCGGTGATTCCGTGGGTAAACCCGAAACAGGAAACATCCAACAAGATTGTCCTGGACAGCAAGACCTGCGATACGTTGTTTGTCGTGATGGAAGACTATCCGAACAACTTCTTTGAGAAAGAAATCTACCACATGGAGGCAAACCAGTATTCATTGGAATGTGCCTACTTTGAACAAGAAGAGACCAACTCCCACCTGGTCATCTATCCCGAAATCCATTTCCTGACCCGGGAAAAGCAGGATATTGAGGTGGTGGAACACTGTGAATTTACCCGACAAACCAATCCCCAATTCCTGTTCCAGGAACCGAACTACACCTTCCATGCCCGGACATCGGGAGACACCCTGTATGTGAAGCCTTTCCGGATCGGAAACCTCAAGGAAACCACGATCATCGGGTCCACCCTCAACCTGTCCGCACCGAAACAAACGGTACTGCACCTGGTCCATCCCTTGGAACACACCTTCCGGAATCCGGACTCACACCGCATCGAAGTCGGCACCTTGGATTGGTAAACGACACGCTGCCGGACCGGTCAACGCTGGGAAATAGCCTTGACCGGATCCAGGCGGGAGGCCGAACACGCCGGCAACCAACCGGACAGGATGCCAATGATCCCGGCAATCCCCATACACTTGATTACATTGTATGCGGTCACTTGCAAAGGCAACACATCGTTGTTGCCCACCAACAGAACACCCACCGCCGCCAGTCCCAGACCCGCCAACGCGCCGAGGAGAGACAAGGTGGCGGCTTCTTTTAAGAAAGACCGGCGAATCTGATGAGGAGTCGCACCCAAAGCCTTGCGGATCCCAATCTCACAAGTTCGCTCCTTGACAGAGACCAACAAGACATTGGCGATTCCAAATCCTCCGATCAACAAGGAAAAGCCCGCAATCAGTCCCCCAAACCTCCTGACCTTTCTAAAAATCTCATCCACAGCCTCTTGAACAAATACCATCCGATTGATGGAAAAATCATCGGGCTCCCGTGGAGACAACCGGCGTTTGGATCGCAACAGGGACCTCAACTCCGCATCAAATGCTGTCTGTCCCACCTCCGGCCTGGGAATGGCGGCCACATATCCTCCTTTCGACGAGGCACCTGCCCGCCGGGCCACATCGGGAGGGATGACCACCATCCTATCCACGTCCAACAAGGACATCAGACCTTCCCCTTGTGGTGCAAAGATGCCAACGACCGTGACCGACTCTCCTCCCACACGCAAAGACGAACCCAAGGCCCGGCCCCCTGGAAACAAATCCTCCGCCAGCAGGCTCCCCAGAATGGCCACCGAAGTTCCCCTGCGGCTCTCTTCCGGCGTGAAAGATCGCCCCTGCTGCAAGGGATAGTCAAACAAGCGGAACCAATCTTCCGAAGCGGCTGTAATCACCACAGAACGAAGCTGTTGCTGACGGCTGCTGACCGGACGGATAAAGGTTTGGACATAGGAGATCCCCTGCGCCAGGACCGCATGGGTGCGAAGGTAATCGGCCTCCTCCATCAACACAGGAGGTCTTTTGAGATAGTTCCACCACGCACGGGCATCCGCAGGCAGATCCGCGGACCAGGGAATGGACTGGACCAAGACCATACGGTCTCCAAAGGTCTGCAACGAATGCTGCATACGCCGTTGAAACCCATCAATCAAAGTAAACACCAAAAAGGTAGTAAAAACACCGATGGATATCCCCAATAGAGATAAAATCGACCGGAAACGATCGACTGAATGCATACAAACAAGTTTTTAAGTTACTTTACCCCGATCCGCTTGCGCAGGTCCCGCAAAAGATCAAAGGCATCAAGGGGCGACATCGAATTCAGGTCCATGTCCCGCAAGGTATCCCGGATGCTTTCCAACAAGGGATCGTCCAATTGGAAGAAGGACAACTGCATCGGCTCCTGGGGCTTGATCCGATCCAAGACAGGCCGTTCGGCCGAAGAAGACGTGGATTCCAATTGCCGCAACACCGCCTCTGCAGCTTGTACGACCGATGCCGGCATTCCTGCCAGACGGGCAACGTGAATCCCAAAACTATGCGCAACACCTCCGGGGCAGAGTTTACGCAGAAAGACAACCTTGTTGCCGGATTCCCGGACAGCAATGTGGAAGTTGTGTACCCGCTCATACCGTTTTTCCAAATCGTTGAGCTCATGGTAGTGTGTGGCAAACAGGGTCTTGGCCCGTTCTCCGTGTTCGTGCAGGTACTCCACAATACCCCAGGCAATGGACATGCCGTCGTAGGTACTGGTTCCACGGCCAATCTCATCCAACAAGACCAAGGAACGTTCCGAAAGGTTGTGCAGGATGGTAGCAGACTCCAACATTTCACTCATGAACGTGGACTCTCCCCGGGAGAGGTTGTCCGAAGCTCCCACACGAGTAAAAATCTTGTCCACATAGCCAATGACCGCTCGCTGGGCCGGCACGAAGGAACCGATTTGCGCCATCAAGACCACCAAAGCCGTTTGCCGCAACAGCGCGGATTTACCCGCCATGTTCGGACCCGTCAATATAATGATCTGCTGATGATGACGGTCCAACGACAGATCATTCGGGACATAGGCCTCCCCTTCACGCATCATCCGTTCAATCACAGGATGACGGCCCTGTACAATTTCCAAGGCATCACCGTCGTTCACCTCGGGACGCGCATAACCGTATTCCTTGGCACATTGGGCGAAAGACAACAGGACATCCAGACGGGCGACCCGACGGGCCTGTTCCAAAATCAGGGGAACCTGCTGCTGGATGCCGGCCAACAGGTCATTGAAGATGCGTTGTTCCAACACCAGAATCTTCTCTTCTGCTCCCAGAATGCGCTCTTCATATTCTTTCAGTTCCTGCGTAATGTACCGCTCGGCATTGACCAAGGTCTGCTTGCGGATCCAATCCGACGGAACCTTGTCCTTGTGCGTATTCCGGACTTCCAGATAGTATCCGAACACATTGTTGTAGCTGACTTTCAAGGAAGAGATCCCGGTACGTTCCATCTCCCGCTGCTGGATATCCAGCAAAATACGTTTTCCGTTTTGAACGATGTCCCGCAGGTCATCCAACGTAGGATCCACTCCTGCAGCAATGACGGCCCCCTTGCCTATTTGACCGGCCGGTTCTTCGCTCAGGATACGGCCAATTTCAGAACTCCAGTGACCGCCTCCGCCAATGCCCTGCAACAAGGCCTGCCAAGCCGGTTCCTGCCAAGCTTTCAAGGCCTCCATTTCCTCCCAGGCCCGTTTCAATTGCAGAATTCCCCGGGGAACAACCCGTCCAGAGGCTATGCGTCCTGCCAAGCGTTCCAGGTCACCGATACGTGTAATCCGGTCCTGCAATTCTTCCATCCGTTCTACATCCGACAAAAGCAAATCCACGGCATCATACCGGGCATTCAGCTCCTGGAGATCCCGGATGGGCAGCGCCAACCAGTGACGCAACAGCCGCCCACCCATTGGCGAGTGGGTTTTATCGATGATTTGCAACAACGTGATTCCATCCGGAGCGGCGGCCTCAAACAATTCCAGGTTACGTACCGAAAAACGGTCCAACCATACATATTCGTCCCGATCGATGCGAGTCAATGCACAAATATGGCCCAAATCCTTCTGCTGGGAGGACTCCAGATAGAACAAAGCGGCTCCGGCTGCGGTGATGGCCAGTTCCATACGGTCCACACCAAAGCCTTTGAGCTGGTCCACACCCAACTGCCGGCAAAGTTTTTCCCGGGCCGACTCGTATACAAAAGCCCACTCGTCCATGGTGGAGACATAGATTTTCTCCAAAGGAAAGCGGTCCCGGAAACCGGCTTCGTATCCTTTCGGCAACAGGATTTCCTTGGGCTGGAAGGTAGACAACAGGGAATCCATCTCCGTCAACGGCCCCTCGGCCACACGGAAGGTTCCGGTCGAAATATCCAACAACGCCAACCCGGCACGGTCTTTCCAAAACGAAAGGGACGCCAGGTAGTTGTTTTCTTTCTGGGAGAGGATCTGCTCGTTGTACACCAGACCCGGAGTCACCACTTCGGTTACCCCCCGTTTGACGATTTTCTTGGTCAGTTTGGGATCTTCCAGCTGATCACAAACCACCACTTTGTATCCGGCCCGTACCAGACGCGGCAAATAACTTTCCAACGAATGATGGGGAAATCCGGCCAACTCGGTGTAGGAACCCGAACCACTGGCGCGCCGCGTCAAGACAATACCCAATACGCGAGACGCCGTAACGGCATCTTCTCCAAAGGTTTCATAAAAGTCTCCCACCCGAAACAGCAGGATGGCTTCCGGATAGGTTGCCTTTACTTCGGCATATTGTTTCATCATCGGCGTTTCGGCCGGTTTTTTTCCTTTATTCATTCCACAAAAATAGGCATTTTCTCTCTATTTATCTGTCAAATGATTCGTATCTTTGTACCTTGTAAAACATTCAAAAACCGTCGTTATGAAAAAGAAAATCATCATCCCCCTGCTGCTGATCATCGTAGCTGTTCTGTTGATTGGAGGTAATCAATTGTTTAACCGTCAAGGAACTGCCTACGCAGACCAGGCACTGGAAGACCTGGCTACAACCTACGGCAATGTTGGTATTGCGGCTGCCGTTGTCAAGGATGGTAAAATCATTTACACCGGTGCGGTAGGGTACAAGGATCTGGACACGAAAGAACCGTTGGAGGCGACAGACCTCTTCCGCATTGCTTCTGTTTCCAAATCTTTCACCGCAACCGCCATCATGCAACTGGTGGAAGAAGGCATGATTTCTTTGGACGACGACGTCAGTGATCTCATCGGTTTTCCTGTCCGCAACCCGAATTACCCGGACACTCCAATCACCCTTCGCATGATTCTGAGCCATACCTCCAGCATGAGCGACCGGAACGGTTATTATTCATTGCACTACATTGATCCGAAAGCCAGTGGTGACTGCCGTGAATCGTACAACGATTATGCCCCCGGAACCAATTACGAATACTGCAACCTGGGTTACAACCTCGCCGGCACCATCCTCGAACGCTTGACCGAAACCCGTTTCGATGTTGCCATCCGCAACCGCGTCATCCGCCCCCTGGGCCTGTATGCCGGCCACAACGTGGACTCCCTGGACAACAGTCTTTTTGTGAGCTTGTATACCTACGAAGACGGTCATTTCAACAAGAGTGCAGCCTATGCTTCAACCGCGCACCGCATGGACGACTACCAAATGGGTTACACCGCACCCATCTTCTCGCCGACCGGTGGTATCAAGATCTCTGCTGTGGATTTGGCCAAATACATGACCATGCACCTGCAAGGCGGGATTTATGGAAATACCCGCATTCTGGAAGAATCCTCTGAAATGCAAATGCGCAATGCCGAATGGGTTTATCCTGGCAAGAACGGAGATGCCTATGGCTTTGCCTTGGAAGTATACAAGAACATCCTCCCCGGCAAGACCTTGATCGGTCACGGTGGCAATGCCTACGGCCTGTACAGCACCATTACCTTCTGTCCGGAAGAAAACTGGGGTATTGTGGTCATCACCAACGGTTGTGAAGCCTATAATGAAGATAGCGGAGACTTCTTTACCAACGACGCCGTTTGCCGGCTCTATGAAAGCTTGTTGAAGTAGTGAAACGCGTTCTCATCATCACATATTACTGGCCGCCTTCGGGAGGATCGGGCGTCCAACGATGGCTAAAGTTTTCCAAATACCTTCCGGAATTTGGATGGCAACCGGTCATCTACACGCCCTCCAACCCCGAGTTGCCAGCCCGCGACGAATCCCTGTTATCGGAAATTCCGATCCAGGCCGAAATTCTGGAACAACCCATCACGGAACCTTATACCTTTTACCGAAAATGGATGGGGAAATCCGGAAAACAACCGGTCGTCAACCCCATTGTCAGCCGGGAGAAAAAGAGCTGGAAAGAAAAATTCGCATTGTTTGTCCGGGCCAATCTCTTTGTACCGGACCCGCGGATTTTGTGGGTAAAACCGTCCATATCCTATTTGTTGGACTACCTGCGCGAGTATCCCGTCGATGCCATCGTCAGCACCGGTCCGCCCCATTCCATGCACCTGATTGCCCGAGGCATCAAACGGGAATTCCCGTGGATTCCCTGGATTGCAGATTTCCGGGATCCCTGGACCCGTATCTTCTATTTCAAACACTTGCCCATGCTGCCCGGTGTGCTGCAACGACACCGGCGCATGGAGGCTTCTGTCTTGAAGATGGCGGACGAAGTCGTCGTCGTTTCCCAACAGATGCAACAGGAATTCCGACAAATCCTGACCCAGCGCAAAGCCAATCCGGACAAAGTGGAACTCATTACCAACGGATACGACGAGGCGGATTTTGTCGGACAGGACAATCCCTTTGACGGAGGCTTCCAGGTCGTACACACCGGTCTGCTCTCCGAAGACGGCAATCCGGAAACTTGCTGGGAAGCCCTCGGAAACCGCTACCGGATGGACCCGGACTTCCGACGCCAGCTTCGGATCACACTCATCGGGAAAACGGATGCTGCCGTGTTGAAATCCATTTCGAAACATGGACTGGATGCAGCCTTGAACAACCTGGGCTACCTGCCCCACAACCTCATTGCAGCCTACCAACGCAATGCATCCCTGTTGTTGTTGCCCCTGCGCAAAGAACCCGAAGCCAAAGGCATCCTCACCGGGAAATTCTTTGAATACCTGGCAGCAGGACGGCCAATTCTGGCCTTTGGCCCGGAAGACGGCGACGTGGCACAAATCCTTCAGGAAACCCAGGCCGGTCGGATTTTTGAATGGAACGATCGCGAGAATATCTCCAAAGCCATTCACGAACTGTTCCTGGCCCACCAAAACGGAACCGGGACACCTTGGAAAGGAAAGGACAAAGTCATACAGAAATATTCCAGAAAGGCACTCACCAGTCGCATGGTCGAGCTGTTGGAATGGGAATAAACTTAGAAACTACCTAGCACATGAAACACAACGACCCGATCAATCGGATCCCCTTCAAGAAACTTTGGCCCTGGATGCTTGCCATCCTGGGTTTCATCGTATTGGCCTATGCATATACCCCCCAGGTATTGGGCGGAAAAATTGTGGACCAGGCAGACATCTCGTCCTGGCGAGGCATGGCCAACGAAATCATCACCTGGAACGAAGCCCATCCCAACGACCGAACGTTGTGGACAAACTCCATGTTTTCGGGCATGCCGGCCGATGCCATCAGTGTCCTGTACGACGGTGACTGGACCGAACCCCTCTATAAAGGTCTGTTTACCGGTGCACGTCCGGCCAGCTACTTGCTGATCAGCCTCATCGGAGGATTCCTGCTGATGCTTGCCTTTGGTGCCAATCTGCCTCTGGCCTGCCTGGGTGCCATTGCCATCACCTTCTGCTCCTACAACATGCAGATCATTCAGGTGGGACACAACTCCAAAATGGCCGCCATCGCCTTCATGCCTTGGGTCCTCGGAGCCGTGGTGTGGGCCTACCGCAAAAAAGCCGTGTGGGGTGCTGTACTTTTTGCCTTTGCATTGAGTTTCCAAATCAAAGCCAACCACCCGCAAATCACCTATTACCTGGCCCTGGTGGTCTTGGGACTTGCCTTGGCAGAAGGCATTGTCTCCCTGCGCAACAAAACCCTGCCGCGCTTTATCAAAACTTCGATGCTCCTGCTGGGGATGGGGCTGTTGGGCATTGCTACCAACGCCAACCACCTCCTGCCCACCTTTGAATACGCAAAACAAACCATGCGTGGCGGATCGGAATTGACCCAAGCCGACGAAAACGGCAGCAAGGGACTGGATCTGGATTATGCAACCGCCTGGTCCTACGGCATCGAAGAGACCCCGAACCTGATGATTCCGAACTTCAACGGCGGTGCATCAGCCGGAGAACTCTCCAAACAATCGGCCTCTGCAAAAGTGCTGCGCAACTACAGTGGGGGGGAAGCCCTGCTCAAACAAATGCCCCTGTACTGGGGACCGCAACCCTTCACCGCCGGTCCGATGTACATGGGTGCCCTCTCCATTTTCCTGGCCGTACTAGCACTCTGCCTCTTGAAAAACCACTACAAATGGTGGATTGTAGGCGTGGGTATCATCGGCCTCTTCCTGTCCTGGGGATCCCATTTTATGTGGTTCTCGGAACTTTGGTTCCGCTATGTCCCGATGTACAACAAGTTCCGTACGGTTTCGATGATCCTGGTCATCCTCCAACTCCTGATCCCGATCCTGGGCATGCTGGTGATCAAACAACTCCTGTATGACGAAGCCCGCCCCGATGCCAAGGCCCTTCGCAAAGGATTCGCCATTGCTGGCGGTCTGACTGCCGGTTTTGCGGTCCTGGTCGGTCTTTTCCCGGGCATTGCCGGCTCGTTCATCTCGCCGGTGGATGCCAATTACCCGGAAGATTTGGTAAGAGCCTTGGTGGCAGACCGCCAAAGCCTCTTGCGCTCCGACGCGTTCCGCTCCCTGCTTTTCATCGTACTGGGTGGGGGCGTGCTTTGGCTCGGCCTCCAAAAGAAATTGAAAGCGGATCAATGTGTCTGGATCCTGGCCCTGTTGACCTTGGTTGACCTGTGGGGTGTTGACAAACGCTACCTCAACGACTCCCATTTCATCCGCCAACACGAGTTCCAAAACCAATTTGCCGAACGACCGGTGGACACCTACATCCTGGCAGACGAAGATCCGAACTACCGCGTCCTGGACTTGAGTGTCAATACGTTCAACGATGCTCACACCAGCTACCACCACAAGACCATCGGAGGTTACAGCCCGGCCAAACTCCAACGCTACCAAGATCTGATCGAATATTACATCTCCCCGGAAATGGACCGTATGATCCGCGATATCAACGGCGCCATGGGAACCGCCCAAACCGTGGCAGACTTGGAACAAGCCCTGCAAACCTACCCGATCCTCTCGATGTTGAATACCCGCTACGTCATCATCAACGGCAACAGTGCTCCGTTGTACTATGCGGGAGCTCTGGGCAATGCCTGGTTTGTACAGGATGTCGTTTGGGCAAACAACCCGAACGAAGAAATTGAAACACTGGGAACCCTGAATCCGGCCACAACGGCCGTGCTCTCAACCCAAGGAATGGGCGAGAACGCCGAACCCAAGGACATCCGTACCGGCGAGGGCCTCATTTACCTCACCGAATACGCACCGAATGCCTTGCGCTATGTATCAGAATCCAACGAAGGGGGTCTGGGAGTCTTCAGTGAAATCTATTACCCGAACGGCTGGAAGGCCTTTGTGGATGGCGAAGAAGTACCCGTCCTGCGTGCCAACTACGTGCTGCGCGCCATAGAAATACCGGCAGGACGCCACGAAATCACCTTCCGTTACGACCCGCCGGTCTTCAAAACAGGAGAAATCCTCTCCCGTGTATCGTCTATCCTGATCTTTTTTGCCTTGTTGGCCCTGGCGTTCTTACAATACGCCCGCCAACAAAATCGTAAGGATGATCAAGGGTGCTAAATACCGGATCACAAAACGAACCCAACGTAGGTAAAAGCGGTTGTAATGCAACCGTCCTGCGTTGGTGATCTCGTCTTCAAAGATGCGGAAATCAGCAACCCATCCTACATAAATCACCAGCAACAAGCCTCCCAAGGGCAAGATGACGTTGGAGGAGAAGTTGTTGAAGAAATCAAAAATCTCCGAACTCCACACCGAGAAGATACCGATCACCCAGCAAACCAGGGTCATCAGGATGACGGCCTTCTTGCGGCTCCACCGCAACTTCTCAATCACCACCGAAACCAACACCTCCAACAACGAAATGGACGAGGTAACGGCGGCAATAAAGAGGATGATGAAGAAGAGGATGGCAATCCAGGAGCCCATCGGCATTTCTGCAAAAATGCGGGGCAAAACGGCATACAACAAACCGGGACCTTCTCCGGGAGACAATCCGTACGCAAACACCGCCGGCATGATGGCCATACCTGCAATGATGGCAAACAAGGTATCCGTCAAAGCCGTCATGGACGAGAGCTTGATGATGTTCTCACTGCGTTTTACGTACGAAGCATAGGTCAGGATGCTACCACAACCGATGCTCAACGAGAAGAACGCCTGTCCCAATGCATCCAGGAAGGTCTTGCCCGTAATCTGACTAAAATCCGGCTTGAACAGGAAATCCAAACCGGCCTGAGCGCCCGGCAAAAGGATTGAACGGATGGCAATGACCACCACCATCAGGAACAACAGCGGCATCATCCATTTGGTATATCGTTCGATTCCATCACGAATGCCCGCCAACACAATGAAGGCGGTCAAGGCAATGTAGACAAAGTGGAAAATCAAACTGCGCGGGGAAAAAGCCATGGTCTGCTGAAACATCTGCTCAAATTCTGCTGCCGGCGCGGCTGCCATGTCCCTGAATTCAAATCCGATGGCCCGGACGATGTAATCAAGGCTCCAACCGCCCACCACCGGGTAGAACGACAAGATGAAAAAGGCTCCCAACAAACCCAAAATCCCCACAATGGACCAACGGGAACCCGGTGCATACTGAGAGAAGGCCGTGATCAGGTTCGTCTGGGTACGACGTCCAACCACAAACTCACAATAAAGCAAGGGTAGACAGAGGACAAACACCATCACCAAATAGAGGATGATGAAGGCGGCCCCGCCATTGGTCCCCATCAAATAGGGGAATCTCCACAAATTGCCCAAACCGACGGCAGACCCGGCCATGGCGACCAGGACTCCGAAACTACTGCCAAAATGATCTCTGTTCATGCTTATCTCTTTTGGGGGTTATTTCTTTTCATAAACGACAAATGCGTAGGACAAACCACTTTTCGGATCCACTTGGTCCGGGGTCCGGTCCACTTCCCGCCATTCCGCAGGGTCGAACGCCGGGAAAAAGGTATCGGCATCCGGAATGTGGGTTCGTACCTCGGTGATGTACATCCGTTGGACCAAGGATTGCTCCAAAGCCTGTTCGTAAATCATTCCGCCACCGATGACAAAAACTTCTTCGTCCATGGCCACGGCTGCCTGCAATGCAGTGGGCAGGTCCTGAAAGTAACGGACGTGCTCGTATTGCGACACCTGCGGGGTCCGGCTAATGACGAGGTTGGTCCGGTTCGGGAGGCCTTTCCCTCCCATCGAATCAAAGGTCTTTCGGCCCATCACGACGGGATGTCCGGTAGTGGTCCGTTTGAAGTATTTCAAATCTTCGGAAATGTGCCAAAGCAATTGGTTGTCCTTTCCGATGGCCCGATTTTCGGCCACTGCTACAATCAGCGAAATCATGGGAGTCAGGGTTAAAAATTAAACTGCAATGGGTGCTTTGATGCCGGGGTGGGGGTCGTAATCTTCCAAATGGAAGTCCTCGTAACGGAAGTCAAATAACGACTTCACGTCCGGGTTCAGGACCATGCGCGGCAGGGAACGAGGCTCGCGGGTCAGTTGCAGACGCGCTTGTTCGAAGTGGTTGTTGTAGAGGTGAGCATCCCCCAACGTATGCACAAAATCACCCAGTTCATAACCGCAGACTTGGGCAATCATCTGAGTCAACAAGGCGTACGATGCAATGTTGAAAGGCACGCCAAGAAAGACGTCGGCACTGCGTTGGTACAACTGGCAGGAAAGTTTGTTGTCGGCCACGTAGAACTGGAACAAGGCATGGCAAGGCGGCAGCGCCATTTGATCAATTTCACCCACGTTCCAGGCCGAAACAATGTGACGACGGGAGTCCGGATTGTGCTGCAAGGAATGGAGCAGTTCCGCAATCTGGTCCACGGTGGTTCCATCCGCTTTGCCCCACGAACGCCATTGATGACCGTACACCGGTCCCAAGTCTCCGGTCTCCGATGCCCATTCGTCCCAAATGGTGACCCCGTTGTCGTTCAGATATCGGATGTTGGTATCCCCCTTGAGGAACCAAAGCAATTCGTAAATAATAGACTTCAAATGAAGGCGTTTGGTGGTTAACAGCGGGAATCCCTGAGCCAGATCATACCGCATCTGATAACCAAACACACTTCGGGTTCCTGTTCCGGTGCGGTCTCCTTTGTCCGCTCCGCTGTCCAGGATGTGCTGCATCAAATCCAAATAAGCTTTCATTCCACAAATTTAACTATTTTTTGGAAAACGCACGACGATGGGCAAATGGTCGCTGACACCACCGGCATAACGGGGTCCCTGGTATGTCCGGAAAGGACGCACCCCCATCCACCGTTTCTCTGCCTCCAATAAAAATGCCGGCGTATGAATCCAGACCTTCGGACGAACCGGATCCGCTCCCGGAACCAGCACCAGATCAATCACATCCCAGCGTCCCCGATAACGGACAGAACCTTCCACCCCAGAAGCCGGATTGAACACCGACGGCGGCACCACCTGCAAAGCTGGAGCAAGCCTCAACAGGGGTTCCGCGTCAGGACCGTCATTAAAATCCCCCACCGCGAGGACCGGATCAGAGGGATGCATGCGACGTACCGAATCCACCGCTGCCAACAATGCCCCGCCGGCACGCTTGCGCCCATCATCCGAACCCCTCCCCAAACGGGAGGGCCAATGGTTGACAAAAAAATGATAGGAAATACCGCTGCTCCGCTCCCGCAAACAAACATAAAGAATGGGCCGACGAGCCTTGCCGTTGCTGGCCGGAACAGCCACCGGACGGCTGGACAGACATTCCCACACCCCTGTCCGGTACAAAAGGCCACATTCAATCCCCCGCGGATCAGCCCCCTCGTGATGGATCACCGCATAATCGGCTTTGGACAGGACCGTCTCATCAAGCAGCAGCTGCAAGACCCAACGGTTTTCCACCTCACAGCAAGCCATCACGTCCGGAAGTTGCCCCCAAGTGGACTCCACCGACAAGATGGTCCGCACGATGCGGTTGCGTTTCTGTCGGAAACGGTCCCAAGTCCAATGTTTTTCCCCCTGTGGGGTAAAGGCCGGATCATCGTACGGCTTCCGCAACACGGGGTCAAACCAGTTTTCCAGATTCCACGACAAAAATGTCAGGGAATCCCCCTCCGTACAGGCCCGGGCACTCCCACCATACAACCCAACCAACCACAACATCCATCCCCAAAAACTCCGGATCAAACACCAATGTACCAAAGATTTACACCTACATTCCATACTTCTCTCCTCTGTTCTTTGGGGCAGGGTTGCAAGTTCGCCAATCTTTCTCTATTTTTGCGCACATTTTAAACAAAAACTTATGGCATTACGTTGTGGAATCGTAGGACTTCCGAATGTTGGAAAGTCCACCCTTTTTAACTGCATCAGTTCTGGAAAAGCGCAATCCGCCAATTTCCCGTTCTGCACGATTGAACCGAACATTGGATCCACCATTGTTCCGGACCCCCGTTTGGAAGTGTTGGAAAAATTGGTCAACCCCAACCGCGTGGTTCCCGCTACCGTGGAAATCGTGGACATTGCCGGCTTGGTAAAAGGTGCGAGCAAAGGGGAAGGTCTCGGCAACCAATTCCTGGCAAACATCCGGGAAACCGATGCGATTCTGCACATCCTGCGCTGCTTTGACGATCCGAACATCGTACACGTAGATGGCAGCGTGGATCCGATTCGCGACAAAGAAATCATCGACCTTGAGCTCCAGTTGAAAGACCTGGAAACGGTTGAAAACCGCCTGAACAAAGTCAGTAAACAAGCGGTCAGTGGTGGCGACAAACAAGCCAAACGCCTGTACGAAATCCTGATCCGCTTCCGCGAAGCCTTGCTGGCCGGAAAATCAGCCCGTACCGTGGTTTTTGACAATGCGGAAGATGAAAAAATGGCCAAGGATCTCTTCCTGTTGACCAACAAACCGGTGATGTATGTCTGCAACGTGGACGAAGGCTCAGCCTTGACCGGTAACGAATACGTGGATCGTGTACGCGAAGCCATCCGGGAAGAAAATGCTGAACTCCTGGTCATTGCTGCCAAAATTGAATCGGAAATCGCCGAATTGGAAGACTACGAAGAACGTCAGATGTTCTTGAACGAAATCGGGTTGAAAGAATCGGGCGTGGTCCGTCTCATCCAGTCTGCCTACAACCTGCTCAACCTTCAGACCTACTTTACCTGTGGCGTTCAAGAAGTCCGTGCCTGGACCATCAACAAAGGAGACAAGGCTCCCCGTGCAGCCAGCGTCATCCACACCGACTTTGAACGTGGATTCATCCGAGCCGAAGTCATCAAATACGAAGACTTTGTGCATTATGGCAGCGAAGCCGCCTGCCGTGCTGCGGGCAAACTCGGCGTTGAGGGCAAAGAGTACGTGGTCCAAGACGGCGACATCATGCACTTCCTGTTCAACGTATAACCTCCATGGAGATGAAACGTTCACACCTTTTCCCGATCCGCTGGATTTGGGTTGTTTTGCCGTACATCCTAGCCTGCAACACACAACCCCAATACCCCACAGAACACGGACAGATTTCCTATTTCCAAGAACGACACAGCCAATACCAGGCTTTGGGACTGGACAAGCACGACATCCTCCTGGTCGGAGACGATGTCATTGACCGCGGCATCTGGAACCGCTTCTACAACGACAGCCGGGTAAAAAACCGCGGCATCGCGCTGGAAGGTACCCAATGTACCGCCTTTCGCCTCCCGGAACTGATGGAAAGCAAGCCCAGCAAACTCTTCCTCTGCACGGGCCTGTATGACCTGAAACTGCAAAAATCTGCCACGCAGACCGCAGCCGCGATCCTCCAGATGATAGAAACGGCCCACGAAATTTCACCGGAAACAGAACTGTACGTGATGAGCATCGTCCCGGATCCGAAGTTGCAGGCTCAAGGTGAAAACTGGGTGGACTCTGCGTATGTGGTGAACCAACGACTGGCCGAGGCTGCGGAAAACCTCCCCTATACCTGGTTGAACACCAACGAGGTATTGGCCGGTAAAAACGGTGTCCTCAAACAAGGATTCACATTTGACGGAAGCCGGATCAACGGAGCCGGCTATGCCCACCTTACCCGCTACCTGGAACCCTACATCGGACTGACCGCCCACAACCGCATGGATGAAATTCCGAACGAAGCCTATTTGAAAGAATATCCGGGTATGTTTGGGCACTATTATTCCCGCGTGTCCCTGTTCAACACCCTACCCCTTCCTGAGGATGCCATTGTGATGTTGGGAAACAGCCTGACCAACAACTGCTGGTGGGAAGAATGGACAGACAGCGACCGCGTCATCAACTACGGCATCAACGGTGACACCGTCGAAGGGGTGCTGATGCGGCTGGACAGCCTCATCGCCGCCCAACCGGAAAAAGTATTCCTGCTGATTTCTACCAACAACTTCATCAATGACCCGGAGGCTACTCCCGAACAAGTATGGGAAATCTACCGCAAGATCCTTATTTGCTTGCGCACTGGCACTCCCCAAACCGAATTGTTTGTCATCAGCACTCTGCCGCAACACCCGCTCTCTCCCTACCATGAGGGAAGAAATCCGAAGGCCTTGGAGATCAACCAACGCCTGCAGGCATACGCTCCCATTTACGGCTATACTTACCTGGATTTGGCAGCGAAACTTACCGACGAGGATGGAAACTTGAATGCCGCCTACACCGTAGACGGCATCCACCTGCTTCCGGCTGCATACCGGATTTGGAACAAAATGATCCAACCTTATTTATAGCATCACGGCTTTCTTGTCAACACAATGTCAGAGCCTCCGCAGAAGTACGTCATCCAACCGAAGCCCTCAAAATTATAGGCCAGGCTCGGGTACACATCGGTCAAATCCTCCGGCGAGGCAATCGTCAGGGTATTGCCGTCCTCAGACAAAGTCACCACCAAATCCCGGTCGGTATGAATGGTCATGCCGTCCGCCGAAGCATTCACAAAGTAGCAATCCCCGAAAAACATCCATCCGATTACCGAATGGTGTGCCTGCCCATCCACGGTCATGACATCGCCTTCGGAAATATTGATCAACCACTTCGGACCAAATTTTAACTCAGGATCCGCCACACCTTCCGCCTCCAGGTCTTCTATCCCGTAGTAAAGCATGCTGTTCCATCCGTCCACCAAAGCGACCAATTGGTTCATCGAACGGTAATCATAGGCATAACCAGGAACCTCCTGTACAATGTTTACGGTAAATTCTGATTCGTAAGGTCCGCTGTACAAGTCATTGATGGTCTGCACGGCTGTCCATTCACCCAACAACGAGGTAAACAATTCCGAATCCACCAAGTCCTTGTTTTCTTCGGCTGGAGTGGTTTGTTCCAATTCCTCCAGGAAACGGTTACCTTGGTTGTCAATGGCCATCACCAGTGCCGTATAGGAGGTCTCAGGGCGTAAACCCTGCTGGGCCACAACTTGATGCCCTTCCATCTTCACACCATAATTCATTGCACCATAGGATAAAATCGCTTCTTCATCCTCCATGCCGGCCAAAATCTCATTCACGAGCTCGGTGGTATCAAAAATCAGGTAATATTCAGAAACTCCCGCAGAAGGAGCACAAGTCAAAGTCATGGCATACGGCTCAACGGGATCGAACGTAAGGTCCACGGACTCAGACGAGGTCTTCGCGGCAGGTGTGCGGAAATAAACCACCGTAGCCTCCTGCGACATGCCTTCCTCCACGTCCCAATAAAATGCGTACACACAGAAATCGGTATCTCCCTTGAATCCCGCTCCACTGTACACATCCAGCTGGTCTCCGGTAGAAACCATCATTTCCACCACTTCCGCATAACTCATATCCATCATCTCAGCAAAAGTATGCATGGAAGCCTCGATTTCCTGCTGGATGGCCTCAAGGTTCGTCTCATTCCAACGGGCCGTTGAAATCAAATCGTAATAATAGGTACGGTCCTTAAATTCCGGAAGCACATCAAACTCCACCGAATAGGCCGTCGTACGTTGTTCATCAATCACCAACGTAAAGCCAGGCACGTGCGCAAGCGTAGCGAATTCAACTTGAGCCCAATCTGACGAGAGATAAGCCTCTGACGCCGCATTGGCCATTACCTCAAAGGTATAAACCTCATCCGGAGACAACCCGGACAAAGACACCTCATTGGCCGGAGTAACGATTTGCTCACCGTGATTCACGCGATAGGTATAACCCTCTGCATTGGCCACGGGTTCCCACCGCAAATATGCACTATCCTCTGTCACTTCCAACACAACTGGTGCAGGCACAGACAAGGCAATGGGTTCTTTGGTTTCTTCTTGGCAGGCAATCAGGGTTGCCAGGATTACAAGGGATAAAAAAATCTTTTTCATAAGACGGTTTGCTTTTTCACAAAGATACCGAACCCTGAAACTTTCCAGCACATTTTTTAATTACATTATTACTACATTTCAAAAATTTCATAGTACATTTGTCATACAATTACGTTTAACTTGCTTATTTTCCGATGTTTGATAAAAAGTTCCTGTTTTACTGCCTGTTGTTGGCGTTTCTCGGACTAATGCCTGGAAACAGCACACCTCTGACCGAAAAACAGATCCAAGAAAATCCCCTCTTCGAGCGGCTATCCTCCCTACGCCAACGCAACGACTACTACCAGTTCCTGACACAAAAGGAAAAAAATCCGACGACAGCCTACCGGTACACCCAATCCCTACTGGCCGACGTGGACAGCACCCTGGTGGTCGCAGAATTGGGCGAGGTGTACGAATTTGTTGCCCATCGCAAAGAATTTGTCGAATTCCAATACAAGGACGCCATCCGTTATCAGGAAAAAGCGCTATACATTTACGAATCCCTGAAAATGGAACAAAAGATCGGGCACTGCCTGATTGCCCTGGCGCGATTAAACACCCATTTGGGAAACTATCACACCGCCTTCAACCATGTTCACAACGGAATGGAAATCGCCGAAAATTTCAAGGAAAAACCCCAGATTCGCGAATGTTACCTGCTGATGGAAAAGATCCACTACTTTTACTACAAAGACATCCATCAAGCCCAAGCCTACAACAAGCTCCTGACCGGAGAGGTCAACAACCGCGAAGAAGCCTCCCAAAAAGCCCGAGCCCTGAACAGCCAACTCTCCTACCCCATGGACCGCGTAAGGATGGACTCCGTCCTGACTGCGTGCGAAGCGCTGTGCACCCAATACAACATTCCCTCCATCCCGCTGAATGCCTACCTGAACGGGTGCCTTAATTGCATCACAATGGGTGATCTGGAAACGTCAAAAAACTACCTGATGCGGGCAAGACCTTGGATATCCTCCTTCAAGGATTCAGGCTTCTATTACGCCACATCAGGGTATTACCACAGCTACTCCGGAGACACCCTCCAGGCAATCCAAAACCTCAAGCAATCCATTAGAATCCTCAACCGGGGCGACTTTGAACCCGACAACATGTACGCCTACTTCTGGCTGCAACGCTTGTACCAGGGCATCGGAGCTACCAAAGAGGCCTACAACGCCCTACTCAAATACAACGAGATTTACACGAGTTTGAACAACAACGAGATTGTCCTGAACCTCTCCAAATCCCTCAACCAACTGGAACGCAAACAAACCGACCAGGAAATTCTGGCAGCCAAACGCTACAACCGGCTTCTTCTGGTCGGAGTTTTACTCCTGCTACTCATCGGAGCACTTGTCCTCTACCTGATACTGCGCAACCAACGCCTCAAAAACGAACACTACCGGCTGGAACAGGAAAATATTGAAATCGACATCCGGCGCAAAGAGGAAATCATCATGATGAAACAATTGGAACAACACCAACACCAGCTATTCATTGATGAACTGATCCGGAAGCTGGCAGAAACCAACCGGAAAGCACTCTCCGCAGAAGTTAAAAAAGAGTTGTTCCAAATCATCCGCCAACTGAATGACATGGCTGGGAACAACGACTGGAACGAGGTCGAAAAAACGATGAACGTTCACCGGCTCACCTTTTTTGAAAACTTGATCAAGGCCTACCCGAACCTGACTCCCAATGAACGCCGCCTCTGCACGCTGATGCACATGAACATGTCCACCAAAGAAATTTCCAGCATCACGCACCAAAGCATCAACAGCATCAACACCGCCCGTACTCGCCTGCGGAAGAAATTCAACCTCAGCGGCGATGACACCTCCCTGGTAGCCTTTCTGGATCAGTTTGACACAAAAAAAGAGGCCAACTCATAGAGTCAGCCTCCCTCGTATTGGGTTTGCTCAGCGACTAGAAGAAGCGAGCGCGGTTGTCTTTCACTTCACCCATTTCTGCAAATACAGAAGGAAGGATGTTGATTTGGTAGTTAGCCTTTTGAGATTGGCGAATAGCTGCATCGTCTTCGTTGTAGAAGGAACCCACTTCGCGTCCTTTGATGTTCAACACATACACACCGATACGACCGGCAACCGGAGCAGTGAGCGTTTGTTCTTTCGCACCAGCAATGGCACCTACCAAGGCCGGATCCACAGCTTGTGATCCTTGTGCTGCAAAGGCAACACCGTCACGAGTCGATACTTTTGCATTCAAAGCTTCAGCAACCGCTTCCAAAGTGGTCAAACCTGCAATTTTGTCTGCTACTTCTGCCTTTACTTTTTCAGCACGTTTTTCTTGAGTCAACAAGTATTTGATGGATTCGCTGACTTGTGAGAGGGGAGCGTAACCTTCTTCGTGAACACCGGTCAAAGCAACCACAAAGAAGTATTGGTTGTCCACAGTGATAATCGGGGAAACTTCTCCCAATTCTGCTTCGTAAATCCAACGGCTTACTTCGCGGGTATTTTGGTAACGTGAGATGGATTTTGCTCCTTCTTTCACACCACGAGCCGGTACAACCGGAAGAGATCCTTCAGAAACGGCTTCGTTGAATTTTTCGAGTTGTCCGTCACTCTTCACTACCAAATCATTGGCTTGTGCATAATAGTGTTGGAAAGTCTTTTCGCTGGCAACCACTTCTTTTGTCAAGAGTGCCAATTGTACTTTCTCGATCTTGCGAGTTTGTTCAGTCACTTTTACCAAGTGGATACCGTAGTTTGAATTCACCTTGAAGTATTGGTTGGTCTTCGCAGTCAAAACACCTTCAAAGCCCGGGATCATCATGGATTGAGTCATCCAACCCAAGTCACCTGCTTCTTTCACATTCGGGTTTTTGTCAGCAGAGTATTCAGCTGCCATAGCCACGAAATCAGCACCTTTCTTCAATTCGTTCAACAAACTGTCAGCCTTCTCCGTTTCGGTCATGGGCAACAGAATGTGTTTTACGAAAGCAGAGTCCGCCATTTGTTTGCGGTCGCTAACACGAGCTGCAATGAACATTTGGTCCTTTTGGAAGGGTGCCAAGGTTTTGGGTTGGTTCTTACCAAAAGCAAAGGCTTCCAATTCCGGGTAGGTTTTTTCCAGTTCACCAGCTTTATAGTAGTACTCTTGGAGTTGGCGATCCGAGTTGTGTGCCAAATAACTTTTGAGGTTGGTGGCATCTGCAAAACCTTCGTAAGCCTTCTCAATGCTTCTGCGAGCATCATCCACATCTTCTGCAGAAGGTTGTACTTCAAAAACAACGTACTCGATATCGCGGGAAGCTACTTGACGGTAGTTTTTCTTGTTTTCGTTGTAATAAGCCTTGATTTCAGCATCCGACACTTGGATGGTGCTGTCCGGTTGGAAACCGAAGGGAACCACAACAAATTCTGCATCGGAGGTGATGTTGTTTTCTTCCATGTTGCGGCGCAATTCAACCGGGTTCATCACACTACTCTTGGTCATCAAGGAAGTATACTTGGTGAAATATTGTTGGCGAACGATATTGTTTTCAACAAAATTCCAGTAGGTTCTCAAGTTACCGGTTTGGTCCATCGGGATGGATTGAACAAATTCCACCAAACGGCTGCGGTCAAATTTTCCTGTTGCATCACAGAAAGCAGGATCCTGTGCAATCACCGGTGAAATCTCTGTACCTTGGCACAAATCAAAACATTCTTCCTCTCCTACGCGTACACCTGCATCACGCATGGTCGGGATGATGAGGTACTCGCTTTCCAAATCTTGCCAAGCACTGTTGTAAATGGATTCCAAAGCTTGTTCAGACACAGCTTGTGAACCGCTGGTCATGTGATACAAGTTGGTATAATAGTCCACCTTGTTTTGGAATTCTTCGTATTTGACTGATTTTCCATTAATTTCACCCACATCGTACTTGCTTGAGAAGGTCCGCGACATCACATCAATAGTCGAGGGATCTACGATGAAGGACAACAACGCCAAAGCGATCAGCACGGTAATAAGTACGCCTAATTTTGTGCGTATTTTGTCTAAAACTGCCATTTTTAATGATTATTATTGGTTAAATATTATCAAATCAAGACGCGAATATAGTAATTTTATCGGTACGTTTTGTAGTGAGGGCCAATAAAATTAACACTATCTACATATCCAGCCTCTGTGGAGTCCCTTCCCACATAGCCATAGCTATCAAATGGATGCAATAACAGGGCATTTCGGGCCATTTCATCGGACTCCATTCCAAAGCCCTGCATCGCCCCATCGGGTGACTGAAGCAACACATAGCAGCTTCGAGGTGTGTAGATTTTCGCATTTTCCTTGTCCCAAAACAAGGTATCGGTATCAATGCGGGTTCCTTTCACAAAATTGCGGACGACCACATCCCCAAAAGCCTCCCAGGACTCCTCGGTCTTCACCAGCCGGTGACGGGCGCGTTTGGCAACAATCTCGGTTTCCAGAAAACCCTGTTCGTTGTAGCCATACACCACAAAACCCTTCGGGAAAAGTTCATAGGCATCCTCCGGATCCTGGTTATAGATTTCCATCAAAGGAGATTCGATACGCATCTGGCGCTGACTGTTGCGGGATTGTACTGCACTCATCCCCTCGACCACCTGGTTCGGAGCTGAATCCGGAGAAGCAATCTGCGTCTCACCCAATTTGGGCTGACAAGAAACAGCAATGGTAGCCATTGTAAAAACAACGGCTACCACAGTACTGTTTGATAACTTTATCTTGCTAAAGTGCATAGATTATTTCTGGGTACGTACCTTGGTTGCTTCGCGCAAACCGTTGCAAGATACGGTATAGTTTGCACCGTCCATCAAGTCGAACATGAACGCATCCGTTTGTTTCGGATAATAGTTGCTGAAGTTCGCAATCATACGGTCTGCTTCTTCTGCCAAGGTTGCATCAGCACGTTTCGCCTTGGTCAGGTAGTCAACAGCCACCCAGTAAGGTGCACGTTTTTCAATGTCATTACCGTCGCATTTTTGAGCTCCCCAGATGGTACCGATCAACAAGTAGGCTTTACCAGCCACTGCTGCATCCATTTCGGCAGCTTTCTTAGCCGCTTCGATAGCTTGTGCGGGACGACCTGCTTTGGTGTAAAGGAAGGTAGCCATTTCCATAGCATAGTTTGCATCGGTTGCCACATCAGAGGTTTCACTGTCGATGGCTTTTTGCAAATAAGCGATTGCATTTTCGTTTTCACCACGGGTTGCATACAAACGGTACAACAAATAAGCAGATGCGTGTGAAGGATCCACTTGGTACAACGCTTCCACAGTCTTGATGTACAAGTCTTCTTCCAAACAGTTTGCAGCAGTCAATTTGGAAACGATGTTGCTCAACACATCCTTGTCGGTGGCATTGCTTTCAAAACGGGGGGTGAAGAGTTTTACCAAGTTTTCGCAAGTAGCCACACCGCTTTGCATGAAGAGGTTTTCCACATCACGGCGCAAGTTTGCCACTTCTTCTTCTTTTTTCACGGTTGAAATCAATTCAATGGATGCGGTTGCCTTGTCAAAAGCATCAAATACATCCTGATCCGTGAAAACACCTTGGTGGTAAAGATCGTTGGCATAGCTCATGTAACGGACCACGATGGTCGGATTGGTTTTTGCACCGGCAATGTCCATGGTTTCAGACAAAACGGAGAACACTTTTTGTTCTTCTCCTTTACCTGAATAGTTGAGCATATCCATCGCCATGTTTTGTTTGGCAGTCACTTTGTATTTCGGATAGTTGTCAATACGCATTTGGTGCAACATCATCAGAGAGTCCACCAATTCCTTGCGACGGATCGGGTTGTTGCGGAAAGCATTGATGTCCTTACGCAAGATCTTCATACCGTCCAACAACATGTTTTGACTGGCAGTCGGCGGACAGAATTGGATGGCTTTTCTCCATTGCGGAGCTGCATCAGCCATGTTGTTTTGTTTCATGTACTCCTGATAGTAGGAGAGGTAAGTAACACATTGTGCACTGTCTGCACCAAAACGTCCTTGAGCATTTGCAAAACCGGCGGCAAGCACCATACCGGCGAGGACCAAAACAATCTTTACTTGTTTCATAAAATTTTGACTAATAATTTCTATCTGTTTTGTTTTTATTCGTACCTGTATTTCTTGAACCAGATGTCGTGCAAGTTGATGTTAACAAAGAACTTACAGTAATATTCCTGAACCAGCTCGCCTACAGAAGCACCTCGTTTTCCCAGGTCCATACCCAGGGTCAGGGAATTGTACCAGCGGGAGATGGGCAACGAGGCTCCCAAGGTAATCCCCATGGCATTGATTTGTTGGCCATCCAAACCCAAATAAGACTGGTCATAATAGAAACCACCCCGGTAGGTAATCCGTTTGGTGTAATAACGTATGTCGTACCGGTTCGGCGTCCATTGGAAACCCGCACGGAAGGATTGTGCCCGCATCGGGGTGAAACGGTCACCTGCCACCGGGATGTCAACCCGGCTCCAGTCCTGGTATTGATAATCCACTCCGATAGTCCAACTATCCCGGCAAACAAAAGAAGCCCCCACAGCAAATTCATGCGGAATGGTCAAGCCGGTCTGCATCTGTTTGAAAGAGATGGTGTCCGCTGCCACATTGGTAGAGATGGAGGTGTGACTGGATGAGAAAACATAACGTGCCAATTCCCCATTCAAGTCGGTTCCCATCCGGTAGGTCGCTCCCACAACAATGCGGGATTGTTTGCGCTTGCCCAATTTCTCTTCGTACTGAATCCCGAATTTACCCGAAATGGAATGAATCGAATAGTCCCAACCCGTAAACAGATTGCGATAGGAAGCATAACTGTTGAACAGAATATTACTGTGGCGGTTCAGGGAGCCAAAATAATAAATCATCTGTCCTCCTACCGAGATCCGGTCAAAGAAAGTGGCAGCTGCACCCACAAACAATTGGGATACAGAACCCGTTCCATAACGCTGGTAACGCACATCGCCAATTTCAGACTCCACCTCATCATCCAAGTCAGCCGATTCAAATTTATAGCCGATGTTGCTGTAAGGCGCAACGCCGACTACCAAGGCCGACTGGTTGTACAAAGGAGCCGTAAAAACAAAATTCTGCATGCTGAACGCATTGTAGGCTGACTGTGCCTGATGGTCTTTGGCGTAATGATTGCTTTGGGTAATGCCAAAATCCAGCATAAAAGCTAACGTATCACGAGCTGTAATCGCGGCAGGGTTGACGTAGTTGATAAAACGGTTGTCCCGGATACCCACGCCAATGCCACCCATTGAGCGGTTGTAACCCGTTCCTTGAACAGCCAAATCTCCCAATCCATACAAGGAATAGGGAGTATAAGTACCCAATGCATCGGTTGTCTGAGCCTGAACCGTTTGAAAACCCATCAGACCTGCCAAAACACACAGGCATACCGAAAGAATAAAATTCTTGTTAAATCGCATTTCTCTCTGCAACACGAGCTAAGCCCGTCAATACTAAATTATAAACTGCAAATATGGGAGTTTTCATTTTTTCAGCAAAATAAAATGCATCGCCCCCCGTAAAAATTGGAACATGGTCCGGAAATCTCCTTATATATCCTTCTACTTCAAAGATTATGCCTGAAGCCACCCCTTGTTGAATGGCTTCTTGCGTTGATGTACCCAAAAAACCGGTTTCTTCGGGAGAGGACAGCAAAGGAAGTTTGCCGGTAAACTCATGCAATGCTCTGAAACGACTGGACAAACCCAGAGAAATATTTCCTCCACAAAAGATCCCGTCGTGGGTGAGCCGGTCGATGGTAATGGCGGTCCCAAAATCAAAGATCAACAGATCACGGTCCGGAAACAAGCTTTGGGCTCCAACCGCTGCGGCCAACCGGTCTGCTCCCAAGGTGTGGGGAGTTTGGTATGCATTTTTCAGCATTGTCTGGGTTTGTGCATCAAAACGGATGTAATGCTGCACCTGGCTGGTCAAAAACTCTTCCCACGCCGCAGGGATTTCCCGGACCGAAGAAAGAACAAGGGTACCCACCTCATGGGTCGACAACAACCGACCAACCAATGCCTGCTCCTCTGCTTTGGAACAGCGGAAAACTTCTCCTATCTGACCTTGCTCTGAAAAAGCAATTTTGGCCGAAGTATTTCCCAAATCCACCAATAAATTTTTCACAGTACCTTTTATTATTTGCGATACAAAACTAATTACAATTTCTGGATAACGTTGTAGGCTCCCTTGATGGTCCGTACCGCATCGACTGTCAACGTCAATTTATCTTTGTTCTGTTGCAGTACATACCTTTTCTTGTCTTTGGTGGAAAGCCGCTGCAACAGATCTGCAAACAGGGGCGACTGATAATAGGGCGACTGCTGGTCAAAGACAAAATAAGCCACCAGCTGCTCGTTTTTCACATCCACACGCTCAAAACCTTTCTCTCGAGCCACTTGACGCAGACGAACCACATAGGCCAATTGGTCCACTTGTTCGGGAACCGGACCGAACCGGTCCCGCAAACTTTCCAGGATCTTCTCCAACTCGGCCTCTGTTTTTACCGCATCCATTTCCCGATAAACACGGATTTTCTCAGACATCACGTTGATGTATTCGTCCGGAATAAACAATTCCAGATCGGTTTCGACTGTACAATCCCGAACGAATTCTACCGGCTCCTCTTTTTTGTTCTTCCATTCCTCTGGCATGACCTCATCGCGAACCTCCTCAAAAGCTTCGGCCAGAATCCGCTGATAGGTGTCAAATCCCATTTCTGCCATGTAACCGCTCTGCTCAGCACCGAGCATATTCCCCATACCCCGGATATCCAAATCCTGCATGGCAATGTTGAATCCGCTTCCCAATTCAGAAAAGGCCTCAATGGCTTTGATACGGCGCAAGGCATCGTCCGTCAACGTAGCCGTCGGAGGAACAATCAGATAACAGAAGGCTTTTTTATTGGACCTTCCTACCCGTCCCCTCAACTGGTGTAAATCACTCAAACCGAAATAATGTGCCTGGTTGATAATAATGGTATTGACATTGGGAATGTCCACCCCGCTCTCGATGATGGTGGTCGCCAACAACAGATCGTAATCCCCAGCCACAAAGTCCAATACCTTCTTTTCCATCTGACGGGGATCCATTTGGCCGTGTGCCACACAAATCTTTATATGGGGGACGATACGCAACAATATGTCTTCCACGTCCAGAATATCCTCTACCCGGTTGTGCACATAGATGACCTGACCTCCCCTACCGACTTCGTACTGGATAATTTCTCGAACCAACTCCTCTTCAAAGTCAATGATTTCTGTCTGCACGGGCAAACGGTTGGGAGGGGGAGTGTTGATGACCGACAAATCGCGTGCTCCCAGCAACGAAAATTGCAAGGTCCTGGGAATGGGGGTTGCCGACAACGTCAAGGTATCCACCGCCACCTTCATCTGACGTAATTTTTCTTTGGCCGCTACGCCAAATTTTTGTTCCTCGTCAATGATCAATAAGCCCAAATCTTTGAAAATAAGATCTTTGTTCAACAAGCGGTGGGTTCCAATCAAGATATCTATCTGCCCTTTCTTCAACCGGTCGGCAATGTCCCGCATCTCGGCTGCTGTCTTCATCCGGCTCACATACTCGACTTCACAAGGAAAATCCTTCAAACGATCCCGGAAGGTGTTGTAGTGCTGGAGAGCCAAAATCGTCGTGGGTACCAAAACGGCTACTTGTTTGCTATCTGCCACCGCCTTGAAAGCTGCACGAATCGCCACTTCTGTTTTGCCAAACCCCACATCCCCACACACCAGACGATCCATCGGATAAGGTTGTTCCATATCCTCTTTGATGGCTTGGGTAGCCTTGTATTGGTCCGGTGTATCCTCGTACATGAAAGAGGATTCCAACTCGTGCTGCAAAAACGTATCCCCAGAAAATGCAAATCCCTTTGACAAACGCCGTTTGGCATACAAACGGATCAATTCCTGCGCCATATCCTTTACCTTGGACTTGGTCTGATTTTTCAGTTTCTGCCATTGGGAAGATCCTAATTTACTGATTTTAGGAGGCTTGGAATCTGCTGATTTGTACCGTGAAATCCGATGCAGGTTGTGGACCGAGACCAGGAGCACCCCATTGTCCTGAAATTCCAACTTGACCGCTTCCTGCATTTTCCCGTTCACCTTACTTTTGATCAAACCTGTGTACCGACAAATACCATGGTTGACGTGTACCACATAATCCCCGTATTTGAATGAATTCAAATCTTCAAGGGTCAGACGTTCGCTCCGTTCTACCGTCCTTTTTATTTTCACCCGTCGGTAACGCTCAAAAATCTGATGGTCCGTGTACAGACATTGGGCCGTTTGCGGATCAACGAATCCCCCTTGTATGGTAAAATCCTTGAAATCCGGATGCACATCAAAGGTGGAAAGAATGCTACGCAACCGGTCGATCTGACGCGAACTCTCGCTAAATATAGTCACTTTCCATCCCTGTTCCAGATGGCTTCGGATGTTGTTAGCCAACAATTCAAAATTTTTATTGAATGCCGGTTGTGGTTGCGTCGGATATTCAAAAACCTGATCAAAAGCAGCTTGAGCAGCCTCCCCTTCGTACAGAGTTGAGAAACAAACAGTCGATCCACGATGCTCCTGGATACCAGGCACATCATTCAACAACGACTCCCGCTCCGTCCAAACAGTACATTTTTCCGGCGTTAAAGAAAGGGGACAAACCAAGGACTGCTCGCTATTTTCTACAAAGAGGTTGGGATACACCTCCACCTGCCCTACCTCCTCGACAGACCTTTGTGAATTGACATCAATGATTTTGATGGATTCCACCTCATCCCCAAAAAATTCTACCCGGCACGCTTTGTCATCGCCATACGAAAACAAATCCACCAGACCGCCACGCACGGCAAATTCCCCTGGCTGCGAAACAAAGTCACAGCGGTTAAAACCAGCACAGACCAACCAGGATTTCAAATTCTCAAATCCCAACGAATCCCCTTTTTTTATCAACAGGAGTTGCTTGGAAATATGCTGTACATCCGGAACCAACTCCTGCATGGATTCTGGAAAGGTCACCAGAACCAAATAGGGTAATTTGCTTTCTCCCTTTTGAAAATCTTGAATAGCACCCAACGCAGCCGTCCGTTGGACTTTTTGGGATGCATCGTGGATCCGGGTTTTCACTCCTTTGTTTTCCGATAAGGGAAAAAAGAAAATTGCCCCTTCATCCAACAGATGATACAGGTCATTTGCACAACCCGCCGCCTTTTCCTTGTCTGCACAAACAATCCAATGAATCCCTTCCTTCACAGCCCCGGCAATGGCAAACGAACGTGCAGAAGCATGCAACCCTTTCCATAAAATACGGACAGGTTTATCCGATTTCAACAAGGATTGCTGGATGGGTTGTAACTTGTTTGGGTTGGGTATAGTTTTCAATATTTTTTATTTTTTTCTGTTCATAACTACTTATTTTCTGTTCAAAAACCTCTTGATAAGTTTTCAATAACTATTTTTTGATGCAGCGCTTTCTTGTATATCCACCCTACTCTTTTTCTTTCCAAATTTTCTGCCTGTAAGTTTTGGAGAATTTATCATCAGCCTTTTAACAGTTCTCTTATAAACACAAAGTTATCAACTTTATTTTTATAATTGTTGAAAACTTTATATTTGATTGATTTTCTATTTGTTATACTATTTATAATTGTTCATAACCTGTTGATTAATTGTCGATATTTTATTCGTATGATTTTATCAACAGTTTCAACAGCCTTTATCCATCATGTATTCTATTAACTATAAAATAAGTATATTTGTGGTTGAATCGATTGAGTATGGATTTGGGAAAAGATACATTTGATCCGCGACGCGCGGGCACTTACAAAGATAGTGATTGGGACGGAAAAATACGGCCCCAAGGTTTTGATGAATTCAGCGGTCAGGATAAGATCATAGAAAATCTGATTGTGTTTGTACGGGCAGCTAAAGGACGGGGTGAATCCTTGGATCATGTGTTGCTGCACGGTCCTCCCGGTTTGGGAAAAACGACCCTGGCGCACATCGTTGCCCGAGAAATGGGGGTCAACATGAAAATTACTTCCGGTCCGGTATTGGACAAACCCGGGGATTTGGCCGGATTGCTCACCGGTCTGGAAGAAGGGGACGTCTTGTTCATCGATGAAATTCACCGTTTGTCTCCGATTGTGGAAGAATACTTGTATTCGGCCATGGAGGATTATACCATCGATATCATGATTGATAAAGGGCCTGGGGCTCGTTCGGTACAAATTGCCCTCAACCCTTTTACCCTGATTGGTGCCACGACCCGCAGTGGTTTGCTGACCTCACCGTTGCGCGCCCGATTCGGAATCCAGTCGCATTTGGAATATTACGACACTTCGGTGCTTCAAAAGATTATTACCCGTAGTGCTGCCATTTTGAATATCGGTATCGATACACAGGCGGCACTGGAGATAGCCTGTCGTAGCCGTGGCACACCCAGAATTGCCAATTCCCTCTTGAGAAGGGTACGTGATTTTGCTCAGGTAAAGGGCAACGGACACATTGATTTGGACATTACCCGGTACGCTCTGGAGGCGTTGAACATAGACCGCCGCGGACTGGATGCGGTGGACCATAAGATTTTGTCCACCATTATCCAGAAATTCAAAGGGGGACCGGTCGGAGTGGGAACCATCGCCACAGCCGTGGGTGAGGATCCGGGGACATTGGAGGAGGTATACGAACCCTTCCTTATCAAAGAGGGCTTTTTGCAACGAACTCCCAGAGGCCGCGAAGCCACCACGTTGGCATACGAACATTTGGGACTGGTCCGTTTTAACCAAGCGAATACTGATTCTTTATTTTAACCTATTGTTATGCGTAAAAAGATTTTCATCATCACTTTTCTATTGTTTCTGACAAGTTCTGCTCTGTCCCTCTGGGCATGTACTTCGGCCATTATTACCGGTAAACTGACACCGGATGGACGCCCGTTGTTGCTGAAGCACCGTGACACTGGAGAATTGAATAACCGCGTTGAAAAATTCACTGGAAAGAAATATGATTTCATCGGTCTTGTGGACAGTCCCAGTACAGGAGGATGTGTGTGGGCGGGAACCAATGGTGTCGGTTTTTCCATTGTAAATACTGCATCCTACAACCTGAAGAACGATGATGTGGAAGAGATGGATCAGGAAGGTCTTCTGATGTTCAAGGCATTGGGAGAATGCAGGACCTTGAAAGATTTTGAAAGATTTCTGGACAAATACCCTCGTCCGATGCGTGTTGAGGCTAATTTTGGTGTAATTGATGCGGAAGGCGGGGCTGCCTATTATGAGGTAAACAACACCACCTGGACCAAGCTGGATGTGAATGATCCCAAAATTGCGCCGGAAGGATTCCTGGCCGTTACCAATTTTTCCTACACCGGAAGAAAAGATGAAGGTATGGGGTATGTACGTTACCATACCGCCCACCAGATTTTGCTGGAGCAGGCCGTATTGGGAAACATTACGCCGCATTGGGTATTCTCTCATTTAAGCCGTTCTTTCCGTCATTCCCTGCTCGGAATTGATTTGCGGAAAGATGCGCATCGGGTAGCCCCGGACGGCTGGTTCATCGATCAGGATTTTATTCCTCGGAGAAGTACGTCAGCTTCCGTGCTGGTTCAGGGGGTAAAAAAAGGGGAAAATCCCGAATTGACGGTCATGTGGACCGTGTTGGGTTATCCTCCGGTAGCCGTGGGTCTTCCTTTGTTTGTGAAAGCTGAGTTGCCTCAAGGAGTGGTTCGGAATAGTACTACGGGTCGCGCTGATTATTGTGACTGGGCTTTGGATGCCAAAAAAGCTGTCTTTCCTATAGAAAGGGGAAATGGCAAACGTTATTTCCGTTTTGATTTGTTACACAATGGAGCAGGCACCGGCTGGATCCAACGGGTTGAGGAGAGCGAAAAGCTGATTCACCGCGAATTTCATCGTTGTATGGACCACTTCCGTCAACAAGGAGGTCTGGTCCAAGAGGACCTGAGTCAATTCTATCAAGTAGTACACCATAATCTATTCAATTTGTATGGAGCTCCAACTCTTTACTGATACCTACCCGTATGGCTACGGAGAACCTTTTCTGGAAGATGAATTGCCTGTTCTAGCCGCTAATTTTGAAAGGATTGTTATTCATCCCTTACACAAGGAACCGGGTCCAGTTCGGGCTTTGCCGGAAGGTGTGTATCTGGATGAACCTTTGCTTGATTTTTCTCCGACAGACCGGAAAAAACTTTTGATGAAAGGGCTCTTCAACAAGGCCCCTCTTTCTTTGTGGGAGTATTTCCGCGGTGCGGCCTTTTTATCCAAATCCAAAACGAAGGTATTTTTGAGCTATTGGTTACTGAAAAGAAGCCTATGGAAAACTGCGGCTGAATTTGTCAAAAAAACAGGGGATCAGCCGGAAATCTGTTATTTCTATTGGGGAGACAAGACGGTTCAGATCTGGCCTGCCATCAAGCGTTGGGCACCCCAATATTCCGGGGTGGTCCGTTTGCACGGTTCCGACTTGTTTGAGGAAGTCAAGGGGTTCCTTCCTTTTCGGAAAGAATATTTGTCCGCAGCCGATTTGCTGGTTCCTGTATCCCAGACAGGTGCCATTTATCTCCGCACCCACTATCCCTACTTGGATCCTTTCAAAGTTCAACCTTTTCCTTTAGGATTTTCCAATTCCACTCCTTATCAGAACAAACTCAATGAGGAGGGGGTTTTTGAGGTCGTCAGTTGTTCCAATGTTATTCCGTTGAAACGTGTACATTTTATTGCACGAGCGTTGGATCGTATCCGAATTTCTGAGTTGACGGAAGGAAAATTTCAGAAAATACGCTGGACGCATTTTGGAAACGGTTACTCCATGACCCAATTGCAGAAGGAGGTTTTGTCCTTGAAAAACAATGAATTGGAAGTGGTCTTGGCTGGAAGGAAGGATCGGGCAGAAGTCTTACAGTACTACAAGGAACACAGCATTGATCTTTTTGTCAATGTCAGTACGAGCGAAGGCGTTCCGGTATCCATCATGGAAGCCATGTCTTTTGGTATCCCTGTGATTGCTACGGCTGTCGGAGGTACGCCCGAGTTGGTTGTTGAGCAGGCAGGAATGACCATACCCCCTCAGATCAGCAGTACCGATTTGAAGGGGTATATCGAAAGTTATATGGCTAAAAGCTACGAAGAACGAAGCAAGTTGTCTTTGGGTGCTTATCAGGCCTGGAAAGGACAATGGGATGCGGAAACCAATGCCAAAAATTTCACAGATTACTTGCACTCGATCTTCAAGTTCTGAAACTCTGCCATGTATGCGTCGTTCACATCGGTTACAACGATGCGCACCGCTTTAACGGGTTGTTCGGGCAGGAAGGAAACTCGGTTGTACCGGAATTCCCCTGCCTTTTTGAAGTTTGTTCCGTCGGTTGAGTATTCTACATATCCATAGGTAACCCCGTAGAATGTGATTCCAGGACGTCCTGTATCCACGGTAATACGGCCGCAGGTGACCGGTTCATCAAATACATAGGTCACATAATCTCCGGCTTTCAGGGTGCGGGTAGTGCGTGCTACTTTGGTGTAGTCATAGCAGCCCAACAAAGCATCCAGCTCTTCTTGTTTTCGGAAAGGAATGTTGGTTTCAATGGATGTTTTCGGTTGCAGGTATTGGTACAACTCCACGTTTTCTGCGGCCACAGCAATGCTGCTTACGGATTCACCAAAGAAGGAAGCAAAGCGGAAGTTTTGAGGGGAATCGGTGGCAATCGCTGCGCAGTAGACCGGAGATGAAGCTGTGGGTGCAGTTCCATCGGTGGTGTAGCGGATCACGACGCTCGGGTGCGGTGCTTTTACACACAACAGTTGGTTTTCGTAGCGAACTTTCGGGGGTTCCATCCGGAAGGAGATTCCCATGTGGTACAGTCGGGAGAAGTGTTTTTGGTACAGACGTTCTTCGAAATCCTGGTAGTCTTTTTCACACGCCGGTGTCCACCCTACTTCTGCTAAGGCGCAGGTGCGCGGGAACAGTTGGTATTCGATGAAACGGGCCGGATAAGCCAGTAGTTCGGTCCAGATTCCAGCTTGTACCCCCAGGATCTGGTCTTGGTATTTTTCGTCCGGGAAGAGGGATTGGGGATCGAATGAATAGGTTTTTTCGGTAGGAATGATCGCTGCCCAGTTGTGACCTCTTTCTGCCGGGGTGTATTTCATATCAAAGTAATTGTATTCCGCCATTTGCATGATGGCACCATATCCCTTGTCCAGACATACTTTGACTTCTTTTACCCCGTGCCATGCGGTAAAGATGGTCTTGGGATCATGGGGTTCACCTTCGGTAATTTCTTCCCAACCTGCCATGATTTTTCCATGACGGGCCAGGATTTTTTCCATTCTGTGAGCAAATTCATTCAAAAGGAAGCGGCTGTTCTCATACCCTTTTTCCTTGACAAGAGCTTGACAATGAGGACAGTTGTTCCATGAGGTCAATTCAACTTCGTCTCCACCGATGTGGATGTATTGGCTTGGAAAGAGGGCGGCCACTTCTTTGATAATGTTGTCCAGTATCTTGTAGTTTTGCTCACGGGCAACACACAATACATTGTCTGTTTCACCGTTCACGGTGATGTAGTCTTTGTCGGATTCACAAGCCATTTCCGGCATGGAACCCACCAGCGCACGACTGTGTCCGGGCAGGTCAATTTCCGGGATGATTTCGATATTCCGTTCTGCTGCATAGCGGATGATGTCCTTTATTTCCCGTTGTGTATAGAAACCGCCGTAGCGTCCGTTACCTTGGTGGTAGGCAGGCGGGGTTACCTCTCCGACCCCTCTCCAGGCTCCTTTCTGTGTTAATTGGGGGTATTTCTTGATTTCAATCCGCCATCCGTTGTCATCGGTCAGGTGCCAGTGCAGTCGGTTCAATTTGTGGGCTGCCATCCAGTTGATAATTTCTTTGACTTGGGTGGCATTGTAGAATGTGCGGGATACATCCAGCATCAGACCCCGGTAACCGTAGCGGGGTTGGTCCTCGATGGTTACGCAATCTAGGGCATACTCACGCATTTCCAATCCTTGTGGTCCGTAGATTTCAGCCGGCAGCATCTGAAGCAGGGTTTGGACGGCGTAGAACATTCCGGCATCGTCCGAGGCTGTCAGGCAAATCTGTTCGGGTGTGATTTGCAAGCGGTACGATTCGGGTGCCATGCCAGCCTGATACAGGAAATGAATTCCTTGTCTGTTCAGATCCTGTTTGGTAATAACCTTTTGGGCGGGCTGTATCGGAAAAACAAACAATTTTTCCCATCCGTTTTCTTGCAGCCAGAGCATTTCATCCTCAAATTGAGGAGCTGTCAAATAGGTGGAAAATCCCTTTTCCAGTACGAACTGGCCCGCTTCTGGGCTGATGTTTGCCGGTTTGGGAACGATATTTTTCCAAGTTTCAGCGGAAAGGGTTCCTTGCAAGAGCAGGAGGCTGGTACAAAGCGAAAATAAATACTTCATTTTTATCCCTTTTGTTTGTTTTATTTTGTATTTTTGCCCCAAAGATAACACAGACAATATTTTTTCAAAAAAAATAATATGGATCAAAAATTAGTATCGAAAATTCCACAAGGTCCTTTAGCAGACAAGTGGACGGAGCACAAGTCTCATATTCGCGTCGTTAGCCCGGCCAACAAACGCAAACTTGAGATCATTGTGATCGGAACCGGACTGGGTGGAGCTTCTGCAGCTGCCGCTCTTGGAGAATTGGGTTACAACGTTAAAATCTTCTGTATCAGCGATTCACCGCGTCGTGCACACTCGATTGCAGCACAAGGTGGTATCAACGCAGCGAAGAACTACCAAAACGACAATGACTCCATTTACCGCCTCTTCTACGATACCATCAAGGGGGGGGACTACAGAAGCCGTGAAGCCAACGTTTACCGTTTGGCTGAAGTCAGCAATTTGATCATTGACCAATGTGTGGCTCAAGGTGTTCCCTTCGCACGTGACTATGGCGGATTGCTTGACAACCGTTCTTTCGGGGGTGCGCAAGTTAGCCGTACCTTCTACGCACGTGGTCAAACCGGTCAACAATTGCTCCTCGGTGCTTACGCTTCTTTGAACCGTCAAATTGCCAAAGGTTCGGTAAAATCTTACCCGCGTCACGAAATGTTGGATCTTGTCCTCATCGATGGTGAAGCCAAAGGTATCATTGCCCGTAACCTGGAAACCGGTGAAATCGAAAGACACGGTGCACACGCTGTTGTAATCGCTTCCGGTGGATACGGTAACGTGTTCTTCTTGTCAACCAACGCGATGAACAGCAACGGTTCTTCTGCATGGCAATGCTACAAGAAAGGTGCTTTCTTCGGCAACCCTTGTTTTGCCCAAATTCACCCGACTTGTATTCCTGTCCATGGTGACCAACAATCGAAATTGACCTTGATGTCAGAGTCTCTCCGTAACGACGGACGTATCTGGGTTCCGAAGAAGATGGAAGATGTCAAGAAACTCCGTTCAAAACAAATCAAGGCTTCTCAAATTCCGGAAGAAGACCGTGACTACTACTTGGAACGCCGCTACCCTGCTTTCGGTAACCTCGTACCCCGTGACGTTGCATCGCGTGCTGCCAAAGAACGTTGTGATGCCGGTTATGGTGTGAACGAAACCGGTTTGGCTGTGTTCTTGGACTTCTCTACCGCGATCAAACGTTTGGGCCGTGATGTGATTGAACAACGCTATGGTAACCTCTTCCAAATGTATGAAAAGATTACCGACGTGAATCCTTACGATGAACCGATGATGATTTATCCGGCTATCCACTACACCATGGGTGGTCTTTGGGTGGACTACAACCTCCAAACAACCGTTCCGGGTCTGTATGCTATCGGTGAAGCCAACTTCTCTGACCATGGTGGAAACCGTTTGGGTGCATCAGCATTGATGCAAGGTTTGGCTGACGGTTACTTCATCCTTCCGTACACCATCGGTGACTACTTGGCCAGCAAGATCCAAGTTCCCAAAACAGACACCAATCACCCTGCCTTTGCAGAAGCAGAAAAGGCAATCAAAGAAAAGATTGCAAAACTCTTCGCAATCAAAGGTACCCAACCTGTGGACTACTACCACAAGAAATTGGGTCAATTGATGTGGGACAAAGTCGGTATGGCACGTGAAAAATCAGGTTTGGAATCCGCAATTGTTGAAATTCAAGCCTTGAAGAAAGAATTCTGGAAAGACGTTTACGTACCGGGTACCAACGATGAATTCAATACCGAGTTGGAAAAAGCACTCCGCTTGGCAGACTTCTTCGAAATTGGTGAATTGATGGCACGCGACGCTTTGAGCCGTAACGAATCTTGTGGCGGTCACTTCCGTGTTGAAATGCAAACCGAAGAAGGTGAAACCAAACGTGATGACGAAAATTACATGTATGTCAGCGCTTGGGAATACAAAGGAGATGAGGTAGTTCCTGAAATGCACAAAGAACCTCTGAATTTTGAATTCGTACAGGTAGCAACCCGTAACTATAAAGACTAAAGGATTTTCATTATGAATTTTACATTGAAAGTTTGGCGTCAAAAAAACGCAAAAGACAAAGGCCACTTTGAAACCTACAAAGTGACTGATATTTCTCCCGATACTTCTTTCTTGGAAATGATGGACATCTTGAATGACCAACTGATCCGTGAAGGAAATGATCCGGTAGCCGTTAACAAGGGTTGCCACAATTCTGGTCCGATTGCTTTCGACCACGACTGCCGTGAGGGTATCTGCGGTATGTGTTCTTTGTACATCAATGGACGCGCACACGGTCCGGACGAAGATGTTACCACTTGCCAATTGCACATGCGTAAGTTCAAAGATGGCGAGACCATTACCATTGAACCTTGGCGTTCAGCCGGCTTCCCGGTGATCAAGGACTTGGTAGTGAACCGTGGTGCATTTGATCAAATCCTCCAAGCCGGTGGTTATGTTTCCGTGAATACCGGTCAAGCACAAGATGCCAATGCAATTCCTGTATCCAAAGATGCAGCCGATGAAAGTATGGATGCTGCCTCTTGCGTAGGTTGTGGTGCTTGTGTAGCTACTTGTAAGAACGGTTCTGCCATGTTGTTTGTTGCAGCCCGTGTAAGTTCTTTGGCTCTCCTTCCCCAAGGTAAGATCGAAGGTGCACGTCGTGCAAAAGCCATGGTTGCCAAGATGGACGAACTGGGATTTGGTGCATGTACCAACACCCAAGCATGTGAAATGGAATGTCCGAAGAACATTTCCGTATCCCACATCGCCCGCTTGAACCGCGAATTCCTTTGCGCCAAATTGAAAGACTAAGCAAGGCCCACTAAGCCAATGGAGTTTTTTGCCACATCACAAGGGATTCCTGTCCGCATTTCTGATAGCCAGGAAGGCAAGAAGGTTCTTGTTTTCTTGCACGGATATCTGGAAACCCTCGATGTCTGGGAAGAATTTATAGCAACGGTTCCGAAAGATTTTCGGACCGTTGCTATTGATTTACCCGGACATGGTTTGACAGGATCACTTCCGGAAACCAATACCATTGATTTCTCGGCCCGTGTTGTCCACGGTGTTTTGGAACTCTTGCAGATCGATGCAGCCATTCTCGTGGGGCATTCCATGGGAGGATATGTAGCCCAAAGCTTTTTGGAACAGTATCCTGAAAAGACGATCGCCCTCGTTCATCTGAATTCCAATCCGTACGCTGACGATCCCAGTAAGTTAGCTGACCGTTTGCGTGAGATCGAACTCATCCATCAAGGCAAGTTGCAGACCCTTGCGACGGTGTCCATACCGTCCATGTATGCGTCAACAAACGTCCGCAGGATGGAGGATGCTATTATGATGACCATAGAATTGTGTGATATGCACGATCCGGACGGAATCTGTGCAACCATTCGTGGCCTCAGTACCCGGAAAAATCAGGTTGAACTGCTACAGCAAACCACCAAACCGGTCTTGTTTGTTTTAGGAGAATCCGATAATTTTCTCCCGCACCCAAAGCGTGATCAGCTTATCCAAGACATGCAAACTGCAGAATGCGTTATATTGCCCAATACAGGCCATAATTCCTTTTTGGAAGATCCTGGTTCCACTTGGCAAGCAATGGCTTCATTTATACAAAAAAACGGGCTCTAGAGCCCGTTTTTTTATGAGTGATTACCACAGGAAGTTGTCAAAAGGATATCGGCCAGCATGGATCTCTGCGACCATTTTGTACAAGTCGTTTCTCATCTTGTCAATGCCCGTCTTTTCGCGGGCCGAGATGAAGATGCAAGGGGTGTTTTCTTTTGCGATCCATGATTTCTTCATCTCTTCAAGGGAGATGTTCTCCCGCTTTTTCTCTTCAAAATCAAATTCCGACTGTTCCACAAACTGGTAGGCATCTATCTTGTTGAAAACAAGATAGATGGGTTTGTCTGCAGCGCCGATTTCGCTCAATGTCTCTTTTACTACGCGTATGTGGTCATCAAAATTCGGATGCGAGATGTCCACTACGTGCATCAGAATATCCGCTTCACGAACTTCGTCCAGGGTACTTTTGAAGGATTCAACCAATTGTGTGGGCAGTTTGCGGATGAATCCTACGGTATCGGAGAGTAGGAAGGGTACGTTTTCAATCACCACTTTACGTACGGTTGTATCCAAGGTCGCAAACAGCTTGTTTTCGGCGAAAACATCGCTCTTTGACAGCAAGTTCATCAATGTGCTCTTACCTGCATTGGTATAACCCACAAGGGCAATCCGCACCATGGAGCCCCGGTTACCCCGCTGCGAGGCCATTTGCCGGTCAATTTTTTTCAATTGTTCTTTCAGGCGGCTGATTTTGTCGAGGATGATGCGTCGGTCGGTCTCAATCTGGCTTTCTCCCGGTCCGCGCATCCCGATTCCACCGCGTTGTCTTTCCAAGTGGGTCCACATTCTTGTCAGACGGGGCAGCAAGTATTGGTATTGGGCCAGTTCCACTTGTGTTTTTGCGTAGGCTGTTTTGGCTCGTTGGGCAAAAATATCAAGGATGAGGTTGGTTCTGTCCAGAATACGGACTTCCAATTCGCGTTCCAGGTTGCGCAGTTGGGAAGGGGAGAGCTCGTCATCAAACAGTACGAGTTTGATCTCGTTTTCTTCGATGTACTGTTTGACCTCTTCGATTTTTCCTGCGCCAATGTACGTCTTGGAATTGGCACGGTCCAGCCGTTGTGTGAACCGTTTGACACTTTCAGCGCCGGCTGTCATTGCCAAAAATTCGAGTTCATCCAGGTATTCTTTTACTTGGGCATCGGTTAATTCTTTGGTAATGACCGCAACCACTACGGTCTTTTCCATTTCAATCTCTTGTTTTTTCTGAGCCATTTTTCCCATAGAAAAAGCGGTTGGCTATCGAAAGTCAACCGCTCTATTGGTTTGTTTTGTTATTATCTCAATTGGAAGTGAACAGGGAAGATAAATTGTACTTTAACGGCACGGTCACGTTGTTTACCAGGTTCCCATCTCGGTGATTTGGAAACTACGCGTACAGCTTCTTTGTCCAATGCCGGGTCAATACCACGAACCACTTTGATGTTGGTGATTTCACCTTCTGCGGTCAAGGTAAATGAAAGGATTACTTTACCTTGTACACCATTTTCTTTAGCGATTTCAGGGTAAACCAGGTTTTTACCTACCCATTTGGAGAATTCATTTTGGCCACCACCCATAAAGGAAGGTTTGCTTTCTACCATGGCAAACGGAATAGCTTCTTCCACGATTTCTTCTTCGTACACTTCGGTAACGTAGTCCATGATTTCAACACCCATATCTTTGGTATCTTCCAAAGAAATCATGAAGTCATCGTTTACTTCGATGTCGTCCTCAACCAGGTCAATTTGGTCTGACAACACAGGAATCTTCGGAGCTTCCGGCGGCGGGGGAGGAGTTTCCTGGGTAATAGGAATAGCTTCTTCTTCGATAACAACTTGCGTTTCTGCTTCCAGAACAGCTTCTGCTTTTTCGTATGATTTCCATTCAAAGGCAAACAATACGATGGCAAGTGTAATGATCATACCGATTTCTCTAAAGAGCAATTTCTTGTTCTCCAAGTCGGCTTTGGGACTCTTTTTTACTTCCATAATGTTATGTTTTGTCTATAATAAACATTTTGAGCGTGTAAATTTACTCATAATTCCATCAATTAAGCAAATATTTTACACAAAATAAAACCCAATAAATCGTAAAATGCTGATTTATTGGGTTTTGATTGTGGAGTATATCGGAATCGAACCGATGACCTCTTGCATGCCATGCAAGCGCTCTAGCCAACTGAGCTAATACCCCGCCTATTTCTCAATTAGATGAGACCGAGTTCAGCCAATACGGCGTTGGTCTTTCTAACAGCTGCTGCGCTGGCATCAAATTTAGCTTGTTCTTCGCTGTCCAATTTGATGTCGATGATTCTTTCTACACCGTTTTTGCCCAATACAACAGGAACTCCGATGCAGATATCGTTTTGTCCATATTCACCTTCCAGGCTTACACAGCAGGGGAATACTTTCTTTTCGTCCATGATGATGGCTTTTGCAATGTTTGCCCCAGCCATACCCGGTGCGTACCATGCTGAAGTACCAATGAGTTTGGTCAAGGTTGCTCCACCCACCATGGTGTCAGCTACCACTTTGTCAGCAGTTTCTTTGTCCAGGATTTCGGTTACTTTGCCACCGCGGAATGCTGCTTTGTTGATCAGCGGAACCATGGTAGTATCTCCGTGACCACCGATTACCATACCGTCCACGTCGTTGATGTGAGCACCCAACGCTTGGCTCAAGTAGTAGTTGAAACGGCTGCTGTCCAACATACCGCCCATACCGATGATGCGGTTTTTCGGGAGTCCGCTCACTTTGCTGGTAAGGTAGGTCATGGTGTCCATCGGGTTGGAAATCATAACAATGACAGCATTCGGAGAGAATTTGATGATGTTTTCAACAACGCTCTTAACGATGCCGGCGTTCACACCAATCAATTCTTCGCGGGTCATACCCGGTTTTCTGGGAATACCTGAAGTAACGATTACTACATCTGAGTTTGCGGTTGCTTCATAATCATTGGTAACTCCTTTGATCACGGTATCCACACGACCCAGTTTAGCGGCTTGCATCATGTCGATGGCTTTGCCTTCAGCAACACCTTCTTTGATGTCCAACAATACAACTTCAGCTGCGAAGTTCAATTGAGCTACTACGTTTGCGCAGGTAGCACCTACATTACCGGCACCGATAACACTAACTTTTGCCATTGCTACAATTAATTTTCTTTTTTTATTAGTTTTGCGCTAAATTTCCCCAGAGGAAAATTTAGGCTGCAAATATACAAATTATCTGAATCTATGGTTAAATTTTTTCACAAAAATATTGATTACAAATTACCGTCCCAGCCCTCGGTCAAACAATGGGTTCGGGATGTCCTTGCAGGGTATGATCAGAAGGAGGGGAGGATTCAGGTTGTTTTGACGGATGATCCTTTCATTTTGGAGATGAACCGCAATTTTTTGGGCCACGATTATTTTACGGACATCATTACGTTTGATACGTCGGATTATCCCGATGCCCCGAAGGATTCCATTTCCGGGGAACTCTATATCAGTGTGGATACGGTCCGGGCGAATGCCGAGGAGTACGGTGTCTCCTTTGCAGAGGAAATGCACCGCGTCATCATACACGGGGTTTTGCACCTGATCGGTTTTGATGATCACGAAGCAGAAGATATAAAAGAAATAAGGGCTGCTGAGGCACGCGCTCTTGAACAGTTGAACCAATATGGAATCACAATTTGATATTATTGTAGTAGGGGCAGGGCATGCCGGATGTGAGGCTGCCAGTGCCGCGGCCCGGATGGGCTCGCGTGTTCTGCTGGTCACCATGGATATGAACAAGATTGCCCAGATGTCTTGCAATCCCGCCATTGGAGGAATTGCGAAGGGACAGATTGTTCGTGAGATCGATGCGCTGGGAGGGTTCTCCGGTATTGTAACCGATGCCAGTACCATGCAGTTCCGGACCTTGAATCGTTCCAAGGGTCCGGCTATGTGGAGTCCTCGCGCACAGTGTGACAGAATGTACTATTCTTTGAACTGGCGATTTATCCTTGAAAATACCTGTAACTTAAGTATTTGGCAAGATTTGGTGGTCTCGATATCCCACAATCCTTCGCATATTTTTGAAGTCACTACATCTCTGGGTGTAATTTTCAAGGCATCCAAGCTTGTTTTGACCAACGGGACCTTCCTGAATGGAAAATTGTTTGTCGGCCGCCAGACCGTTGAGGGCGGACGGGTAGGGGAAGCGGCTTCCCCGTTCCTGACCGACCAGTTGTCCGATATGGGTGTCACCTTTGGTCGAATGAAGACGGGTACACCACCTCGTATCGATCTCCGATCGTTGGACCTTTCCAAATTCGAGTTGCAACAGGGGGATGACGATCCCATGAAGTTTTCTTTCTTGAATTATAAGACTGCGATTCAGCAGGGCCATCCTCAGAACCCTTGTTTTGTTGTGCATACCAATGAGGCATGTCACGACATTCTCCGGGAAGCTTTTCCGGAATCGCCCCTGTTTGGCGGAACCATTACCGGAATCGGTCCCCGCTATTGCCCCAGCATTGAGGATAAGTTGCGGACATTTTCCGACAAGAATTCCCATCAGTTGTTCATTGAGCCGGAAGGCTGGTCATCGAACGAGTACTACCTTCAGGGCTTTTCTTCCTCCTTGCCTTTTCGGGCTCAACTGGCAGCGCTCAAACAATTGCCCGGTTTTGAAAACGTAGTTTTGTATCGCCCGGCTTATGCCGTTGAGTACGACTTTTTCGACCCTACGCAACTCAATCATACCCTGGAATCACGGGTAGTTCCTGGTTTGTATTTTGCCGGACAGGTTAACGGGACGACGGGTTATGAAGAGGCAGCTGCACAAGGCTTGATGGCGGGTATCAATGCCCATTTGGCCCTTCAAGGAAAGGATCCTTTTATCTTGGGCAGGGATGAAGCCTACATTGGAGTTTTGATCGATGATCTGGTGACCAAGGGTGTGGATGAGCCTTATCGTATGTTTACTTCCCGTGCGGAATATCGCATTTTGTTGCGCCAGGATAATGCGGATTACCGGCTGACGAAGAAAGCGTACGAAATCGGATTGGCTGATGACTATCGTTATCGTCTGATGTGTAAGAAGTATGAAGCGGTGTCCGAAGTACAGAAGCTTCTGGATCGTACAGTTGCTCCGCTCGAAAGCGAGAATCAGTTGTTGGTGGCCAAGGGAACGCAAGAACTCACGTCTGCAAAACCTCTTTCCCAATTGCTGTTACGTCCTCAAATTGTTGTCCGGGATCTGGTTCCGCTTCTACCTCAAGAGGGCTTGAAGGATTGTCTGCAGCTTCCCCTTGCTACTGAACTTGATCTGTATGAGCAGTTACCCTATCGTGCGGATTCTGATGTTGAGTTCCAGGATCTCTCTGATGAAATCTTGGATTCGGCTGAGATTTCCATTAAATACGCTGGATACATTGACCGTGAGCGCAAACTTGCCGAGAAGCTTATTCGTCTTGAGGCTATCAAGATTCCTGACAATTTCGATTTCTCTCGTGTCACCTCTTTGTCAATGGAATGCCGTCAGAAATTGGAGCGATATCGGCCCAAGACCATTGCGCAGGCATCTCGAATTTCAGGGGTATCTCCAGCAGATATATCGGTTTTGTTGATCTATTTTGGAAGGTAGATACCTCAATAATTACTTTAAGTGTTCCACGTGGAACACTTTTTTTGTATAAAGATCCGAATGAGGTGCTTTTTGAAACCCTTATTTCTGTTTTCCTCGGATTGTTCAACGGTGATAATTCTGAGTAGGCTTAGGGCATCCGCGTGCTCTTTTGTGTCTCTGCTTTTCTGCCTTCAGGAACGTTCAAATATAGCCTTCTGGCCCATGTTTCTGGTATGAGAAAAAGGTGGGGGATGCGTGTTCTTTTGCTAGATAGGGATCGGTACGATTTTACTCCATCGGGAATGTAAATCTTGTGTTAGGAGCAGGAGCTTCTTTTAGTCGGAGGGCCAATGCGTACTTCTGAAAGGCCGTTGTCTGGTTCTGGCAAAAAGAGTCTCCCTCAAATACCCGTATTTTCGCCGGTTCTGCTGCTGAGAGTAGCGACAGGCAGTTATTTTCGTTCATATTGGTGTCCAGAACAAGCCAGTGCTTCAGCTCTTCATCCTGGGGGCTTGCGATGAGGTAGTGATGGTCCGTTTCCCAGGCGATCCCGCCTGTCATTCTATAATACGATAGAATGTAGTTCAATTCCGGTGTATCCCAATGAATGCGTGGGGTTGGATTTTTAGTTTCAGCGATGAACTGTTCCAGCTTTTCTGCGGTCAGTTCTCCCCAGGAGTCTTGGGTTTGAGTCGGATGTTCCACGGGGAACCAGTCCTGTTCCCGGGCATAGATGGGGTGCTCAAAACCGATTCTTTCGTAGAATTGGAAGAGGGCAGCGTTGGCTGGTTTTGTGAGGATGAATGCGTCCTCAGAGGCTTTTCGGTCTTCGATAATGGTCAAGAGGAGCTGGGAGGAAAGGCCCCGGTGTTGGTAATCGGGATGGGTGCAGACGCCGTAAAGGTAGGAGATGGGCAGGATGCGAGAGTCGTGTTCGTAGTAGGCGGAAAAGAGGGATGCCGCTGCGACTACCTTCGCATCTACAACCAGGACAAAGGTTCGGGTGAGGGGGAATCCCTCACGAAAGAAGAAGGAGAGGAAGTCCAGGTCCTCAGTAAAACACAACTTCCAAAGTTCCAGCAGGGCTGTTGTGTCTTTGGAAGTTGCAGTTCGTATGAGGGTTTGATTACTCGTTTGCGTAGATTTCATCAATCAAGGCTTGGTGAGATTTGATGATGTTGGCCCGTTTTAATTTCAGGGTTTGGGACAGCATGTTGTTCGCGGTACTCCATTCTTCGTACACAACTTTTTCCCGCTTGATGGCTTCGTGAGGGGCCAGCAGGCTGTTTACCGCTTCGATTTCCCGGTGGATTTTGGCCAGGACTTTCGGATTTCTTACCAGCTCGTCGTTGTCTTTGTAGGAGACTTTGTGTTTGGCGGCCCAGAAATGCAGACGGGACATGTCGGGTGTGATGATGGCGGAGGCAAATTTATGGTTCTCTCCGATGACGATGCAGTTTTCAATGAAAGCGGATTCCCGGAGCTTGTTTTCAATCATTTGCGGGGCAATGTATTTCCCTGAAGAAAGTTTGAAGATTTCCTTCTTTCTGTCGGTGATCTGTACGTATTCTCCGTCCACCCATCGGCCGATGTCGCCGGTGTGGAGCCAACCCTCTTCGTCAATCGTTTGACGGGTAGCTTCCGGGTCTTTGTAGTAGCCCAGCATGATGTGCGGACCGCGGGTGAGGATCTCGCCGTCCTCTGCAAATTTGAATTCGGTGCCTTCCATGGGCTTGCCGACGGTACCGATGACGTTGAATCCTTGCACCGGGCTGTTTACCGCAATCACGGGTGAGGTTTCGGTCATGCCGTAGCCTTCAAAAATGTATAGTTTCGCAGCGTTGAACAGGCGAACGATCTTTGCTTGAATGGAGGAACCTCCGGAAACGACCAGCATTTCGTGTCCTCCCAGTTTTTCGCGCCACTTGCGGTACACGAGGCGGTCTGCCCAGCGGTGTTGGAACTGATAGAACCAGTTGTGGTTGTAGTTGTCGAATTCGTTACCGAAATTCCAGGCCCATTGGTAGATTATGCGTTTGATGCCGGTGAGGTCTTTTCCGGCAGCTTCCAGTTTTCCGTACATCATTTCCAGGACGCGGGGTACCGAGCAGAAGCCGTCCGCGTGGCAATCCGCCAAGTCCCGGGCGATGGTGCCCAATCCTTCGGCGTAGTAGGTACTGATACCCAAGTACTGGTATTCGTAGTTCATGCTCCGTTCGTAGATGTGGCACAGGGGTAGGAAGCTCAGCATGCGGTGGGAGGAGTTCTTGACCTGTTTGACAGCATGTCCCATCATGTTGAACATCATGTTCCAGTGAGAGAGCATGACACCCTTGGGAATCCCTGTGGTACCCGAGGTGTAGATGATGGTGGCCAGGTCGTTGGGTTGGACACTGGCTTTGATTTCTTCGATGCGTGCTTTGGTTTCATCCTTTGCTGCGGCCCCAATCTGGTAGAACTGCTGTAGATTTTCTACGCCATCCTCTTCATCCATCAGGACAATTCTTGCAGGGTTATCCATCTGATTGATAAGCTGTTCTAGCTTTTGATAGAGGGGTTTGCTGCCGATGAAAATGATGCGGGCATCGCTGTGATTGAAAATATAAAGGAAGTCGGTCTGATTCAGGGTGGGGTAGATGGGTACGTGTACCATACCGGCCAAGTTCAGCCCCATGTCAACGAAGTTCCATTCCGGACGGTTCGGGGTGATGGTGATGGCCTTTTCTCCTGGTTCGTATCCCATTTCAACCAAAGCATAGGCAATCTCGTATGCGCGCTGGCGATAGTCAGCAACCGAGAAGCGGATTGTATTTCCGTTGATTTTTCTGGCGAGGATGTCTTCCTTGTTGGGGACAAGGGCCTGCAGCCGGTCCAAAATATCAAAGGTACGGGTAACGGGTTTAGGATTTGTAGGGTTCATGATTCTGTTTCGTTTGTGGTTAAACGGAAAGTGATACACCACAAATTTAGTAAAATTGGGAACGAATTAAAAAAATCCCCATAAATAAATCAAAAAAAAGACCGATGTTGTCACCTGGACAAGCATCGGTCTCCTATGATTCGGGTAAAAACCCTGGGCTGTTCGAATTAAGCAATCATTGCTTCGTATTGGGCAGCATCCATCAAAGTATCCAATTCTGAAGGATCAGACATTTCAACTTTGATCATCCAACCTTTTCCGTAAGGATCTTGGTTGACAGATTCCGGAGCACCTTCCAATTCGGGGTTCACTTCGATTACTTTACCAGATACCGGCATCAAAGCGTCAGCAACGGTTTTAACGGCTTCGATTGCACCGAAGTTTTCATCTTTGGCAACTTCTTCGCCTTCGGTTTGAATGTCAACGAAAACGATGTCACCCAATTGATCTTGTGCAAAGTCGGTAATGCCAACAATTGCGATGTTTCCTTCTACCAAAACCCATTCGTGGTCTTTGGAATACTTCAAATTGCTAGGAATATTCATAATGTAATGTTATTTGAAAATTATAATAGGGCAAAATTAATAAAAAAAACAGACCAAAAAAGGCTTAAAGTAATTTTAAGGCAGATTTTATCATTTCTTCCAGGCCGCAGTCCGGTTTTTCTTTGAGGATTTTGTCCAAGGCCTTGTCTATGGGCGCTTTGGCGAAGCCCAGCATTTGGAGGGCAGCAGCCGCTTCGGCACGGGCCGGGTTGGGTGAGAAGATGGGCAGGGTCGCCGTGCTGGCTCCTCCTTTGACCAGTTTGCTTTTGAGTTCGATGATCAGGCGTTGTGCAGTTTTCAGCCCGATACCCTTGACACTTTTGATGCGGTTGAGGTCTTCGGCAAGGATGGCCTGGCGCAATTCGTCGCTGGTCAGGGAGGAGAGCATCATCCGGGCCGTGTTCGGGCCGATGCCGGAGACTGAAATCAGCAGGACAAAGACGTCGCGTTCATCCCGTTCTGCAAAGCCAAACAATTGTTCGTCATCCTCTTTGACGATGTGGTGTACAAAAATCTTGGCTTCGGTCAGTCCCTGGAGTTGGCCATAGGTCTGTAGTGATATTTGGAGCCGGTAGCCGATACCGTTGTTGTCCAATACGGCTTGGGTGGGCGTCAGTTCTGCCAGGATTCCGCGGATGTAATCGTACATACTCTTATTTTTAAATGGTCAAGTGTCGCAAATTTACTACTTTTGTGGATTATTCTGCAAGTCAAATTATGAATCGAGAAGCATTGAATCAGGCCGTGGGAGTAATTCGCGAACAAGTTCCGGCGTTGGGACGGACCGTGTATGGTAAACCCTTGATTTATTTGGACAATGCAGCTACAGCGCAAAAGCCGGTAGCGGTGTTGGAACGGGTTCATCAGATGAATGCCGGGGTCAATGGAAACGTACACAGGGCGGTCCATCGTTTGAGCGAGGAGACGACTCTGTGGTACGAAGAGGCCCGGGACGCGGTCAAGGAGCTGATCGGGGCTGCGGAACGCGCCGAGGTGATCTTTACGTCGGGAACGACCGCATCAATCAATACCGTGGCTTATGCCTGGTCTTCCCGTTTTCTGAAAGCCGGCGATGTGGTGCTGGTGTCGCAGGCAGAGCACCATTCCAACATCGTTCCGTGGCAGTTGGCTTGTGAGCGGACGGGAGCAACGTTGCGGGTCTTGCCGGTCGATGAATCGGGTCAGTGGCGGATGGACCTCTTGCCGGGGCTGTTGGACGAACGGGTCCGCATGGTGGCCGTTTCTCACATTTCCAACGTATTGGGGCTGGTCAATCCGGTTCAAGAACTGATCCGGCAGGCTCATGCGGTGGGGGCTTGTGTGTTGATTGACGGTGCCCAGGGGATTGTCCACGAACGGGTAGATGTGCAGGCGTTGGATTGTGATTTCTATGTCTTCTCCGGCCACAAACTGTATGCAGAGACAGGAACTGGCATCTTGTACGGTAAACGCCGTTGGCTGGATGCCATGCCTCCGTTCTTGGGCGGTGGGGATATGGTGGACACGGTCACGTTTGCCAAGACTACGTACGCGGCGTTGCCCTTGAAATTTGAAGCGGGTACGGGGAACTTCATCGGAGCGGCTTCTTTGGCGCCGGCCATTGATTTTGCCAAATCCATGATGACGCAGGAACTGGAAGATAATCAAAAAGAAATCATAGCTTACCTCAACGAAGAATTGAACAAGATAGAGGGCTTGAAAATTTATGGTCAGGGAGCCAATAAGATCCCGTTGTTCTCCTTTGCTGTAGCGGGTTGCAACCACGGGGACATCGCGACTTTGCTGGACAAGTTGGGCATTGCCGTACGTTCCGGTCTGATGTGTTGCGAACCCCTGATCTCGGGCTTTGGGCACACAGGATTGGTCCGTGCTTCGTTTGCTCCTTACAACACCCTCGAGGAGGCGCAGACGCTGGTGCAGGGCTTGCACCGAGTGGTTCGGATGTTGCGGTAGCAGGATAAACCAGAAACAAACTCTAATAAAGAATATGGAAAAGTCAATTCAAGTCCTGGAGCGGGAAGTGGTAGAGGAATTTTCCCTCTTTCCCGAGTGGATGGACAAATACGAATATTTGATTGAGATCGGCAAGAGTTTGCCGATGATTCAGGAAGCGAACAAGACCGAAGAGAAGTTGATCAAAGGATGTCAGTCCCGCGTATGGTTGGACTGCCAGATGGTGGACGGTCGCTTGCAGTTTTCAGCGGACAGTGACGCCATCATTACCAAAGGGATCATTGCTCTGTTGATCCGGGTTTACAACAACCGTCGTCCGGACGAGATCCTGGCGTCGGACTTTGGATTTATCCGGGAAATCGGTCTGCAGGAAAACCTGACACCGACCCGGGCCAACGGTTTGGTCTCGATGATTGATCGGATTCGCACTTATGCATCCCAGAACCAATAAGACAATGGCAATGGACAAGACAACTTTGGAGAAAAATGTGGTTCGTGCCCTGCGTCAGGTGTACGATCCTGAGATACCGGTGAATATTTATGAGCTGGGTCTCATTTACAAGATTGAGATCGACGATGAGCAGCGTCTCAAAATTACCATGACGATGACGGCGCCGAACTGCCCGATGGCGGATCAGCTGGTGGACGATGTGCACGATGCGGCATCCGATGTGCCGGGCATTACGGACGTCTCCATTGACATAGTGTTTGACCCGCCGTGGGACCGCAGCATGATGAGTGACGAGGCTTTGTTGGAACTGGGTATGTTGTAGGCCATGGAAAAACAAGTGGAACGGGTGTACCTGCTGCTGGGTACCAATCAGGGAAACAAGGCCCGAAACCTTTCGACTGCCATTTCAATGCTGGTGACAGAAATGGCTCCGTATTTGTTCTCGGAAATTTTTGAGTCTTCTGTGCTGGAAAGTGAACCTTGGGGGTTTGAGTCCCAGGAGACTTTCCTGAACCAGGCCATTGCTTTTGACACGACCTTGTCTGCAGAGCAGGTCTTGAGCGTGTGCCAGTATGTGGAGGACCGTTTGGGCAGAAACCGCAACCTCCCGCTCTTCAACGAGGAGGGTGAACGGCTCTATCACGACCGGATCATCGACATTGATATTTTGCTTTATGGCCGGCAGCACATCTGTCTGCCGCATCTGGAGGTACCGCACCCCCGTCTGAAGGAACGTGAATTCGTACTCAAGCCTTTGCGTGAGCTCATTTCCCAGGCGACGCTGGACGAAATATTGGCCGGGTAAATACCCTCCGGGATAGTACAAGTTAGGGTCTTGTGGGGTGTACAACTATTGCAGGAAGGCTTTGAATTCCTCCAGGGAACTATTGCCCACCGGTTCTTTTAAGGGTTTGCCGTCGGCATCGGTGATGGCATACAAGGGTTGGGAAGCCACCCCGAACTGTTCTGTCTGGTATTTGCGGAGTTTGCGTCCCAGGGTCTTGTTTTCGGCATCGGGGGTCTTATCATCCACATACAAGTTGGCAATCACGTAGTCTTTGGCCAGCAGATCCAGAATTTCGGGTTGATTCAGGATGGTGGATTCCATGACCTTGCAGACACTGCAGGTGTGGGATTTGAAATAGAGGAATACTTTCTTTCCTGAGGCTTTGGCTTGTTGAAAGGCGTCTTCCAGGTTGTTTACCGAGGGCAGGCTGCGGTAGCCGCTGGCAGTTGCTTCTGCTTTTTCTGCAGAGGGGACTGCTACGGAAAGGTATTGTGTTGTCTCGTCTTGGGGCGGGAGCATGCCGGAGAGGGTTTTCAACGGAGCTCCGAACAAACCGGTCATCAGGTACAAGGCGAATACGAAGCAGGCAATGGCACTGACCAGGCGACCCCAACCGATGGATTCTACCGGTGAGTCGTGGTGGGTGCGGATTTTACCGAGGAAGTACAAGCCCAAGAGGAGGAAAAGTACCATCCAAACAGCAATGAAGCCTGCGCGGGTGATGATGCCCCAGCCAAAGTATGCATCCACGTTGTACAAGAACTTCATGGCAAAGGCCAACATCACGAAGGCAAATACCACTTTTACAACGTTCAACCAACCGCCGGAACGGGGCATTTTGCGCATCACGCTCGGGAAGAACGAGAAGAGGACAAACGGCAAGGAGAAGGCCAGTCCAAAAACAGCCATACCCAGGATCGGTTTCAAGGCAACCCCGTCAACCACAGCAGCTGCCAGGATGGAACCTACGAAAGGACCGGTGCAGGAGAAAGAGATGATGACCATCGCCAACGCCACAAAGAAGGCTGCGAAATAACCGCCTTTGTCGGCCTGACGGTCGGCTTTGTTGGCCAAACCGGTGGGCAAGGTGATTTCGAAAGCGCCGAGGAAGGAGATGGCGAACACCAGGAACAACAGGGCAAACAGCAAGTTGGGAATCCAGTGTGTACCCAAGGCATCGGTCGCTGCCGTACTTTGGAACAGGGAAACGATGAGGCCGAGGGCCGTATAAATCAAGGTTACGGAAAGTCCGAAAATCAATCCTTTGATCGGACCGCCTTTTTGGGAACCGTCGCCGATGAAGAAGCTGACGGTCATCGGAATCATCGGGAAGACGCAGGGAGTAACGACGCCACCGAGGCCGGCAGCAAAGGCAATCAGCAAGAACATCCACAAACTTTGGTCGGAGCCTTTGTCGGTCTTCTTGGTTTGTACCGGGGCTGCCGCTGCTTGTTTGGCGGCTTTGATTTGGAAGTTGACATCGTGTTCGGCGGTCAAACATTCTTCTCCGTTGCAGGTTTGGTAGGAAACGGTTGCTTCAATGACAAAGGCTTCGTCGGTCAGAGGACGAATCTTTTGGAAGAGGACCGCTTGTCCTTCAAAAATCTTGACTTGCAAGCCGAAGCCAGCATCGAATTTTTCCCGGGGCGTGTTTTGAGCTTGGATACCATCCACTACTTCGTAATTTGCGGAGGGGGTGAGGCTCAAGGTAAAGGGCATGGGGCCGTTGGGAATCAATTCCAGGCTGTACATATACCATCCCGCTTCGAGGGATACGTTGATGGTCAGGTCAATGGTTCCATCTGCCTGTACTTTTGCCGAGTGGGTCATAAAACTCGGCTCTTGTTGTGCTTTCAATGTCACGTTGGACCAGCAGAGGAGGCCTACAATCAGGCTCATCAAAAAGGTGAGGTTTCGTTTCATCAGTCTGGTTGTTATTCTTTTGGGGGCAAATGTAGTGAAAGTATTTAAAATAGTGTTAATTTTGCAGGTTGATAAAAGAAGACAATAATCCAAATACAATAAGACAATGACACAAGAAGAACTCTTCAAAGCGTTGATTTCTCACGCGAAAGAATACGGTTTCATTTTCCCGTCCAGCGAGATTTATGATGGATTGAGTGCGGTTTACGATTACGGCCAATTGGGTGTTGAATTGAAAAACAACATCAAGAAATATTGGTGGGATGCGATGGTTCGTCTGAACGAAAACATCGTGGGAATTGACTCCGCTATTTTTATGCACCCCTGCATCTGGGAAGCTTCCGGTCACGTGGGCGCTTTCAACGACCCCTTGATTGATAACAAGGACTCCAAGAAACGTTACCGTGCCGATGTGCTGTTGGAGGATTACATCGCAAAATTGGAAGAGAAGGTCAACAAGGAAGTTGAAAAAGGTCGCCGTAAATTTGCAGACTCATTTGACGAAGCCCAATTCCGTGCAACCAACCCCAACGTGCTCCGTCAACAAGCGAAGATCGATGCAGTACGTGCCAAGATGGTGGCTGCCTTGGAAGCCAACGACTTGAAGGGATTGCGGGATCTGATCATCGAATGCGAGATTGCTTGTCCGATTTCCGGCTCCAAAAACTGGACGGATGTCCGCCAGTTCAACCTGATGTTCAGCACCCAGCTGGGTAGTGTATCGGATGAATCCGGTACCATTTATCTCCGTCCGGAGACCGCACAAGGTATTTTCGTGAACTTCCTGAATGTGCAAAAGACCGGTCGGATGAAAATTCCTTTTGGTATTGCACAAATTGGTAAAGCCTTCCGGAATGAAATCGTTGCCCGTCAGTTCATTTTCCGTATGCGTGAATTTGAGCAAATGGAAATGCAGTTCTTTGTACGTCCGGGGGAAGAAATGAAGTGGTATGAACAATGGAAACAAACCCGTCTGGCTTGGCATAAGGCCCTCGGTTTGGGAGATGAAAAATACCGTTACCACGATCATGAAAAGTTGGCTCACTACGCCAATGCGGCTTGTGACATTGAGTTCGACTTCCCCTTCGGTTTCAAAGAATTGGAAGGTATCCACTCCCGTACGGATTTCGACTTGGGCAACCACCAAAAATTCTCGGGCAGAAAGATCCAATACTTCGATCCAGAAACCAACGAAAGCTATGTGCCGTATGTAATTGAGACGTCCATCGGTTTGGATCGAACCTTCCTGGCAGTTTATTCTGCAGCGTATTGCGAAGAACAATTGGCAGACGGAGAACAACGTGTAGTCTTGCGTTTGCCGGCAGCCCTTTCTCCGGTCAAGGCCGCTGTTTTGCCCTTGGTGAAGAAAGACGGTCTTCCGGAATTGGCGCGCGAAATCATGCGTGATCTGAAATTTGATTTCAACTGCCAATACGATGAAAAAGACAGCATCGGAAAACGCTACCGTCGTCAGGATGCCATCGGTACCCCGTTCTGTATCACCGTGGATCACCAAAGTTTGGAAGACCGTTGCGTGACGGTTCGTCACCGTGACTCCATGAACCAAGAGCGTGTGCCGATCGATGCCCTCCGTGCCATGATTGCGGACGAAGTTTCTTTCCGCAAACTCTTTGAGAAACTTGGATAGTTTAACAACCCTTAAACGTAAGATAAGATGAGTTACTTACTGACCCTGTTGTTAGTCTCATTGGCTGTATCTGCCTTGGGCTGGATTTACTTCATTTACTTCTTCAGCATCGGCTATGGTTTTGGTGTATCGGCTCTGGCGGTGACCATTGCCGTCCTGTTCCGGGATGTCGTTACCCTTCCGACAGCCTTGTTGTGTGTGGTGATGTTTATTTTCGGCTGTCGTCTGGGTCTGTATCTGCTGACCCGCGAAAAACGTTCAACCGAATACCGGAAGATTCTTTACGGTCCGGATGCGGCCAAGAAGAAACCGTTGTTTGTGGTCATTATGGTGTGGATCTTCTGTGCTTTGTTGTACGTAGGACAGGTGAGCCCGGTAGCCTTCTATCTTGCCAATGCTGCGGAAGGTGCGGCTGTCAACGAGTGTTGGGCGTGGGCTGGGGCAGTGATGATGGCCATCGGTGTTTTGTTGGAGGCCGTTGCAGATGCCCAAAAGAAAGCTGCCAAGAAGATCAATCCGAAGCGATATGTCGATACAGGCCTCTACCGTTTGGTTCGCTGCCCCAACTACTTGGGTGAGCTGGTGATCTGGACCGGTAGTTTTGTGGTCTGCTTTGGTGCTTGTTGTAGTCTCTGGCAATGGATCCTGGCAATCATTGGTTATATCGGTATTGTGTACGTGATGTTCAGTGGTGCCCGTCGTCTGGAAGTGAGACAGGCAGTGACGTATGGCAACGATCCGCAGTTTCAGGCTTATATCAAAAAGACCCCGATTTTACTGCCATTCATACCGTTGTACAGTGTTGCAAAATACGAATGGTTGAAGGCGTAGAGTTCGATTTTTTACGTAGACGAGGTGAAAATTGCATTCATTCACAACAATTTTCCGGCCGGCGGAGCGGAGCGCGTGACGATAGACGTCGCGCGCTACCTTAGTTCATTTGAAGGCTACAACATTTATGTGTATGCTTCAAGGATTGCTGAGGGCTTGATGACGGATGATATCAGGCAGACGCTTGTTTTACGGAAAATCCCCACACAGGCCATCCCCTCCAAGAGGGCCAAGGCCATCGAAAAATATATTCTTGAGGATGGGATCGATATTCTTGTCCAGGTGACCAAGTCAATTTCCGGCATTGAGAAAATAAAGGCGAATACGGGGGTAAAGACGGTTGTTGCCTGCCATGGAGAACCGTTCTGGCAGCGGTATGCCATTGTGTATCGCCGTCAGAAGGGATGGGTGCGGAAGCTCTTGTGGACGCTCTACAACAAGAAACGTTATGAGGATGGAACCTTGGCGATGCGTAAGGCCATCGAGCGAACACGGAGGGATTATGAGAGCTGTAATGCTTATACGGTGCTCTGCAAAGCCTATAAGCCGGAGACGGCGGAGGGACTTGGCATCGATCCGGACCATTCACATATCTACCCCATAGAGAATCCGGAGTACCCGGTAGCCTCGGTTAATTATGATAAGGAGAAGATGATCCTGTTCTGTGGCAGGTTTGAGAACTGGTCCAAGAGGATCGATCGTCTGCTGCGTATCTGGTTGAAGGTGCAGGATCAGTTGACAGACTGGAGACTGGTGCTGGTGGGAAATGGTGAGGACTGGGACCGTCTTAATCAACTGGCCCGGAAGCTGGGGCTCCAACGCATATCCTTTGAAGGACGCAGAAATAATGTGGCCGATTATTACAACAAGGCATCGATCGTTGCTCTCACTTCGGAAACGGAAGGCTGGGGGTTGGCCCTTACCGAGGCCCAGGCCCATGGGTGTATCTGTATTGCCTTTGGATGTACTTCGGGTATACGGGAGGTGCTTTCTCCGGATGGCGAGTGTGGCTTTATCGTACCTCCGTTTGATGAGGATGCCTACGCAGAGACCTTGTTGCGTTTGACTTCGCTCAGTGAGGAGCAACAGCTTGCCATAAGAAAGCAGGCTGTGGCCCGCAGGTTGGAATACCGTCCTGAAGTGATTGCCGAAAAATGGAAGATTCTTTTTGATGATTTGATGAAACAATAGGACATGAGAAAATACAATCCTGAAGGCTCGTCCCTGCGCAAAGATCAGCTGGAGATGCTGAAGGTCTTGGTTGCCTTCTCCGAGATTTGTAAGCAACATAATCTGAAGTGGTGGCTTTGTTCGGGCACCCTGCTGGGTGCGGCACGTCACAAGGGTTTCATTCCTTGGGACGATGATGTGGATGTGACCATGCTCAAGAAAGACTATCGGAAGCTGGAGAAGATCTTGATGAATTTGAATAGTGACGACTATTGGTATCAGTGCATCAAGTCGGATCCTGAACATATCAATATTTTCGGCGTGTTCCGGAAGAAGACAGATCCGGTGCAATCTAAGGATAAGCGCTCTCAGTATTTCAAGTACCAGGGAGTGGGACTGGATGTGTTCTGTATCGAGAAGACAACCCGTTTTGCCTCACACATGGCAAAGTTCTGTTACAAGAATATGCAGCACCCGACCCAGTATATCAAGAATAAGTATCTGAGACGGTTCCTGATTAAGTTGGTGCAGTTGGTGAACTTTACCATCTTCTTCCCGCTGGCAAGGCTGATAGGCCTGTTCAATCCGAATGGAGAGTATCGTTACAGACTTGGCTCCGGATTCTACGATAGTAAGTACTTCCTACAGGATATATTTCCTCTTTCAACACTGGAGTTTGAGGGATATGAGTTCCCGGTGCCCGGCAATACAGATGCCTATCTGACGCACATGTATGGCGACTGGAGGAAACTTCCGTCGGAGGAACAGATAAAGCAGTCAATGCATTATCCTGTATACCTGGAAGAAATATTTGGTAAGCAAGAGATGTAAGATGGATATCGTTATTACCTATGTGGATGGCAATGATCCTTGCTGGCAGAAGGATTATCAGCAGTATACAGATGTCCCTGTGCTGGAAAAGCGATTCCGTGATTGGGGTACGTTGAAGTACCTGCTTCGGGGGATCCAGGCCAACATGCCGTTTATTCGGAATGTATTTCTCGTGGTGTCCCATCCCAGTCAGGTGCCGGATTGGGCCGACCAGGAGTACCTGAAAGTGGTGCTGCATCGGGAAATCATCCCCCAGGAGTACCTGCCGACCTTCAACAGTACGACCATCGAGATGTTTCTCCATCGGATCCCGGGTCTGGATGAGGAGTTCATCTACTTCAATGATGATATATTTCCGGTAAAGCCTTGTGTTCCAGAAGATTTCTTTAGAGACGGCAAGGCGGTGGTGGGTATGTCAAAACACATTCTGGCAACCGCCATGTACAAGAAGCACGTGAGACGTTCTGACAGAATGGCCCGGGAAGCCTTGGGACTGCCTCCGAAAATGGCCTTCCTCCGGGTGCAGCATGCCTGCATCCCTGTTTTGAAGAGCCAGTGCGTCGAGGTGTCGGAACTTCAGCAGGATGCCGTGTTGGCATCGCTGTCGAGGGTGCGGAACGATGGCAACATCAACATGACGTTCTTCCTTAGCTATATGTATAACAAGTCGTTGGTAATCAATCAGAGACAGTCTTGCAAGCATCTCTCGCTGGCCGCCGCGACGAAGGGCCGTCTGGAAGCGAGTATCCTGCAGCCTTCGCGGTCGATGTTGTGCATCAACGATGTGAAACTCAGTGAAGAGAAGTTCAAGGCCTACAAGGATTTGATTGTCAGGTCATTTGAAAAACGTTTTCCCGAAAAGTCCAGGTTTGAGAAATGATACAGAAGCCTTCTTTTACCATTGTGGTGCCGATTTATGGCGTGGAGAAATACATCCGTCAATGCGCAGATACCGTTCTGGGGCAGACGTATGACCGGATACAGTTCGTCTTTGTGAATGACGGGACGAAGGACAATTCCATGTCTGTGCTTGACGAACTCATTCAGGAAAAATACCAGCACCTGAAGGAGTCCATCCTGATCATCAACAAGGAAAATCAGGGGTTACCTGCCGCGAGAAGAAGTGGTGTTGAGGTGGCGACCGGGGATTATATCCTGCATGTTGACTCGGACGACTGGGTGGAACTGGATATGGTTGAGAGAATTGCCCAAAAGGCGTCTGAGACGGATGCAGACCTTATCTGTTTCAAGGTCTTCAAAGAGGAGAAGAACCGTACGAGGGTTCGGGGGGACAGGAAATATACGAATGACCAGAAGGATATCTTTCTCAGGGACCTGATGACGCACAAGGCTTATGGTTATACAGTCAATAAATGTGCGAAGAGGAAACTGTATACCGACCATAAAGTGCATTTCGCGCGTTTCGGAATGTTTGAGGACGTATTCATGATGACCCAACTGGTCGATTATGCCCAGTCTTACGCGCATATCGATGCTCCTTTCTATCATTACAGGAGGACCAATAACGAGTCTTTCACGCGTCAGAAGAGGCCCATGAAGCGTCTTTACGCATCAAGGAATATGCTTGACCTGTACCTTGCTTTTCAAGATGATCTTCCGACAAGTCCGATCCGGCATACCAGTGGAAGAATATTCTATCATGCCGCCTGGTGCTCGATCATCTATAAGCTGGGTCTGTTCCAGGAGTATCCGATGATGCTCGATCTGATTAGAAAAACCCCGGTGGGGAGGAAGAATCTTCTGCCTTTGTGGCAGCAGCTCTTCGTGAAGTTTTGTGTTGGAATCAATTTAATTAGATAATATATGCAAGCAGTTATTCTTGCGGCAGGTATGGGCAAACGCCTCGGAGACCTGACAAAGGAAAATACCAAGTGTGTGGTCAAGGTCAATGGTGTCCCTTTGATAGACAGACTCTTGAATCAGCTCAGTGAACGGAATCTTTCAAAGGTCGTGATTGTAGTCGGATACGAGGGACAGAAACTCATTGATCATATTGGAGACCGGTACAAGGACAGACTCTGTATTGAGTATATTGATAATCCGATCTACTATAAGACCAACAATATCTATTCCCTTGCTCTTGCCGAGGATAAGCTGCTGGAGGATGACACGCTTCTGATCGAGTCAGACCTGATTCTTGATGACAGGATGTTCTCTCTCATTTTGGATAATCCCTATCCAAACCTGGCTCTTGTCGCAAAATACCAGCCGTGGATGGACGGAACGATGGTCACGCTCGACGACGAGAACAATATCATCAACTTTGTTCCGAAGAAGGCTTTCAAGTATTCTAATGTGGACAACTATTACAAGACAATTAACTTGTATAAGTTCAGTAAGGAATTCCTGGTCAACAAATATATTCCGTTCCTTCATGCCTATTGCTCCGCCTTGGGGAACAACGAGTATTATGAGCAGGTGCTCAGGGTTATCTGTATGCTTGATCATTCTGAACTCAAGGCGCTGCCGATTACAAATGAGAAATGGTATGAAATCGATGATATCCAGGATTTGAATATCGCAGAAGCGCTTTTTGCGGAGGGTGACGAGCATCTGAGTCAGTACATGAAGCGTTACGGTGGCTATTGGAGATTTCCGGATATGCTTGACTATTGCTATCTGGTAAACCCTTATTTCCCTTCAACGAGGCTCAAGGATGAGATGAGGGCCAATTTCGACACACTTCTCTCAGAATATCCTTCCGGAATGGGTGTCAACTCGCTTCTTGCCGGTAAGTGTTTTGGTGTACATCCGAAATACATTGTGCCGGGAAATGGAGCAGCGGAGCTTATCAAATCGCTGATGGAGAGACTCGAAGGCAGACTTGGCGTAGTGTATCCTACCTTTGAGGAGTATCCAAACCGGCGTAATCCTGACAATCTGGTGAGGTTTTTGCCTCAGTCCGACGATTTCCACTATACAGTCTATGATCTGATGGATTTCTATGCCGCCAATCCGGTAGAGAACCTGCTGGTCATCAATCCAGACAATCCTTCGGGCAATTATATCCAGTTTGCAGACATTCAGAAGCTGGCGGCCTGGTGTCATGAGCGGGGAATCCGACTTGTGGTCGATGAGTCCTTTGTGGATTTTTCGTATGAATTCCCGAACAATACCTTGCTTGATAATAATTTGCTTCAGGCATATCCGTCCATGGTGGTGATGAAGAGTATTTCAAAATCCTACGGGGTACCTGGACTTCGGTTGGGCGTGATGGCTTCGGCTGATGAGGCACTCATATCTGCGGTAAAGAAGGATGTGTCCATCTGGAATATGAACTCGTTTGCTGAGTTCTTTATGCAGATTTTCACCAAATATGAGAATGACTATAGGAATGCTGCCGAGAAATTCCGTGTAGAGAGAGACCGCCTGTATGATATGCTGCAGTCGGTGCCGTATCTTAAAGTATATGAAAGTCAGGCAAATTACTTCCTTTGCAAGGTCCTCGAACCCTACAATTCCTACGAGCTCGCGGTCCGTCTGCTCAATGAGCACGACGTGCTGATCAAGGACTGTAGCAGCAAGGCCGCATTTGATGGCCGCAACTACATCAGGATTGCGATCCGTAACAAGGAGGATAATGACCGTCTGATAAAAGCGCTCCAATCGCTTTCGTGATAATCCGCACCCCGGACGATGAGGCCGTCATACCCGGCATGACCGGGTGTCTGTCACGACCGATTGTCTGTCATGACCGGCTCCGGAGATTGTTCGTCATGACCGGCTCTGACCGGTCATCTTTGAGATTGCCGATCAAGTCGGCAATGACGGTGCTGGTTGGAGTCCGTTGTTTTTTTTATTGGTTTGCAAATGATTAATAATTTTTATATTTGCATCTGAATTGCGAATTTTTTAAGAATATCCGCAATGCTACTTCGGAAATTCCGATAAAATATGCAATAAAATTAAGGGTTTTGATATATGTACGAGAGGATATTTGACATAGAAAACCGACTTGACGAAGGTATGTTTCTATTTGGGGCACGACAAGTAGGGAAATCGACTTTGCTAAAGAAAAGGTTTCCGCATGCGATTTACATAGATTTGTTGAACTCCGACTTAAGGAAGCGTTTCAGGCAGAACCCCGCATTGTTCAAAGAGATGCTAATCAAGTACCCGGCTGAAACTCTTATTGTCGTGGATGAAATCCAGAAAGTTCCAGAACTGCTGGATGAAGTCCATTCTTTAATGGTTGATTATGGTCTTTTCTTTATCCTAAGCGGTTCAAGCGCTAGAAAAATCAAGAAGAGTGGGGCGAATCAGCTTGGAGGTAGAGCTATCCCTGAAACCCTTTTCCCTCTTGTTAGCGCAGAAATCACAGACTATGATTTAAACAAAGCTGTTCAAAACGGTTTGATTCCGCGACACTACGCTGTGCAGAATGCAAAGAACCGTCTTAAGGCTTATATTACCCTATACTTGAAGGAAGAAATCATCGAAGAAGCAGCTGTCAGAAACGTAGAGCATTTCGAACGATTTATGGAAGTTGCGGCCATTTCCGATGGCGAAATCATAAACTATGAGAATATAGCAACCGACTGTGGAGTTTCTGCCAATACAGTAAAATCATATTTTCGAATCTTGTACGATTCTCTCATTGGCTATGAAATACCGGCATACAGGAAGGTTATCAAAAGAAGACTCACCCAAGCCCCGAAATTTTATTATTTCGATGTAGGTGTAGCAAACTATCTGATGCACCGGCATCAATTGGAACCAGGTACTCCAGAATATGGCCATGCCTTCGAACATCTGGTAATGCAGGAAATTATAGCCTACTTGGGTTATAAAGGAGAACTAGATCAATTATCATATTGGCACGCATACACAGGAGAAGAGGTTGACGCCGTCATTGGAGATGCAAGGATTGCGATTGAGATCAAGTCAACCGTAGAGGTGCAGCGAAAGCACCTGAGCGGGCTGAAAGATTTTTCCGAAGAACACCCCGAAGCACAATTGATACTTGTATCAAGAGACAAGATTACAAGAAGGCACGGCGACATAGATCTCTATTATGCCACCGACTTCTTTAAGTCTCTTTGGCGTGGAGAAATCATATAAGCGCGGCTCCCGACCGGTCATCTTTGAGATTGCCGATCAAGTAGGCAATGACGGGGGGCACCACAATCTGGGGATTGTGCTTCGGTGTGCTCCTCGTACCACAATCTGGGGATTGTGCTCGCCCTGGCGGGCTGCGCATTCCCCTACCTCCTCGCCGGAGGGGCCCTTGCAGAAAACCGTCTTCGTGCTGTCGCACTCAGGTTTTTTTGTACCCATCTCTTTCGCTCAAGCAAGCTTGGCTCAGATTTGGGTACAAAAAAACCGAATGATTTGCATCATTCGGTTTTCTGCGGTGAGGGGGGGATTCGAACCCCCGGAACCCTTACGAGTTCGGCAGTTTAGCAAACTGCTGGTTTCAGCCACTCACCCACCTCACCGGATGGGGACTGCAAATATAGGTTGATTTCAACGAAATGCCAAAAAAACTTGCACTCCCCACAGAAATATTGCTTTTACAAATGCTTATTTGGTAATGTTTTCACGCATTTGCGTGTCGGCCTGGATGTTTTTGATTTTGTAGTAATCCATAATACCCAGGTTTCCGTTGCGGAAAGCTTCTGCCATGGCCAGCGGAATTTCTTTTTCGGCTTCGATCACTTTGGCGCGTGCCTCTTCCGCTTTTGCTTTCATTTCTTGTTCCAACGCGATGGCCATGGAGCGTTTTTCTTCAGCGCGGGCTTGAGCAATGCTCTTGTCTGCATTGGCCTGGTCGATTTGCAGTACGGCACCGATGTTCTTTCCGATGTCAATGTCTGCGATGTCGATGGAGAGAATTTCAAAGGCAGTTCCGGCATCCAGACCTTTGGCCAGTACGACTTTGGAGATGGAATCCGGGTTTTCCAGCACTTGTTTGTGGGATTCGGATGAACCGATGGAGGAAACGATACCTTCGCCGACACGGGCCAGGATGGTTTCTTCACCGGCACCACCGACCAGTTGTTTGATGTTCGCACGTACGGTAACGCGGGCTTTGGTAATCAATTGGATACCATCTTTTGCCACAGCGGTTACGGGAGGGGTGTTGATCACCTTCGGGTTCACGGACATTTGTACGGCTTCGAAAACGTCACGGCCGGCCAGGTCGATGGCTGCCGCCATTTTGAAGTCCAGGGCGATGTTTGCCTTGTCTGCCGAGATGAGGGCATTGACCACGTTGAGTACGTTTCCTTTTGCCAAATAGTGGGCTTCAAGGGCATTTGCACTCAGTTTCAAACCGGCTTTCGTTCCGGTAATCATGGCCATTACGATGGTGGTCGGCGGCACTTTTCTCCAACGCATCAGAACGAGTTGGATCAGGGAAATGCGGACACCGGAGATCAATGCCTGGAACCAGAGGGTGACGGGGAATAACCAGAGTAGGATGATGAGGCCTACCAAGCAAGCACCGATCAGAATGATCATCATGGAGGTTTCGTTCAGTAACATAAGACTAGTATTAAATGTTTATAGTTTTTTTACCCAAATGTGGTGGTCTTCAATACGGATGATTTCCACGGTTTCGTTGGTGTCAATCCAGCCTTCCTGTGCCGTTACCTCATAGATTTCCTGGAGGAAACGGACTTTGCCCATCGGGTTGAGCCGGGAAACGGTGGTGCCGGTCTGGCCGGGTTGCAGTTCTTCCATTTCTACGTCGTTGGTCTTGACCGGAGAGTCGAGCGTGGTGTTCAGGGCGATCTTGTTCCAGGTCTTGGAACGCATGGCCAGGAAGAGGGCCAGGGAGCAGAGAACGATGTTGGCAAGACAGACAATCCATCCGGTGGTGGCTCCAAACGTGGTGAAGGCGTAATAGCAGGCTCCTGCCGTGCAGCCAAGCCCCAGAAGACCGGTGAGGAAGATGCCCGGAATCAGGACGATTTCTGCGATGATTAACACGATTCCCAAGAGGGAAAAGACAATGATGAGTCCCATATTCTTGTTATTTCTTGGATTCTACGGTCATTTGTTCTGCCCCCAGTCCCATGAGCAGCTGGCGGATGCGTTCCGCTTCCTGCTTGCTGGCGAAGGGGGTTACCAGGTAGTAGGCCCCTTCCGGACCGCTCGCCTTGACAACGTCCTTGTTGCAACTGTCGTGAATGGCGGTTACGATGCCCGCCGGAATGCCTTCCGGATAGCCTCGGAGGACCAGTTGCCAGACGGTTTGATTGCTGGCGTCCTTTTCCCGTTTCCGGGCAGTCTTGACGGAGATCTCCTTGCCTTTGTCATAGGCTACGATGTAGGCTTTCGGGAAACCGTTCTTGCGAACTTTGTTGAGGCAGGACAGGGCCTCGCTATGGGTATAGAAGAGCCCCACGGTGTAGACATATTTGCCGGATTTCTGTTTGCGTTCAAATACCGGACTCATGCCTTTGAGTTGGCGGATTCCTGCTTTGTTGGATACAACGAACAATTGGATTTGGTATACCAGGCGGTCCGGCAGCGTATTGTCTTCTGCAAACCGGGCCTGGGGAAGGATTTGGAACGAATAATCGAATTGGGGTTTCGGATGATGGATGGTGACATAAGGCATTTCTCCCCAGTCGGCCGGGATAAAATCATAGGGAGGCAGGTCGATGGATTGCGCTTCTTCCTGCGGTTTGTCCATTTCGGGAATGGGAATGATGCCACGGCTCAAAAACTCGATTTCCTTTTTTTGGATGATGAGGGTGATGTCATCCAGGCTTTGTCGGTAGCGGAAGATTTCCTTTTCGTTTTCGGTGATGATTTCTTGAAAGAAACGGCGGTCTTCTTCGTTGGTCTGCTTGTTGTAGTTGGCACGGCTTTCTTCCAGTTTGTCGTTCATCTGTGACAACTTCTCCTCCAGCTTGCGTCGTTTGAGAATCAGGGTTTTGTAGTCGGTTTGGCCCGTTGTGTCGTTTACCTGGGTGAATGCGTTGAGGCGATCCAGGTCCTCGCTTTCTTTCCACTTGATTTCTTCGGAATGCGGCAGCAGGGCCGCGATGCGGCGGGCTTCCTGGTCGGATAAGACCGCGTGGCGGAGCGGGTTGCTGGTGAAAGCCAACGCGTAGAGGTGAACCGAGTCGGGAGCGCATCCCCGATTGGAAGCCAGGAGTGTATAGAGACCGTCTGCCGTATGCTGGATCATCCAGTCGTCTTCGGTGGAGGAGTAGGGGAAACCCAGGTTTTCCGGTACGCCCCAATCCTGAGAGGCATCGTCCCAGTGGCAGACATACAGATCATAGCCTCCCATACCAAACAGTCCGTTGGAAGAGAAATACAGTTCTTTTCCGTCGGAGGACAACATCGGAAACACTTCGTTGCCGGTGGAGGTGATGTGCTCGTTGAGGAGTTGCGGTTCGGTCCAGAGGGTATCGTTCTGTTGTTCGCTCGTGTAGATGTTCCAGGATCCGGATTCATCCGGTGCTGAAAAATAAATGCGTTTGCCGTGGTTGGGGAACAGGATTCCTCCGCTGGGCGTCTCCGCTGTCGAGGGAACGAAAGCGTTGGGCTGCCGCATCCACGTTCCGTTCCGTTTGCCGAAATAGCGGAAGAAATCGTTTCTCGGGACAGTCCGGGAATTGATGGTGGTCGGCGTTGCCGCGTACTTCAAGTAGGCTTTTCCGTTCTCGCACCAGAGAATTTTCTGCTGTACGGTATTGAGTTGGGTGGTGTCCAGATCCCCCGAGGCTATTTCCTTGTACAAGGTCAGTGCTTCTGAAAATTGGTAGGCCTGCAGGAGACTGTCTGCGACCCGCAGTTGGGAGGAAGCTTGCTGGGCGACCAGGGGTGCGGAGAGGAGTAGGGATAAAATCGTTAGTAACCAGACTTTATTGCGTGTCATTGAATCCAATTTTTAACCCAACAAAAGTAGTAAATACTTTACATATCAGAAAAAAATACTACTTTTGCACTCTTATTTTCGGTTAACTGGAAATTTAAACTAAAATTACACTTATATGCAAAGTAAAGGAGCCATCAAATTAGTGGCGTTATTAATCGGTCTGGCGTGTGCATGGCAATTGTCATTCACGTTGGTAACGAGCCGCCAGGAAAAGAAGGCAGCCGAGTATGCCGAACAAGCTGTTTTGGCAGAACAGAACTCTCCTGCTTTCCAACGAGTATCGGACCTCGACAAGGTCTTTCACCTCGATTCAATCCGTAAAGAGAAGAACAGATTCTACCTGGATTCCATTTCTTCTGAAAAAGTTTACTTGGGTTACACCTACAAACAGGTAAAAGAAAAGGAAATCAACCTTGGTTTGGACTTGAAGGGTGGTATGAACGTGATGTTGCAAGTTGAATTGAGCGATTTGATTCGTGCTTTGGCTGACAACAACACTTCTGCAGAATTCCAAAATGCATTGGCATTGGCACAAACCCGCTCAGTGGATTCTCGCGAAGATTTCATCACCTTGTTTGAGCAAGCTTGGAATGAAGTAGCCCCCAACCAACGTCTGTCATCTGTTTTCGGTACCTATGAAATGCGTGACCGCATCCAACCGGAAAGCAGCAACGACGATGTGATCAAAGTGATCCGTGAAGAGGCTGAAAGTGCCATCGCAAACTCTTACAACGTATTGCGTAACCGTATCGACCGTTTCGGTGTTGCTTCTCCGAACATCCAACGTTTGGGTAACTCCGGCCGTATTTTGGTTGAATTGCCGGGTGTAAAAGAACCGGAACGTGTGCGCAAACTCCTCCAAGGTACTGCCTCATTGGAATTTTGGGCCACTTATGAAAACCAAGAAATTTATCCTTACCTCCAAGAAGTAAACGCATACATCCGCGAATACCTGGCAGCAGACGAAGCAGAGGAAACTCCGGCAGAGGCTGTTGAAGGAGACTTGGCTGCCCAATTGGCACAAGCTGACAGCTTGTCTGCTGATGAAGCCAACTACGCAAAGAACAACCCGTTCTTCTATGCCTTGAATCCCAGCCAATACAACGGTCAGTTGATGGCAGGTCCCTGCATCGGTGTGGCTCACTACCGTGACACCGCCAAAATCAACAGCTGGTTGCGTTTGCCCCAAGTGCAAGCCATCCTGCCGGTTGACTTGATCCCGATGTGGACTGTAAAACCCGCAGAAATGTTTGCTGGTGAATCTTATTTTGAATTGATCGCCATCAAAGCAAACACCCGTGACGGCAAAGCTCCCCTTGACGGTGGTGTGATTACCGACGCCCGCGTAGCTTACAGCGGTAACGGTGGTACTCCGGAAGTGGATATGGGTATGAATGCAGAAGGTGCGCGTATTTGGGCTCGCATGACTGCGGACAACATTGGCAAATGCATCGCAATTTCTCTGGACGATATGATCTACTCATATCCCCGTGTGAATACTGAAATTACCGGTGGCCGTTCTCAAATTACCGGCGGTTTCACCCAAGAAGAAGCGGAAGACTTGGCTAACGTCTTGAAATCCGGTAAATTGCCGGCACCTGCACGCATCGTGCAAGAACAAGTGGTTGGTCCGAGCTTGGGTAGCGAATCCATTCAAGCAGGTTTCATTTCCTTCATCATCGCATTCGTATTGGTGTTGGTTTACATGTTGTTCTTCTACCGTGGTGCCGGTGTTGCAGCTGATATCGCGTTGTTGTGCAACGTACTCTTCCTGTTGGGAGCGCTCGTATCTTTCGGTGCTGTGTTGACCTTGCCGGGTATCGCCGGTTTGGTATTGACCTTGGGTATGGCTGTGGACTCCAACGTGATCATCTTCGAACGTATCAAAGAAGAATTGCGTGCGGGTAAAGCTCTCCGCCTTGCGGTAGCAGACGGTTACAAGAATGCATATTCTGCGATCATCGACGGTAACTTGACCACGTTGATCACCGCGTTGGTACTCTTTGTATTCGGTTCTGGTCCGGTTCAAGGTTTTGCAACTACCCTGGCAATCGGTATCGTTACTTCCATGATCACGTCCATCTTCATTTCCCGTTTGATTTTTGAAGCAAAAATGGCTCGTGGCAAGAACATTACCTTCTACACCGATTTCACGAAGAACTTTATGCAAAATACCAAGATCGATTTCTTGGGCAAACGCAAGATGTCTTATGCAATCTCTGGTGTGATCTGCTTGATCTGTGTAGTCTTCATCTTCACCAAAGGCTTCTCATACGGGGTTGACTTTACCGGTGGTCGTACTTATGTAGTTCGTTTCGACAAAGCGGTTGAAGCGGAAGATGTACGCGAAGCTACCATTGCTGAATTCGGTGAAACCGTTGAGGTTAAACAATTCGGTGGTGACAGCCAATTGAAGTTGACCACCAAATACATGATCAACGACAACTCAACCGAAATGGATGCCATCGTGGACGGTAAATTGTACAATGCGTTGAAACCCTTCTTCGCTGGCGACATTACCTTCGATGAATTTACTTCTACCCTGGATAACCCGAACGGTATCATCAGCTCAGACAAAGTGGGTCCGACCATTGCAAACGATATGAAGCGCGATGCAATCATTGCTGTCATCCTTTCTTTGATTGCTATCTTCTGCTACATCGCAATCCGATTCAAGAATTGGACTTGGGGTATGGGTGGTGTCGTTTCGTTGGTACACAACACCATCATCGTGATCGGTTTCTTCTCCATCTTCTCAGGCATCCTGCCTTTCAGTTTGGATGTGGACCAAACCTTCATCGCGGCCGTGTTGACCATCATCGGTTACTCTATCAACGACAACGTGGTAATCTTTGACCGTATCCGTGAAAACTTGGGTCTCTACCCGAAACGCGATTTGGCTCAAAACGTGAACGAAGCGTTGAACAGCACCTTGTCCCGTACCATCAATACTTCCGGCTCTACCGTGATTGTAATGTTGGCTATCGCAATTTTCGGTGGTGAAGTTATCCGCGGTCTCGCCGTAGCGTTGTTGGTAGGTATCCTCGTAGGTACATATGCTTCCATCTTCATCGGTTCTCCGTTGATGTATGATTTGAGCGTACGTAAAGCTAAAAAAGCACAAACCAAATAATTGGATTGAGCCCATTATAGCCGAAAGGCAAAACAAAATTCAAAGAGAAGAGGCTGACCCAAAAGGACTAGCCTTCATCGGCGGTGAAATACTATTCACCGCCGATTTTGTTGATATACATTGCATTAGGTTGTTGTGCTGTGAAACGACTTTTTGTGCAAAAATGTTTTAAGCGTTGATTTTACCCTTTTGCGTCTAGTCTTCTATGTAGTATAATTAAGATATAATATGCTAAATTCTTTGGAGGTCTAAAAATTCGGACATATATTTGAATTGCGTAAAAATAATCAACTCACTGCGTAAAATGTAATTTTATGTATAAAAGAGCTGAATATCAGAAAATAAAATCAAGGCTTGAAGAAGAACGAACGTTTATTCAGGTTGTAATGGGTGCTCGCCAGATTGGCATATCAACAGTTGTCAAGCAGGTACTCAAAGATCTATCAGTGCCTTATCAGTTCTACTCTGCGGACAATGTTCCTGCCACCAATACTGCGTGGATTTCCAATTGTTGGGCAGCGACACGCAGTCTCAAAGAGAATAATGGCTGGGAGAGTGTCATCCTTGTAATTGACGAGATTCAGAAAATTGCTAATTGGAGTGAAGTTGTAAAAAAAGAGTGGGATGATGACACATTTCACGACCGAAATATTAGGGTATTGCTTCTTGGTAGTAGTCGTGTACTGCTGGAAAAAGGCTTGTCTGAGTCCTTGGCAGGACGGTTCGAAGAGATTCGCATGAGTCATTGGAGCTATAAGGAGATGAAAGAGTGCTTTGGCTTCACTGTTGATCAATATATGTTTTACGGAGGCTACCCCGGAGCAGCAACACTGATTGATGATAGTGACCGTTTTGAGCAGTATATCCAGCCAGCGATTATCGATGCCACTATAAATAAAGATATCCTTATGGATACTCCAATCAGTAAACCTGCTCTTTTGAAACAAACCTTTGAACTTGGAGCTGCCTACTCCGGAAACCTGCTATCATTAAATAAAATGTTGGGCTCTT
>JAZUBU010000008.1:0-10514 GCA_045638645.1 Bacteroidales bacterium
CATAAAAAAGTTGTACCTTTGTTCCAAGATGAGTTGTACATCAATGCAAATCACGCAAGTATGTAGAAATCAGAACAGTTGCCAACTCATTACCTCGTTCTTAAACTTTCCGCATAAACTTTTTATTCTTAGCGGATTATACGATTATTCCAAAAATAAAAATTATATTTGTACTGCACTATGCATTAAAAAATAGGTTTATGAAAAAGACATTGATTTTTCTTGCAGCAATCAGTTTACTGATGAGTATTGCGGCATGTGAAACACAACTTCCTGGAGGAGAGAATGGCGAGAATCTGGAGTATGTGGAATTCGGACTGGTTCCTAAAGGTATTGATATATCGTCAACTCCGATGCAGACAAAAGGAGAATCCTCCGATTTGTACATGGTCTCTGTATACAAAGACATTGCTCAACATGGTAATGAGTACGCAGCATGGTTAACCGATGATTTGCAAAGTGAAAAATTCAAACTTTTGAAAGGCCATAAATATACTTGTTGCGTATATTATTTCCCGGATGGAAAGAATATTTTGGCAGATTATGAATCGGGTACCGTGTATCCGGTTTGCGGTATGCATCTGACAGCACCTCGTTTAAGTGATGGTATTTTGTATGGTGCTCAGGTTGGTTATGGTAATCCTATCTCGGGGGCTGCAATGAAAAAAGGTGATATCTATTCTGGACAAAACGCAAACGGCTATTATCTGAATGATGTTGTACGGTATTATGGTCGAGTTTCCATAGATGCCAGCGAGGATCTTACAGCAGACATTGATTTGTATATGCAGATGGTTGGTCTGAATGTTACGGCGACCAATCTCCATAAAGGAAGCGTAAAGATCTATTCTATGCTCAACGTAGATACGGATGTACCTGAACTCTCTGAAAACAATGCAATCTATTTGACACCTACTTCACCTTCTGTCGACAAGATCATTGCCCCGGATTTGCAACCTTGGTATGAGTGGTATGATTACGACGAATATCTGGACTTTGAAGGTACCCTAAGTATTTTGATTGATTACATTGATGAAAACGACGAAAGTATCAACATCCTGAGATTATCCGATTATGCGATAAAACGTATGACAAAATTGAATATTACATTGGATATAGAGGAAGTTCTCAATGCTGTGAATGCTGGTATCAAACCGAATGTAATCACGGGAGAAGATTGGACAGAGGTTAGTTATAATTAAAGCAATCGGAAACTAAACTGTGTCAAGTTATTTTTCGGGGCTGTTTGGGGACTCTGGTTCCTGAACAGCCTCCTTTTCGTTTTTAACTCATCAACACCGCCCATAGCATCTTCAATTTATCTGATCCGATAGGCAGATGACTCTTGATCGGACATCACCTTGATAAAAGAACTTGCAACGGTTCTCTTTACTGATCTGATTACAACGCATAATCCAGCCGCATGATTTTTACAGGCCGTTCGTCGCCTCGATAAAGATTGCTGAGCCAATTCGTTTCTCCGGTATCCCGAAATCCACATTTTTCCATCACGTTTCCAGAAGCCGGGTTCTCAACGAAATGGTCTGCCCACAAGGTGATGAATCCCTTTGTGTTGAAACAATAGTCAATCATGGCTCGCAATGATCCTACTTCCGCATCACCTTCTTCAATGCCAATGTTGCTCTCGGTAAAGTCATAATATCCCATGCAGCCGATCAACCGGTTGCTTTCTTTCAAGACCAAAGCCCAAACATGGTCACTGTTGAAGACAGTTCTGATAATTTCCAGGCTTTCTTCAACCGACTGGTGCGGTGGCCATCCAGCCCTGGGGCCCACATCGGGATCGGAGGCAAGTTGGAACAGTTCCCTTGCATCGGATGCCTGCCACGGCCGGAATAGGAGTCGTTTGGTTTCTATCATAGACGGATAAGACAATACCCGGCAGCCACCAGGGCAATACCGATAACAACACTAATGGCGATATAAGCAAGAAGGCTCGTGATGTTACCGGTCTGAAGCATCACCAAGGCTTCTTTGGAGAACGTCGAAAAAGTAGTAAATCCCCCACAAATGCCGACGGTTAAGAAGAGTGCCCACGATCCATCCTCGTTCCCACTCTTGCTGAAGAAGCCCCAAAGCAGGCCGATAACCAGGCACCCGGTAAGATTCACCAAAACCGTTCCCCATGGAAACCCTTTGCTGACCGTCTTCATGGCCATGGAAACCAGGTACCTGGCCGCACCTCCGATAAAACTGCCGGCACCTACCCACATTGTATTTTTTAAGAGCTCTGTAATCATCGCAGGGCATACTTGGCAATGATGCGTCCGATTTCCAGAATGTCCGAAGGTCCCCTGAATTCAAACCTCACTTTACCCATGCCGCTAAGGAACAGGTCCAACTCACTGTCCAAATCGAAGGTGCCGGCCGTCTCAATAGAGTAGGCAGTAATCTTGGAGTAGGGAAGGGTCGTAAAATCCTTCTTCTTGCCAGTAATTCCCTGCACATTGACGGCAACGATTCGCTTGTTCGTGAAGACCACATGATCCCGGATATCCTGATAACATCCGACGATCGTCTCGTCCTCAAGGAAGATGTCACGCATTTCAGAATCAAACTTGGATACCTCTGTTTTTTTCAACTTAAAGACACTCGCATTGTTAAAGTCTATCATAATCAACGGGATTAAAGGGTTATTAAAGTATTGTTATAGGATACTCTGACTTTTAAGCTCATAGGACAAGCTGATTTTCAGACATCCAAAGATAATGATTTTCAATCCTATCTGCAACAGATAAGGCTGCTGGCGATCATCATGACTGGGATGCGTAAGATTGCTCTGGAAAATCAATCCAAAGGGAGCGACCGATCCGATCTCAAGGGGCGAGGCCGGTGCAAATCGGCTCCGAATTCCTCAAATAGGCCGTCAAATGGACCAATTCATCAGCTTTTCTGAAAAGTATTCCTCTCCGCTTAGCCGTACCTTTGCCGCTGTAAAATTAGCATAACAACATGATGAAAAAAATTTTGACATTCCTTTGCGCCATTGCTTTTACCGGCGCAGCGCTCTGGGCGCAAAACTCAGCGGATACTATCAAGGTCATCAAGAACAACGCAGAAAGCATCGTGATCGTAATCCAAGACGAAGCATCTCCATAAAATTTTGTACGGCAACGTTGGCGATCCCGCAAATAAATTCTTACATTTGCATGGCTGTTAGGGGTGCTGAGCACAATTGGCTCGGCTGAGATTATACCCTATGAACCTGATATGTATAATGACAGCGCAGGGAAACGGTATGGTATTCATTGTTTGCAGGCTTGGATCAAGCCGTCTTCTCTGAGTTGTATACGAACAAATTGACAATGAAAACCACAACAATCTCAGAAGATCTAACCGAGAAATGCAGGCTTCAGTTCATCACGCATCACAACGATGCGTATTCTTACGTCGATTCCGCTCGTCTTGCCCTGGAAGGCGGCTGCCGCTGGATCCAGTTACGCATGAAAGAGACCCCTGCATCCGTATTGGAAGAAACAGCACGCACCGTTCAGACGATGTGCCGGGAGTATGGTGCCACCTTCATCATCGATGACCATGTGTCCCTAGCCCTGAAGATTCATGCCGACGGGGTGCATCTGGGCAAGAATGATATGCCTGTGGCAGAAGCCCGTAAAATACTTGGCGACCGTTTCATCATCGGCAGTACCATCCATTCTTTCGAAGACCTGTCATCGGTCCTCCGTGATTCCAGACCCGATTATTTCGGTTGCGGTCCTTTTCGTTTTACCACGACCAAAAAGAATCTTGCTCCGGTTCTCGGGCTGGAAGGTTATCGCGATCTGCTGGATAGAATGCGTGAGGCCGATATCCACATTCCGGTGGTTGCTATCGGAGGGATTCATAAAGAAGATATTCCGCAGCTGTTGGTCTGCGGTGTACAGGGCATTGCCCTGAGTGGAAGCATCATCAACGCCAATGATCCTGTGGAAGAGATGCGGCACGTCGCGAATCTTATTAAAAGTGGAGGAGATGTGGAACATTGCAAATATTATAAAATAAACAATTGATTCATAAACCATTTAACTGAATTGTTATGATTGAAAAGAATGTTTCAAGAGGTATCATCAGTACCTATTTCAACAAGTTGGAAAGAAATTTGGATCTGGATGTAGCCATTGTCGGAGGGGGGCCGTCCGGTATTGTGGCCGCCTACTATCTGGCAAAGGCCGGTTTGAAAGTGGCGCAGTTTGACCGAAAACTTGCTCCGGGTGGCGGTATGTGGGGTGGAGCCATGATGTTCAACCAGATTGTTGTTCAGGAAGAAGCACTTCCCATCGTAAAGGAGTTTGAGATCAACTATGAACGGTATGATGAGGGCCTTTATGTCATGGATTCCGTTGAGAGTACATCCGCGCTCCTGTACCAGGCAGTTCACGCAGGTGCGACCCTGTTCAACTGCTACTCTGTGGAAGATGTTATCTTCAAAAACAATGTGGTCAGCGGCGTCGTGGTGAATTGGACTCCGGTTCTCCGGGAAGGGATGCACGTGGATCCGCTGAACATTCTGGCAAAATGTGTGATCGACGGTACGGGCCATGACAGCGAAATGTGCAGGACCGTAGCGCGAAAGAACGGCATACGCCTGGCCACGGATACAGGCGATGTCATCGGCGAACGCTCGCTGGATGTAGTTTCCGGTGAAGAGGAAGTCGTAAACGGAACGAAGGAGATTTACCCGGGACTGTATGTGTGTGGCATGGCTGCCTCTGCGGTCAGTGGAACCCCCCGTATGGGACCGATTTTCGGCGGCATGCTCATGTCTGGCAAAAAGGTAGCCGATCTGATCATTGAGAAATTGAAATCATGAGGATCCTGGCCATCACGACTCCAAGGGTGGAGAATGACGATGTCCGTCTGATCCGAGGATTGATCCGATGCGGGATCGACACCCTCCACCTGAGGAAACCGGATGCTACTGTGGACGATTGCCGAAGCCTGCTGCAGGAATTGACGGAGCATGAAAGAAAACGGATCGTCGTCCACGATTATCCGGAACTGTACGATGAATTCTCGCTCAAAGGGATCCATCTGAACGGGAAGGTAAGATGCCTGCCGGAAGGTTACACCGGCTCCCGGAGCCGTTCCTGCCACACGTTCGAGGAAGTTATCCGATACAAGGATGCATGCGACTACGTCTTCCTCAGCCCGATCTTCGACAGCATTTCCAAAGTCGGGTACAAAGCTGGCTTCAGCAAAGAGGAATTGCAAGAAGCATCCGCCCAGGGTATTATTGACGAAAAGGTCGTGGCCCTTGGAGGAGTCACGTTCGATTCCATACCTTATCTGAAACACCTCGGATTTGGTGGTGTGGCCATGATCGGCGCCCTGTACAATGCCAAGGTACTGGAAAACCTGACGCTTTCCGGTCTCAATAGTATCCGATTCCCGTGACCCTGACTAGATCGTAAAAGGGCTCCCAGCTGTTGATTGCATCCTACAGGTGGGATGGGTGGTCCAGGAATCCTTTGTGTAGGGTAAAATCAAACCGCAATCCGCCATGGGGTCTGTTTGTGACGGTAATGCTACCTCCGTGGAATTGAACGGCGTGTTTGACAATGGCCAGGCCGAGACCGGTGCCTCCTTTATGACGGGAGCGACCTTTGTCTACCCGATAGAATCGTTCAAAGAGGCGGGAGAGGTGTTTCGGATCCACCCCTTTGCCATCGTCCTCAAAACGGATGGAACAAGCCTTTTCGTTGTTTTCGAGCAACGAGAGATAAATATTCTTGCCTTCGGAATAGGCAATCGCATTCTCGGTCAGGTTACGGAAGATCGAGCCGATCAAGGAAGGGTTGCCATCGATGATCACCTCATCTCGAAAATCGGTATGGAGCTTCAGGCGTTCCTCTTCGGGCAACATCTCCAACTCCTTCGCTACCTCTTCGATGATGTCGTTGATCACAACGTTCTCCTTGCCAATGAAAGCACTGCCTTCTTCCATGCGGGTGATGAGGGATACGTCGTTCAGCAGTCGGCGAAGACGCTCGTTGTGGGCATAGCATCTCTCGATCAGCTCCTGACGCTTCTCTTCGCGGAGATGAATGCCCGAAAGCAATGTCTCCAGACATACTTGAATGGAGGCTACGGGGGTTTTCAGTTCGTGATTGATGTTGTTGGTCAGTTGTCGTTTGAGACGATTTTGCTCCTGCTCAGCATCATAGCGATTAACTCGCTCAATATCCAGTCCCAGTTTGCGTGTGGTAAAATAGGCCACTACACTCATGACCAGGGTGATTGAAATCATCACAACCAGGAACGACCAATCCGCTTTCAGCAGGTCCTGCAAGGTACTTGAATAGGGGATTGCTGTACGGACAACGACCCGATTGCCACGTGTTGCTGAGTAGAAATATTCTCGTCCATCACTCGTGGATTGCCGGCTGATATGATGCCCGATACCGCGCGCCAATGCTTCGGCTACTTCTGGACGACCTCTGTGGTTATCGAGCGAGTCGATCGGTATGGCATTGTCGTAGATCACAGCACCCGTAAGCGTGATAATGGAGATGCGCAACTCGTCAAAGGGCTTGTCGTGCGTAGCAATATAATCCTCAAAGGGTTCACCCTCTTCCACCGTTGTGAGCAAATGGCGGTTGTACTGCTGTAATTGCGCATTCAAGAACGCTGACTTATACTCTTTTTCCCGAACATATTGGTAGCCGATAAAACACAGCACCATGGCCCACGAGCAGGAAACCAGCTGCAAAAAGAGTCGCTTGTGATAGGATTTTTTAGTCTCTGAAGCCATAGCCAAAACCGGAACGGGTTACAATGTACGAGCCGTACGCTCCAATCTTGGAGCGCAGGCGGGTTATGTTCACATCAATGGTGCGGTCAAGAACGACCACTTCTTCGCTCCAGACTCTGTTCAAGATTTGTTCGCGTGAACAGATCTTTCCTCGGTGTTGAATCAAATAGGCCAGCAGCTCAAACTCTTTCTTTGCCAACTTCACCTCCTGGCCATCTACCGTGCACCGCTTAAACTCCAAATCAAGACAAAGGCCATCCACCTGCAAACGGTTGGGGTTTTCTGTCAACACTTGGTTTCCTTTATGGCATGCCGTCCGACGGAGAACACTCTTAACCCGTGCGATGACATTACGCACCGTGTAGGGTTTCATAATGTAGTCATCAGCGCCGAGATTGAGCCCCATCACCATATCATCCTCCGTGTCACGGGCCGTACAAAAAATGATGGGAATATTCGCCGTGGAAACATCGTTTTTCAACATCTTTGCCATCTTGATTCCACTGATTTCACCCATCATGATATCGAGTAGAATGAGTGAATACTCTTTTAGATTGTAGCCGAGTGCCTGCTCTGCACTAAATGCCACATCCACATCATATCCCTCATTTTCGAGATTGAGTTTCAAGACCTCGCATAAGGTCTCCTCGTCATCCACAATCAATATACGCTCTGTTGCCATATACCTACACTATTAGATTCCAATGCAAAATTGCAACGATTTGGCCAAAGATGTACTACCGAAAACAAGATTTAACAAAAATGTAATAATTCTGCTTTGCCAAGGATTTAACCAAAGCCTAATTTTTTTGAAATATTTATGAAATGTTATGCCGATACTTTTGCGACGTAAAAACAAGATACAGACATTCACTTAAAACAGTTTTCAATCATGAGAAAAAAAATGGTAATCTTGGCAGGACTATTCACCTGCATGGGTATCGGCGCACAGGCACAGGATGCCGCAACCGTAGGGCCTAAGGGAAAGGCAATTGTTCAAGTCTTCGGAAACTTCCACACTGGATTTGGCGAGCAGAACAGCGATCGGGGGTTTGAGCTTGACCGCAGCTATTTGGGTTATGAGTACAAACTTAATGACGCTCTGACCATTAAGGGAGTCATGGATATCGGGCAGTCCAAGAGTGTGGATGACTACCACCGCATCGCCTACATCAAGAATGCTCTGGTATCGTGGAAGAGGGGCAATTTAACTCTTTGTGGGGGTCTTATCCCAACCACACAATTTAATTTTCAGGAGAAGTTTTGGGGATACCGCTACATTCGGAAGTCGTTCCAGGACCAGTACAAATTTGGAAACAGCGCCGACTTGGGTATCTCGGTGGCCTATCAGTTTGCCGATTGGATATCAGCTGATGCAACCGTCGTCAATGGCGAGGGCTACAAAAAGGTTCAAGTGAACGACGGTCTTAACTACAGCCTTGGAGTAACATTATCCCCCGTTAAGGGCTTTCAGATTCGCCTCTATGGTGGCTTGAACGAGAGTGGTGTTGAGGGCAAGTCAAATACCGTGAATCTGGCAGCTTTTGCAGGTTACAAGCACGATATGTTTAGTGTGGGAGCCGAGTACAACCGTATGCTGAATGCTTCCTATGTATTGGGCAACGACCAATACGGTTATTCGGTATTCGGCTCGGTTAAGGTGGCAAGGTCAGCAGACATCTACGCCCGCTTCGACGACCTGGGGTCCAACCATGATTGGAACATTGCCAAGGATGAACGTGCTGCAATACTCGGTGCTCAGTTCAAGTTGGGCAAGTACGTAAAAATTTCCCCTAACTTCCGAATAAGTATGCCGAAGGTTGATGGAGCAAAGAACACGTACGCGGCATTCCTGAACTGCTATTTCGGATTCTAATAACAATAGGTTGAATTTATTAAAACAGAAGAATTTATGAAAAGGATTTTCAAGTCAGTAATAGCGTTGTTCGTTGCTATTTCTGCCGTATCTTGTGGCGGTAACGCTGCAAATGGTAGCCGTAAGGCTCAGGAACTTTCGGGGGCGGGTGCTACATTCCCTCTTCCTTTCTACAATGTGGTGTTTGAGAATTTCTCCCAGATAAATGGTGACGTAGTTGCCTATGGAGGCATCGGCTCGGGGGGTGGCGTCCGCAACTTGCGTGACAAGATTGTGGATTTCGCGGGGAGCGATGCTTTCCTCTCGGATAAGGAAATGGCCGAGATGGCTCCCGTGATACATATCCCGACGTGTATGGGGGCCGTGGTGGTTGCCTACCATCTGGAGGGCGTGGACGAATTGAAGCTCTCGGGGGAGGTGATTGCCGACATATTTGCTGGCCATATCAAGATGTGGAACGATGAGCGTCTTGCGGTACTCAACCCGGATGTAAAACTTCCTGCAGAAACTATTATCCCGGTGTTCCGTTCGGATGGTTCGGGTACTACCTTCGTATTTACCGACTATTTGACCAAGGTAAGCCCGATGTGGGCATCCCATTTCGGGGCTGGCAAGTCAGTGAACTTCCCTTCAGGGCTGGCCGCAAAGGGGAATCCGGGTGTAGCCGGTGTCATCAAGCAAACCCCGAACTCGATCGGTTATGTGGGCTCGGAGTATGCCTTTGCACAGAAGATACCATTTGCACAAATCCAGAATGTTAGAGGTGAATTCGTGTTGCCCTCGTCGGCCAGTATCTCTGCAGCGGCTTCGGGTGAAATTCCTGCCGATACCCGTTGCTCGATCACCAACGCTGATGCGAAGGGGGCTTACCCGATCTCAACATTTACCTGGATGATTCTTTACCAGGAGCAGAACTATTCTGACCGCTCGAAGGAGCAGGCTGTGGCAACCCTCGACTTGTTGCAGTATATCCTCTCGGATGAGGCACAAAAGATTGCATCGGAAGTACACTATGCTCCGCTTCCAGCAAAGGCAAAAGAATTGAGTATGAAAAATTTGAAGACCGTGACGTTTGATGGTGCGGCCATTTGGCAATAACCGGTAGCTATGAACGACAAATTATACAAAATCCTGTTGTTCGCAGCGGCATTGATCATGCCGGTCGTGTGCGGGGGCGTAGTCTACGCCCTCGTCACAGACGCGTACGAAGCGTTCGAACATTTCGGATTCTTTCAGTTTCTAACCTCGTCGGAGTGGAGTTATACCGAGGGTGCCGAGCAGTATGGAGCCTTGCCCTTTATTACGGGCACGCTGATGACGACACTCCTGGCTCTTCTTTTCTGTATTCCCTTTTCACTCCCGGTTGCACTGTTCGTGGGCGAGTATTTCAAGGGAACAAAGGTAGCCGCCGTGTTGAGCACCGTAACCGACCTGTTGGCGGGTATTCCCTCAATCATTTACGGACTGTGGGGCTTCTATACGTTGCGACCCATCATCATGGCTCTCAACATCTCGCCGCAAGGCTCCGGCGTATTGACTGCTTCGTTGGTCTTGGCAATTATGATTATCCCCTATGCGGCATCCCTCAGTGCGGAGTTCATCAAGATGGTGCCCAATGACCTGAAAGAGGGGGCATACAGCCTGGGAGCCACCCGTGCCGAGGTGATTCAGAAGGTTGTCTTCCCCGTCGCAGGTTCGGGCATTTTCTCATCCTATATCCTGGCAATTGGTCGTGCCTTGGGCGAGACAATGACCGTAACGATGCTGATTGGCAATACCAACAACATTCCCGATTCCATCACTTCTACCGGCAACTCCATGGCATCCATTATTGCCAATCAGTTTGGTGAAGCGGATGATTTAAGA
>JAZUBU010000009.1:0-86540 GCA_045638645.1 Bacteroidales bacterium
CTGTCCTGGTACCGGATTCAATATTACGCGTGATGTGGAGATTGATTTCCAAGGCAACGTATTCAATGCCGGTTCTACCGCAAGCTCTACTTGGTATGCTCTTCAGATTTATGGTGACAACGACGTTGAGATCAACAATGCGAACTTCACTCGCGCAGGTGTATATGCAGGTGGAGAGGCTGATGTCGTATTCAATAGCGGTATAATCAACCACAAACCGGAAAGAACCTCCCGCTATATTTTCTGTGCAAGAGAAAAATCAACCATTACCATCGTGGATGGAACCTTCTACAATGACAGAGCCAAGAACTCTTATTTCTGGGCTGACGCTGAAGCAATTATCTATGTGAAGGGTGGTAACTTTGGTGGTGTAGCATCCAATAATAAGGTAGTCACTACTAACGGTGGCCAAGTTATCATTACTGGTGGTACTTTCAACTTTGATCCTACTGCTTGGTTGGCAGCTGGTTACAAAGCAGAAAAGAACGGATCAACCTGGGTAGTATCCGCAATCTAATCAATAACTTACAAGCCAGTGTCCCTAACTACAGTCTATTACAAATAGACGCATTACTTTCACAGATCTAACGAGTCTCAATCGGACACTGGCTTTTTCTGTTTAAACCGATCTCAATTTTGGGGTCGGTTTTTTACTCCTATTCTTTATTGTGTGGTTGAGCGGTATCATTACATTCCACCTCTCATCCAGACACAAAAATGGAGCAGTCGGAGGAAGCCGGGTGAAGATTGTGGATAGGATTGTGTCAGCCAGAAAAAACATACAGGAATACTTTCTGCCTTCCAAAAATGATGGCACATCCGGCAATAGGCAGGAGTAAATATTGCTTGTATGTGTCAATGAAGACCCGGAAGTCTGAAACGATACCACCCTGGATTGCAGATTGATCAATTGCGTATAGATAGGCAAGAGACATCGCCAAGCCCCCATCAATTCTTTTATGACAGAGTTTGGAGAAAAGTATTTATCTTTGTCGAAGTTATGGGATTCTTCGGAAAAACTTTCTGATGGACCCTTCCACCCTTTGAAAACTTAAACTTTACAAGTCATGAACAATTTCAAAAAAATCTGGGGGGGGGGTAGTATTAACTATCTTTGTATCAGCGTGTTCCCCTAAAGTTGTCTATCGTCAGAACTCAACTCAGGAAGAGAGTGGTCTGGGTTTGATGAAAATTACCGATGAAAGTATGAACATTGTCGCAGGTAGCAATTCATTTCATCATTATGGGGTGAATGTTGTTAATGCGCCGATTGGTGCTTGTGCGAATGCGGGTTTTGCCTGGTCAACATTGAACCTTTTGAGCGTATCTCCTGACGGATCGGAATTAGCATACCTGTCATTGCAGGACAATGTCTGGAACATCATGATTCGCCGTTCGGGTCCTCAGAGTGCTGCGACCCAACGGACATTTCGGGAAGTTCAGGACTTGACCTGGGGAAGTGATAACCGCTTGTACTTTGGCGATGCGAGTCAAGAATCTCGTGTTCAGATTTCTTCTACAGATGCCCATGCGGGTAGTCTCATGCGCCAACATACCAATAACAACGTGGATATGAACCCTGTCCTGAGTAAGGATGGCAAACGGCTCTATTTTACCCGTGTGGACAAGTCCGGTCCATTTGTGTGGTCCTATGAATTGGAAACCGGGGCGTTGACGGCATGTTGCCGGGGTTACAATCCTTACCCTGTGGGAGACGGATCCAGTGAGTTCATCTGTGTCCGTAACTCCAGTGCGGGGAACAGTGAATTGTGGTATGTTAACTATGAGAAGGCGCAGGAGACCTTGATTTTGTCGGATAAAAACAGGGGCTTTAGCAACCCGCAGGTTTCTCCGGATGGTCAATGGATTCTTTGTCAGGGAAATAGTAAATCCAACATCAGCAAGAAAGACAATTTGGACATCTTTGTGGTAAAAATCGATGGGACCAATACTTACCAACAATTGACTTATCACCCGGCGAACGATTGTTGTCCGGTATGGTCGGAGGATGGAAAGTACATCTATTTTATCTCGTCCCGTGCTACGGCAAAAGATGAGTTCAACATTTGGAAAATGCGTTTTGTTCTTTAATCCGGTGTCATGATGAAAAAGTCAATTTTGCTGTTTGTTCTGGCATTGGGGTTATCGTTGTCAGCCCATGCCCAAGTCTATGGTCCTTCTGCGGTAGGGAATCGTTTTGGTACGTATACTGGAGGTAGTCAAGGTGATTATTCTCACGGAGCCCGTGGATTCGTGGAGTTAAGTCCTTTGGGTATTACGGAGGACCAGATTTTACTCCCCAACTTATTCGGGGGCTATGGTTATCAGTTCAATCCTCACATTTATGTGGGAGGCGCGTTGGGATTGGGTAGTTATGAATACTATGACTACGATTACTACGATTACTCTTACCGCCCAGAACAAAGTCTCGGCTTTAGTCTTTGTGCGGATCTTCGGTACTATTTTTTTGATGCTATTTCGACACCTTTCCTGGCATTGCGTTCAGGGATGTCGATCGTAATTGATGATGACTTCAGTCCCTACATCGGAGGAACATTCGGCTACCGCTTTGGATTGAACAACGGCCGGGCGATGAATGTTTCTATGGGCTTGATTTCTCTTCCAGCTATTTCGGGAGGAACTCAGCTACATCTCGTCGTCGGTTACGAGTTCTAATCGCCTCACGGCAGAGTGACGCGGAAGTGGGGGCTGTCGGTGTGTTGGGAGCGGGCGATGGCAACGAGTTCTCGGACGATGTCGGGGTGTTGCGTTGCGATGTCGTGGCCCTCGTGGGGATCGCTGGCGATGTGATAAAGATGCGGTGTCCCACCGATGGAGATCATTTTCCAGTCTCCTTTGCGGACGGTAACCTGGTCCGTTTCTTCAAATTCCCAATAGAGGAAGTCGTGTGTGGCTTGGGTCCCTTGGCCCAGTAGGGTCGGGGCGAACGAGATTCCGTCGGTATTCCCGGTAGCCGGTTGCTGCCGGGTTTCTTCGTTGGCCTCCCGTGTCAATTCTTCCAACGTGGCCAAAATGTCGTAAAAGGCAATGGGATGTTGGGTCTGTTGGCCGGGACGGCATCGGGTCGGAAACAAAAAAACGACCGGAGGGTCGTTTTTTGTCAGGTTGGGGTATGTTCAATTACAATTCTTCAAACTTCACGTCCGAAAAAGGAGTGGTTTCCTCGGTTCTTTCGGTAACGGGGCATCGGTCTTTGATGTAGGCGATTACCTCGGAAAGTCCTTCGGAGAATTTTTCAAAATCCTCTTTGTACAAGAAGATCTTGTGTTTGTCGTATACGAAGCGGCCGTCGCGTTCCATGCGGCGTTTGCTTTCAGTAATGGTCAAATAGTAATCGTTACCCTTCGTGGCCTTCACATCGAAGAAATACGTTCTTTTACCCGCTCTCACCGGTTTTGAATAGACATCATCTCCGTTGCGTTCGTGCATTCCTGCATTCTCAAAATCTTCAAGATACATATCGTTCGTTTTTAAAATTCTTGACAAAGATAAAATAAATTTCTCGGGATATTCTATATTTGCAAAATATTTAGTGATTGAGCGTATGCTAAACCGAAGATTAATTAGAATCAAAGCTTTTAAAGTTCTTTACAGTTCCGTATGTTCCTCCAGCACATCCTTGCGTAGCATCGAGGAGGAATTGCTTCATTCTTGCGAGGAAACTCGCCGTTTGTATTACTTCATGTTGCAGTTGCCGGTAGCTTTGAGCCGGTTGGCAAATGAACGCATTGAGTTGGGTCTGAAGAAGTTCCATCCGACCGAGGAGGAACGGAATCCCAACCGCAAGTTTGCGGACAATGCGCTGGCCGCGATGTTGCGCCGGAATGATATTTTCATGACTTTCTGCGAAAGCCAGGGGTTGCTCTGGGATGGTGAGCAATGGATGGCTTATGTCAAGAAGTTGTTCAACCGTTTGCTTCAAGAAGAATATTTCCAAAAATACATGGCTTCTCCGACGACCTCGTTGCGCGAGGACTGTGCCTTGTTCTCCAAAATCTATCAACTGGAGTTTGAGGATGACGAGGATCTGGAACAGATGCTCGAAGATGCCTCTTTGTACTGGGTGGATGATTTGGGCTATGTGTTGAACGTCATCCTGCGGACTTTGTCCATCGTCAAGACCAAGGAAAAACTGGAGTTGCCCCCGTTGTTCATGAAGGACGATGACCGGGATTTTGCCCGCGAGTTGCTGGCTCATTCCTTTGCCCATTACAACGAGTACATGGATCTGGTGAAAAACAACATTTCCAACTGGGATCTCGACCGTCTGGTGGTAACCGACATTACCTTGATCATCATGGGGATTGCAGAAGCGGTTCGCTTTGACTCCATCCCGGTGAAGGTGACCATCAACGAGTATGTGGAAGTGTCCAAATTCTACAGTACCCAGAACAGCAAGATATTCGTGAACGGTTTGCTGGACCGTCTGATCCGGGACATGCAGGCCAAGGGCGTGGTGGTAAAACGCGGTGCCGGTCTGGTGGAAAACTAATGTTTGGTCCGTTCCCGATTTTTATTAATTTTGCAAAGATATTTACGTAAACAATTAAATAGTCGAATAAAATGATGTTGAATTTTGTTTTGTTGCAACAAGCAGCTGCACCCCAACAAGGTGGCGGTATGTCGATGTTGCTGATGATGGTTTTGATCATCGGTGTTATGTATTTCTTCATGATTCGTCCCCAACAAAAGAAGCAAAAAGAATTGCAGGCATTCCGCAATTCCTTGACCAAGGGTGACAAAATCGTGACCATTGGTGGTATCTACGGAACCATTGCAGAAGTGAAAGAACAATACTTGTTGGTGGAAGTGGACAACAACGTGAAGATCCGTGTTGACAAATCTTCCGTTGTGAAGGATATTACTGATATTCAAACGAAATAGATGAAACGTCCTTTCTTGTTAAAGGGAAAGGTCATTGCAAAGGCCAGAGAGGGGAGAGACTGGGAGATCATCCTGTTTTCTCTCCTTTTGGCGTTTTTTATTTGGATTGTCCATTACCTTTCAAAGGACTATACGGTCCACTTTGAGTACCGTTTGCGCGTAGAGACGGTGATGTCGGGTCGTGCCTCCCGTTCCGAAACGGTGCAGCCCCTGATCATCCGGGGACGTGCCAAGGGATTCTACATCATCAAGCAACGTCTGGGTGTGGACCGACGGCTTACGCTGGAGGTTCCCGAGCGGATGTTGCGCCCCCATACGGAGACCGGCGGGGAGGATCGCTTCCTGTTGATGGGTTCTGAGTTGCGCAACCTGTTGTCCGAGGCCTTGACGCCCGATGTGGACGTGGAATACGTGGTTACCGAAGAGATGGACTTCATCATTCCGCAGGTGCGTCACAAGAAGGTGCCGGTCGTTCCCAGAACGGACATTACGTTCAAGGAACAGTATGCGGCGACTTCTCCCATCCGTCTGCAGCCGGACAGTGTGGTACTTTACGGCAAGGATCGTTACCTGGATCGGGTCGATTCGGTGTTTACCAAACCGATTTCTGCCCGTCAGTTGTCGGGGAACCTGCGCCGGATGGTGGATCTGATGGACATCTGGGGCATTACGTATGCCGAGGATCAGGTCTATGCAACCTTGGACGTGGACCGCTATGTGGAACACACCCTGGAGTTGCCGGTGGATTTGGTGAATGTGCCGGCAGACCGTCGGCTGGTGTGTATTCCCAACCAGGTGCGTCTGACCGTCCGCCAGTTTTATCCGATTACGGAGGTGGATCTGGCTTCCCATTTCCAAGTGGTAGTGGATTACAACGAGGCCATGGAGTCCTTGGGCATGCAGGTGATTCCGACGGTGTACAATGAATTGTCGAACATTTCCAACCACTATGTGTTGGATCCTCCCTATGTGGAGGTAATGGTGGTGCGTTGACGATGGCTGGACGGATTCTGGGTTTGACGGGAGGAATTGGCAGCGGCAAAAGCAGCGTTGCCAAGATGTTGTCCAGGATGGGCATTCCCGTGTATTATTCGGATGACCGGACGAAGGCCTTGTACGATGAACTGGCACCGTTGCGGTCTGCATTGGTGGCTTTGCTGGGACCGACGGTTTGTGTCGGGGACCGGATTGACCGCCGGGAGATGGCTCGGATCGTGTTTGCGGATGCGAGCTTGCTGGCTCGGGTGGAAGAAACCGTCTATCCTTATTTGTTGGCGGATTTCCGGGCATGGGTGCAGGCGCAGTCTGCACCGTTTGTGGTCTTTGAGTCTGCGTTGCTGTTGGAGAAACCGATGTTCCGTCAGGTGTGTGACCGTGTTTTGACGGTCTCCTCTCCGGTGGAGGTCCGGATGGAGCGCGTGATGCAGCGGGACGGGGTACAGCCGGAGCAGGTGCTGGCCCGGATGCAGCATCAGTGGACGGATGCCCAACGCGAAGCATTGGCGGACGAAGTATTGGTTTCGGACAACCACTGCGCAGTTTTGCCACAGGTGGTAGCCGTATACCGGAACATGATAGCATTGAATAAAAACGTTTAGAAAGTATATGGGAAAGAATACCGGGAAATGGTTGGGAGGAATTTTGGGATGGGCCATTGGCGGTCCGATCGGAGCCTTGTTGGGCGTTGGCATCGGATCGATGTTTGACGGTTCCAGCACTCTTTTCTCCGGAGCCGGTGGCGCCCGTCACGAGGGTGCCCGCAACAGTTTTCTGATGTCGCTGTTGGTCTTGTCTGCAGCGGTCATGAAGGCGGACAAGCGGGTGATGCGTTCCGAACTGGACTATGTCAAGGATTTCTTGCGGAGAAATTTTGGCGAGTCTGCGGTTCGTGAAGGGACGGCATTGTTGAAAGAGTTGTTGCAGAAAGATATTGAAGTGGAACAAGTGGCGTTGCAAATCGGTCGGAACATGCCGGTGAGCCAGCGTTTGCAGTTGTTCCATTACCTCTGTGGTATCGCCCAAAGCGATGGGCACATGGATGAGTCCGAGCAGGTGATCCTGCGACGCATTGCCCTGGCCATGGGCCTGGCAGCGGCGGATGTGGAGTCGATTTTGGCCATGTTCAGTGCCGGAGCTTACGGTGGTGGCTATCGCCAAGGCGGACAAGGTGCCCCTGGCGGAAGTCGGCCGAATGCCCAAGCAGCGCTGGAACAGGCTTACCGCATTTTGGAAGTGTCGCCCCAAGCCACCGATGACGAGGTGAAGAAAGCCTACCGCCGCATGGCGATGAAATACCATCCGGACAAGGTGTCAACCTTGGGAGAGGATGTCCGCAAAGGGGCGGAAGAGAAATTCAAGGCCTTGTCAGAGGCGTATGATTTGATTAAGAAATCTCGTGGAATGAATTGATTTCCATGTAAATAGATATTTGTAACCGAAAATAGCATTAAAAATGAAAACTGATTTACGGAAAATTCTTTCAGTATCCGGAGAACCGGGTCTGTTTAATTATTTGTCGCAAGGAAAAGTTGGTATCATTGCAGAATCTTTGTTGACAGGCAAACGAACTTCATTCGGTATGAAAGCCCGTATGACTTCTTTGTCCGATATCTCAATCTATACCGATGAGACCGAGTTGCCGTTGCGTGAGGTATTCTTGAAATTGAAAGCGTACCTGGGCGAAGAGGCTGCTCCGGATGGAAAAGACCAAAAAGCGTTGGTGGCTTTCTTCGATGCGGCTTTCCCGGAATACGACCGTGACCGTTTCTACCCTTCTCACATGAAGAAAGTGGTGCAATGGTACAACTTGTTGAAAGAAAAGGCAACCTTGGATTTTGTGGATCCGGATGCTGAAGAAGAAACCGAAGTTACCGAAGAAGCTTAATTCATGCATACAGGGGTGACGGATTCGATTCATCGCATCCAGTGTGTGACATTGGGATGTTCCAAGAACCGCGTGGATTCGGAGCACCTACTCCGTCAGTTGCAGGCGGCCGGTATGGACGTGGCTCCCGAGGCGGAAAACCTGGCGGAAGGTCGGGTGGATGCCGTGATCTTGAATACCTGCGGTTTTATTCAGGATGCCAAGGAAGAGTCCATCGAGGCCATCCTGGATGCGGTACAGGCAAAACAGGAAGGTCTTGTCAAACGCGTGTATGTGTTCGGTTGTCTGTCCCAACGCTATCGGGCGGAATTGCCGGAACTGATGCCGGAGGTGGATGGCTTTTTCGGTGCCTATGACATTCGTCCGTTGTTGGAGGTGTTGGGTGTTCCTTACCGTCCCGAATTGGCAACGCGCCGTTTGTTGACGACGCCTTCCCACTATGCCTACCTGAAGATTTCCGAGGGCTGTGACCGGACTTGTTCGTATTGTGCGATTCCCAAGATTCGCGGCAAGCATTGTTCGGTGCCGATGGAGTCCTTGTTGGAGGAGGCTCGGTCTCTGGCGGATGCTGGGGTACGGGAGTTGATTGTTGTCGCACAGGATACGACCTACTACGGTCTGGATTTGTACCGGAAACGCAACCTGGCTCCGTTGTTGGAGCGCTTGTCGCTGATTTCCGGCATCGATTGGTTGCGCGTGCATTATTCGTATCCGGATTCGTTTCCGGAGGATGTGCTGGACGTGATGGCGAACAATCCGAAGGTGGCCCCGTACATTGATATTCCGCTGCAGCACATTTCCGATAAGGTCTTGTCGGCGATGCGCCGTTCTGTGAACGGGCAGCAGACCCGTGCTCTGGTGGAAAAGATCCGCAGCCGTGTACCGGAGGCCGTCCTGCGCACGACCCTGATCGTCGGTCACCCGGGTGAGGGCAAGCGGGAGTTCCGGGAACTCCTGGACTTTGTGGAAGCCTACCGTTTTGAACGCTTGGGTGCATTTCCGTATTCGGAGGAGGAAGGAACCTGGGGCGCGGCCAATTTGAAGGATACCCTGTCCCGCCGTGTGAAGCAGGAACGTTACGAAGAATTGATGGAGTTGCAGTCGGGCATTTCCTACGAATACAACCAGTCCCGGATCGGCAGTCACGAACGCGTGCTGATCGATTCGATTTCCGAGGATGGGGTGTATGTGGCAAGAACCCAAAAGGAATCTCCGGAAGTGGATGGGGAAGTGCTGATCAAGCCGCTGGATGGGGAGGCAGACCGTTCCCGCATCGGACAGTTTGCGGAAGTAGAGATCGTCCATGCAGACGAATATGATTTATTGGCAAATTTTATTTAATCATTAAAGAATAGAATTATTATGAAATTATTGGAAGGAAAAGTTGCTCTGATCACAGGAGCAGCTCGCGGAATTGGTAAGGCAGTGGCAATGCGTTTTGCCAGCGAAGGTGCCAACATCGCATTTACGGACTTGGTAATTGACGAAAATGGCGAACAAACCAAAAAAGAATTGGAAGCTATGGGTGTGGAAGTATTGGCCATTCCCTCCAATGCGGCTTCGTTTGAAGATGCACACAACGTGGTAAACCAGATCATGGAAAAATTCGGTCGTATCGATGTGTTGGTGAACAACGCCGGTATTACCAAAGATACTTTGATGATGCGTATGAGCGAACAACAATGGGATGCTGTCATCAACGTCAACCTGAAGTCTGCTTTCAACCACATCCATGCCGTGACTCCCGTGATGGTGCGCCAACGCAGCGGTTCCATCATCAACATGAGTTCAGTGGTAGGTGTTTCCGGTAATGCCGGTCAGGCAAACTACTCCGCTTCAAAAGCCGGTATGATCGGTTTGACCAAATCCATGGCACAAGAATTGGGATCTCGTGGTATCCGCTCCAACGCGGTAGCTCCCGGTTTCGTGGTAACCGCGATGACCGACCAGTTGCCGGAAGATGTCCGCAAGCAATGGGAAGCCAAGATTCCTTTGCGTCGTGGTGCAAATGTGGATGAGATTGCAAAAGTATGTCTCTTCCTGGCATCTGACCTGGCTTCGTATGTGACCGGTCAAGTGATCCACGTTTGTGGTGGTATGAACATGTAAAAATGAAAAGATGAATCGTTTTCTGTTGTTGCGCAAGTGGTCGCTCTGGATGTTGTTGGGGCTTTGCTCGGTGGCTTGTACTCCGATTCGCTATTATGTGAATGTGGAGCGCAAAGCGGCCTCCCAGACCCAGTATGATCTTTCCCGTGCCTCTGTTTCGCTGATGGCTTTGCACGATCCGATGGCTCGTGACAGCGCACAGGTGATGGCGGTGGCTTTGGGCTTTGCGCAAGAACTGGAGGCGATCCAGCATGTGCCGGAAGGCAGTCTTCCGGTCTATGCGTTTGTTTCGGATACATTGAATCCGGGAGATGTGGGGTACTTGCCCTACCTGCTCCCGGAGGAGGTGTCCGATTACCTGGTGGTTTTTGATTCCATGCAGTTGGGCGACTACCAGTTGGCAGAAGAAATGTCTGAGCAATGGACGTACGATGGGTTGTTGCTCACCCGGGAAATCCGTCTTCCGTTCTCTTGCCGTTTTCTGCTGTTTCATCAGCCGACCCGCCGTTGTCTGATCCATCAGCCGGTGGCCGATTCGTTGGTCTGGACGGTCCTGACCGATGCCAGTGTTTCGGATGCCCGGCTCATCGCGCGTGCACACGAGTCTTTGGAACCGGCGTTGCAGCAGGTGGGCAAGGAACTGACAACTTATGTGTCGGCTACGACGGCACCCCAAGAGCAATTGTTCCTGGTCTTTGAAAACGACCCGGATTGGTTCCAGGCCCTGGAGCATGTGGCCGACGGTCTGTGGGAAGATGCCATTGCCATCTGGACGGACAAGGCCCGACGGGCGCATCATTGGAAGGTTAAGGCAGCGGCCGCCTGCAACCTTTCGGTCGCTTGCCGGATGATGGGGAATCCTGTGTTGGCGGCGCAGTGGCTGGACTGGGCGGCAGAGATGGGAAGTTTGCCCGAGATGCCGATTCTGCGGGCCCAATTGAAGGCGGCTACAACACGTTGAGGCTCTGCTCTTTGATCTTTTCGAGTTCGTCTTTCATCATGACGACCAGTTTCTGAATGGCCGCGTGGTTGGCTTTTGATCCCAGGGTGTTGATTTCGCGCCCCATTTCTTGGGCAATGAAGCCTAATTTCTTACCGGGACAATCTTCTTTTTCCATCGTTTCCAGGAAATAGGTACAGTGTTGTGCCAACCGTACTTTTTCTTCGTTGATGTCCAGTTTTTCCAGGTAGAAGATCAGTTCCTGTTCGAGGCGGTTGGGGTCCGGATTGACTTCCAGGTCTGCCAGACGGGAAAGAATGCGTTCGCGGATGGCCGGTACCCGTTCCTTTTCGTAGGGTTCTACGGCAGCCAGGTAGTTGCGGATGTTGGCGACACGGCTGCGCAAATCGGCTTCCAGGGTCTTTCCTTCGCGGATGCGGAAGGCTGTCAGGTCTTCGATGGCCTGGTCTGCGGCTGCGGCAATGGCTTGCCAGTCTTCTTCGGACATTTCGCTTTTGTTGATGTCCCAGACTTCCGGCAGACGGAGGACGGTTTGCAGGAGAGAAGCCGTGTCCGCAAGAGGCAGCTGGAGCTCGTTTTGCCAGTCCGTGATTTGTTGGAGGTATGCGGTGGCCACTTCTTTGTCAAACGATTTGGCCTGGTTGCCGGAATTTTTTTCGACACTCAGGTACACATCGACGTTTCCACGCACAAGGCCTTGGGCAACGCGTTGGCGAAGCAGGGGTTCCTTTTCGCGGGGCAAGGCGGATGTTTTCATGGTTACATCGCAGTTTTTGCCGTTCAGCGATTTGATTTCCAACGTGTATTTCTCATTTTGGCAGCAGGCTTGGGCCTTGCCGTAGCCGGTCATCGAAAGAATCATAGCAGGTGTCGTTTTTGTAGGTAGTTTTTCTGGCGCAAAAGTAACAATTATTTATGGGGAATTTTACGCAAATGACGTATATTTGTGTTTTATTCCTGTTAAAAACAATACCTATGGAAGAACTCAAAACTGTAGGGGAAGAAAAGAAACCCTTGAACTTCTTGGAAGAGATCATCGAAGGAGATCTGTCCTCCGGCAAACACCAATCCATCCTGACCCGGTTCCCTCCGGAACCCAATGGCTACCTGCACATCGGTCACGCGAAGAGCATCTGCCTGAACTTTGGTTTGGCACGACAGTACGGGGGAAAAACAAACCTGCGTTTTGATGATACCAACCCGGTGAAGGAAGATACCGAATACGTGGATTCCATCAAAGCCGACATCCGTTGGTTGGGTTTTGATTGGGCCGCCGAATACTATGCTTCCGACTATTTTGAGCAACTGTATGATTGGGCCTGTGAATTGATCCGCAAAGGTTTGGCTTATGTGGACGATCAGACGCAGGAAGAAATCCGCCTCAACCGCGGAACGGTGAATTCGCCCGGTAAGAACAGTCCTTGGCGCGACCGCAGTGTGGAAGAAAACCTGGACTTGTTCGCCCGTATGCGTGCCGGTGAATTTGCAGACGGAGAGAAAGTGTTGCGTGCCAAGATTGACATGGCACATCCGAATATGTTGTTGCGTGACCCCTTGATGTACCGCATCATCCACGCGCATCACCACCGCACCGGAGATAAATGGTGCATTTATCCGATGTACGACTATGCACACGGTCAAAGTGACTCGTTGGAAGGCATTACGCACTCCATTTGTACTTTGGAATTTGACGTGCACCGTCCGTTGTACGACTGGTTCATCGAACAATTGGGAATCTTCCCGTCCCACCAATACGAATTTGCCCGCTTGAATGTTACTTATACGGTGATGAGCAAGCGTAAATTGCTGGAACTGGTGAAAAACAACTTTGTCAGCGGTTGGGATGACCCGCGTATGCCTACCATTTGCGGTTTGCGCCGCCGGGGTTATACGCCGGAAAGTATCCGGGCTTTTGCGGAGAAAGTGGGTGTGGCCAAACGTGACAACATCATCGACTTGTCGTTGATGGAATGGTGCTTGCGCGATGACTTGAACAAACGGGCCAACCGTTACATGGTGGTGACCAATCCGGTGAAACTCGTGATCACCGATTGGGAAGAAGGCCGTGTGGAATACTTTGATCCGGCGTTGAATCCGGAAGATCCGGAAGCTGGAACCCGTCGGGTACCGTTTACCCGTGAGTTGTACATCGAACGGGATGACTTTATGGAAGAACCGCCGAAGAAATTCTTCCGTCTGAAACCGGGTGGAGAAGTGCGTTTGAAATACGGTTACATCATCAAGTGTGAAGAAGTGATCAAGGACGAAAACGGGGAAATTATTGAAATCCGTTGTACCCACGATCCTTCGTCCAAACCGGGAGCCGGTCCTTGGCGTTCAGTCAAAGGTACCATTCACTGGGTTCCGGTTGATTATGCCAAACCGATTGAAGTGCGTCTGTACGACCGTCTTTTCACCGAAGCCGACATGGGTGGTATTCCGGAAGGACAGGATTACAAGTCCTACCTGAATCCTGAATCATTGGTGGTAGTACCGCGTGCTTACGCAGAACCGGCCTTGTTGGAAGACCGTTCCGGTATTTCTGTGCAGTTTGAGCGCAACGGATACTATGTGATGGATCCGGATTCAACCCCGGAATTGCCGGTATTCAACCGTGCAACCGGTTTGAAGAGCAGCTTCTAGTGTTTTGATTTTTTAGTGCTCCGCCCTTTCTTCCACAGTTGGAAACTGTTGAACAGGTTTTGCCACAGGACGTAGGTGCCGGGAGCTAAAGACGATAGGGGAGTGAGGTAGGTGTAGGCCATCCAGATGGCCAAAACCGTATTTTTCTGTCCCAATGCCTGACCGGCAGTCATTCGATCATCGAATTGGCTGCCGGTTTTTTTGCCGACCGAAAACTGGAGGATGCAGGTGAGCAGGGACGCTCCGGCAATCAGCCACATCACGAGTGCGGGTGCTGTGCTTTGGTGTAGGGAGCGGATGGTCTGGCCCGAGACAATCATCAGGGCGATGGCCCAGAGGTAGAACGCTACGTGGGTATATTTCAGCAGGAACCGGTGAATCCGGGGCAGGAACCGGCGCAGCAGCAGGGCCAGCAGGAAGGGACAAAGCAACAAGGGAAAGACTTTGCTCAAGATGGTCCAGAAGGCATTGATAAAGTTGAGTCCCTCGTGCGGAACGACCAGCGGGAAAACCAGGGGAACAAACAGGGCGGCGACGATGTTGGACATCAGGGTATAGACGGTGATGCCACTGGCACTGCCCCCAAGTTTGTCCGTGATGACTGCGGCCGCAGTGGCTGTCGGGCAGATGAGGCAGACCAGTGCCCCCTCAAAGATGGTGTGGTACATCGGATTCATCGGGACAAACAGCAGGATGAGCGTAACCAGCGAGGCGGTGGCCAATTGGAAGAGGAGCAGCCGGTAGTGCCAGGGACCCGGTTTGAGGGACCGCAGGTCCACTTTGCAGAAGGTGAGAAAGAGTTGCAGGAAAATCAGCGTCGGTGTGAACAGGTCCACAAATTTCCAGATGGCGGGTTTGATGGGATCCAGGCTGTCGAGGTGGTGAAAGAGGAAGTACACGGCGGCGCCGGTGGTCATGGCGATGGGTAGGGTCCATTCTTTGAAGAAACGGAGTATCTTTTCCATGGTTTGCTGGGGGCTGGGTTGTATTGGGTTTGGGTTAGCTGATGCGGGAATAGTCCACAGGCTCTTCTCCCTGGTGACGCAAGTAGGTCAGTTGCTGGGCCAACAGCCGGTGTTCCGGGAGTTCCAGCAGGGGATCCTGTTCGAGAATCTTGCTGGCCAGGTCGCGGGCGTAATTCAGCAGGGAGCCATCCTTGGCCAGGTTGGAGAGGCGCAGGTCGATGGCCATGCCGCTTTGTTGGGTGCCTTCGATGTCGCCGGGCCCCCGCATGCGCAGGTCGGCTTCCGCCAGTTCAAATCCGTCGTTGGTGCTGCACATCAGTTCGATGCGTTGGCGGGACTCCTGGGAGAGTTTGTAACCGGTCATCAGCAGGCAGAACGATTGTTCGGCGCCCCGTCCGACCCGTCCCCGCAATTGGTGGAGCTGGGAAAGGCCGAAGCGTTCGGCACTTTCAATGACCATGACGGAGGCGTTGGGGACATTGACCCCGACTTCGATGACGGAGGTGGCGACGAGGATGTGGGCTTTCCCCTCGGCAAAGAGTTGCATGTCGTGGGCCTTGTCTTCGTTCTTCTGTTGGCCGTGAACGACGGCTGTGATGTATTCCGGAGCCGGAAATTCCTGTACGATTTCTTCGTACCCGCTTTGCAGGTTCTGGTAGTCCATCTTTTCCGATTCCTTGATCATCGGATAGACGATGAAGACCTGACGTCCCTTTTGAATCTCATTTTTCAGGAACTTGTACATGCTGTAGCGTTGGTTCTCGGAGATGTGTTTGGTGGTGATGGGTTTGCGGCCCGGAGGGAGTTCGTCCAGGACGGATACATCCAGGTCTCCGTACAGGGTCATGGCCAGGGTTCTGGGGATGGGGGTGGCCGTCATGACCAGGATGTGCGGGGGAAGTGCTGCTTTGCTGCGCAGACGGGCCCGTTGTGCGACTCCGAAACGGTGTTGTTCGTCGATGATGGCAAAGCCCAGGCGTTGAAAACGTACGGGATCTTCAATGACGGCATGGGTCCCGATGAGGACGTGGATGCTGCCGTCTTCCAATCCTTCCAGAATCGCCCGACGTTCTTTGGCTTTGGTGTTTCCGGTCAACAGGGCGACTTTCAAACCGGAGTCTCCGGCAAAAGAGAGGGCGCCCTGGTAGTGTTGTTGGGCGAGGACTTCGGTGGGAGCCATCAGGCAGGTCTGGAAGCCATTGTCTGCTGCGATGGTGGCACACAGGAAGGCGACCATCGTTTTGCCACTGCCGACATCCCCTTGCAGCAGGCGGTTCATTTGCAGGCCGCTGCGGACATCGGAACGGATTTGTTTGATGACACGTTTTTGGGCGCCGGTCAATTCAAACGGAATCCGGCAGTAGCAGTGGTTGAAGAATTCCCCAATCCGGGTAAAGACGGGAGCAGACCCTTGTCGCATCCGGACGTTCTTTTGCTTGAGCAGGGAAAGTTGCAGGTAAAACAGTTCTTCGAACTTGAGGCGCGCCCGGGCTTGTTCCAGCATTTGCAGGTTTTCCGGGAAATGGATGTTCTGAAGGGCTTGGCGCAAGGGAATGAGTCCCGCTTGTTGGCGGATGTTTTCCGGCAAACTTTCCGGAATGTGCTCCAGCCATTCACTCAGCAGTTTGTGGATCAGTTTTGAAAAGACTTTGATGCCGATACCGCTGTTGCGTAATTTTTCTGTACTCGAATACACCCCGGTCATGGTGTTGCTTTGAGCGAGTGCTGTCTCAGGCTCTTCCAGTTCCGGGTGGACGAAGTTCAGGCCTCCGTTGAAAGTGCTCGGCCGTCCGAAGACAATGAATTCCTTGCCCACACGCAGGCGTTCCTGCATCCATTTGATGCCTTGGAAGAAGATGAGTTCGACGCGTCCCGTCCGGTCAGCCAGGGTGGCAATCATGCGTTTGCCCCGGTTTTCGCCGGCAAAGGAAATCGACACGATGGTGCCTCGGATCTGTACCCAGGCCATGGTGGGTTCCAGTTCGGAAATGGCATAGATCCGCGTGCGGTCCAGGTAGCGGAATGGAAAGGTGTACAACAAGTCCCGGAAAGAATGGATGTCCAGTTCTTTTTTGAGCAATTCGGCCCGTTTGGGACCGATTCCGGGGAGGTATTGTATCTCGCGATCCAAAATATTTGCCATGGCGCAAAGGTACATAAAAAATATTTTTTTGTAAATTGCACCGTTTTACGGAAACGATATTTATAAAGCCAATTCTATGGGACAAAAAATCATAATAGGTATAACCATCGGAGATACAAACGGTATTGGATGTGAAGTGATTATCAAGTCATTGATGGATTCCCGCATCACCGATCTCTGCATTCCGATCATCTACGGCTCATCCCGCGTTGTGGGATATTACCGCAAACTGATCTCAGAAACCGATAACTTTAATACCAACATCATCAATACGGCCCGGGATTTTCATCCCAAACGCATCAACATCATCAACTGTGTGACCGACAACATGCAGATCGATCCGGGCCAACCGACGGCGGAGTCGGCCAAGGCTGCTTTGATGTCGCTGGAACGTGCGACCGAAGATTTGAAGGAAGGTTTGTTGGATGCCATTGTGACGGCTCCTTTCAACAAGCACAACATGCTGGAAGCCTCCTTTCACTTCAAAGGACACACGGAATACCTGGCAGACAAATTCGGTGCAGAGCAGGCATTGATGTTTTTGTGCTCCGACAAAATGCGTGTCGGTCTGGTGACAACCCACGTCTCCATGGCCGAGGTATCCCGTGAGATTACGACCGAGAAGATTGTGGAAAAATTACGGGTGATGAACGAGTCCCTCAAACGGGATTTTGGTGTGGTCCGTCCCCGCATTGCCGTATTGGGGCTGAACCCTCACTGTGGCGATAACGGCTTGTTGGGTACGGAAGAGACCGAAATCATCAAACCTGCGATCCAACAGGCCTCGGAAGAAAACATGCTGGCCTTTGGCCCTTATTCTCCCGACGGATTCTTTGGAAACAACAGTTTTGTCCAATACGATGGTGTGCTGGCCATGTACCACGATCAGGGTTTGATTCCCTTCAAACTCATGTCGTTTGACGATGGCGTGAATTTTACAGCCGGTCTGCCCATTGTCCGTACGAGTCCGGACCACGGTACTGCCTTTGAACTGGCGGGCAAGAACATGGCCAATGCGTTGCCGATGTTGTCTTCCATTTATATGGCCATCGACGTGGTCAAGAATCGCAGACGTTACGATGAAATGCGTTCCAATGTGTTGAAGGTGAAATCATTGTTGCATGGAAAGGGAACGGATAATGTGGAAGATCTGATTGGTAAACAAAACGCAGAGACGGAACAAGCATAGCGATGGCGCAGCCGATAGAATTGTTTACAGACGGTTCATCCCGGGGAAATCCGGGTCCGGGGGGCTACGGTGTGGTGTTGCGTTCCGGGCAACATTACAAGGAACTTTCCGGTGGCGAGCCGATGACGACCAACAACCGCATGGAACTCATGGCGGTGATTGTTGGGTTGGAGGCTTTGTTGCGGCCCAATTCTGAGGTGACCGTGTACAGTGATTCTTCCTACGTGGTCAATGCGGTAACGAAGGGTTGGTTGTTTGATTGGGAGCGGAAGCAGTTTGATAAAAAAGCCAATCCGGATTTGTGGCAGCGTTTTCTGCAGGTGTACCGGCGCCACCGGGTCCGCTTTGTGTGGATCAAGGGCCATGCCGGCCATCCGGAGAACGAACGTTGTGATCACTTGGCGGTAGAAGCGGCGACGCGTTTTATGAAATAAAGTGAGCATGGAAATAAATCAGCGATATTTGAGTCTGGCCCAGATTCCTACGGGTGCAAAATGTGTGGTGGTCAAGGTGCACGGCCACGGCAATTTCCGGAACCGCATCATCGAGATGGGGTTCGTGCGAGGCGTGCGTGTGGAGGTGATCAAGAATGCCCCTTTGCAGGATCCGATCGAGTACAGCCTGATGGGGATCCATTTGTCTTTGCGCCGGAGCGAGGCTGGCTTGGTGGAGGTCGTTCAGGAAACGGCTGATTTTCAAGATCCGCAGGTGGAGACTTTTACCGAAGAAGAAATTCGGGGAGAAGCCGACCGCCGTTCCAAGCACATCGACATTGCCCTGGTCGGCAATCCCAATTGCGGCAAGACATCCTTGTTCAACCGGGCGACCGGTTTGCAGGAGCGGGTCGGCAATTACAGCGGGGTGACGGTCGAAGCCAAGACCGGCATCTTCCATCATCGGGGCTATACCATCCATCTGATAGATTTGCCGGGTACGTACTCCTTGACGGAATATACTCCGGAGGAACGTTATGTGCGTGAATACATTGTACAGGAACATCCGGACCTGGTACTGAATGTGGTGGATGCCTCCGGACTGGAGAGAAACCTCTACCTGACCACCCAACTCCTGGATATGAACATCCGGGTCGTCATGGCCTTGAACATGTACGACGAACTGGAGAAAGGCGGTGCGCAACTGGATTATGATTCCCTGGGCAAGCTGATGGGGATTCCCATTGTGCCGACCGTGGCCTCCCGAGGGGTTGGAATTGATGCCCTGCTGGACCGGATCATCGAGGTGTACGAAGACCGTTCCGAGACGGTAAGACACATTCACATCAACTACGGCCAGGAGGTCGAAGAGGCCATCGGGGTCATCAAGAAACAAGTGTACCAATACCCGGAGGTAACGGATGCCTATACACCGCGTTACGTGGCCTTGAAGTTGTTGGAAGGCGATACGCTGATGCAGGAGCAGTTCCAGCAGTTGGATGGTCGCGAAGCTTTGCTGGACTTGTGTGCTGAAAAACGGGAACGTGTGGAACGGGAATACCGGGACGATGTGCGTACTTGCATTGCCAATTCCAAATATGGATTTATTCGTGGTGCCTTGCAGGAAACGTTTGTGCCTTCTCCTAAGGAACAACGCAAGTCCACGACGTCGATTGACCGGTTTCTGACCCACCGCTGGTTCGGTATCCCGATCTTGATTTTCTTTTTGTGGCTGATGTTTCAGACAACCTTCACCCTGGGGAACTATCCGATGGAGTGGATCGATGCCGGAGTCGGGCTGTTGAGCGACTGGTTGTTGGCTCATCTGGCGCCGGGTCCCTTGACCGATTTGCTGGTCAATGGGATTGTTGCCGGGGTGGGAGGCGTCCTGGTTTTCCTGCCCAACATCCTGATCCTCTTTTTCTTCATTTCGTTGATGGAGGATACGGGCTACATGGCGCGGGCTGCTTTCATCATGGACCGGTTGATGCATAAAATCGGTTTGCACGGCAAGTCGTTCATTCCCCTGCTGATGGGATTTGGCTGTAACGTTCCGGCTGTCATGGCGACCCGGACTTTGGAAAACCGCCGGGACCGGCTGATGACGATGCTGATTGTGCCGTTCATGTCCTGCAGTGCCCGGTTGCCGGTGTATCTGTTGCTGGTAGCAGCGTTCTTTCCAAAAAACCAGGGACTTGTGCTGATGTCCATCTATGCGATGGGTATCCTTTTCGCCATCCTCACCGGTGTGCTCTTGAACAAGACCTTTTTCCGGAAAGTCTCGGATCCCTTTGTGATGGAATTGCCTCCCTACCGGATACCGACTTTGCGCAACTCCTTGATACACATGTGGAACAAGGCTGTTCAGTATTTGAAGAAGATGGGTACGGTGATTTTGGCGGCCTCGGTGCTGATTTGGGCTTTGGGCTATTTCCCTTTGGACCGCGAACCGGGTTGCGAGGATGCATCCTACATTGTTCAGTTGGGTAAGGCCATTGAACCGGTGATTGAACCCTTGGGCTTTGACTGGCAAATGGGGGTGAGTATCGTTTCTGGAGTAGCTGCTAAAGAAGTGGTAGTCAGTACGATGGAAGTTTTGTATGCTGGCCAGGAACTCGCCCAGCAACCTTCGTTTACCCCTTGGGTTGCCTATGGATTCATGCTTTTTATCCTGTTGTATTTCCCGTGCATGGCCGTGGTTGTGGCGATTCGCAAGGAGGCCGGATGGAAGTGGGCGCTCTGGTCTGTCTTCTACACGACGGCACTGGCTTGGGTGGTGGCCTATCTGGTACGGATTTTGTCGTATTGGCTGGGTTAATTCAAGGAAAATGACAGAACACATCCAATTGTTTTTTACGATTCTGATCCTTTCGCTGGTCTTGGGCTGGGTGGTTTATCGGATGGTGAAAAGGCTGAAAAACTACTTTGGAACCACTCCAGCGTCCTCTTGTTCCGAAAACGGTTGCTCGGGTTGTCCGTTACGAAAAAATGATGTAACTTCGCCCTATGGATGCGAATTTTTTCGATCAGGAGAATCTCAGGATCGCCGTTATCGGAGGCGGTAGTTGGGCAACGGCTTTGGTGAAGCTGATGCAGTACAAAGGCCATTGTGTGGGTTGGTATCTGCGCAATGCCGAGTCCATTGAATACATCAAGAAATACAGACATCACCGTTCGTATCTGAGTTCAGTTTACCTGGATCCGGAATACCTGCGCATGAGTGCTTCCATGGACGAAGTCGTCTCTCAGGCCGATGTGCTTATTTTTGCCATCCCGTCCGCCTATTTCGAAGCCGAGATTTCCAAATTGACGGTTCCGTTGGACAACAAGTTTGTCATCTCTGCGATCAAGGGTTTTGTGACGGAAAACTACCTGACCATTGCTGAATATTTCAACCGTGTCTGCAACCTGCCTTTTGATCAGATTGGGATCATCAGCGGACCTTCCCATGCGGAGGAAATGGGGATGCAGCGCCTTTCGTACCTTACGTTGACGTCCAAGTTGCTGGAGGTGGCGGAGAAGCTCTGCGAACTGTTCCGTTGTGATTATGTGAACACCATTCCGGGTACCGATATCTATGGGGTTGAGTACGCCGCTGCGTTGAAAAATGTTTATGCCGTTGCGACCGGGATTGCACACGGACTGGGCTATGGAGACAATTTTACAGCGGTGCTGATCACTTCTGCGTTCCACGAGTTGGTTTCTTTCCTGGATGCCACCTATCCCGATGCCAGCCGAATTACTTCCCGCTCCGCTTATTTGGGGGACCTGCTGGTGACCTGTTATTCCCAGTTCAGCCGCAACCGGACCTATGGCAGTATGATCGGTAAGGGGTATTCGGTGATGTCGGCCCAATCGGAAATGAACATGGTGGCGGAAGGCCATTATGCGGTGAAAGCCATTCATCAGATACAACACCGCTATCCGGTGAAGATGCCCATTGTGGATGCTGTGTACAAAATTCTCTACGAAGGCTGTTACCCGGTCCGCATCTTTGGAAACTTGTGTAAGATATTGCAATAAATTAAAAATTAGTATATTATGTTGAAAGTTGACTTGAGTGCAGTCCGTTCTTTTGTGGATGTGGATTCCTTGATGAACGAGGCTGTGGGTGCCCTGGATGTGCTGGATCGCCGTACGGGTGCCGGTAATGATTTTTTGGGTTGGTTGGATTTGCCCGAGCAAACAGGCGAAACGTTGGTTGCAGCCTGTGAGGACGTGGTGGCTGATTGGAAAAAAGCTGGAATCAATCTGGTTGTGGCAGTGGGAATCGGGGGTTCTTACCTGGGTGCAAAAGCGACCCTGGAGGCACTTTCACATACCTTCTCCGCCCAGTTGGGTGCACCGCAAGTGGTGTTTGCCGGTCAGAACCTTTCGGAAGACTACCACAGCGAACTGCTGGATCTGATGGAACAACGCGAGGTGGCTGTCATCGTGATTTCGAAGTCCGGTACGACGACCGAACCCGCTGTGGCTTTCCGTATCTTGAAAGAATGGATGGAAAAACGTTACGGCCAGGAGCAGGCACGTACCCGTATCGTAGCGGTGACAGATGCTGCCCGTGGTGCATTGAAGGGCCTGGCAGACCGGGAAGGTTACCGTACGTTTGTGATTCCGGACGATGTGGGAGGCCGTTTCTCGGTGTTGACCCCCGTGGGTTTGTTGCCGATTGCGGCAGCCGGCTTTGACATCCGGGCCCTGTTGCAGGGAGCCCGTGACATGGCCGTCCGTTGTCGGGAACAATCTTCTGAAAACCCGGCCGTACAATACGCGGCTGCCCGGAATGCTTTGTACCGGAGTGGTAAGAAGATCGAGATTCTGGTGAATTTTACCCCCAAACTCCAATACATCGGAGAATGGTGGAAACAGTTGTACGGTGAGTCAGAAGGCAAACAAGGTTTGGGTATTTTCCCTGCATCGGTGAATTTTACGACTGATTTGCACTCCATGGGCCAATACATTCAGGATGGGGAACGTACATTGTTTGAGACCGTTCTTTCTGTAGAAAGTCCCAAGCGTAATCTGGATATCCCGGTGGATCCGGAAAACCTGGATGGCTTGAATTTCCTGGCTGGCCGCCGTATGGAGGCTTGTAACCGCATGGCGGAATTGGGAACCCGTCTGGCCCACATCGACGGAGGTGTTCCGAACATCCGTTTGGAAATCCCGCGTATCGATGAGTATCATTTGGGAGCACTTTATTTCTTCTTCGAAAAGGCTTGTGGGGTCAGTGCCTATCTGTTGGGTGTGAATCCTTTTGACCAACCGGGCGTCGAAGATTACAAAAAGAATATGTTTGCTTTGCTGGGAAAACCCGGCTACGAAGAACAAACCCGAGAAATCCAAAAGCGAATCTGATCCTATGGAATTTCTACGTCAAGTAGCAGACCTGTACCTGGAACGCGAACGTGAGAACCTGATGAACGCCTGCTTCGTTTTTCCGAACAGGCGTTCGTCGTTGTTTTTTCGCAAGTACCTTGGTCAGCAGGCGGCAGGCGTCTTGTTTTCGCCTCCAGTCACGACCATCAATGCCTTGTTTTACGAACTGACCGATCGGCAACCCATTGACCGCATCGCGGCCTTGCTCCGTTTGTATGATATTTATCGGGAGGAGGCGCACGATGAGCAGGAGTCGTTGGAGCATTTTGTGCAGTGGGGCGATATGTTGCTCAATGATTTCAGTGATTTGGACAAATACCGGGTGGATGCCAAACAGCTGTTTACAAACATACGGGATTTGAAGGAGCTGGATGCCGGGTATGATTTTCTTTCCGAGGACCAGCTTGCGGCAATCCGTCAGTTTTGGGGTAGTTTCCGGGAACACAGCCCTTCGTCCAATGAGACTTCTTTCCGGAAAATCTGGCAGGTTATGTACGAGATCTACCAACGCTTCAACGAGGATCTCTCTTCCGATAACCTGGGTTACGAAGGGGCCTTGTATCGGGAGGTGGCAGAGGCGTTGGATGTTGAGGACCATCCGGTCCATCAAAAACTCCGCAAGCATACGCGGTATGTTTTTGTGGGCTTGAATGCGTTGACCGCTTGTGAACGGTCCTTGTTGTTGTACCTGAAGAAGAATGATTTGGCGGATTTTTATTGGGACTACCATGGCGATTTGATTCGGGATCCGCACAACCGTGCTTCCTGGTTCATGCAGGAGAATCTCCTGGATTTTCCGTCACGTCATCCCTTGCCAGAGGAAGCTGCCGGCTTGCCGCAGATCACGGTGGTGGGCATTCCTTCTCTGGTTGGACAGGCCAAATATGCCGGTCGTTTGTTGGAGAAAGACCTCGCCGGTACCGATTTGTTCAAGACGGCCCTGGTCCTGCCGCAGGAGCAGGCCTTGGACCCGTTGCTGGATTCTCTTCCGACGTGTGTGGACAAGGTCAATGTGACGATGGGTTATCCCTTGCACAACAGCAAGGTCCAGTCGTTCTTCCGTTATTTGGCCCAGTTGGTGGAGCGTTGCCGATTTGATTCGTGCAAGCCGGTATTTTATCACCGGGCCTTGATGAATCTGTTGAACCATCCTTGTCTGACCCAGCGTTTTGCGGCTGAAATTGCCCGCATACGGAGACAGATTCTGAAGAACAACCTCATCTACGTTCCCTCCGACCTATTGTGTGAAGGGCAGGTGGAGGAGTTTGTCCAATTGTTTGGTGCCGTACCCGCACCGTCGGAGGACAAAGTGGATTACACCCGGCGTGTAGCCGATTATTTTCTGGAGACCTTGTCCCTGTTGGGACGGGCGATGAGCCCCTTGGATCAGGAGTTCCTGTATCACCTCTATGCGGTCATCGTGCGTTTGCGGGATTTGAATCTTCCGTTGGAGTTGCGATCCTGGTTGCGGGTGCTGGATCAGTTGACGGCCGGCGTTTCCATTCCCTATCGGGGGGAACCCCTGGCAGGCCTGCAGATCATGGGGCCTTTGGAAACACGGGCACTTGATTTTGACAACCTCATTCTTTTTTCGGCCAACGAGGGCGTTTTCCCTTCGCAAGGTGTCAGCAATTCGTTCATTCCATACAACTTGCGCAAGGGCTTCGGCATGCCGACTTACGAGTATCAGGATGCCATCCAGGCCTACTATTTCTATCGGATGATCAGCCGGGCCAAACGCGTATGGCTGCTGTATGACCAGCGTACGGATGGTTTGAAGAGTGGGGAAGAGAGCCGCTTCATCAAACAATTGCGCTATCAGTATCGTGTGCCGATGCAGGAGCGGGTGATGGAAACAACGGTGCATCTGGCACCGCAAGAGGAGGTGGTCGTGCACAAGACGCCCGAAATCCTGGAGCGTCTGCGTAAACTGCCTTTCTCGGCCAGCGCCTTGAACAGTTATTTGAGGTGTCCCCTGCAATTTTTCTTTGGCAAATGGGTAGAGCAGGAAGAAGAAGTGCTGGAGGACATCGAGGCGGGCACGTTCGGTACTTTGTTTCACCGTGTGATTCAATTGGTATACGAACCGATGTTACAGAATGGGTATGACCGGAAGGCTGTCCAGGCGATACTGAAGGCTCCGGATATGCTCGATGCTTTTATTTTGCAAGCTTTTCAGGAAGAGTTGAAGATCTCCTCGATCACAGGCAAGAACAAGATCATCGAAGCCTTGCTCAAACGGATCTGCTGTCGGGTCCTGGAAACCGATATGAAAGAGAACCTGTCGTTGAAGGCGTTGGAACAGCGTTGCGAAGTGGACTTTCCGTTGTCCGATGGTACGGTCGTCCGTCTGAAGGGCTTTGTGGACCGCATTGACCAGGTGAACGGTATCTGGCGGATTCTGGACTACAAGACAGGCGGATCTTCAATTCAATACAAGCAGGTGGCTGAGATGTTCGATCCTGCTGCGTTGGAGCGCCCTTACACGGCCTTCCAGTTGTGTTTCTACGACTTGCTCTGTCGTTGTATGCAAGGCCCCGAAGGACAGTTCCCGCTGTTTACGTCCCAGGATCCTGTTCAGATGACCGTGTATTCTGTGAAAGATTTGTTCAAAGGAGAGGTGCCTTCTTTCTTGATTGAGGCAACGGAGCGTGAGGAGTATGAAACAGCATTGCGCACCCTGATCGAGAAAATCCTGGATCCGGACGAGCCTTTTGCCCGTTCTGTCCTGGCGGACAGCTACAAATCCCCTTGTAAAAACTGTTCTTATACAAAATACTGTAATTCGCATTATGTTAAACATTTATAAAGCGTCGGCGGGTGCGGGAAAGACCCATGAATTGACCCAGCAGTACTTGAATTTGCTCTTTCAATCCGAGCATGCGTACCGGCACATCCTGGCGGTGACCTTTACGAACAAGGCGACGGATGAGATGAAACAGCGGATTTTACAGGAGTTGTTCGCCTTGTCGAACAAAACAGGCCATCAGCATCAGGCGGATGCCCAACGGTTGCTGGTGTCGATTTTGAACGATTATACGGCTTTCCAGGTCAGTACTATCGACGGATTCTTCCAACGCATCATGCGCGCCTTTGCCCGCGAACTGGGTCAGGCTTCCAATTATTGTGTGGAACTGGATCAGGATCGGGTATTGTCGGAGGCCATTGATGAGATGATGGGGGGATTGGAGCAGCAGCAGGAACTGTTGCAGTGGCTGATTACCTTGTCATTGGACAACATCGAACAAGGAGGATCCTGGGATGCAACCAGCAAGCTCAAGGAGATGGGTAAGCGTCTTTTCTCCGAGGAGTACAAGCTCAAGAGCCGCGACATGGAATCGTTGTTGCGCGATAAGCCCTCGGTGGAAGAGTTCCGGAAAAAGTTGCAAGCCATTGTGGACGGGCTTTCGGCTCGGGTGGAAGCCAAGGACAAAACGCTGACAGAAGAAGAGCAAAAGGACTATGCTACGGCCATGACCATCCTGCCCAACCTGTACACCATTGCCTTGTTCTCGGATATTCGGGAATATTTGTCGGCGTATTGTCGGGAGAACAACCTGGTACTTTTGTCGGAGACCAATGATTTTCTGAACCGTTTGATCGGGGAGGATGATACGCCTTTTGTTTATGAAAAAGTAGGTACGCGCCTGAATCATTATATGCTGGATGAGTTTCAGGACACCTCAGCCCTGCAGTGGAAAAATTTTGAACCACTGCTGCAGGACAGTCTGGACAACGGATGGGACAACCTCTTGGTGGGGGATGTGAAACAAAGTATCTACCGTTGGCGGAATTCTGATTGGGAACTGTTGAATCACAAAGTTTACAACACGTTCGGATCTGAAATGTGTAAGGTTATTCCGAAGCGGGAGAACTGGCGGAGTGGGGAGTACATCGTGAAGTTCAACAACGAGTTTTTTCGGAGGGCTGCCGATTCGGTGCAGAAACTGTACAACAAAGAGCGGAAGTATGATATCCTGAAAACCGATGGCGATGCCAGCCTCATCAACCAGATTTTTGTTGATGTGGAGCAGGAAGTGGTGAAAAAGCACGAAGGTTATGGTCGCGTTTCGCTGCAGTTTGTGGACAAGGACTCGGTCGCGGATAAGGATTGGAAGGCGGCCGTGATGGCCCGTCTGCCGGAGGTCATCTCAGAAGTGATGTCTCGAGGATATCGCCAGCGGGACATTACCTTTCTGGTTCGAAAGAACACCGAAGGATCCAGTTTAGCCAAATCATTGATGTCCAATGGATTCCGTGTGGTTACGGAAGAGTCGCTTTCGCTGTCTGCCTCGAATGCCGTGATCGCCCTGGTTTCTCAGTTGAAGGACATGTTGGATCATGGAACGGTACCCGAGGATGTGTCGTTGTATGCCCTTTGCGAACGGCTGGTCCGCGATTTGCCCGAGCAGGAGCGCCGCGAGCAGATCTTCATCCGGACCTTCCTGGATGCCGTGCTGGATTTCTCCATGGGATTTCAAGGTGGCAATCTGAGGGATTTGTTGACGTGGTGGGACGAAAAAGGGGCTGGCTTGTGTGTCAATGCTCCCGAAGGGGAAGATGCGTTGCGCATCATGACCGTACACAAGGCCAAAGGGTTGGCCGCCCCTGTCATCATTCTTCCTTTCTTTGAAGAAATGTTCAATCCCAAGGGTAATATACCCCGCTATTTGTGGGCCAATCCGAAGCGGGAGCCCTTCAACTACCTGCCGATCTTGCCCCTGCTGTATAAAAAGGACTTGATCAGCACCTGGTTTGAAGACGAATATTGGAAAGAACGCTTGTATCACCTGGTCGACTTGTTGAATGTAGCGTACGTAGCCTTTACCCGGGCCCGTTCGGAGATGATTGTGATGGGACCGCAACCGCAAATTTTGAAGAAAGGTAACTATTCCATCCTGTCCCTTGTCAACCTCTTGTACAAGCATTACGAACAGGAATTGGTGCAAGACGGTGTCTGGAAGATCAAGGAAATCGGGAAGTCCTGTGATGTCACCGGGCAGCCCGGTTCTGCGGACTCCGAGCCGGACAATGTGATTCAGGATGATCCGATCTATCGTTCGGTGCCCATTGGCAAACGGCTGCAGTTGACTTTACGCGGGGCCGATATCTTTACTGAGGACTCCCAACGGACCCGGGGGGTGGTCATGCACGAAATCCTCTCCCGAATCGAAGTGGTTGAGCAGCTGGAAGACAGCATCCGGTTGGCCATTTCTGAGGGAGCCTTGTCCCAAGAAGAGTTTGACGACGTTTATAAACGTTTGAAAACGGCTGTGGATGCGGTGGAAGCTTATCATTGGTTCGATGGGACCTACCGGAATTACAACGAACTTTCCATCCTGGATGACCAGGGTACGATGGTTTGCCCGGACCGGGTGATGTTCCGGGATCAGGATGCTGTGGTCCTGGATTACAAGTTCGGAAAGGTGGAACGGGAACAATACCACACCCAGGTGAAGCGGTACATGGAGAAAGTTTCTCAAATGGGGTGCCGTGTCAGAGGCTATTTGTGGTATGTGACCTTGGGCAAGGTGGTGGAAGTCTAGTGCCTTCGCAGTTCGCTGCCGTTCCTCAGAAGGTAAGCACGAGTCCGTCGTAGGCCGGTTGTACCTGCGGAGGTAACAGGGCTTGTAGCGCAGCGTGGGCTTCGATCTGATGCGACAGGTGCGTGAGGTAATTTTGGGGAGCACCCACCTGGCGAATCACTTCCAGTGCTTCAGGAAGAGAAAAATGCGAGAGGTGTGGCGTGTGGCGGATGGTGTTGATGATGAAGATGTCAACACCTTTCAGCTTGAGGATTTCCTGGGGTTCTATGCGGTTGGCGTCGGTCAGGTAAGCCAGTTTTCCCAGACGGAAGCCCAGGATGGGTAGTTTGTGGTGCCAGGCCCGGATGGGGATGATTTCAACGCCGTGAATGGAGAACGGTGCATCTGTGATGGTGTGTAGCTCAAATTGGGGCACACCGGGATAACGGTATTCCGAGAACGCATAGGCATACTCTTGGCGGAGGGAGGTTTGGACACGCTCTTCTGCATAGATGGGAAAGTCCTTGTCATATAGGTAATTGAATGCCCGTACATCGTCCAGTCCTCCAGTGTGGTCCTTGTGCTGGTGCGTGAGCAGGACAGTATCCAGGTAACCGATATTTTCCCGTAGAATCTGTTGGCGGAAGTCGGGTCCGGCATCGATGATGAGTTTCAATCCTTCGTATTCGATGTACACGGAGCTGCGAAGCCGTTTGTCCCGAGGGTCGGTTGAGGTGCAGACGGAGCAGTGGCAACCAATCATCGGAATCCCCTGGGAGGTTCCCGTTCCTAAAAAGATGAGCTTGTTTTGCATACGCCAAAGGTAGAAAATTTGTTTAACTTTGCGATATGAAAGGGAAATTATATTTGATTCCCTCTCCATTGGGAGAGAACGAACCGACGGAGGTCATTCCGGCATCGGTGCTGGAACGGATCCAGTCGTTGCATCATGTTGTGGCAGAGGAGATTCGGACGGTACGTCGCTATTTGTCCAAGGCGGGTCTCAAGGGGAAAATTGATACCCTGACGTTCTACGAACTGAACGAGCACACGCCTGCCGAGGCCGTTGAGGCGTTGTTGCAGCCCTTGTTGGCTGGCGAGGATGTGGCCGTCATTTCAGAAGCCGGTTTGCCGGCCGTGGCAGATCCGGGAGCGGATTTGGTCCGTCTGGCGCAGGACCACGACATTGACGTGATTCCGATGGTGGGACCGTCTTCGTTGATGCTGGCCTTGATGGGATCCGGATTGAATGGCCAACGGTTTGCTTTTCAGGGATATCTGCCGGCCAAGAAGGAGGAACGTCGCAAGGCTTTGCTGGAATTGGAGAAAGAATCCCTGAAACGTTGTCAGACCCAGTTGTTTATCGAGACGCCTTACCGCAACGATGCGTTGTTGGATGATTTGTTGTCCTGTCTGCATCCGAAGACGCGTCTTTGTCTGGCAGCGGACCTCACCTTGCCCCAGGCTTATTTGAAGACCCGTACGGTTGCTGCCTGGAAAAAGGACAAACCGGTATTGGGCAAACGCCCTTGTGTATTTTTGTTTTTAGCCTAGTAGAAGTATATGATGAAAGGAACGTTGGAACTGAACGACATGGTCTTTTGGGCGCATCACGGTTGTTTTACCGAGGAACGCATCATCGGGAACCGCTTTGAAGTTCAGTTTTCTGCAATCTATAATATGGAGGTGCCTGCTCAGACGGATGCGTTGGCCGATGCTGCCAATTACCAGCTGATTTATCACCTGATTCGTGAGCAGATGGAAATACCCTCCAACCTGTTGGAATGTGTGGCCCGGCGGATTCTGGATGCTGTGGCGGCTCAATTTTCCGAATTGGAAGAAATGACGGTATCCATTGCCAAGATCAATCCTCCCTTGGGAGGAGAGGTGGGTGCTTCCCGTGTAACCTTAACCCGAACCCGATGACGACTCTACCCCAACTTCGAGTAGCTTTTGCCACCCTCGGCTGTAAATTGAATTATGCTGAGAGTTCAACCTTGGCCCGCCAGTTTGAGGCGGCTGGTTACCAGGTCGTCCCTCCGACCCAGGAGGCCGATGTGTATGTCATCAACACGTGTTCGGTGACGGAGCACAGTGATAAGAAATGTCGTAACATCATCCGACGTCTTTCCAAACGCAACCCGGCGGCGTTGGTTGCCGTGACTGGCTGTTATGCCCAGTTGAAAGCCGAAGAAATTGCGGCTATGCCTGGCGTAGATTTGGTTGTGGGGGCAGACGAGAAAGGAAATCTGTTTGCCCGGGTAGCGGAGTTGTCAGCCAAAGCGGAGGGTGTGGGACGCATCCACTCCTGTGCCATCAACGAAGTCTCTTCCATTTTTCCGGCCTATTCTTCCGGAGAACGTACCCGTTCTTTCCTGAAAGTGCAGGATGGTTGCAATTACCGTTGTTCTTATTGCACCATTCCGAAGGCCCGGGGCGAGAGCCGGAACATTTCCATTGCAACGGCCGTCGCCGAAGCGGAACGCATTGCGGCTTCCGGAATTCGTGAGGTGGTGTTGACGGGGGTCAATACCGGAGATTTCGGCCGGACGACGGGCGAATCGTTTCTGGATTTATTGAAGGCCCTGAATGCCGTTGAGGGAATTGAGCGTTACCGGATTTCATCCATTGAACCCAATTTGTTGACTGAAGAAATCCTCTCCTGGATTGCTTCCGGTACCAAGTTTGCCCCGCATTTTCACATTCCGCTGCAGTCCGGCTCGGATGCGGTCCTGGCCCGGATGCGTCGCCGTTACAACACAACTCAGTTTGCGGAGAAGATTGCCTTGGTGCGTCGCTATGTGGATGCAGTCTTTATCGGAATCGATGTCATTATCGGTTTCCCCGGAGAGACGGAGGAACATTTTGAGGAGACTTATCGTCTTTTGGAGCAGGTACGCCCGTCCTTCATCCATGTCTTTCCGTATTCCAGGAGACCGGGAACCGATGCGGCTGAGATGCCGGATCAGGTAGACGAACGCATCAAGGATGAACGGGTTGCTCGCCTGACCGCGTTGAGCAATCGTTTGCACGAGGCCTTCTGCGAAGCCAACCGTGGCCGCGAAGAGGTCGTTTTGTTTGAAAGTACAGTAAAAGGAGGCAAGATGTTCGGTTATACGTCGAATTACATCCGTGTTGAACAACCGTACGACCGTGCTTCCATTGGAAAAATGATAAAAGTTACCTTATGATAAAAATTAGTGAAGCTTTGTTTTCCGGCCAACAATCGCTGGCCGTTGTGGGTTTGGGTTATGTGGGATTGCCGGTTGCCTTGGCATTCGCCGAGCATTTCCGGGTCATCGGTTATGACTGCAATGCCCGGAAGGTTGCCCAATTGAACCGGCAGCAGGATCCGACCGGAGAGTTGGATACCGTTGCGTTCCAGCAAAAGAACATTTGCTTCACGGCGTGTGCAGAGGACCTGCGCCAAGCCTCGTTCTACGTCGTGGCGGTACCGACCCCCATTGACGAGTTCAACAAGCCGGATCTGACGCCGTTGTTGGCAGCTACGCGTGTGGTGGCGGCTTCCCTGAAACCCGGTGATTATGTAGTTTATGAGTCTACCGTTTATCCGGGCTGTACCCGCGAGGATTGTGTGCCCTTGCTTGAATCCATTTCCGGATTGAAGGTGGGTGTTGATTTTTGGGTTGGTTATTCTCCGGAGCGCATCAACCCGGGTGATAAGAAGCATACCCTGGCAAATACAGTGAAAATCGTGTCGGCCTGGGACGAACCGAGCTTGCAGGAGGTAGCTTGTGTTTATGGTGCTATCGTTCAAGCCGGTGTCCATCGGGCACCCTCCATCGAGGTGGCAGAGGCAGCCAAAATCATTGAAAACACCCAACGGGATGTGAACATTGCCCTGATGAATGAGTTGTCCATCATCTTTGGTCGGATGGGTATCAATACCTACGAGGTCCTGGAGGCTGCCGGTACCAAATGGAATTTCCTGCCGTTTTATCCCGGTCTGGTAGGCGGCCACTGCATCGGCGTGGATCCCTATTACCTGGATTACAAGGCCAGCAAGCTCAAATACCACACCCAAATCATCAGTTCCGGCCGTTTTGTCAACGACTCAATGGGGGGCTACATCGGCAAGAAAGCGGTCAAGCAGTTGATCTCTTTGGGCAAATCACCCCTAGGTGCCAGAGCCCTGGTATTGGGATTTACCTTCAAGGAGGATGTATCGGATATCCGCAATACCAAGGTTGCGGACATTGTCCGGGAACTGAAAGACTATGGCTTGTGTGTGGACTTGGTTGATCCGATGGCGGATCCGGACCAGGTGCGTCAGGAATATGGGTTTGAAATGAAAGCAACTCCCGCCGGTCAATACGATCTGATTGTTCTGGCGGTTGCCCATGAGCAGTACCGCGCACTCAGTCTGGAGGATTTGAAAGTCTTGGGTGTGGCGGATACGTTGTTGGTGGATGTGAAAGGCTTGTTTGCTAGCTGCCGTCATCAGTTGGATTGGCCGTATTGGAGCTTGTAGTTTTACAAGCCCATCCATTGGTAGGGAGACGCTTTCGGGGCGTTGACTTGCTGGCGCTTCTTGATTTCTTCTTCTTCGCGAATCAACTCCTGCTCTGCTTTGATCAGTTGTTGCATTTCGTATTCTTCGCGGCGTTTTTTGCTCCAGAAAATGTTTCTCCACAGTTCCCGGAAACTGTCAAATTCATCTTGGTAGGTGAAACCGACACCCGTGCGTTGGGTGTTGTCCAGGTAGTTGGAGTAGTCATCGGCCGAGTGGGTGAAGAGCGTTGCACGCAGTTTTCCGTCTTTTCCCAATTTGATTTCCGTTTCCAGGTTGCCGACCCAGTTGGAGTTGCCGTTGGATGAGGCCCCGGCGACATTGCCGACATTGCCGTTGACAATGACCCGGTTGTTGAAGAACTGGGTGGAAAGGGCGACGTCAAACACATCTTGTCCTTGTCGGTCCTGTTGGTAATTCAGTCCCAAGTCCAAAGGAATGTTCAGCTGTCGCAGAATGTTGTTCAATTGGTTGGATACCATCTCACTTGTGTAGGAGTAGAGCAGGGTCGAGGTATTGACGATGCCGGATGCTTCGTCGGGTAGGAAGGAGCCGGACAGCAGCAGGGAGATGGTTTGTCGGAGCACCTTGTCTTCCGTACTAAGGGCAGTTTCCACCCGTCCTTTTGTGAGGGGATCCAGATCGGGTACTTCGATGTCAAAGGAAATTTCCGGGTTCAGCAATGAGCCCGTCATGGAAATACCGCAACGGACATCCCGTCGTGTTCCGACGGAGGTGGTATCGGAGATAAGGGTGGCAATGGAGGCCTTTGTGTTGTAATTGGCTTTCAGGTTGACGCGGGTATCCTGGATGGCACCACCGAAGGAGACGGTACCCCCTTCTTGTACCACAAAGTCTTTGGCGACCATACCCAGTAGGACAAAACGGTAACTACCTTCCTGGATTTTGTAGTCTCCCCGCAGATCCAGTCCGTCGTGAGCCGGATTGATTTCAATATCCACAGTACCCGAACCTTTGCTTCGGATAACGTCCCCGGTTTCTTTGTTGATTTCTACCAGAATTTCAGCATCGGGATTCACGACCGCTTTTGCCCGGATATCCAGGTTGGTTTTCTTGGATACCTGCCTAGTATGGATTTCCAATTGCTTTTCCAGCGTTTCTTTGAAGAGGTCCTGCGGAGACTTGAAGGTCAGCAGATCCTTTTGGCTGGCGGATTGGGAAGAGGACAGCGGAATGTGGATGCTGGTGTTGTCGGCGGTGGCAGCGGTGACATCAATGGACAAGTTGTTCAACGGGCCCCGTAGGAAAATGGTGCCCGACGCGTTGGCGGTTCCGTAGAACGTGTCGTTCTCGCGAGCGGAAATGTTCAGACACTGGAAGTTTTGGAAACTGAGTTTGGTGTCCAGACTCATCTGCTGGAAGTGTTTGTGGCTGAGGGTTCCTTCCAGACGGGCTCGGCTGTCGTTGCTATCCGTGATGTAGATGTTGTCAAAGGAGATTCCATTTTCCATCACGCTGAAATCACCGTTCAACCAGTAGGGTACACCGGTGTAGAGGGGAACGAAGCCAAAATGATTGAAGCGGCAGTTCTCGCCGGTAACGTTCAGACGGTCCGTTCGGCCAAAGAGCTGGAAGGTTCCGTTCAGACTGCCGTTGTTGACCAGCAGGATGTCTTTGACAAACGGGTTCAGGTACATCAGGGGCAATTCCGAAATTTCGGCGGTGAGATTCAGAAATCCATTGGAAGGTTGGTAGTGGCCGTAGATATTGAGCGGGTGTCTTCCGTTAAGCGATTGGTCCAACAGCAGGTTCAACCGGTTGTTGGTTTGGTCCCATTTGCTTTTGAGGTTGAGGCTGCCCATTGGATTTCCGCCGAGTTGCACATCGGTGGCTTGGATGTCCGCAAAGAGGTTCGGATTCGAGAACAGCGAAGACAGGTCCGCTTTCCCATTCAGGATTCCCTGGATTTGCGGGGACTCCGTGAAGAAGGAGTTGAGGGTGTTCAGCCGGAAATTGGAGATGTCCAGATGCAGTTGTTCGCTTGTCAGGGCTCCCAATTCCCCGTTGGCCCGGATTTCCTGGTCCTCGGACAGGAGGAAGAGGTTGTTGATTTGGTAATATCCTTGTCCGATATTCAGGTCAAAGGGACGTATTTCCCATAGTTGGTTTTGCAGGTACAAGTAGGAGTCATTGACAAAGATGTAGGCTTTGCTTTGTGACGGATCCAATTGCCGGTTCAGGAACAGGTCTGCAGAGACGAAAAGTTCGTTGCGGAGGGCGGTGGCATTGGCAAAACCCAGTTCGGTGTGCACCAGGCCTTGGTCGGCTTCCAGATCCACTTGGGCATATTGCAAGTCAACGCCTCCCACCTGCAGCGAGTTGACGCGCAGGGTGCATTGCAGCAATGAGTCCAGGTTGGACACTTTTCCTGAAATGTTCCGCAGCCGGTTGCTTCCCAACGCAATGGCCGGTGAGGTGATTTCTGTCAGGAATTCATCCCGGTCGTTCAAGCTGATGTTGAGTTTCGTGCGTTCAGCGATGTACAGTTCCGGCAGGATGATCTGGCACAAGGCGCGGGTGTCGGCCGTTTCAACGAGGAAATTGAAATTCGGGGTTGTTTCAGTCCGGGTGACTTTTTCCGGACGGAACTGTTCGTCCACCAGGATCCGTTGGATTTCTCCGAGAACCTGGGTCGGTGATTCATCCGAAACCAGCGATGCATTCAGCATGGATGAGATCAGCTCGATCTGAAAATTTGAGGAGTCCTGGGTGGAGACCAAGGTGATGTCGTCTACTTTGTGCGACCCTTTTTCGTTGCTGTAATTCAGTTGTTTGAGTTCCAGACTGCCTAACCAGTCTTGTTCGGGAGTCTGGGTCAAGTCCGCCAGGGCCAGCAGGCGGCCTTGGGAAACGGAGCCCCGTTGGTCCAGGTTCAGGGCCTGGAGATCCACGATCGGCATATCGATAAACGCTTTGATGCTGCGGCTTTGGTCCCGGTTGTTGGCGATGTAGGTATGCGCAATGAATTCCAGATTCGGGTCATGGCAAACCAGTCTGGCATCGATGGCGTGGTTCTTCCAGGCCCCGTTGACCACCAGTCCGCTGTAGTCGTATCCGTTGAATCCGAAATGTTGCACTGTGAGGTTGCGCAGGTTGACATCAATGGATCGGTCTTGGGTCGGGAGTGAGAGACGGACGTCCATTTGTGCCGTCAGATTTCCCAGGGACGGAACATCCAGGGCTTTCTTCAAGCTGAGGTTTTGTGTGTTGATTTGACCGTCCAGCAAGATGGGCTCTTTGATGAGCAGGTTGCCCAATACGAGCTTGGTTTGGAGATTTCCGATGTTGGAATGGACATTTCCCTCTATGTTGAGGTGGTTCAGTGTGCCTTGGGAGCGGCCTGCAAAATGCAGGGGTACATTCGGTGCAATGCTTGCCAGGGTTCCCGGCTGGAGATCCGGAGAGAAGCATCGTGCCAGGTTTTCAATGGAACGGGTGTCGGCAGTACACTCGTGGACTTGCAGGGAAAAGTCTGTTTTTTGAATGTTCGGCAGCCCGGAGATGACGCCCGAGACCCGCACTTTCAGCCCTTCGTATTCGGCGGTCAGGTTATCGGGGACGAGTCGGCTGATGGGACCGGCAATCTTTCCGTTCAGTTTGAGCAGCAGCGGATTTCCTTTTAGTTCCGGGGAGATTTTTCCCAAGGTGTGAAAGTCGAGGGTCGAGTCGTAGAAATCCGCGCCCAACTGAATTTTTCTTAGAAAGTCCCCCCAGTCAGAACCCCGTTGGAAACTCATCGTGAAGTAATTCGCCTTGACATAGGAGATGCCGTCGTTGAGAATCAGGTCTTCGATGCGGGCCTCTTTGCCCGGTATGAACGAGAATTTCCCTTGAATGTGTTCGGCAGTATAACCGCTCTTGTCAACAGCGTGGACACGGTGTGCCCGGGCAAACATGCCTTCCGGGCCCATTTCGATCCGGGTTGCCCGGATGTCGATTTGGGAGAGGTCCAGGTCGGTGAAATCAATGCATTCCGGATCTCCGGTCTTCGGGACGAACGGGTCATAGTAGGAGAAACGGAAATCCCGGATGCGCAATTCTCCCAAACTGAACCGGGGAAAAATCATGGGTTCGGTACTCGTCGAGGGTGTGTTGGGAATGCGGAAGATGCGGAACAGGTTCGACATGCCATCCGGACCCTCTACCCAGTAGTTGAAAACACCTCCGCGGATGTTTACCCGATCCAGGTGCAAGTCGCCACGCAGTAGCTTGGTCGGAGAAAAGGAAAGGGAGAGTTTGTTGATGCGGGTTAAGGTGTCCCCAGGAGCTCCAAGAATGACAGCATCCTTGATAATCACCTTGTTGAAGAACACGACCATGACCCGGCCGATCTGTGCGGTTCCATCGATATGATCATTCAACAAGGCAGTAGCCCTTCTTCCAGCCCATGTCTGAAAGGATGGCATCTGCATTGCCCAGGACCCGAAAAACGGCAGAAATCCGAGGAGAATCAGCAGACCGATGAGTATTTTTTTGACCGCTTTGATGGTGCAGGTTTTTTTAGTGTGCAAATAAGTAAACAAAGTTAATATTTTATGAGTAGATTTGCATAAAAATTAGTAGGAATATGTCTCATTTGATTTTAGGGATAGAATCGTCTTGTGATGATACTTCCGCAGCGGTTTTGCGGGATGAAGTCCTGTTGTCCAACGTGATGGCTTCGCAGGAGGTACACCGTCAGTATGGTGGGGTCATTCCCGAACTGGCTTCCCGTGCCCATCAGCAGAACATTGTTCCCGTTGTACACCAGGCCTTGGTGCAAGCCGGTGTGACGATGGCAGATATTGATGCCATTGCCTTCACCCGGGGTCCCGGTCTGTTGGGCTCGTTGCTCGTTGGAACCTCTTTTGCGAAGGGACTGTCTGTTTCTTCGGGCAAGCCGTTGGTGGAAGTGAACCATTTGCAGGGGCATATCTTGTCCCACTTCATACAACAACCCGGCCAATCGAAGCAGCCGCCGCGTTTTCCTTTTTTGGCCTTGCTGGTTTCCGGTGGTCACTCCCAAATTGTCCGTGTGGATGATTATCTGACCTATGAGGTGATTGGCCACACCATCGATGATGCCGTGGGAGAGGCATTTGATAAATGTGCCAAGATCATGGGCTTGAGTTATCCCGGCGGACCGGTCATTGACCGATTGGCCAAGGAAGGGGATCCCAAGCGTTTCGCGTTTGCCAAGCCCCGTATCCCGGATTTGAATTATAGTTTCAGTGGGATCAAGACCTCCCTCTTGTATTTCTTGCGGGATCAGGTAGCACAGGATCCGGATTTTATCCAAAAGAACCAGGCGGACATCTGTGCTTCCTATCAGAAGACACTCATTGATATCCTGATGGATAAATTGTTGAAAGCGGTGAAGTTGACCGGCATCCGGGAGGTGGCCATTGCCGGAGGAGTTTCTGCCAACTCCGGTTTGCGCAGCCGGATTGTGGAAGAAGGACAGAAACGCGGTTGGGTGACCCACATTCCGGAATTCAAGTTTACCACAGACAATGCGGCCATGATCGCCATCACCGGTTTGTACAAATTTAGAAGTGGCTCACGGGCTGAGTTGGACTTGGCTCCGATTTCAAGAGCCTTGGATTATCATTAGTCAACTGTATGAAAGAATTTGAAGCTTCTTTTCCGGCGGTACACGAACCTTCGCAAGACGACTTCCGTCGGGCAGCTGCCCGTGCGATGGGCATGCCGGAAACACGGATTGCTGCCGTGGTGCCCTTGAAACGGTCTTTGGATGCCCGAGGCAAAGAAATCCAATACCGCTATCGGTTGCAGGGATATGCCCAAGGGGAACCGGGACCGGCACCTCGTCGTGAATTCCTGTACCGGGATGTCCGGAATGCTGAGCCGGTACTGATTGTGGGTGCTGGTCCGGCCGGTCTGTTTTGTGCCTTGAAACTCCTGACGTTGGGTTACAAACCCATATTGGTTGAGCGAGGTAAGGACGTGCATGCACGCAAGTATGATATGGCCCGACTTTCCCGGACTGGAGAGGTGAACATTGACTCCAACTATTGCTTTGGGGAAGGGGGCGCCGGTACATTTTCAGACGGAAAACTTTATACCCGTTCTTCCAAACGGGGGGATGTGTACGAGGTGCTGGAACAGTTGGTGCTGTTTGGTGCGGACGAAAGGATCTTGTTGGAGGCCCATCCGCACATCGGCAGTGACAAACTTTCCCAGGTGATTGAGAACATCCGTCTGGGTATCCTGGAACATGGTGGAGAGTATCATTTCAACCGCCGAGTCGAGCGCATGAACCGTACGTCGTCGGGTTGGCAATTGACAGCAGCTTGCCTGGATGAGGCCGGAGGAGAAGAAGTGTTTGAAGCCAAAAACGTGGTGTTGGCTACCGGGCATTCCGGCAAAGAAATCTACGAATATTTTTATGGGCAGGGTTGGGCTTTGGAAGCCAAAGGATTTGCCTTGGGTGTTCGGGCAGAACATCCGCAGAGCCTGATCAACAATGCCCGTTACCACGGCATGTACAAACCTTATCTGCCGCCGGCCGAGTATTCGTTGGTGACCCAGGTAGAAGGTCGGGGAGTCTTTTCGTTCTGCATGTGTCCGGGAGGCCTGCTCATTCCGTCGGCAACCGCACCGGGTGAACAGGTTTTGAACGGAATGTCTAATTCCAACCGTTCCTCCAAATGGGCCAATGCGGGGATTGTGGTGTCGGTTGAGCCCGAAGATTTGGTGGACTATGCCCAACACGGTCCTTTGGCAGCGCTCCGCTTTCAGCAGGAGGTGGAACGGTCGATGTTCGAAGTGACGGGCTCCATCAAGGCTCCTGCACAACGGATGACGGATTTTGTGCGACGGAAAGTGTCGGTGGACCTGCCGAAATCCTCGTACCATCCGGGAACGTCGTCGCAGCCATTGCACGAGTTGCTGCCTTCTTTTGTTGCCGACCGTTTGCGGAAGGCATTTCCCGAATTTGACCGGAAAATCCGGGGCTACTATACTTCAGAGGCATTGTTGCTGGCGGTAGAGTCGCGTACGTCTTCGCCGGTGCGCATGCCGCGGGACCCGGAAACACTGGAACATCTTTCTTGCTCAGGGGTTTATCCCTGTGGAGAAGGGGCCGGTTATGCAGGAGGCATTGTTTCTTCTGCGTTGGACGGCATTCGGGTGGCTTTGTCGATAGCGCGATGATTTCTTTTGAAATTTATTGTTTTCTATCCAAGAAAACATTATCTTTGCTATCAGTTGTATATTGAAATATGCCGAAACTTTTCATCATTTCAGGTTGCAATGGGGCAGGGAAAACGACTGCATCCTACACCATTTTACCGGAAATGTTGAATTGTATAGAGTTTGTGAATGCAGATGAGATTGCCAAAGGCATTTCTCCGTTTTCTCCGGAAAGCGCTGCGATTCAGGCCGGACGGATCATGTTGGAGCGAGTGGCGGACTTGTTGGCCAACGGCAAGGATTTTGCCATTGAAACGACGTTGGCTACACGTACCCATTTGAACATTGTCCGCGAGGCACAAGCCAAGGGCTATGTTGTAACCTTGTTGTTCTTTTGGTTGAATGTTCCGGAATTGGCCATTGAGCGTGTTCGCTTGCGGGTGAAGTCCGGGGGACACAATGTCAATGAAAAGACCATCCGACGCCGTTACAACTTGGGTATCCGACATTTGTTTGATCTGTACCTTCCGGCTTGTGAATACTGGATGCTGATTGACAATTCCAACTCTCCCGAGGTAATTGTGGAAGGCGGTTTGGGTATCACAACGAAAGTACATAACAAAACCTTGTTTAACCAATTATTCAACTGTTATGAGCGAATTAGAAACACGTGAAATAAGAGATAATATCCTGAACGGATTGAGTCTTGCGTTCGAAAAACTCGTTCAGGAGAAGAAGAAAGATGACTCGGAGCTGGCGTTTTCCCAAGAGGGATGCGTGGTAAAGGTCAAAGCAACCGAAATCTGATTTTTGTTACTCTGCTACCGAACAAAATGAAAGAAAAGAACCTGATTATAGAAGGTGCTCCTACTGTACGGGCATCTTCTTTTTCTTTGCCGGCAGCGTTCCGGCTGTTTGGTGTGGACCCGGATGATTTGAAGGGCTTGGCCAGGGTGGCCTTGTCGAAGGGTGGGGACTACGCCGATTTTTATTTTGAATACAGTACGTCGGATGATCTGATGCTGCGGGACGGAGAAGTGAGTTCCGTGGGATCGCATGCCGACTATGGTGTGGGGGTGCGTGTCCTTTCCGGGGAAATGACGGGTTATGCCTATTCGGAAAAGACCGACATTCCGAGTATGACGGAGGCTGCGCAGATGGCAGCATCCATCGCTTCGCAAATCCGGGAAGTTCCGGTGCCGGAACAGGCTTGTGCCTTGGAGGCCCCCGAGAACCGTTATCCCGTTCTGAAGACCTGGGAAGACTACCCGGTACAGCAGCAGAAAGAATTTTTGAAAGCCTTGGATGCAGCAGTCCGTCAGCAGGATGACCGGGTTTTGAAAGTCATTGCCCGGTTGGCGCATTCCCGTTCCCAGGTGTTCTTTTACAACTCCGAGGGCGTAATGCATACCGACGACCGGCCGATGGCATCCTTGTCCCTGACCTGCATCATGAAGCAGGGATCGCGTGTGGAGAACTTTTCGGCATCCCGGAGTTTCCGTTCGGGTTCGGAGATGTTGACCGAAGCCTTGTGCCACGAGTTGGCTCACGAGGTGGTGGCTTGTTGTGCCCGGATGATGGAAGCTGAGCAGCCGACCGGAGGCGTCATGCCGGTTGTCATGGGAGCAGGAGGCAGCGGCATCCTGTTGCACGAGGCGATGGGGCATGCTTTTGAAGCGGATTTCAACCGCAAGGGTACCTCGGTATTTTCGGACAAAATGGGCAAACGGATCTGTCCGGAAGGCATCACGGTCGTGGATGATGCGACGTTGTTTGCCAACCGTGGCTCCTTGAATTTTGACGATGAAGGGACACCGGGCCAACGGACGGTAATGGTGGATGATGGAATCTTGACCTCGTATCTTCATGACCGGATCAGCGCAAAGTATTACGGTGTGGCTCCGACTGGCAACGGTCGCCGGGAGTCGTTCCGGTACATGCCCTTGCCGCGGATGCGTGCCACCTACATGGAGGCGGGCCGGGTAGCCGAGGCTGATCTGATCCGTGATATCAAGAAGGGAATCTATGTGGACCATTTCTCAAACGGACAGGTTCAGATCGGTGTCGGAGATTTTACATTCTATGTCAAGTCGGGTTATCTGATTGAAAACGGAGAGTTGACCCGTCCCATCAAGGACACCAACATCATTGGAAACGGTCCCCGGGTTCTTTCCGATATCCTGGGGGTTGCCGACAATTTGAAAATAGACAACGGAACCTGGACTTGCGGCAAGGAACAGTATTGTGCCGTTTCCTGTGGCATGCCCAGTGTTTTGATACGACAATTAAACGTAGGAGGAAGCTTGTGAAAACAAAAATTGCAGAAATAGCCTTGGAGGCTGCTTTGAAACAAGGCATGGACGGGGCGAGGATTACCCAGTCCGAAGGGTTGCAACGGGCCTGGTCGCTCCTTTCCGGGAAGCCGGACCGTTTGCAGTTTGCTGCCGGAGCTTCTCTTTCTATCCAACTTTATCAGGACGGCCGTTACGGTAGTTTTTCCACCAACCGGCTGGACGAGGAGGATGTGCGTCAATTTGTTCAACGGGCGGCGGAACTGGTACGTTTGCTGACACCGGATCCGGCCTATAAATTACCCGATCCGTCCCTGTTGTATCACGGAGATTGTCCGGATTTGGGGCAGTTCGATCCTTGCTTTGACGGCGTGGAGGAACAAGCCAAGAAGCAGCTCATGGAGGCGGTGTCTGCTGAGTTGGAGGGAAAAGCCGGTGTGATTGCTTCGGAAGTGGAATACGGAGAGAGTGTGGAACATTTTCATTTGTTGGATTCCTCCGGTTTCTCGGGAGGCTATTCCCAAACCTATTATACCTTGTCTGCGGAATGTTCCATCCAGGGAAAGGGCGATGAGAAGCCGCAAGGCTGGTGGTACGAGTCCTCGTTGTTCTGGGACCGCTTTGCCCCGCAGGGTTGCGGAGCGAAGGCTTGGGAGCGGGCGCACCGAATGTTGGATCCCCAGCCCTTGCCCAGCGGCATTTATCCCGTGATCATCGAGCATACCGTGGCTTCGCGGATGGTTTCTCCGATTTTGTCGGCCTTGTCGGGTGCTGCCATTTATCAGCAGAATTCGTTCCTGTCGGAATCCTTGGAACAAGCCCTCTTTCCGGAGCAACTCACCTTGCGTGATGAGCCGTGGACCTATGGAGCGATGGGCAGCCGCTACTTTGATAGCGAAGGTCTGGCTACTCGCCCGCGGGCCATCATTGACAAAGGTGTGGTCAAGACTTGGTTCCTCAATACCTATACGGCAGAGAAATTGGGTATGGCACCGACTGTAGAAGGGGTGTCCGTACCAATCCTGGAACCCCTCGGTGCACCGGATGTGGTCTCCATGATGAAGGCCTTGGACCGTGGTGTCCTCATTACCTCTTTCAATGGGGGGAACAGCAACGGAGCTACGGGTGATTTCTCTTTTGGCATTGAAGGATTTTATTTTGAGCATGGACAACCTCAATATCCGATTCGGGAGATGAATATCTCCGGGAACTTCTTATCTTTGTGGTCCGGAATTTGTAACATCGGGACAGATTATCGTGATACATCGCGATGGAAAATTCCTTCCCTGGCTTTTGAGGGAGTAACCTTACAATAAAGAATATAAATAACACATTAGTATTGATTGATATGAAAATTGAACAAAACAAAGTCGTAGAATTGACTTACACCTTGTATGTAGATGGCCAAGTGGCTGACCAAACAACCAAAGAAAATCCCCTTGGATTTATTTTCGGAGCAGGCTATCTGTTGCCTAAATTCGAAGAAAATATCCTGGGTCTGGAAGTGGGCAACAACTTTGAATTCCGTTTGTCTGCAGAAGAAGGTTATGGTCCGGTAAACCCCGAAGCCTTGGTGGAATTGCCGAAGAACGTGTTCGAAGTAGATGGCGTATTGCGTGAAGATCTGTTGTTCGTGGGCAACATCATTCCGATGATGAACTCCATGGGTGGCATGGTTCAAGGTAAAGTGGCTGAAATTCGTCCTGAAACTGTGTTGATGGACTTCAACCACCCGATGGCCGGCAAAGAATTGCACTTTGTGGGTGAAATCGTAACCGTTCGTGAAGCTACCGAAACCGAATTGAAAAATGGTTTGCACGGTGAACGTGCGCAACACGATTGCGACGGAGAGTGCTGCTCAGGTTGCTCTGGCTGCCACTAGTCGATTGTTTATCGCATAAAGAAAGGACGTCCATCGCGGGCGTCCTTTTTTGCTATTTTCAATATCTAGACGGCTAAAATAAAGTAACGATGCCGATGCCGTTGTTGGATGCTTTCAAGTAGTAGATGAACTCCCGTTTGTTTTCACGGATGCGGTTGAATTGGATCGTGGCTCCTACTAATCCAACGAGGGTCGTGATACCTCCTACGGTTAATACACCACTTCTCCATGCAAAATCATCAAAGCTGAATGAGGATACGGGTATCAGGGCTAAGCACGATACTCCAATTCCTCCCAGTGCGACAATTCCCCAGGTTTGGGCTTTGCTCTTGTATTCATCTGCTAGTTGCGTGTATTTTTGGTATTCTTCCCAAGCGGCTGGGTTCAGTTGCAGGGCCCGCTCATCAAAGCGGGTATTATTCAGCATTCTGTTTTCTTGTTCATCTGCTATTGCGGAGGCAATCATACGGGCGTCGTGATAACGGTTGTGGTACTGAGCATGACAAAGGATGGCCGAAGACATCAGAAAGAGGAGAAGAAGTAAAGCTCGTTTCATAGTATCTTGTTTTAAAATTAATGTTTCACAATGTTCGGAAGCCCAAATTGTGACACACTAAGATACGAAAAAAAGGAGAGTATCTTGTGATGCTCTCCTTTTTTTCGTTGTGAGGTTGTCAATTACGGCAATGCCAAGAAGGCAGCAGCAAACGCCAAAATTGCGTACAACTCAGGGAATACGGCCAAAATCATGGTTTTCGCAAATACGTCTTGACCATTACCCATTTCGTTAACACCGTTGGCAACCAAACCCGCTTGGCGGAGGCATGAGTAGAAACCTACGATACCGCAAGCCAAACCAGAAACGCACATGGCCAGACCTTGGTTCAAGGTAATGGTAGCATCTGCTTGCAAAGAGCTGAGCATCAAGAAGAAACCAGCAAATCCGTACAAACCTTGAGTAGAGGGAAGTACGCAAAGAATCATCGCTTTACCGAACATGTCGGGATTCTTTTTGAGTGCAGAGATTGTTGCGTTACCGCTGACGGTTACACCGATAGCACTACCGATACCGGCAACTGCGAGCATCACAGCCATTCCTGTGTATGCCAAAAACAAAGGTAAATTTTCCATAATGAATTAGTTTTTAATAGTTATTATTATTGTTTGTTTTGTTCTTTTTTCAAGGGCCGGTAGGCACGTCCGCCACCTTCAAAGCCCACGTTTTTATAAAACTCGACAAAGGTCAGACGCAAGGGGTGTACGAAAGCACCCAAGCAGGAAAGACCCAAAACCGCAACGTGGCCAATCAAGAGCACGATGACGGTCAGGCCCCAACCAATGTACGGAATACCGCTCATTTGCAAGGCAATGGAGTTCACGACCAATCCGAGAATACCCCCGGCCGTACCCAGACCAAACAGACGGATGTACGAGAGAACGTCTCCGAACACGCCGGTGATGTCGTACAACGCGGTTACCCCTCCAAAGAGACGGCTGAAGATGTTGCCTTCTGTTTTGGAGAAGAACAGGATCAGCGCAAGTCCAATCAAGGCCATCGGTGTTCCGATGGTAGAGGGGAGGAGGGTTTGGCCCATTTGGGACCCCGCGTAGGCAAAGGTACACCAGATGATGACCAGGATCCATCCGAGGTTCGCCAATCCGTATTTGATACCTTTGGTTTTCGCTACGTAGATGACGTTGATCAAACGGGCCACGATGATGTGGAAGATACCAAAGATGATGGCAAACCAGAACATCTTCAAGTCAGAGAAGAAGAAGTTGTGGATGTTGTCAGGGAAGGTGATGATGGATTGGATTTTCGTTCCAAAGAAGGTTCCGTTCAAGGCCGGCATGATGATGGAACCCAGTCCCAACAGCATGACCAGACGGGCATAACCGCGGAAGGAAGGAACTTTCCACGAAACGAATGCACCCGCCAACAGGAGCACCAGACCATAACCCATGTCTCCGAGACAAAGTCCGAAGAAGAGCATGTAGAAGGGTGCGAAGTACGGGGTGACATCCAATTCTCCGTAGTTCGGTAACATGTACAAATCGCCGATGGGTTCGAACAGGCGGTTGATGAAATTGTTTTTCAACTGTACCGGCGGATTGTCTTCCTGGCAGGCAGCTTCCTGTTCGTAGTAGGCATCGGTGTTGTCAAAGAAGGCTTTCAAAGCGGCATCGGCTTCGGTCGGTGCAAAACCTTCCAATACGCAGATGGACTCTTCGCCTTCGCGAAGAACGGCCGCTTGTGCCAGGTAGCGGTCCAACTCTTCCTGTACGAGGGCTGCCTGTGCTTCCAGATCGGGGATGCGTTGTGTCATTCCGGCGATGAGGGAGCTGATTTCACTCAGGCGAGCTTCGGCCTGTTGCAATCGGGCCAGCAACACGGAAGCAGGCGTTTCCGGGAAGTGGGCTTCTTGCAAAGGAAGGGTCGTCGCTTCCATTTCTTCGAGGGGTACGGCAACCGCAAAGCGGACTTGGCTTTCGGTCTTGGCCAAAATTTGGATGGGCCAGGTTTCTTCCCAAGTCGGGTTGTATTTCTTTGCGGGCACGCAGTAGAATTTCAAGCCAAAACCCAAACGGTTCAGACGTTCCAGATCACTCGGGGTAAATTCTCCCCAGGCAGCGGACTCTTCGTATTCGCGTTGCAAGGTTTTGCGCAACTCGCGTTGTTCTACCTGTTCTTGGAACAGATTCTCTACGAAGGTCAGCAGCTCGTTGGCAGGCGTCGTCGGGACCACCGGAGTGATGCCGGACTTTTCTGCATTTTCAGGAGCTCCCTGGATTTTTCGGACCACATCGCGGTAGCGGCGGGTGATGCTGAACTGTTCTCGGGAGGACTCATCAATGGCCCGGTCAGACCGGGTAATATCCACCATACCGAGTTGTTGGACTTGACTCAAGAAAGAATCCAGTTCCTGACTCAGAACGATGAACGAGTATTTGGTCATGCGGGTGATCATCTTGTTTCCTCCTGTTCTTCAAGTTCGTGTTTGGTCTTGACGATTTTCTGGGCGGCTTTGTTGAGGTTTTCCTCGTCCTCCATAAATCTCTTGATCTTACGGATGGCTTCCTGGTAACCGGGAATCTGCACTTTCTCGTACAAGTTCACTTTTTGCGTGGTTTTCTTACGGGAGAAATCCAGCAGGCGACTCTTGTATTCACAGATTTCCGATTCAATGCCCAGGCGGGCCAATTCTTTCAAAATAGCGACTCCGTCGGTATACCACATCGGTTTGCGGAACAAATCGAATTCTTGTACATCGTATTCGACACTGACCAGTTCCGGTGTCCGCACACCGGCGAACTTCACGGTTTCAATGGTCACATCGCGGACGGAGATGAGGCCGGGTTCAAATTCGTTCCACAATCCGGCCAGGTATTCGTAACGTGTCAGAGATCGGGAGAGTTCTTCCAAAAGCTCCTCAGAACGCTGTTTCGCCTTTTTGGATTCAAGGCGAAGGGCCGACTCTTTGTTTTTGAGGGTCGGCAGCGCCCGTGTACGGATCTTCAATTGCTTGTTGATCTCGTTCAGCGAGGTTTTGTTGAATTGGAATTTAATGGCCATATCTCTGTGTTATGCTTTCCAATATTTTTCAATCAATTCTGCTTTGATACCCGTTTCGGCCTGTGTAAAGTACTTGCCGAAGAGGGTCCAGGCAGTATCCAACATTTCATCAATGGAGATGTTGACGTCGATTGCCAACAAGTTGTTTGAATAGTCTTTTGCAAATTCCAGACAGCGGTTGTCGTAGTCGCTCAAGTCAAAACCGTTTTCCAGTTTGGTTTTTGCATTCGAGGCGTCTGCGTACAAACGTACGGCGGTGTTCATCACCTGGTTGTGGTCTTCGCGGGTTTGTTTTCCAATTACCAATTGTTTCAGACGGGACAACGAACGGAACGGGTCTACGATGACTTTTCCGGTGTCGGTGTCGGTACGCAGGAACAACTGACCTTCGGTAATGTAACCGGTGTTGTCAGGAATTGCGTGGGTAATGTCCCCGTCGTTCAAGGTCGTTACCGCGATGATGGTGATGGAACCGCCATCCGGCAATTGAACCGCTTTTTCGTAGATTTTGGCCAAGTCAGAGTACAAGGAACCCGGCATGGAGTCTTTGGACGGGATTTGGTCCATCCGGTTGCTGACAATGGACAGGGCATCGGCGTACAGCGTCATGTCGGTGAGCAATACCAGTACTTTTTCGTTTTTGTCAACGGCAAAGTATTCGGCAGCGGTCAAGGCCATGTCCGGAATCAGCAGACGTTCTACCGGAGGCTGTTCGGTCGTATTTACGAAACTGATGATCTTGTCCAACGCACCGGCACTCTCAAACATTTGCTTGAAGTAGAGGTAGTCGTCGTTGGAAAGACCCATACCGCCCAAGATGATTTTGTCCACGTCCGCACGCAAGGCAACCATGGCCATTACTTGGTTGTAGGGCTGGTCCGGGTCAGCAAAGAACGGAATCTTTTGACCGGATACCAGGGTGTTGTTCAAGTCGATGCCGGCGATACCGGTCGGAATCAATTGGGAGGGTTGTTTCCGTTTGTAAGGGTTTACGGACGGTCCTCCGATGAAGCGGCGTTCACCTTCCACTGCAGGACCTCCGTCAATCGGTTGTCCGTAGGCGTTGAAGAAGCGGCCGGCCAGTTCTTCGCTGACGTTCAGGGTCGGTGCTTCTCCGAAGAATACCACTTCCGCATCGGTCGGGATACCTTCCGTACCGGAGAATACTTGGAGGGTTACGGTATCTCCTTTCATCTTTACCACTTGGGCCAAACGACCCGCTACGGTAGCCAATTCGTCGTTGGAGACGCCTTGTGCCTTCAAGGAAACCGTTGCTTTGGTAATGGCTTCCAATTGGGTATAGGTACGTTGAAATGCTTTACTGCTCATGGCTCATAAATTTATTAAGTTGCTCCAAGTATTTGTTGAAGTTGTCACTCTTGTATTCCGAGTAGTTCATCTGACGCAAGGTGTTGATCAGTTCCTTGTAGAATTTCGAGCAAGCTTCAAAGTCTTCGAAGTTGCGTTCTACGTGGCAGAGTTGCAATACCAGGGAGAGCATGAACTCCTGACGTTCCATCGGGCAGATGGAGTCAATCTTGTCGAATGCATCCTGTTGCAGGATGATGAAGTCGATCAGCTCGGATTTCCAGTAGATTTCGTGGTATGAAATCGGAACACCGTCATCCCCGAGGATGTTGATCTGTTCAGAAACTTCTTTTCCGCGCAAGACCATGTTTTTGGCTTCAATCACTTTGTCCACCCAGTCCGGAGCTACTTTTTCTTTCAAGTAGGCAACGATTTCCGGGTATTCCAGGTATTTGGAGTAGGAGTCAATCGGGTCAACAGCCGGGTAACGTTTCTTGTCCGCGCGGTTTTGGTTCAACGCGTAGAAACAACGGGCTGCTTTTTTGGTGGATTCAGTTACCGGTTCTTTCAAGTTACCACCTGCAGGGGATACGGTACCGATGAAGGTAACGGCTCCGGTTTGTCCGTTGTTCAGGACAACCACCCCGGCGCGGGCATAGAAGTTGGAGATGATGGCTGACAAGTCCACCGGGAATGCGTCGGCACCCGGCAATTCTTCCATCCGGTTACTCATTTCACGCAAGGCTTGTGCCCAACGGGAGGTGGAGTCGGCCAGCAACAACACTTTCAATCCCATGGCGCGGTAGTATTCGCAGATGGTCATGGCTGTGTAGACAGACGCCTCACGGGCGGCAACGGGCATGTTGGAGGTATTACAGATGATGGTGGTACGTTCCATCAGGGAGCGTCCGGTGTGCGGGTCAATCAATTCCGGGAATTCGGTAAAGATTTCCACTACCTCGTTGGCACGTTCCCCGCAGGCTGCCATGACGATCACGTCTGCTTCCCCTTGTTTTGCGATGGCGTGTTGCAATACGGTTTTACCGCAACCGAAAGGACCCGGGATAAAGCCGGTACCGCCCTCTGCAATCGGGTTCAATGTATCAATGCATCGTACACCGGTTTCCATGATTTTGTAGGGACGCGGTTTTTCTTTGTAGCCGCCTACGGCTACTTTTACCGGCCATTTTTGTGTCATGGTGACTGCGTGATCTTCGCCCGCTGCGTCTGTGAGGACGGCAATGGTTTCCGTAACCCGGTATGAGCCTGCTTTGGCAACGGATTTTACGGTGTATTCGCCTTCAAAAGCGAAGGGCACCATGATTTTATGAGGCAACCAGCCTTCTTTTACTTCTCCGATCCAGTCTGCAGCGACAACGCGGTCACCGGCTTTGGCCAGCGGAGTAAATTCCCATTGTTTTTCCAAGTCCAGCGGCAGGGTGTATTCGCCTCGTTTGAGGAAGACACCTTCCATTGTGGCGAGGTTGTTTTGCAAACCGTCGTAGTTGCTGGAAAGAAGACCGGGACCCAAAGTAACTTCGAGCATGTGGCCTTCAAATTCGACGGTATTGCCGTTTTTCAAAGCGCGGGTGCTCTCGTAAACCTGCACAAAGGCGCTTTTTCCGGTCACCTTGATGACTTCCGCCATCAATTTGTCTTCACCCACGTTGATGAAGCAAATTTCGTTTTGGGAAACCGGACCGTTGATCTCAACGGTAACCAAGTTTGCGATGATACCCGTTACAATTCCTGTGGTTTTCATCCTGAATATTGATTAATTATTAAAATTCGATACCTTTAAATGTGCCGCGTACTTCTTGAACCAAGGTTTCAAAGAGTTTGGCACCGGTTGCTTTATCCAACTTGTTCCATCGGTCTGCAATCCGGCATTTGGTCAAAAATGCGAGGATGGTGTTGATGGTGAAGTATTCGTACAACGTCAAATCTGAAATTTTTGCCCAACGCAGTTTGTCCAAAGCGATTTCGCGTTCGATCAGGTTGGGGATTTCAAAGATTTGCTGGAGACGGGTGTATTCTTCAAATTCCGGATCCCAGTCACCTACAACGGCACTGGTTCCTTTCTTGCCGGCCTTCTTTTCCAGGTAGATGACTTTGGCGTTCCGAAGACGAAGGTCAAAAGCGTACCAAGCCGCGAGGAAGGGATTCTTTTGACGGGCCACGGAATGGTAGAAGTGATCCGTGAGGTGGGCTTCGTCAAAGCCGTATTCCAACCAGTCTACCAACCGCAAGTCGCGCTCCGAAAGTTGCTCCTTGATGGTGCCTGCCAACGACTCGTAGGTCGGGGCATTGCCGTTCATGTCGGGAGCCAGATCCGGTAAGCCGGCGATGATGTAGTGGTAATTGTGGTCCATCATTATTAGCCGAATAATAGTTTGCGGGTAGCCGGTCTGAGGTAATCTGCAAAGAGTTGTTCGAAATCGTCACCGGTAAAGCTGATGAGGTAACCGCCGTTTTTCGGGCCGATTTTGAAGCCGTTTCCAATTTGTTTGGAGAATCGTACTTCCAGGCCACCGTTCATGGCTGCTACGGTTTGTGCTTTTGCAAATTCTTCCAGGTCTTTTTGGAGGTTGGCCGGGAGAATCACGGTCAGATCCAGTGCATCGCTGTCTGCGCGGAATGCAGCGACAATGGTTTTTACCAGTTCTTGAATGAACTCAGGAGCAGCCAGCGCAGCTTTGGCAGGTTCCGCAACGGTACGGGTGGTGATCATGGTTTCCACGCCTTGTTTGATGGAAGCAACGGTTTGGGCAGAGGCCATGCGGATGTCGGTTTCTGCTTTCTTGCGGAGTTCTTCGGCATCTTTGCGTGCTTGTGCCAACAATGCTTCGGCTTCTTCTCGTGCTTTTTCCACAATCGCAGCGGCTTCTTTGCGAGCTTTGGCTTTCAAATCTTCCGCTTCTTGTTTCCCTTTGGACAGCCCTTCGTTGTAGAGCTTGTCGGTGAGTTCTTGCAATTTATTCTGCATAATGTATGGTATTTAATTTATAAAAATCTGATATGATAATACCTATCCGTTTAAGACTATAAAATTAAACAAAAAAAAAGACGTGACCAAAACATTTTTTTGATCACGTCTTTTGTGTTATAAATTCCTATCTACTAGGCGAGGAAGCCGAGCAAAATACCGGCGGCAACAGCACTACCGATCACACCAGCCACGTTCGGGCCCATTGCGTGCATCAGCAGGTAGTTGGTACGGTCGTATTCCAAACCTACGTTGTTGGAAATACGTGCCGCATCCGGTACGGCAGATACCCCAGCGTTACCGATGAGCGGGTTGATTTTGTTTCCTTCTTTCAGGAACAGGTTGAAGAATTTCACAAAGGCAACACCACAAGTGGTAGCGATCACGAATGACAAGAAACCGAGGATGAAGATCTTGATAGAACTCCATTGCAGGAATTTGTCAGCTTGGGTAGAGCAACCTACGGTAATACCGATCAGGATGGTGATTACGTCGATCAGTGGTCCGCGAGCGGTTTCAGCCAAACGGCGGGTAACACCACTTTCTTTGATCAAGTTACCGAAGAACAACATACCCAAGAGGGGAATACCTGAGGGAACGATGAACGCGGTCAACAGGAAACCAACGATCGGGAAAATTTTCTTTTCGGTCGGAGACACCGCGCGGGGAGTCTTCATGCGGATGAGACGTTCTTTCTCCGTAGTCAACAGACGCATGATCGGGGGTTGGATCACCGGTACCAATGCCATGTATGAATAGGCCGATACCGCGATGGCACCCATCAAGTCCGGAGCCAGGCGGGAAGACAAGAAGATTGCAGTCGGACCGTCAGCACCACCAATGATACCGATTGCACCTGCTTCAGCGGGGGTGAAGCCCAACGCCAATGCAATGGCATATGCACCGAAGATACCGAATTGGGCAGCTGCTCCGATCAACAACAGTTTCGGGTTGGAAATCAGGGCAGAGAAGTCGGTCATTGCGCCGATACCCAAGAAGATCAGCGGAGGATACCATCCTTGACGGACCCCTTGGTAGAGGATGTTCAATACGGAACCTTCTTCATATACCCCTACATTCAAGCCGGGAATCAGAGGAATGTTACCGATAATGATACCAAATCCGATCGGAACGAGCAACATCGGTTCCCAGTCCTTCTTGATGGCCAGGTAGATGAAGATCAATCCGATGCAGATCATGAGGAGATACTGGAAATTGCAGTTCGCAAATCCGGTGTATTCCCAGAACTGTATGAGGTTACTCAAGAAACCTGTTTGAGTTTGTTCCATATTAGCCAATGATTACGAGCGGAGCACCTTCCAATACGGAGTCTCCTTTGTTAACTTTGATACTAGTTACGGTACCGTCAGCGGTAGATTCGATGACGTTTTCCATCTTCATCGCTTCCAAAACTACCACTTTTTGACCTTTCTTCACCACATCACCTTCTTTTACAGCGATGTCCAGGATGATACCCGGGAGGGGTGAGGTAACAGTTGCACCAGCACCACCTGCTGCAGGAGCAGCAGCGGGTTTAGCCGCAGGTGCTGCGGTCGGAGCGGCAGCAGCCGGTCTGGCAACAGGAGTAACGCTCTTGATGGTTTTCTTGGCTTGTTTGGTGATCGGTTTTTCGTATTCTACACGATAGGGGGTACCGTTCACTTCAACATCTGCGGTACTGTCCTCTACCTCTTTGATAATGACGTTGTAATCATTACCATTGATTTTCAATTGATATTCTTTCATAATCGTTTTCTGGTTATCCGTTAATTCTTTTTAACTTGGGGATTTTGTCTCAAGGTGTAAATCTTCGAGCTCCAAGGAGAGTAGCTGCGGTCGGTGTGACGCATGGTGATTTGGAAGCTTTCTTCATCGTGAGCTTCGTTGTCAACAGCATACAGGTACAACGCAGTTGAAATCGCCGCGATGGCTTCTCCTGTGTTGTCTTCCGCTTTTACCGTAGTGATCTTACCTTCAGTAGCAATGTCAGATTTGGTTTGTTGGTTGCGAACAGCCAAGCGACCGATGAACTTGAAGACAAAGTAGAGGATAATCAAGGCAAGGAATACCACAGACATCGCTGTGATTGCAATCAGGACACCGTACGGGTCCTGTTCTGCCATGATGGAACTTTTACTCTTTGCATTCACACCGGCATTGTTGGTGCTGGGAGAGGTCTTTTCCATGATTTGCCAACCTTCTCCTTTACCGTCTTGGCTACCGACGCCGTCTTGGATACGACCCGCAGATTTGTTCGGTTGCAACGCCTTGTTGATAGCAATGCGGTCGATGATGGTACGTCCGTCACTGCTGACAAAGTACAAGGTATCGGATTCTGCCAGTGTGAAGTTCACGTGGAAGGTACCACGGAACGGTTGGTTATCCGCCCAGAAGAGTACGTGTTGACGCGGTTTGATTTGGGTCAATACGTCGCCTTTGGGGATGATGTATTTGCGCAGGTTGTTGATATCGTTGGACAGGTAGCATCCGCCGATATTTACAGTGCCATAGGAGATGTTGAACAACTCAAACCAAGCGTTTTGTTGTCCGAAGTCATCTTGGAAATCATCGGTGTTGATGACCAAGTATTCGTTCAAACGCATGTCGCTTTGGTTTTGTGCGCTCAAGCCGAGTCCCATCAAGGCAAAACCTGCAATGAACAATGATTTGATGTGTTTCATTTTCAATTGGTTAAATGGTTTTGACTACAACGGGAGGTTGTCGTGTTTCTTAGCCGGGTTGGCCAATTTCTTGGTTGAAAGTTGTTCGAGGGCGCGAATTACGCGGAAACGGGTGTTTCTCGGTTCGATCACGTCATCGATGTAACCGTATTTCGCTGCGTTGTACGGGTTAGCAAATGCATCTCTGTATTCTTTTTCTTTTTCAGCTGCAAATGCAACCGGATCTTCAGCAGCAGCCACTTCTTTACCATAGAGGATGCCGATAGCTCCTGAAGGACCCATTACGGCGATTTCTGCAGTCGGCCATGCATAGTTGATATCACCACGGAGGTGTTTACTACTCATCACGCAGTAAGCTCCACCGTATGATTTACGCAGGGTAACGGTAACTTTCGGAACGGTAGCTTCACCGTATGCGTACAGCAATTTAGCACCGTGGAGGATGATTCCACCGTATTCTTGTTGGGTACCGGGCAAGAAGCCAGGAACGTCAACGAGGGTAACCAACGGAATGTTGAATGCGTCGCAGAAGCGGATAAAACGGGCAGCTTTACGAGAAGAGTTGTTGTCCAATACACCGGCCAATACTTTCGGTTGGTTGGCAACGATACCTACAGCTGTACCACCGAAGCGTGCGAAACCTACGATGATGTTCTTAGCGTAGTCGCGGTGAACTTCGAGGAAGCGGCCGTCGTCCACGATTGCACCAATCACTTCGTACATGTCGTACGGTTTGTTCGGGCTGTCCGGAATGATTTCGTTCAAAGAGTCTTCCAAACGGTCGATGGCATCGTCGGTCGGCAAGTACGGGGGTTCTTCCATGTTGTTTTGAGGCAGGAAGCTCAACAGTTCACGGATGGTAGCGATGGCTTCTTCTTCGGTATCAACTGCGAAGTGAGCCACACCACTCTTGGTTGCGTGAACGCTTGCACCACCCAATTGTTCTTGGGTAACGTCTTCACCGGTTACTGATTTCACAACGGTCGGACCAGTCAAGAACATGTAGCTGGTACCTTTGGTCATGATGTTGAAGTCGGTCAATGCCGGAGAGTATACAGCACCACCCGCGCAAGGTCCGAGGATGGCAGAAATTTGCGGAACAACACCAGAAGCCAAAATGTTGCGTTGGAAGATTTCTGCGTAACCTGCCAATGCGTTTACACCTTCTTGAATACGAGCTCCACCAGAGTCGTTCAAACCGATCACCGGAGCACCCATCTTCATGGCTTGGTCCATGATTTTGCAGATTTTCATTGCCAAAGTTTCAGACAATGAACCACCGAATACGGTGAAGTCTTGTGCAAATACGTAAACCAAACGTCCTGCAACGGTACCGTAACCGGTTACAACACCGTCACCCAGGAAGGTGGTGGCTTGCATACCGAAGTTCGTACAACGGTGGGTTACGAACATATCGAATTCTTCAAAGCTACCTTCATCGAGGAGCATGTTGATTCTTTCACGAGCAGTGAATTTTCCTTTTTGGTGTTGGGAGTCAATTCTCTTTTGACCACCACCCAAACGCGCTTTTTCGCGGAGGCTGATCAAAGCCTTTACTTGTTCAAGCTGTTGGCTCATAATTTGTATTTTAGATAATGATTATTTGTTGTTCGGATCTTCACACAATTCGGTCAATACGCCGATGGTTGATTTCGGGTGCAAGAATGCAATGTTCAGACCTTCTGCGCCTTTGCGGGGTGCTTTGTCAATCAGACGAACACCTTTTGCTTCGGCATCTGCCAGGGCTGCAGTTACATCGTTGGTTGCAAATGCGATGTGGTGGATACCTTCACCGCGTTTTTCGATAAAGCTGGCGATGGTACCGTCCGGAGAGGTGCTTTCCAGCAATTCGATTTTGGTTTGACCAATTTTAAAGAAAGCGGTTTTTACTTTTTGGTCAGCCACTTCTTCGATGGCATAACATTTCAAACCGAGAATGTTTTCGTAGTAGGGAATAGCTTCTTCCAGAGATTTGACAGCGATTCCAATGTGCTCAATGTGTGTTAATTCCATAACTCTATTGATAAAAAGGTTTGTGTTTCAGTATTATTCTGCGAGGGACATGGTGTGATATACGTTTTGTACATCTTCGTCGTTCTCGAGTTTTTCGATGAGTTTTTCCAGACCGGCACGTTCGTCAGCGCCCAGGCGTTTGAGCTCTACGGTCGGGATCCGTTCGAAACCACCGGATACCAGGGTATAACCGTTGTCTTCGATGAATTTTTGGATTTGACCGAAGGATTCAAACGGTGCGTAGATTGCGATGCTTTCGTCTTCGTCTTGGAAAACTTCTTCTCCGCCGTAGTCAATGAGTTCCAGTTCGAGTTCTTCCATATCCACGGGATTTTCGCTTTTCATTTTGAAAACACATTTGTGTTCAAACATGAAATCCACGCTTCCGGAAGTGCCGAGTGATCCGCCTGCCTTGTTCAGGTAGCTGCGGATGTTGGCAACGGTACGGGTCGGGTTGTCAGTAGCGGTCTCAATCAGGAATGCAATACCGTGCGGGCCGTATCCTTCGTAAACTACTTCCTTGTAGTCTCCTTTGTCCTTTTCCGAAGCACGTTTGATTGCACGCTCGATGTTGTCTTTCGGCATGTTTTCACTGCGTGCCGTTTGAATCAAGGTGCGGAGACGGGGGTTGTTGTCGGGATCCGGACCACCGGATTTGGCTGCAATGGTGATTTCTTTGCCCAAACGGGTAAATACGCGGGCCATGTTGCCCCAACGTTTGAACTTGCGTTCTTTACGGAATTCAAATGCTCTTCCCATGATTATTCAGCCACTTGGATACGGGTGATGTATTTGTTGATTTCGCGGCCTTCGTAGGTGTTGCCGTATTTGGTTCTGATGATTTCGTACTGCTTCAAGGCTTCAGCTGGTTTACCCATTTCTTCGTAAATGATACCCGCTTTGAGCAAGTAAGCTGCAACGAATTCGTTGTCAATTACATTGGCAGCGTCCAAGAAGTAGCGTACAGCTTTCTCGAATTGTTCCAGACCTACGTAAGCGTCACCGATGCAGCAGAGTGCGCGTGCTTTCAGGATGGGATCTTTTCCATTGTACGCTGACAAGTAATCTACGGCTGCTGCATAGTTGCCCAATTGCAATTCGCAGATACCGGCGTAGAAGTAAACAGCCGCTCCGGCATTGTTGCCGTATTCGTCAATGATTTGCTCGAATCCGAGTGCGTTGCCGTCACCTTTCAGAGCCGCTTCGAAATTGTCCGCGCGGAAATACTGTTCAGCAACAAAAGTTTGTGCTTCAGCTTCAGCCTTCAACGGTTTGGTGTAGAATTGGTTGAAGAGTAAAACGATTGCTACGACTGCTACGATCGCCAAGGTGATGATCGTGATTTTCTTTTTGTTTGCTTCCAGGAAAAGTTCCGCTTTGGAAACCACCTGTCCTACGGCCTCGTTGGCCTCATTCGGTTGATTTTTCGTGTTCTGTGCCATCTCTATTTATGGTTTTTACATATTTGCGCAAAATTAAAACAAAAAGTGAAAACCCCAATTATTATTTTGTTATTTATTCATATCTTTGCTTACGCAATCGGCACAAATCTTGATGTATGTACTTGAATCGGATTATACTAAGTAACTTTAAGAACATTGCGCATGCGGAGGTGCGTTTTTCGCCCAAATTGAACTGCATTACCGGCGAAAACGGGGCGGGAAAAACGAATCTGCTGGAGGCGGTGCATTACTTGTCCATGACCAAGAGTTTCCTGCCGTTACAGGATCGTTTCATCTGTCGTTACGGACAGTCCGAATGTGCGTTGCACGGTGATTACAGCAAGGAAGGTCTGCCGGAAAAAATTGCCATTTCGGTTCGCCCGGATGGGGAAAAGACCCTGCGTCGGAATGACAAAACCCTGTCGCGTCTGTCGGATCACATCGGGTTGCTGCCGATTGTGGCGGTGTCTCCGACGGATACATCGCTGATCCAGGATTCTGGAGAAGAGCGTCGTCGGTTGATGAACATGATTCTGTCCCAGACGGACTCCCAATACCTTAGAGCTATCAAATTGTACAACAGGACTTTACAACAAAGGAACAAATTACTGAAGGAGGATCGTTTGGACGAGGGTCTGTTGGAAGCATTTACCCAGATGCTGGTGCAGTATGGAGAGCCGGTGGCCCGTCAAAGGGCGGCTCTTGCAGCCTCTCTGAACCGATGGACTTCGGAATATTACAGCCAACTCAGCGGTGGAAAAGAGACCGTTTCCATCGCGTACGAATCGGATGCCTTGCGGGCTCCGCTGGCCGATGTGTTTCACGATGCCCGTCAGCGGGACCGTGTGCTTCGCTATACCTCCGTAGGGGTGCAACGGGATGATTTTGATTTCTCCCTGAATGGCCATCCTCTTCGGAAGAGCGGTTCGCAGGGCCAGCAGAAGACCTTCCTGACGGCCTTGAAACTGGCACAATTTGCTTTGATGCGGGAACGCTACGGTTTCAGTCCCATTCTGCTCCTGGATGATGTGTTTGACAAGTTGGACATGAGTCGGGTAGAGTTCCTGGTGGAGTTGGTATCCCGTGAGGATTTTGGTCAGATTTTCATCACGGACAGCAACAAGGTCCGTTTGGAAAAAGTAGTGGGTTCTGTGACGCGTGAACATTGTTTTTTTCAAGTCAAGAACGGCGAAGTCATCGGAAGTACAGAGGAGTAACATGGAACGTCAGGAACCGAAATTGTTGAAAGAGTTGTTGCCGCTGCTGATTCAGGAATCGGGTTGGCAGACCGGGTTGTTGCACGCGGATATCCTGGATGCTTGGAACACTGTGGTGGACGAGCCGGTCCGGTTGGCAACAGTTCGCAAATACGTAAAGAATAACATCTTATATTGTCATATTTCTTCCTCAGCCTTGCGGTATATGTTGCAAGGTTCGCTGGATTATTATTGCAAACAGATCAACCAGCGGGTCGGTTTGGGAACTATCAAAAAAATTGTCTTGCGATGAAGATTGTTGTAGACCAGGACATCCCGTTCTTGGATGGGGTTCTTGAGCCGTTTGCCGAGGTTCGTTTTTCCAAAGGCAGTGCCATTGATGCCGGGATGGTGTGCGATGCCGATGCACTCCTGGTAAGGACCCGGACCCGGTGCGACCGGGATTTGCTGGAAGGGTCTTCCGTCCAGTTTGTCGGGTCGGCAACGATTGGGGCGGACCACGTGGATTTGCCTGCTCTGCAGCAGATGGGCATTGCTTTTGCGAATGTCCCGGGTTGTAATGCCGGGGGAGTGATGCAATATGTTTTTACCGCTTTGTATGGACTCGTGACGCGTGGAACCGGGGTGCTGTCCCCGGATCCGGACGGTATCTGGGCTCAGGGACGGACCTTTGGGGTTATCGGAGTAGGTCATGTCGGCAGTCGTGTGGCCTGTTTGGCAGAGGCCTTGGGGTATCGGGTGCTTCGTTGTGATCCGCCTCGTGAGAAGGCTGAATACGGGGAGGCATTGGCCTGTTCTCCGTTTGTCGATTTGGAGACCTTGTTGGCAGAGTCCGATGTGGTGACGGTGCACGTGCCGTTGGATGAGACCACCCGCGGTATGATTGGGGATGCATTTTTGGCGGCGATGAAGCCGCAGGCAATCCTGATCAACAGTTCAAGGGGGCCTGTAGCGGAAGCGTCTGCCTTGATTCGCGCACGGACACAGGGTCGTTTGGGAGGTTTGGTGCTGGATGTATGGCCCGGAGAGCCGGATCTGGATGAAGATTTGTTGGCCTGTGCGGACGTGGCTTCCCCCCACATTGCCGGTTATTCTTACGAAGGGAAGGTCAATGGTACGGTTGGCGTGGTTCGTGCCTTGGCTGCTCACTTTGGTTGGGAGTCGCTGAAGGCATTTCAGCCTGTCTCTGAGCAGGGGAACTTGCCTGTCTGGTCCCTTTGTGAATTGCGGAAAGAAAGCAACCAGGCCTTGGCCCGCCGTTTTGAGCAGGTGTTTGATGTACCCGCCATCAGTCAGCGTTTGAAGACTGCTCCAGCGCAGTTTGAGGAGTTTCGCTCCACTTTTTATTTTCGGCATGAGTTTTCTTTTGACTTCACCGAAAAAGAATCGTAACTTTACCATTTCAACAAATAGCTCAACCTCTTAATTTTATCGATATGCAAAACGAAAGAATCGAAAAACAATTGGCGAATTACCGCAGTGGTTTTCCTTATTTGAATGTCCTGGCAGCGGCCGTACCGGGAGCCGGTATCCGTTGTATGACCGCGGAGGAACAAACTGCAGCCTTGGCAATCCGCGAAGCATTCCAGGGATCTTTGATCAAATTTGTTCCGGCATCCGGAGCAGCTTCCCGGATGTTCAAGGATTTGTTTGAGGCCAAAGAAGCCCTGGAAGCAGGAGCACAACCGTCGGATTTGAAGCCGGCAGCCCAACGTTTCCTTCTGAATTTACAACGATTCCCGTTCTATACTGCATCCCTTTTCGGTTCTGATGACTTGCAGACGAATGAAGGCTGTTTGTCCGCTCTGAACAAAGTCTTGGTTAGCGAAAACGGTCAGGGCTACAATTATGGCGCTCGTCCGAAAGGCCAAATCCTTTTCCATGCCTATGAAAATCAAGTACGGACGGCTTTTGAAGAACATTTGGTGGAAGCGGCTGAATACGCTGCGGATCAGGAGGGCAATGCCTACCTGCATTTTACCGCTTCTCCTGAGCACCTCGAGGGCTTTCGTGCGTTGCTGAATCAGGTATTGCCTTACTATGAGGAACGCTTTGGTTGCCGTTACCATGTGTCGTTCTCGACGCAGGATCCGGAGACCGATATCGTTGCGGCCAATGAGGACAATACACCGTTCCTGAAAGAGGATGGTACGATGTTGTTCCGACCGGGTGGACACGGCGCCTTGCTGCGCAATCTGAATGCCCTGGATTCGGACATTGCCATCATCAAAAACATTGATAACGTCGTTCGAGAAGAATTGTTGCCGACAACCGTCCATTGGAAACGAATTCTGGTCGGCGAACTCCTGCGCCTGCGTGAAAAGGCGTTTGACTATTTGCGTCGTCTGGAAGCCGGGGAACGGGATGCAGCATTCTGCTGCGAGGTGCGTGCTTACCTGGCAGATTCCTTCCTGATTCAGTTGCCGGAGGTAGAGGGCGATGAACTGGTTGCCCTGCTTCGCCAAAAGTTGGACCGTCCGATCCGTGTTTGCGGAATGGTCAAGAACGAAGGGGAACCGGGTGGCGGCCCGTTTGTGATCCGCGAGGAAGATGGTACGACGTCGTTGCAAATTCTCGAAGGAGCCCAATTGAATCCTGACGATGCCGGCGTACAGGCAGCAAAGGCCGCTTCTACGCACTTCAATCCCGTGGATTTGGTTTGCTCTTTGCGTCGTTACGATGGAACCAAATATGATTTGGAGGCCTTTGTGGATCCGAAGACCGGTTTTATCAGCGAGAAAAGTTACGAAGGCCGTGTTTTGAAGGCCCAAGAATTGCCGGGTTTGTGGAACGGTTCCATGAGCAATTGGAATACGGTATTTGTGGAAGTGCCGCTGTTGACCTTCAATCCGGTTAAAACTGTGTTGGATCTGCTGAGAAAGGAACACGCAGCAGAGTAGAATTTGCGCCGTGAAAAAGTTGGTATTCCTGTTAGCAATCCTGGTCCTGGGTTCGGTAGTCTCCGAGCGCTCTGCGTCTGTAGAATCCAGTGTTTCATGTTGGCAGGAGAACGTGGTCTCATCTGCGGACGATAACTTGTCGGGTGTCTTTACCCCTGGTGATGCTGTCGTTTCTGCAACCCCTCCGAGTCCGGTTTTGGATCCTGTTTCAAGAACGAAGGGAGGGAAGTCGCATTCCTTTTCGTCTCACGGCGCTGCCCGTAAAGAAAAACAAGGGGCTTGTTTTGCAAAGCCCCTTCTCTATTATAAATACCGTAGCCACCTTTTCATTCTTGCGTCCAGAAGCGTGGACAAATATGTCTATGCATTGGAGCGAATTATCATTTAGGTCCGTAACCGTTTGCTGATTGCGGTTCTCGCGAACTATTTTCTGAACACATTTCTTAACTTAAAACGGATCACAAATGATAACATGGATGATTGTAATCTTTGTGCTCGGTTATGCGTGCATTGCGCTTGAGCACAAACTTAAAATTGATAAGGCCGCTTCTTCGCTCGTGATGTTCGGGCTGATTTGGTCAGTCTATGCCCTGATGGGCCCGCAGGCAGATACCGGGGCCCAATTGATGGAACACTTGGGTAGTACCTGTGAGACACTGCTGTTTCTCATCGGTGCGATGACAATCGTAGACCTCATTGATATGCATGGAGGATTCTACATCATTACCCAGTACATCACAACCCGCAATAAATTCCGGCTTCTTTGGCTGATGGCAGGCATTACATTTTTTATGTCCGCCGTGCTCGACAATATGACAACTACCATTGTCATGATTATGATGCTTCGAAAAATCATTGCCAAACCCCAGGACCGCTGGATTTTTTCGGGTATTATCATCATTGCTGCCAACAGTGGGGGCGCCTGGTCACCGATTGGCGATGTCACGACCATCATGCTCTGGATGCGGGGCCATGTGACCACGGTGCCTTTGATGGCATATTTGGTTTTGCCTTGTCTGGTTTCTTTGTTTGTTCCCCTCTTCATTACCTCGTTCCGGTTCCGGAAAAGTCATGGAGACAACCTTTCGTCGCAGCCCCTGGAACTCCGTTTGCCCCAAGGTGTCGGCAAACGTTTCAGCCGGGGAATCTTTTTTGCCGGTGTTTTGGGCCTGCTTTCGGTTCCCGTCTTCAAAACTTTGACGGGATTGCCCCCGTATGTAGGTGTGATGTTTGTGCTGGGTGGTTTGTGGGTGCTTACCGAGATTGTGTACGGTCGGAAGCGGGAGATTGAAGAGAGCATCAAGAACCGGGTTTCGAAAGTATTGAAACACATCGATATGCCTACGATTCTCTTTTTCTTGGGTATTTTGATGTCTGTTGCAGGCCTGCAGAGTGCCGGGATTCTTGGATCAGTAGCCAATTATTTGGACCAGAATGTGCATGAGGTGTTTACCATTTCCACAGCGGTGGGTATGCTGTCGTCGGTGGTGGATAACGTGCCTTTGGTGGCAGGCTGTATGGGTATGTATCCCATCGCTTCGCCGGAGGTGATTGCAGCCAGTGCCGACCCCGCTTATCTGCAAGCATTTGCTCAAGATGGATTGTTCTGGTTGCTGTTGACTTATTGTGCGGGTGTAGGGGGAAGTATCCTGATCATCGGTTCTGCAGCAGGGGTTATTGCAATGGGTCTTGAGAGGATCGACTTTGGTTGGTATTTCAAGCATGTAAGTTTGTTGGCTTTGCTGGGCTATCTTGCAGGAGTCGTTGTCATTTACTTGGAGTCCCTCTTTTGGATGACCGTGTAGAGGAACAGTATGAAAACAGAAAAGGGGATGGCCGAGTTTTACGGTCATCCCCTTTTTTTCTGGAATAGAGGTTATTTTTCGTTGATTTCTGCGGCACGCAAGGTGTTTTTCATCAAGGAAATGATGGTCATGGGCCCTACACCTCCGGGAACGGGGGTGATGTGGGAACATTTGGGAGCCACCTCATCAAAGGCTACGTCGCCCACAATGCGGTAGCCCTTTTCATTGTCTGCCGGCAGACGAGTGATGCCGACATCAATGACAACAGCCCCTTCTTTTACCATATCGCCTTTCAGAAACTCCGGCACACCGATGGCTGCAATGATGATGTCTGCTTGTAAGGTCAGATCTTTGATGTTGGGAGTCAGACTGTGGCAGACGGTCACGGTACAGTTGCCCGGATAGGTTTTTTGGGAAAGCAGGTTGGCCATGGGGCGGCCGACAATGTTGCTACGGCCCAAAATGACACAATGCTTGCCCTTGGTGTCGATTTCGTAAGCCTTGAGCAGTTCCATGATTCCGTGAGGAGTTGCTGATACGAAACAGGGTAGTCCCAAGGTCATGTTGCCGACATTGACCGAGTGGAAACCGTCCACGTCTTTCCGGGGATCAATGGATTCAATGACACTTTGTTCATCAATGTGTTTCGGCAAAGGTAGTTGGACAATGAAACCATCCACGGTTGCATCATTGTTCAGCTTTTGAATCTCCGCAATCAACTCTTCTTGGGAAATTGTGTCGGGATAGGTCAGGACGGTGGATTTAAAACCTACCTGGGCACAGGCCTTTTCCTTGTTGGCTACGTAGGTCATACTTGCACCGTTGTTGCCGACCAGGATGGCAACCAGGTGAGGTGCCCGTTTTCCCGCAGCCAGGCGGTCTTCAACGTTTCGGGCAATCTCCTTTTTCAGGTTTGCAGCAGTTTCTTTTCCGTTAATCAGAATCATGGTTTTGCCTTTGTGCTATGTGGTGATCAATTATCTTCTGTGTTTGGCTGTACGCGCCATTTGCATCGCTTTGCGCATGCCTCCGCCTGCGACGGTCTTCATGACTTTTCGGGTATCTTCGAATTGTTTGAGCAGGCGGTTCACTTCGTTGATGCTGGTGCCACTACCGTCGGCAATCCGGCGTCGGCGGCTACCGTTGATGATTTGGGGATTTTCCCGCTCGTAGGGAGTCATGGACAGGATGATGGCTTCAATGCCTTTGAACGAGTTGTTGTCAATATCCACGTCTTTGAGGGCTTTGCCAACCCCCGGAATCATGGAAGCCAAATCCTTGATGTTCCCCATCTTTTTGATGGATTGGATCTGTTCGTAGAAGTCCCACAAGGTGAATTGGTCTTTTACCAATTTCCGTTGGAGTTTGCGGGCTTCTTCTTCGTCGAATTGTTCTTGGGCCTTTTCTACCAAGGAAACGATGTCCCCCATGCCCAGAATCCGGTCCGCAATCCGTTTCGGGTGGAAGATGTCCAGGGCGTCCATCTTTTCCCCTGCGGAAATGAATTTGATCGGTTTGTGCACCACGGCTTTGATGGAGAGGGCAGCACCCCCACGGGTGTCCCCATCCATTTTTGTCAGTACCACACCGTCGAAGTCCAGGCGTTCGTTGAAGACACGGGCGGTCTCAACAGCGTCCTGACCGGTCATGGCGTCGACCACGAACAAGGTTTCGGTCGGACGTACGGCTTCTTTGACTTGTTCGATTTCGCGCATCATTTCCTCGTCAATGGCCAGACGTCCGGCGGTATCGACGATGACCAGGGAGTAACCTTCTCGTTTCGCCATGGCAATGGCATTCTGAGCAATGGCAACCGGATCTTTGACGCCCTCTTCGCTGTACACGTACACGCCTACCTGTTCGCCCAGCACTTTCAATTGGTCAATTGCCGCAGGACGATAAACGTCACCGGCAACGAGCATGACTTTCAGACCGCGTTTGGTTTTGCAATTCAAGGCCAGTTTTCCAGAGAAAGTGGTTTTACCGGAACCTTGCAAACCGGAAACCAGAACGACACCGGGGTTGCCTTTGATGTTGATGTCGGAGGCTTCGCTACCCATCAAGGAGGTCAATTCGTCGTGTACAATTTTGATCATCATCTGATCCGGACGAACCGCTTTCAGTACGTCTTGGCCCAAGGCTTTTTGCTTGACATCGTCGCAGAATGATTTTGCGATTTTGTAGCTTACGTCGGCGTCCAACAAAGCGCGGCGAACTTCTTTCAGGGTTTCCGCAATGTTGATTTCGGTAATTTTTCCTTGTCCCTTGATGAGCTTGAAGGAGTGCTCAAGTTTGTCAATTAGGTTCTCAAACATATCTTTCTCTTCGTTTATATCGTTTAATTTTCTTTTGTTCGGTCGTTACATCCGTTCGTCGGAGTAGTGTGCCGGGGCCAAATCCCGTTGGTTGTACCGCATTCCCATGACTTGTCCGTAGGCGCCTGAACTGTGCAGAGCAACCAGATCGCCCCGACGGGAAGCCGGAAGATGGGCTTCGTGTTCCCATAAATCCGAGGATTCACAAACAGGACCGACCACCTCGTAGGTGATGGTTTCTGGATGAGTTTCTGCCTCGGTGCGGCGGTTGGCGGAGATATTTTCGATCCGGTGATGGGCCTGGTACAAGGCCGGACGGATCAAATCGTTCATGCCGGCATCCAGGATGAGGAAGTTCTTTTCCAGCCCTTCTTTTACATACAGAACTTTGGAAATCAAATGTCCACATTGTCCGACCAGGGAACGGCCCGGTTCAAAATGGATTTGTTGTCCGGGCAGGGGGCACAAGTGGCGGTGCACTTGTTCGAACCAACCTTTGAAATCGGGAATGGGATCGTTTGCCGGCTGTTCGTAGTTGATGCCCAGGCCGCCACCCAGGTTCAGATGCGGCAATGCAACACCGCGTTCCACAAACCATTGCTGGATCTCGTTCACGCGTTTGCACAAGGTGCTGAACACCGACAGGTCCGTGATTTGGGATCCTACGTGAAAGTGCAGGCCAATGAGTTCGACCGAAGGGGTGTTGCGGATCACAGACAGGGCTTGTTCGAACATCCACGGAGCAATGCCGAATTTGTTCTCCTTTTTGCCGGTACTGATGTACTGGTGGGTGTGTGCATCCACATCCGGGTTGATGCGCAGGGCAATGCGGGCGGTCTTTCCCTGGGCTGCAGCCAACGCTCCGATGACTTCAATTTCCGGGATGGACTCACAGTTGAAGGAGAAGATGCCGGTTTCCAAGCCGATGTTGATTTCACGGTCGGATTTCCCGACGCCGGCGAAGACAATCTTTTCCGGGGCAAAGCCGGAACGGACGGCCAATGCCACTTCGTTGCCACTGACGCAATCTGCTCCAAAACCGGCCTGCCGGATGCGTTCCAATATGCGGGATTCGGCATTCGCTTTCAACGCAAAGTGGGCGCTGTATCCGTACCGATCCAACTCCCGGCGACAAGCACCCAGGGTTTGATCCAACAGATCCAGGTCATAGTAGTAGAAAGGCGTTTCCCAATTTTCTAAGGAAGGAATGTTTTCTTTTCTCAACATAAATCGCCGAATATTGCGTTAAAATTCCCGCAAATTTAAGAAATTTTAATAAATTCGCGCATTAATGTTATTGTCTAATCAAAAAGATAAATCGTATGGAAAACAGAGGACCTATTTCTCAATTTATCACGCACCATTACCGTCACTTCAACTCGGCTTCGCTGGTGGATGCAGCCAAAGCGTATGACGCACACATCCAACGTGGAGGCAAGATGATGTTGGCCATGGCGGGTGCTATGAGTACTGCTGAGTTGGGTATTTCTTTGGCAGAAATGATCCGTCAAGACAAGATTCACATCGTTTCTTGCTCGGCAAACAACTTGGAAGAAGACATCATGAACTTGGTGGCTCACTCACACTACAAACGTGTCCCGAACTACCGTGACCTGACTCCGGAACAAGAAAAAGAGTTGCTGGACCAACACCTGAACCGTGTTACCGACACCTGCATCCCGGAAGAAGAAGCTTTCCGCCGTTTGGAACGCCACTTGTTGGAAGTATGGGAAGACTCAGCCAAGAAAGGTGAACGCCTCCTTCCTTACGAATTCATGTACAAACTGATCCGCAGCGGTGTATTGGAACAATATTACGAAATTGACCCGAAAGACAGCTGGGTACTGGCTGCTTGCGAAAAGAACATTCCGATCGTGGTTCCCGCTTGGGAAGACTGTACAACAGCAAACATCTTTACGGCTCACGTAATCCGTGGAGAATTCAAACCGGACTTGGTGAAGAACGGTATTGAAACCATGATTTTCCTGACCGAATGGTACCGTGAAAACGCGGGTGGAGAAGGTGTTGGTTTCTTCCAAATTGGTGGTGGTACTGCCGGAGACTTCCCGATCTGCGTAGTGCCGATGATGGCTCAAGACTTGGAATGGCATGATGTTCCGCTCTGGAAATACTTCTGCCAAATTTCAGACTCTACGACCTCTTACGGTTCTTATTCCGGTGCTGTTCCGAACGAAAAGATTACCTGGGGTAAATTGGATGTTGATACACCGAAATTCATCGTAGAGTCCGATGCAACCATCGTGGCACCGTTGATTTTCGCTTACATCCTGGGTTGGTAACAGAGCCCTCAGAATTATTTTCTGATAATGCATACAAGGGAATGACTTCGGTCGTTCCCTTTTTTTGTGAACGGTCTTCCGGTATGCTGGAGAGACGATCCGTTTGAATCATATAAAAAAAGTGGCCGCAATGACGGCCACTTTTGCTCAGATCCAGCTGCTGGATTATTTGGCAGGGTTCATGATTACTTCGATGAAGTTGCCGGAGTTCAGCAAGGCTGCTGCCATGGCTTGTACATCTTCGGGAGTAATGCTGCGGATGATTTCCTCTTTGTTGGAATCCATATCTGCATTGTAGTCCAGGTAAGTGGTGATGGTGTTGAACCAGTAGCTGTTGTTAATGCGTTCTTCCGGGATGTTTTTCAACATATTTTCGGTTGCTTTGCTCAAATCTTCAGCGCTGACACCATTTTCAGCAATGCTTCTCAAACCGTCTTTTGCCATTTGGGTCAATACCGGAGCCTTTTCTTCGTTGGTATCGAATTGGATTTGCAACATGGCCACCGGTTGCGGCTTCGGGGTCAAGTAGCCGAATGCTGATACGCCATAAGTACCTCCTTCTTCTTCGCGGATGGTTTCGGTGTAAACAACATCCAGGATGTAGTTCATGGCTGAAATGGTCAATTCATTCTTCAAAGTGTAGGGCATATCCGCACTCAGAATGAAACCGACTGTTGTTTTCGGAGTGGTCATCGGAGTGGTGAAATGACGTTCTACGTTACCACGGACAAAGCTGTCGTTGCGGTCAATCACTTTGTACGGTTTGCGGGCTACGGGCAATGAACCAATGTATTTTTCAACCATCGGTTTCAATGCAGCTTCGTCGAAGTTACCTACGATCACGAGTTCTGCACCTTTGAAGTTGGAGAACAAGTGTGTAAATACTTCTTTCATGCGTTGCAAGTCAATTTTGCTCAACATTGCTTCGCTGATGAATTCGCGGCGTTCGTTGCCACCGTAGAGTGCATTCAGGAGTTCGCGTTGGTAAACAAAGTTCGGTTGACCGAGCAAGTTGGGGAGGATGGATGCCAATTGGTTCAAACCGGCTTGGATTTCGCTTTCTTCGAAGCGGGGATCTGTTACAAACAAGTAGAGCAATTGGAAGGCTTCTTCCATATCTTGGGGAGCGAAAGAGCCACTCAAGCTTTGTTCGAAGTTTCCGATAGAGGCATGCACGTTCACGCTTTTACCAGCCAGCATTTTGCCCAATACGTTTACAGAGAAATCAGATACACCGGCAGAGCCCATGATGGTGCTGTAGATGTTGCTTTCAAAGTTGGCCAGGTCTTCGGTTTCGATCAAAGAACGACCACCGGGAGCGGACAAGTTGAACAACACTTGTTGTTTGTTGAAGTCGGTGTGTTTGAGGTAAACTTTGATACCGTTTTTCAAGGTCCATACGGTGGTTCCGAATACGCCTTCTTGGGTTTTCTTCACTTTGGAACCTTTCAACGCGTCGGCATTCATGAATTCGGTAGGGATGTTTTCTTCTGCGTTGGCAGCAATTTCCGCGTTGCGGACTTTTTCCATAACGGCTACGAAATCAGCCTCGGTCGGGTGGGTCAGACCTTCGCGTTCCGGAGCGTTGTAGATGATGACTGCGTTGTCTTGCAAGTTCAGTTGGGCAGTGATTTGGTTCAAGGTCATTGCATTCAACATTTGTGCATAACCGGAAGCTACTTCGTATTCGTATTCCGGAGTCATGTAAGGACTGTTTTGCAAGAAGTGGTTGATCAGGGGTTGAACCAATTCGTCGTTGGTGCGGCCTTCTGCGCGTTGTCTTGCGCGATCCAAATAGTTGATGAAGTTGTTTTTCGCACGTTCCACTTCGGCATCGCTCATACCAAAGCGTTTGATTTTTTCAAATTCCACCATCAAGGCTTCGAAACCGGGAAGGATTTCGCCGTCGCGGGTTGCAATGGTACCAATCATGGCGTCGCAGGTGTTGCAGATTGCTCCAAAACCGGCACCACCGCCCAAGAAGGGTGCATCCGGACGTTGGGCAATTTCTTCCATCAGTTCATTCAATACAGAAGAAATGATGTATTCTACCATATCGTTGAGGTAGGCAACTCCCAAATTGTTGTATTCTTTCGGAAGGGGTACACTCTTGAAGTAGATGGTTGCTTTGGTGTTGCGGGCTTCCGGGTCAGTGAGAACGGCAACGATGGGTTCTTTGTTGTCCGGAACCGGGAAGAATTCTTTCGGGTTCGGGGTGGTCGGAACCGGGAGGTCTGCAAACATCTCTTTGATTTGTGCTTCGATGGCATCTACGTTGATGTCACCTACAATGACGATGGCTTGCAGATCCGGACGGTACCATTTTTTATAGAAGTCAACCAATTCTTGCGGGTTGAATGTTTCCAGGTTTTCTTTGGAACCGATCAAGGTGCAGGTAGCATACTTGGAATCTTTGTACAGGTACTTCAATTCTTGTTCGTGCATACGCCAGTCTGCCGAGCGGCGGGTACGCCATTCTTCCACGATGATGCCACGTTCCTTGTTGATTTCATTGAAGTCGTTGGTAACGAAGGCACAGTAATCGTGCAAGGCCAGCATCGCGGTGTCGATGATGCCTTGGCGGTGAACCGGAATGTTGTTGAACATGTAGGAGGTTTGTTCCACGCCGGTACCCGCGTTGATGTTGCGACCGAATTCTACCCCGATCGAGCGGAAGTAGTCCAACATCATTTTTCCAGGAAGGTTTTGAGAACCATTCAAAGCCATGTGTTCCAGGAAGTGAGCAAGACCGTCTTGGGCCGGAGTTTCTTGGATGGCTCCGACGTCTGCCACAAAGTAGAATTCTGCCCGTTGTTCGGGTTTCGCATTGTGTTGGATGTAGTAGGTCAGTCCGTTGGGCAATTTGCCGTAACGAACAGATTCATCGTTTTTCAACGGTGAGTTGGGATCCGCCGGTTGGGCCATCAATTGACCGAAGCCAATCATCAGCACACCGATCCATGTGAAAATTTTAAAGAATCTTTTCATGTGTTTATAATTAAGTTGTATGATTTCAATATAGTCGTCTATTTTAGCAAAATACCTACAAATGTACTAGTTTTTTGATAAGTTTTGCTTGTTTTTCCATTTTTTATACTCCGCTTGGAGTTCCTCGTCGGAGATGTTTAACTGTTTGATTTTTTGAAATACTTCTTCCAGTTCGTCCTCAATGAAGGTTTTGCGTTGTTTTTCAGTGAGTTTGGACTCAGCGTCCGGGCAGACGAAAAAGCCGATACCGCGCCGGTTCTGGATGATGCCTTGATCCTGGAGAAACTCGTAGGCACGGGCAACGGTGTTGGGATTGACGCCGAACTCAGCGCCGAGTTCCCGAACGGAAGGAATGCGGTCGCCTTCCTTCCAAAAACCGCTAAGTATCTTGTCTCCCAGCGTGTCTGCAATTTGCAGATAGATGGGTTTGTGTTCTTTGAAGTCCATGGTTAGTATTGGATTCGTTTGATACGGAAATAGGTCAGGACCCAAAACAGGATGGGAACCACGTAGGTCAGTACGCCGGAAACCCAGATGTATGTGCTCAGGTGCTCAAAAATGGTGGAGGTAGTGATAGTTCCTTCAATCAGTTCCAGGTCGATGGCGTTGAGGGATGCAATCGCAAACAGACCCGACAGGAGGCTGGAAAGGATGGACAGTCCGATCAGTACCAGGATGGTGTTGCCGATCTTGTTCGTACGGAAGAGCATGTTGAAGTAGATGAACCACGATTGTTTGAGCATCAGACTGAAGATCATGGGAGGTGCTGCGACGGAGGTGACGAATTCATAGCTTTGGGAGTCCAGGACCGTATTGAGCATACTGGCTTCGCTGTGGAAGAAGTTGTTCCACAAATGCCCTTCGAATCCGTAGGTCGTCGGAAGCAGGCTCAGCAGAGAGTCGATTGTGTAGATGGAGGCTACTTCCATGGTACAAAAGAAGACAGTTCCTATGAGCAGCATGGAGAGGAGTTTTTCCAAGGCAGATGCCGGCGTGATACCAAACAGATAGCCTTTCTGTCTCTGGTTCGCATGCCGGAATAGGCTGTAGGGGGCCAGCAGTGTCAGGAGCGAGAACAGGGCCTGCGTCAGGAATGTGCGGCCGGTGGTCCCGATGTGAAAATCAAAAAGCAGGCAGCAGAACAGCCAGAAGGCCAAATAGGCACCTGCTGAGGAAAGGATGAGAATCCAGAACTTGCGCGAGCAGTCTTGCCAGTCTTGTCGGAGTAATTTTACAAACCGGGCGAAATGAAAATAGGTGTTCATGATCGGAAGAGTGCTTGGAAGGTTTGTTTGTTGTTCAAGGCGGCCTGGAAGAGGATTTCCAGGTTGACACGGCTTTCCAGACCGTTGTGATTCGGTGCGACCTGGTAGCATCCATTCAGTGTCTGCTCCCCGTAAAAGGCATCTGCGGTAGGTTGGGGCTCCAGTGAGAAGTAAAGTTTTTGGGAGATTTCCTCCAGGGTAGCATTGAGGACAACACCTTCGCGGTCCAAAATTACAACGGGATCGATCAGGTTTTCCAGGTCCCGTACCTGGTGCGTTGAGATGATCAGGGTGGTCTCCTCGGTGGCACATTCCGCAATCACTTTCCGGAACTGGCTTTTGGTGGGGATGTCCAAACCATTGCTCGGTTCGTCCAGCAGCAGCAGAGCGGTGCGGAGAGATAGGGCGAAGGCAATCATGGCCTTTTTCAATTGTCCATGGGACAAGTGGTCCAAACGGCTGTCGGGGTTGAGTTCAAAGTCGTTCATGCATTTCAGGTACAGCTCCTCGCTGTAGTTCGGGTAGAGCAGGCTGTGACTGCGGGTAAAGTTGCGTGCGGTCATCGCCGGAGCCTCGAAGACTTCAGGCAAGTAAAACAACTGGCTCAGAAACTCGGGGTGACGATCTTTGGGATTGAACGTGGCTCCGTTGGAAAACTGGATTGAACAACTGCCTTGACGGCTGTGCAGCAGTCCGCATAGCAGGCGCAACAGGGTTGTTTTGCCCACTCCGTTTTCACCCAAGAGTCCGTAGATCCTGCCTGTTTCCAGGCGCAACGAAATGTTCTTGAACACAAGGTGTTTGCCGTAGCTAAATCCCAGGTCTTTTATCTCAATCATGGTATAAAAAAATTAAACTACCTTTTTAGTGACTAACTGTATTAGTTTGCTAGTACACTACAAAGGTAGCTTAATTCAGGGAATCTGCAAATTTTTAGCAGAAAATTATCTCATCTTGCGCCAAGCCCAGGCAATGTAGGCGATCACGAACGGGATTGCGATGGATGCAACGGCCATGACGCGCAGGGTGAAGAGGCTGGATGAGCTGTTCGCCAGGGTCAGGGACATGCTGGGATCGTGGGTAGAGATAAAATAGGCATTGCCGCCGAAACCGGCAGACAAGAGGACTGCCCAAACGGCCAGTACCACACCGCCACCGACCCAGTAGAAGTTGTGGGCTTCTCCTTTTTGGAGGAATTGACGGATGATGCCGTAGAGGACTCCCACAACACCCACCAGCAGAATGATCAAGATCCACGGGTTGGTCCAGAGGGTGTTCCAGTAGGCAAAGGCCACTTCGGTCATCGTGCCGTCAATTTCGCGGTAACCGCTGCGCAGGCAGAGCCACAACGCAAAGACCACGAACAGCAGGACAAAAATTGCTGCGGAAATGGGGAAATGGCGACGGCATTTGTTGCGGAAGGCTTCGGCACCTTCGTCGTTGTCCTGTTTAGAAATGACGTACAACAAGGCTAACGTGCGGGCTGCAAAATAAACCACAAATCCCAACAGGAGGTTGAAAGGGTTGAGCAGGCTTTCCAGACCGTGCCAACCGTTGGTCCAATAAGAAATGGCCGGCTCGTTCAGGTCTGTGATGGCAGTTTTCTCCATTACAAAGGATCCGCCAGAGAAGAGGGTAGCTACGGCAACACCGAGCAGGAACGAACCGAAGGCTCCGTTGAGGAAGAGGAGGATTTCGAAGGTACGTGCACCGAGGAGGTTGCCGGCGGCATCGCGGAATTCAAACGAGACAGCCTGTACGACGAACAGGAAGAGGATGGCCATCCACAACCAATAAGCTCCGCCGAAACTGGTTGAATAAAACAAGGGGAAGGAAGCAAAAGCAGCTCCCCCGAAGGTTACCAAGGTGGTGAAGGTGATTTCCCATTTGTGGCCTGCGTATTTGACTACCAGGTCTTTGGAGGCTTTGTCGGATGCGGTCCGCAACAAGAGGCTTTGCAGACCTTGGACAAAGAGCAAGAATACAAGGATGGCTCCCAGCAGGGATACCAGGGCCCACCAATAGTGTAGCAAGAAATGTAAGGTATTCATCGTTAAGCTCCTTTGTTAATTTGTTTGAACATGATGCGCAATTCTACTACCAGCATGGTGGTGAAGAGGACGGCAAAAAGGATGAAGGTGGTCAGGACGTTGCCCGATGCAACACCGGATACGGAAGCATTGACCGGCAACAGGTTTTGGATGGTCCACGGTTGGCGACCGACTTCGGCCACAATCCATCCGCATTCTGAACAGATGTACACCAACGGAACACTCAGGATGCCCAAGTAAAGCAACCAGCGTTTGTTTTCCAATTGGTTTTTGCGTTCAAACCAGAAGTAGAGACCGAAAACCAAGAAGAAGAACATACCCAATGCTACCATCAAGTGGAAGGCGTAGAAGGTGACGGGAACGTTCGGGACGAGGTCTTCTGCCTCTTCAATGTAGTGGTATCCGAAATAGTCAAAGTTGGCTTCGAGTACTTCCTGAGCTTGCGCCATGGCGGTTTCATCTCCCGCAACTTTGGCTGCTTGGAAGTCTTTTAATGCATTGACAGCCAAGGTGCCTTGAGCCTTCTTCTGTTCAAACGAGGGCTCGATGTACGTGTTGCCATCGCGGTCGGTGAATTCGTATCCTCCGCGGATGATGTCGTTGATACCGGGTACGAATCCGTCCATTTCACGGGTGGCCAGGAACGACAAGGCTTTCGGGAAAGCAATCTTGAACAAGTAGGGATCTTCTGCAACGGCCGGATCTTCGCAGATTTCTTTCTCGGGGTTGAGGATGCCGAAGGCTACGAGGCTGGCACCTTTTTCTCCGTCGTACAGACCTTCCATGGCAGCAAGTTTCATCGGTTGTACTTTGGCTACGTTGTAGGCAGAACCGTCACCGGAGAAGATGAGGAGCAACAACGAGGCTGCACCAAAAATGCAGGCAATCTTGATGGATTTGCGGGCCAGGAGCTGTTCGCGGTGTTTGAGCAGGAACCAGGCAGAGACACCGATGACCACGATGCTGGCCAGGACGTATGCGTTGGTTACGGTGTGGAGAATCTTGTTCATGGCGACCGGAGAGAATACTACTTCCCAGAAATTGACCATTTCGTTGCGGGCTGTGTCCGGGTTGAAGGCCATGCCCTGCGGGTACTGCATCCAGGAGTTGGCGATCAGGATCCAGACTGCGGACAGGTTCGTGCCAAATGCTGTCAGCCAGGTAGAAACCAAGTGTGCCTTTTTGCTGACTTTTTCCCAGCCGAAGTACATGACGGCAAAGAAGGTGCTTTCCATAAAGAAGGCAAAGATGCCTTCGATGGCCAGGGGTGCTCCAAAGATGTCCCCGACAAACCACGAGTAGTTGCTCCAGTTGGTACCAAACTGGAATTCCAGGATGATGCCCGTGGCAATGCCGACGGCAAAGTTGATGGCAAAGAGCTTCATCCAGAATTTTGTCATTTTTTTCCAGAATTCGTCACCGGAACGGTAGTATTTGGTCTCCATGAAGGCAATGATGAAGCCCAAGCCTAACGTCAGCGGAACAAATAACCAGTGATACATCGCGGTCAATGCAAATTGCAGACGCGAAAGAAGAATCAAACTGTCCGATGTCATAGGTTTATACTTTTAGGTTTATTTTGTAAGTTGTTCAATTACTGCGTTGCTTTTCGCTTCTTCGGTCTCGTAGTCAGCCAAGGCCGGTTTGAAGAAGAAAATTCGAAGGATGACGAACATGATGAAGAGTTTGATCAGGACCAATGCCCATAAGGTACGGCCCAGGGTCATGCTGCGAATGCCTTCGTAGTAAAAGTTCCAGATTTTCTGCAGAACATTCATTTCCTGTTAGGATTAATTATTTGTCATTCAGTAATTCAGGTCGGAGCAGGCGGGTACGTTCCAGGGCCTGTTCTTCCTGCCAGTTCTTGATGAGTTTCGGGTTGCCGGACAAAAGTACATCCGGGACTTTCCAACCATTGTACTCCGCGGGCCGGGTGTAGATCGGGGGAGCCAGCAATTCGTCTTGGAAAGAATCGCTCAGGGCAGAGGTCTCGTCGGAAAGTGCGCCCGGAACCAGGCGGACGATGGCATCGCAGATGACGGCTGCCGGCAATTCACCCCCGCTCAAAACGTAATTTCCGATGGAGATTTCCATGGTGATGATGTGTTCGCGGATACGGTGGTCAATACCCTTGTAGTGGCCGCACAGGATGATGAGGTTTTCATAGCAGGACAGGCGGTTGGCCATGGGCTGGTCCAGTACCGGTCCATCCGGGGTGACGTAGATGATCTCGTCATAGGTCCGTTCTTTTTGTAAGTCACTGATCAAACGGTGAATGGGTTCGATCATCAGGACCATGCCGGCATCTCCTCCGAAGCAGTAGTCGTCGATTTGTTTGTAGGATCCTTTGCCGTAATCGTGGAGGTTGTGGACCACGATTTCCACGAGCCCTTTCTTTTGGGCACGGGCCATGATCGAGTGGTTGAGGGGGCTTTCCAGCAATTCCGGAACAGCGCTGATAATATCTATTCTCATAACGCAAAAATAAAAATAAATATTGTATATTTGCGAGTTGTTTAACTAAAACCAATCTTTCTTATGAGCGAAGAAATGAAAAACACTGCCCCCGCCGGGCAATTCGAGGAAGTGGATAACCAAACCCTCCCCGAAACTACGATGGAATTTGTAGAAGAACAAGAAACCGAAACTTTGGTGGAAGAACTTCTGATGAATCTTTCCGAGCAAAGCTTGAATGAGATTCTCCGGGTGTTTGAAGAAGTTTTGGAACGCGGCAACCAACAGGAAATGTACCGTTGCGCGGATGCTATCAAGGCTTCTTTCTACAAGGCGTTGAAACGTGAAAAAATTGCCGCAGGCTTCGTTGAACCTGCAGCAGCACCGGTGGAGGAAGTGGCAGCGGAAGAAGAAGGACAGGTTGAGGAAGAAGTGTCCAACAATCCGTTTGCAGAAGTGGAACGTGGCTTCAAAGAGTTGTATGCCCGTTACAAAACCCTGCGCTCAAGTTATATGCAGGCCCAAGAGCAGCAGAAGGAATCCAATCTGGTAGCCAAACTGCAGATCATCGAAGAAATCAAACAGCTTTCTGAAAAGCAAGACGATATCAATCAGACTTTTAACGAATTCCGTGCCTTGCAGGCCCGTTGGCGTGAGACTGGTCCGGTTCCGCAAACCCGTGTGAAGGATGTATACGAAACCTATCAGCATCACGTGGAGATGTTCTACGATTATGTGAAGATCAACAACGAGCTGCGTGATCTGGATTTCAAGAAGAATCTGGCCAGCAAGATTCAGTTGTGCGAGCAGGCAGAAGCCCTGGCAGCCGAAGAAAACGTCATCAGTGCGTTTAACCGTCTGCAAAAGCTGCACGAAGAATGGAAGGAATTCGGACCGGTGGACCGGGAATCCCGCGAATCGATTTGGAACCGTTTCAAGGCCGCCACTTCGGTGATCAACAAAAAGCACCAGCAATACTTTGAAAAGGCGAAAGAGGAGCAAAAAGCCAATTTCCTGGCAAAGAGTGGCTTGTGTGAACGGGCAGAAGCCATTGCAGAACGTGAAATCAACGAAGCGGCAGCATGGAACAAGGCCTCTAAAGAATTGGAAAATCTTCAAAAGGAATGGAAGACCATTGGTTTTGCTTCGAAAAAGGACAACCAGAAGGTGTACGAACGTTTCCGGGCAGCCTGTGACAAGTTCTTTGACCGCAAACGTGAGTTTTACAACGATTTCAAGGATCAGATGACCCGTAATTATGAGCAGAAGGTGGCCTTGTGCGAACAAGCCGAAGCCTTGATGGGTAGCACGGATTGGAAAGCAACGACCGAAGAACTCATCCGCCTGCAACAATTGTGGAAAGAGAGTGGTCCGGTATCCCGTAAAAAATCGGATCAGGTATGGAAACGTTTCCGTGCTGCGTGCGATCATTTCTTTGACAACAAGGAAAAGAACTACGGTGGTGTGGATCCGAAACTGGTAGAAAATCTGCAAGCGAAGCGACAGTTGATCGAAGAGATCAGAGCCTATGTGCATGTGGATGAACAAACGGATTTCCAAGCGGCTCGTGACCTCTTTAACCGCTGGAACGGTATCGGTTATGTTCCGATTCGGGAAAAGAACGAACTGACAGCCGCTTACAAGGCGGCCATGGCTGAGCAATTCCCGAACTTCAGTCTGGATCCCAGAGCGGCGCGCCGCAACAATGCCCGCAAAGAGGCTCGTCCCCGTCAAGTGGCACCCCGTTCAGAACGCGAGATTTTGATCCAACAGTTCCGTACGAAAGAAAGTGAATTGGCAACCTACGAAAACAACATCGGTTTCTTTGCCATGTCTCGCAATGCCGATGCCTTGATCGCCCAGTTGCAAGAAAAAATTAACAAAACAAGAATTGAACTTCAAGAACTAGAAGAAAGAATCAAGAGCCTGGAGAATTAGGAATGAAAAAAATGAACATCATCGGGCTGGCCTTAATCGGACTTATTTTGATTGGGTTCAGCTGGTACAACACGAAACAATTTGAAGTACAACGCCAATATCAACTGCAGCAAGATTCCATTGCTGCAGTTCGGGCGTTTGAATATGCCCAAGAGCAGGCAGAATTGCAGGCTAATCAGCCTCAAACAATTGAAAACAAGGAGAATACGCAAATTCAAGGAGACGGTGTAAATTACATAAGCACCTACAAGAATCCCTATCTGGAAACTGCATACAAGCAGGAAGCACAGATTCTCCGTCTGGAAAATGACAAACTTTCCATTGCGATTGACACTCGCGGGGCCCAATTTGAATCGGTTGTTGTCAAGGACTATTATACCTATGATAGTCTGGCTTTGGAATTGGTGAAACCCAATCAAAGTGACTTTCAGGTCCGTTTCTATTCAGACCAGATGTTGACCTCTTCCGATTTTACGTTTACCCCGGTTGCCGTAAACGATTCAACGGCCTTGCTTCGTTTGTACTTCGATGAACAGGCTTATGTGGAATATGCCTACAGCTTGCCTCACGGCAGTTACATGGTGGATTTTGATGTGCGGATGGTCGGCATGGACCGTTTTATTCCCCGAAATGCAACCTTCCTGGATGTGAATTGGGACGTGACCATTCCCCGTCTGGAGCGTGGTTACGAAAACGAAAAGAACTATTCGACGCTGGCTTTCAAATATCCCAACGAAAAAGGGGTGGAAAATCTGGGACAACGCAAACCCAGTGCTGAAAAGAAGATTACTACCCGTATGGAGTGGGTGGGTTTCCAACAACAGTTCTTTTCTGCCATCCTGGTGGCGGAGAAAGGTTTCGAAGGCGGTGATCTGGCTTTCCGCTTTTTGGATGAAAATGACCCTCACCGTAATTTGATGGCTTGCCAGGCACACATGCAGGTGGAAACAGAGCACAAAGCGCAAGTAGAACTTCCGTTCCAATTCTATTTTGGTCCGAACCTTTATAAGGAACTCAAGTCCCACGACCGTGGTTTTGAGAAAATCATCCCGATGGGACGAAACATTGTGGCATTCATCAACCGATTTGCCATCATCCCGATGTTTGACTTCTTCAGTCGCTTTATTGGAAGTTTCGGTTTGATTATTCTGTTGATGACCATTGTGCTGAAACTCGTTATTTCTCCTTTGACGTTGAAATCTTACATGTCAACGGCCAAGATGAATGTCATCAAACCGGAGATCGATCGCATCAATGCGAAGTATCCCAAGCAAGAGGATGCTATGAAGAAACAACAGGAATTGATGGACCTCTACCAACGCAGTGGGGTGAGCATGATGGGGGGATGTTTGCCGATGTTGCTGCAATTCCCGATCCTGATTGCGATGTTCCGTTTCTTCCCGGTATCGTTTGAATTGCGTCAGCAATCCTTCTTATGGGCCAGTGACTTGAGTACATACGATTCGATTTTGGATCTTCCCTTCAAGATTCCGATGTACGGAGACCATGTCAGCCTCTTTGCCTTGCTGATGGCCGTGACGATGTTCTTCTATTCGAAGATGAACTCGAAACAAATGGCATCGAACCCGCAAATGGCAGGTATGAACTTCATGACCGTTTACTTCATGCCGATTTTCATGTTGATCTTCTGTAACACATTGTCCAGTGCATTGAGTTACTACTACATGTTGTCCAACTTGCTGACGATGCTTCAAACGTGGGTGATCCGTCGTTTCTTCGTGGATGAGCAAAAGATTTTGGCGCAAATCAATACCCGTGCTGCAGCCCCCAAGAAGAAATCAAAATTCCAACAACGTCTGGAGGAAATGCAAAAGCAACAGCAACAAATGTTGAAGGAACAACAAAAAAATCAAAGAAGATAGATGAACGTAGTTGACAATCTTCAACGAATAAAAAAAGAACTGCTGCCAAATGTGGATTTGGTGGCAGTTTCTAAATTCCACCCCGTCGAACCCATCCGTCAGGCGTACGATGCAGGGCAGCGTATCTTTGGTGAAAGCCGTCCTCAGGAATTGTTTCAGAAAGTAGGGCAGTTGCCCGAGGATATCCGGTGGCATTTCATCGGTCATTTGCAAACCAACAAGTTGAAAATGGTCTTGCCGTATGTGGAACTGGTCCATTCTGTGGACTCGCTCCGCTTGTTGGAGGCGATTCGCCGTTATTGCGAGAACAATCATTTGTCGGTGGACGTTCTGATCGAGGTACACATCGCTCAGGAAGAGACCAAGACGGGCTTTTCCATTGAAGAGGCAGAAGCACTGCTGACCGGAGATCTGATGTCCGTGTGTGGCGAGACCGTTTGCATTCGAGGTTTGATGGCCATGGCTTCGTTGACCGATGATGAAGCCTTGATCCGTCGCGAGTTTCAAAGCTTGACTTCGTTGTATAAACGGGTGTGCGAACACCGCGACGCACAATCTGTCGAATCTCTCTCCCGCTTTGATACCTTGTCATTTGGGATGTCCAATGACTACCGGATTGCGATGGAAGAAGGTGCTACGTTGGTGCGTATCGGTACCGATATCTTCGGTCCTCGGGAGTATTAGCGAAGTTTTTTCAATTCTTCGACCATGGCGGAGGCAACCTGTTCGGAGGCTCCCTGTCCGCCCAGTATGGTTCGGAGTTCGGCGTAATTCGCCAGCATTTCGTTGCGGTAGCTGGTGTCGTGAATCAGTTTATGTACTTCGGAAGCCAAGTTTTCCGGGGTACATTCTTTTTGTACCAATTCCTGAAAAGCACGCCGTTGCAGAATGAGGTTGGCCAGGCTGATGTGGTCAAGTTTGACCAGGATTTGGGCAATGGCGAAGGTAATCGGGTTGCCGGCGTAACCCACTACCTGGGGGGTGCCAATCAGCGCAGCTTCCAGGCTGGCAGTACCGGAAGCGATGATGGCTGCCTGGCTGTGCCGCAGGGCTCCGTAGGTTTCCCCGCGAAGAATTTTGACCGGTACTTTGCAGTCTTTGAGGTAGGATTCCAGCAATTCGTCGTCTATGGAGGGAGCGGCTGCGAGCCAGTATTGGTATTCCGGACCGATGCGTTCGGCGGCTTTCAGAAAGCAGGGCAGCAAGTGTTTGATTTCGCCACGACGGCTTCCGGCCAGCAGCGCAATACCCGGTTGTTCACTCAGGTGGTTGCGTTGTAGGAAATCGGCTTTGGACTCCAAGATTTTAGGGTCACGGTCGACGCTGTCAATCAAGGGGTTGCCTTTGTAGATTGCTTGGATATTCCATTTTTTGAAGTATTCGATTTCAAAGGGGAAGATGATGAAAAGACGATCAACGTATTTCTGCAAACGTTTGACTCTCCGTTCTTTCCAGGCCCATACTTTGGGAGCGATGTAGTAAAAGACCGGTATGTTTTTGGATTTGGCCCATTCTGCCATTCGGAAATTGAATCCGGGGTAGTCAATCAGAATCAGCACATCCGGTTGCCAGGCTTCGACATCCTGCTTGCATTGTTTCAAGTCATTCAGCAGGCGGCGGGCATGCGTCAGGACTTCCACAAAGCCCATGATGTCGCTGTCTTTGTAATGTTTGGCCAAGGTGCCGCCTACGCTGGCCATCAAATCACCTCCGCGAAAGCGGAATTCTGCATGGGGGTCGGTGGCCATCAGGCCTTTCATCAAGTTGGAGCCGTGCAGGTCTCCCGAGGCTTCGCCTGCAATCAAGTAGTATTTCATGATCGGTTGCTTAGTGTTTTGTTTACTCCCATGCTTTGCGGTAGCGTTCCAGTTCAGAATAGTCGGTGTTGTCAATGCGGTGCGGAACGAGGGTAATCCATCCGTCTTGGAGCAGCACATGGTCCCCGTCACTGGCCGGATCGTTTTCCAGGCTTTGGAAGAGTCCGCACATCCAGTAATATGTGCGGCCATGCGGATCCTGGCGTTTGTCAAATTCCTGGATCCACTGTCCCCGACCTTGGCGGGCCAAGCGAATTCCTTTGATGGCCTCTATCGGTAATTTGGGGAAGTTGACATTGAGGTAAGTTCCGGCTTTGATGTCCACCCGGATCCGGTTTCCTTCCCGGATGATCAGCCGATCCAGGATTTGTTTTCCGAAATGTGTAACAGCAGAGAAATCCACGTTCGGGCTGTGGGAGTCAATGGAGAAGCCGATGGAAGGGATGTCGTACAAGGCTCCCTCCTGACAGGCACCCAGCGTGCCGGAATAGACGGAGGCTGCTGAGGAGTTGGTGCCATGGTTGATGCCCGACATCAGCAAGTCCGGCAGACGGTCCGGAAACAGTTCAAAGATCGCCATCTTTACACAGTCTACAGGACTACCTTCTACCCAGAAATACCGGATGTTGGGAGCCGTGTCCGGATCATTGGGAACGGGACTGAACCGCAGGGGTTCGTCCATGGTCAGGGCTGTGCCTTTCCCGGATTGTCCGAACCGGGGGGCTACGACCGTTACATTTCCGTATTGGGACATCAGTTTGGCCAAAGTGCGGATGCCTCGCGCTTGAATGCCATCATCGTTGGTGATCAGAATTTCCATGGGCTTTTTCGCTAAAAAATCATCTTTCAAAGGTAGTGATTTTTTTCAAACCTTGGTATGTAGAAATAAATGCTTACCTTCGCTGCCGAATATAAAATGAGATAGACCGCTTTATTGTATGTTGGATTTTTTTAGCGATTTGTTTGTGGGGTCACAGACCCAATGGGGTGGTGGAGTTGCCCATTCTGTATTGATTTTGGCCTTGGTCATTGCCTTTGGTATCCTCTTTGGCAAAATTAAAGTGAGAGGGATTTCTTTGGGTGTTACGGGTATCCTGTTCATCGGGATTGCTTTTGCACATTTTGGGCTGAATGTGAATGCCCATCTGTTGCATTTTATCAAGGAATTTGGTTTGATTCTTTTTGTATACTCCATTGGTTTGCAAGTAGGACCCGGTTTCTTTGCTTCCTTCCGTAAGGGAGGCTTGCAACTCAATCAGATTGCTATACTGGTGGTGCTTTTGGGCGTATTGACGACGGTCGCTTTGTATTTCATTACCGGTTTGCCGATAACCACCATGGTGGGTATCATGTCCGGTGCGGTGACGAATACACCCGGTTTGGGAGCTGCGCAACAAGCGTATGGCGATATTACCGGTTCGGCCGGTGTGGACATTGCTATGGGTTATGCTGTGGCTTATCCTTTGGGTGTGGTTGGGGCGATTTTGTCCATTTTGTTGTTGCAATACATCCTTCGCATCCGTACGGAAAAGGAAGAGCAGGAGATCCTCTCGGAATCCGATGGCCATGCAGCGACCGTACGGATTTCGGTGGAAATTACCAACGAGGCCCTGGAAGGTATTTCGGTGGTAGAAATGCATCGCCTCCTGTTGCGGGACTTTGTGGTTTCTCGCATCAGTCATCCTGGTGAACGTCCTGCCTTGGTGGATGGAAATACAGTTTTGCACGTGGGAGACCGCCTTCTGGTTGTTGCGGCGCAGGCAGATGCGGATGCGGTGGTCGCTTTGGTCGGTAAGCCTGTTCAAATGAATTGGGACGACCTTTCGAAAGATATGATTTCTCGCCGGATTCTGATTACCAAACCGGAATTGAACGGAAAACGTCTGGCGGATTTGCGTATTCGTGCTACGTGTGGGGTGACCATTACCCGTGTAAACCGGGCCGGTATTGACTTGTTGGCCAGTGGAAACCTGCTGTTGCAGTTGGGAGACCGTGTGACTGTGGTTGGTCCGGAATTGTCTGTGTTACAAGCGGAGAAACATTTTGGTAATTCATTGAAACGCTTGGAGCACCCCAATCTTTTGCCCATTTTTATCGGTATTGCGCTGGGGGTTGTCTTGGGTAGCATTTCGTTTATGATTCCGGGTATTCCCCAACCGGTGAAATTGGGTCTGGCCGGTGGTCCCCTCATCGTCGCCATCCTGATCGGACGCTATGGTCCCGCCTACAAGATGGTTACTTATACGACCATGAGTGCCAACCTGATGTTGCGTGAAGTCGGAATTTCCCTCTTCCTGGCCGCTGTCGGTCTGGGTGCGGGTGAAAGTTTTGTGCCGACCTTGGTGAACGGTGGGTATATGTGGGTGCTGTATGGAGCTATGATTACAATGGTTCCCCTCCTGATTGCCGGTGTTGTCGGTAGACTTTGTTTCAAACTCAATTATTATACCTTGATCGGTGTCTTGTCGGGTTCTTCGACCAATCCGCCGGCCCTGGCTTATTCTTCTGAGAGAACTTCAACCGATGCCCCTTCCGTGGGTTATGCGACGGTCTATCCCTTGTCCATGTTCCTGCGTGTCCTGGCAGCCCAATTGCTGATTCTGATTTTTGCCTAGGGAAGAGAGGTCCTATTTGTTGGTCATTCCCAACTTCTGATAAGTCATTCCTGGTTCATCCGGAAGACTCCCAAGCAACAAAGCTACACTATTCTCGGATGTAGCCTTGTAGTTAAGTTTGTGCATACTGTTGGAATTACAATGCCTCGAGTTCTTCAAGAGTCAAACCTGTCGCTTTGGCGATGTCTGTCAGTGAGACGCCCAAGGCTTTGAAGTTTTTGGCGACCTCGCGACGCGCCTGCTCCTGTCCCTCCGTGATTCCGGTGGCGCGTCCTTCAGAGAGACCTCGTTCAAGACCTTCCTCGAGGCCTTCTTCACGTCCTTCTCGTCGTACGGTTTGTTTGATGTTTTCCCAATCGCGTTCTGTAATCATATCCTTATCGTATTGTTGTCGTTTTTCTACGCTGAATTCAGCAATTTCAGCGGCTTCGAACAACCGTCGGAAGATATCAGTCTGCAGCTTGTCGGGCAGGTCCTCGAGCTGGGACATGTA
>JAZUBU010000010.1:0-47438 GCA_045638645.1 Bacteroidales bacterium
AGCTCGTTCACGCCGATGGTACTGCCTCACAAGGGTGGGAGAGTAGGTAGCCGCCATTTTTCCAGAGGGTTAGACATTTGTCTGACCCTCTTTTTTTGTTTGTATGCGAAGAAATTCTGTGTATTTCGACTGGAAGGATTCTTGTTTTAGGAGTTATGGTGATGGCAGCAGCTTCCGTGGCTGTTGCCTATAGGTTGCTCTTTGTATTGTAGTAGATTTGTCCTATCTGGATTAAGTCTTTAGGCACCTCTTAATTCGGGCGAAAATTTCGAATGTACTTCGCTATTCGGTTGAAACACAAGAATATACTTCACTTCCCCTGTAAAGCTCTAGAGTACACCCATTATCCTGCAATCAGATGGCCCTATGCATGGGTGTCATATTGGCATCTGGCGGTGTATCTGCTTGTTTGCGCACCTTCGGTATTTTCTCCTCTGAGGTAGCTTTCCTTGTACGAAGCCAGGCATTTACCTGATTATCGCGTGTGTATTGCCGTATATGCTTACGGGCACGGGGCGTTCTCTTTCGTATTTTTTAGGACCAGACATTCTGACCTGGATGTCTGACTTCGCCCGGTGTGGCGTTGATCTCATCATTGCTGTAGATGATGGCTTATTTGCAACGCACTCTGAAGCAGATCGTACCTGCTGCTCAATAGATTCAGTGGAGCGTGAGGCTCTAGTAAATGCGCAATGTAAGTTCCTGGGCTAAACACAACGGTGAAGGCTGTTGATGACCTTGGTGTTTTCTTTCGGGGCTACAAACAGTAACTGAATCTTTGGCTATTGATAGATAAATTTCTGATTCTTATAAGTAATTTCTATTTTTGAAAATGTATTCTTCTGGGATCTCTTTCTTTGTTAACAACGTTTGTGAAAGAGAAGAAGGATTTTACCAGTTGTAATGCAGTTGCCTGAGAGTTTCCTCTGTGTTTTTAGGTGCACCAGGATCCTATCGGTTGATGAACGATTACTTTTCGGATTTGTCTTGGCTGAATCTTCGCAGGAAGCAGACGGTGGCAATTGAATTAGATACAGTAGTAACGGTATGCATATGAAAAAGAACATCATTTGGATTATTTCGCTGCTTGCTTTGATTGCAGCCTTGATCATTCAGAAGGAGTTGATCATCATTTCTCTTCTGTTGTTTTGTGGTATTCTCTGGTTGGTGTCAGGGATCTATAATAAGGATAAACGTATGTGGATTCCCGGTATTGTCCTGACCATTGTTTCTGTCTTCGTGTATTTTGTGTACCGGATCCTGTCGATGTTGTCTTGATCGTTCCTCCCGGTAGGAGATTGAAGAAACTCTCTGATTCAGAGGATTGAGACAGGGTGAGGGCTTGTAGCAGACATAAAAAAATCCGAAAGTTCAAAGAACTCTCGGATTTTTTATTGTGGGATCCAGAGCCTATTTTGCGTAGGCTACGGAACGGGTTTCGCGAATGACTGTGATCTTTACTTGACCCGGATAGACCATTTCGTCCTGGATCTTCTTCGCAATGCTGTTGGACAAGGTTTCTGCCTCGGCATCGCTGACTTGATCGGCTCCTACGATTACACGGAGTTCTCGACCCGCTTGGATAGCGTAAGTCTTGGTAACGCCTTGGTGAGACAATGCGATTTCTTCCATGTCTTTGAGGCGTTTGATGTAGGATTCGATTACCTCACGGCGAGCACCCGGTCTTGCGCCAGAGATGGCGTCGCTGACCAGTACCAGGGGAGCATACAAGGAGTTCATTTCGACTTCTTCGTGGTGAGAACCGATCGCGTTGCATACTTCTGCTTTCTCTTTGTATTTTTCAGCCAGTTTCATACCCAGGATTGCGTGCGGCAATTCAGGATCTTCGTCAGATACTTTACCAATATCGTGGAGCAAACCGGCGCGTTTTGCAACTTTGGGATTCAGACCCAATTCTGAGGCCATGGTTGCACAGATGTTGGCGACTTCGCGGGAGTGTTGCAGCAGGTTTTGGCCGTAGGATGAACGGTATTTCATACGTCCAATCAGTTTGATAAGCTCGCTGTTCAGACCGTGGATACCCAAGTCAATGCAGGTGCGTTTACCGGTTTCCATGATCTCATCTTCCAATTGCTTTTGAACCTTGGCGACAACTTCTTCGATACGGGCCGGGTGGATACGACCATCGGTAACGAGTTGGTGGAGTGCCAAACGTGCAACTTCGCGGCGAACAGGGTCAAAGGCTGAGAGCAAGATGGCTTCCGGTGTGTCATCCACAACGATTTCAACTCCGGTTGCGGCTTCCAAGGCGCGGATGTTGCGGCCTTCACGACCGATGATGCGTCCTTTGATTTCATCGCTGTCGATGTGGAATACGGTGACCGCATTTTCAATGGCAGTTTCCGGAGCTACGCGTTGGATGGTGTTGATGACGATGCGCTTGGCTTCTTTCGTTGCAGTCATCCGGGCTTCGTCCATGACGTCGTTGATGTACGACATGGCTTGGCTCTTGGCTTCTTCGCGCATGCTTTCAATCAGTTGGTTTTTGGCTTCCGCAGCAGTCATGCCAGCGATACTTTCAATTTGATCGATCGCTTGCTTTTTGAGTTGTTCGTATTCTTCGTTTTTGCGGTTCACCAGTTCCAGCTGGTTCTTCAAGTTTTCCTTGATGGATTCGGCTTCCTTGTTCTTGCGTTGAACGTCCGAAGCTTGTTGGTTGATTTGAATCTCTTTTTGCTTGAGTTTGTTTTCTTGTTGTTGGATTTGAGCATTCTTCTCGTTGATGTACTGTTCGTGCTCACTCTTCAACTGCAGGAATTTCTCTTTGGCTTGGAAGATTTTCTCTTTTTTGATGTTTTCTCCTTCTTGTTCTGCGGCTTGGCGCGCTTGTTCTCTTTTCTTTTTCAAGAGGGTATTTTGCACCACAATATATGTGCTGATCGCTACAATTGCAGAGAGGACGGCTGTTATAATGATGGTTGCCATGATAGTTATGTTAAAATTGTAATTAGGTTTCTTGCATCCGGAATTAGCGCAAGTAGGTCAGAAGGTTATAGAAAAAAGCCGTCGTGAGCTGTTTAGACAAAAAATCTTAAAAGGATAAGATTTGAGTGCTGGTTAGACGCAGACTTCCAACGTCTGTGGGCGTTCGCCCGACAAATCCCCCGAAGGGTCACCTAGGCCTGTCTTTGTCTATAAAGTTTACTCGGTAAAATAGTTTCGTTGATTTTAGCAAAGAGCATCACGGCGGCTCGGCTTATATGCTTTCTAAATAGGCTTCCATCAATTTATCCAATTCTTTCACATCTTCCAGGAAGCGTGCGGAACGGTCGTTCTGTTTCTCAAGCAGTGTTTGGGTCATCAGATGCAGCAGGATGATGCTCAAGGCATCTTGGTCATCTTTGAAATTGTACCGTTGCTTGTATTCCCGCAAACGGTCATTGATGGTTTTGACTGCCAAGCGAACTACCTCTTCATCCGACGCTTTGATGTTCAGCGGATACGGATTGTTTGCAATCTTAATTTGAATGGATATAGTTTTGTCTTCCATCGTTCTATTCGCTCAGCAAGGCTATGCATTTGTCAATTTCCCGGACCAATTTCGATATCTGTCGTCTGGCTTCGTCCACTTCTGTTGTGTTCGCAACAAAGGCTTCGCTCAATTGGAGTTGATTGATTCTCGCTTCTAATTCGGTTATTGTTTCTTTATTGTACTGTATATCTGTTTTTTGTTTTTCAATTATTTGTTTAAGTTGGGTGTTTTCTGCTGATACGGACTCGTATTTGGAGATGAGGGATTCAATCCTCATCCGCAAGCTCTCAATAACAGGTTGGTAGGAATTGTCCATATCTTAAAAACAACTATTCACAAAAATAATAAATGTTTTGTGAACTAAAAAATAAATCTCCAGTGGCCAATTTTGTCAGTGGGAATGGTTTCGGGGCTAATTTGCCCTTGTTTGTTGACATACTGGTCAATGAGTTCACGAATTTCAGGAAGACGTTGGGAAACGCGGGATTCCAAATCTCCCGTTCCACTGGCACGGTAGGAGTTGATTGCTACGCGGTACCGGGCCTGAGGATCGAACTTTTCACTATTGGCCATGCTGCGGATTTTGATTCGCTTACCAAATTCAGCCTTCCGGTCCACCTCGTAAATGAGGCCGGCGACCGAATCAAAGTTGTAAGAAGGACCTCGATCAGCGACCCATGCATCGTAGGAGTGTTCCAGGAATGATTTTACTTCTTCACCTGTCATCCAGACTTCATAAAGCTGGTTCTCAAAGGGATAAATTTGAAAGAGGTTGTTGTAACTGAGGGTACCGGGTTCCAGGATAATCCGGGTATTGAGGGGGGCTGCAATGGAGAGTTGGGCTCCTGTGGATGCCAATTGGACGGTGTGGATGAAGTCCAGGTAGAACGACTGGCCAGTCAGGGATTCCGAAAAGTCCATGGTTTGGGTCAGGGTACCCACGGGCCGAAGGGTGAAATCCTGGACTTTGCGGTAGTCCGCGGCAAAACGTTCGTTGTAGTTCGGATCCGAGGGGCAGGTGTCCATTTTGATCAGGGATGCCTTTTGGGTCAGGTCTGAAATCTTGCCCAAGCTGGAGTTGTATTGGATTTCGAGTTGGGCAACGTGGCTGGCGCGGGAACCACCTTCCATGACCCAAATAGAGTCCGGACCAGCTTTGGAACAGAAGCGTCTGTGGTCGTGTGCGGCAAAGATGGCGTCAATGCCGTGGAAGGATTCAGCCAATTGGAGGGCCGGGTTCTCAAGGTCGTTAGAACTGTTACCGATACCTGCGTGGATGGCCAAGAAGAGCAGGTCCACCTTTTCGTTTGAACGGATGGCATCAATTTGTTCCTGCAACTTCTCCTGGATGGGGCGGAAGGTCATTCCGGACCAGAGTGACGGGGTTAACCAGTTGGGGATATTGGGGTTGGTCATACCGATGACCGCAATCTTCAAACCGCCTTTTTTGAGGAGGGTGTAGGGAAGAAAATAGGGCTCGTCGGCTTCGTTGCGGACGTTGCCGGCAAGGTAGGGCATATCCAATTCGGTGCGGATCTTGTCGTAAACGGGATGCCCGGTTTCGATGTCGTGGTTGCCCACCACTACGGCGTCGTATTGCATGTAATTGAAGATACGGCTCATCAAATGGGCCTGTCCGCTGGTGTCTTTGTAGTTGTAGTAATATACGGCATTGTCTCCTTGGAGAACGTCTCCGATGTCCAGCAGGATGACGTGGTTTTTGCCCAGGTCGTTGCGGAGGTTGTTGACGTATTGTGAAATTTTCGAGAGGGAACTGGGGTTGGTTTTGTCCGCTACATAGGCGGAGTCAAAGAAGCGTCCGTGCAGGTCGTTGGTTGCAACGACAGTGATGTTGTGCTGTTTGGGAACTACGCAGTAGGCGACAACAGCAATGACAAGTGTCAGGAGACCGCGGATGGTTTTTTTCATGGTATTGGTTCTAGTGTATTTGTAAGGTGTATGAGTGCTGGGTTTAGCGGAGCAAGAAATCGTCCTGGTCTTTCCAGGCTGGAAATTTTTCCCGGAAGGCTTGCAGTTTCTCCAGGGAAAGGGAGGAGGCGATGAGCATCGGGGCACCGAAGTTCGGACGGACGATGGATTCTCCTTTGAAGTCCACAATGCTTGATCCGCCAGAATAGGAGAGCGTGGGTTCGTCCCCGGTTCGGTTGCAGAAGATGGCATAGCATTGGTTTTCAATGGCGCGGGCCCGAATGAGGATGTCAGTAACTCCAATACGGGCGCTGGGCCAGGCAGCCACATTCAGAAGCAGGTCGTATTCCAGGTTCCGGTTGCGGAGCCAGACGGGAAAACGCAGGTCGTAGCAGGTGCTGAGCCGGATGCGCCAGCCTCGCCAAGAGACGATTTTTATCTCGTTGCCGGGAGCATAGGTCTTGCTTTCTTCGCCAATGGTAAAGATGTGCTTTTTGTCGTAATAGTCCCAGCTTCCATCCGGTTTGCAGAAATAGAAACGGTTGTAGTGTTGCCCGTTCTCCAGGACCGGAATGGATCCTGCTACCGCTCCGTCTATTTTCTCAGCCATTTTCATCATCCAGGCAAAGGTGGGACCTTGGGCCGGTTCTGAGCAGTTGGGATTCATAGAAAATCCAGTGGAAAAGAATTCTGGTAAGATTAACAAATCTGTTTCAGTATCTGACACTAAATCTTCTATGTTGTTTGTGCTCTGGATGGGGTCTTCCCAGACCGGCACAGTCTGACAGAGGTGGATGCGTAGCCAGTTACTCATGAACCTCGGATTTATTTTGGTTGATGCGGTTCACCACAAGCGCGATGGCTCCGTCACCGGTTACGTTGCAGGCAGTACCAAAACTGTCCATGGCGATGTACAAAGCAATCATCAGTCCTTGGATGTTCTCATCGAAGCCGAGGAACATAGCCAGAACCCCCAAGGCAGCCATGATGGCACCTCCGGGTACGCCCGGGGCAGCAACCATGGTAATGCCGAGCATCAGGATGAAACCTCCGTAGGTGGATAGGTCTACGGGCAAACCGTTGATCAGGGAAATCGCGTAGGCACAAGCCGTGATTTTCAAGGTACTGCCGGAGAGGTGTATGGTTGCACACAGCGGGATAACAAAACCGGCCAGATCCTCGTTCACTCCATTTTTAATGGCTTGCTTGAGGGTAACGGGGATGGTGGCAGCAGAGGATTGGGTCCCCAGGGCCGTCGCATAAGCCGGTAGCATGGTCCACAAGGCTTTGAGCGGGTTCTTGCCCGAAATCGCCCCAGCGATGCCGAACTGGATCAGCAACAGCAGGATGTGGAGTACAAAAATGACCAGGATGACTTTGACAAAGGTTCCCATAACGGAGGCAATCTGACCTTCCGCACCAATTTTGAGGAAAATGCCGAAGATATAGATCGGCAACAACGGGATGATGACTTTTTCAATGACGAGTACAATCAAGTCCCGGAATTCGCACATGGCGTTACGCAGGGTGTTGCCAGAAATCGCGGCAAGGCCCAAACCGAGAACGAATGCCAGAATCAAGGCGGACATGACTCCCATAACGGGGGGCATGTCTATGGTGAAGAAAGGTTGGATTTGTGATCCGGCTTCTTGCAGGGTTGCCGGATCCATTGATCCGGGTGTCAGCAAGGACGGATACGTCCACCGGCAGGTAAAGTAGGCGAGGAAACCGGCAAAAACCGTGGATCCATAAGCAATCAATGCCGTGATACCTAGTAGATTGCCCGCTTTCTTCCCCAAGTCTGCAATCCCCGGTACAATCAAGGCAACAATGATGAGGGGAATGATGAACGACAGGAAGTTGCCAAAGATGCCATTGATGGTGACGAAGATGCGGGTGACTGCCAGCGGGAAGAAGAAGGAGCAGCCGATGCCCAGTACGATGGCGATGGCAATTTTAAGCAACAAGGGCAGGCGTGGAATCTTGAATGATTTCATAGGATGGTTGGGGTATTCAGAATTGGACTTATTTCTTGATCGAAGAGAGGTTGACTTGTAGGGTGACCAGCTGTTGCCATCCGCTTTCTTTGCCGGTGAAATGGTGGATGCTACGAATGGCCAGTTGGAATGTTTCGGAGCGGATCGGTTCCCAGCGGAGTTCGAGTTGGTCGTAGAAACCTGTGTTGGTCCGATAGAAGGCATTGCCGAGGTACAGGCGGTCTGCGTAGGCATTACCACCAGCATCCAGCGTTTGGTAATAGGGCAGCAAGTTTTCTCCCAGATAGAGGGTGTTCAAACATTTCAAGGAACCGTATTGTACAGAAAGTTCTGCTTGCAACCCGCCTGGATTGGTATAGCCTTTGCCTTGACGTCGGTCATTCTGGAAGGTTTTGAGCCATCCCAGCCGACCTTCCACATGCCAATTCTCGGCATCCCGGTGCCAGCCCAAATGGGGATAGATCCAGATGTTGTCCACAACCCCACGGACATAGTCGCTGTTGGCATAATGGTGCAAGAGGAAGGGGACCGCAATGAAGAATTCTCCGAAAGACTGTTTCCCGTACATGAAAATGCGGAAACGTTCTCGGCTGTGTTCGTATTTGCATCCATTCCAGTCCGTTACAAATTCCAGAAATCCGTCCGTCCGGTAGACGTAATGCAACCGCAAGCCCTCCAGGGCGGAGTCAAAGAACTGGGATTCATCAAAAAAGGCGTGGGGATAGTCTCCGCTGATTTTGTTTCGGGGAAAGATACCGGCTTGTGCCTGGAGTGCATCACCTTGGAACTCGTAGTACATCAGCCAATTTGCCTGTAAGGCTTGGCCGGGCATTCCGAACGGTTGTTGCAGGTCCGCTCCGGCGAACAACGTGTGCCCTTCGTTCCAGGAATAACCGATGCGGGGGGCTGCTGTGATACCAAAGTGGGTCAGGGAGGGGGCAAGGGTCGAATGGGCATATTCCCGGTTGTCGAAGCGGAAAGCAAAGTCCATTTCCCAGAGAAACCCTTGACCTCGGGAAATTTGTGAGGAGACCAGCCAGGTCAGCAGACCGACCCAGAAGCAAACAGATTTTCTCATGATTTAGCGGGTGCGGTTACGGTGCTGTTGTTTGAGGTGTTCAAACTCCAGATCAAACTTGATTTTATCGATGATGGTGGTGACGACTTTGTGAATTTCACTGCCTTCCGAGTAATCGGCGGGGCAGGCAAAGTTCACGCGGTTTTCTTTGATCAGACGTTCGGCTGTCGCCTTGGATTGTATTTTGTTTTTACCAGTCGGTTTGTACACTGCAATGGAATTTCCGCCAAACTGTTTTACCAGACGCATGCAGGGGATGTCGGTAGAACCATCTCCAAAATAAATCATTTGGGAGAAGGGTACCGGGCGATCTTCTTCCGGCAGGTATTCGTTGACCAGCTTGTTGTCCCGAATGCTGCTGACCCCTTTGTTGATCTTGAACAGGAACTGCGTCTTGGCCGTGTAATCAATGGCAACCGCCGGCCATACAGCCACCCCATTGACATCGTAGAGGAATGAGCAGGCATAGATGCTTTTGAATTCTTTCGCAATCGGGGTCCCTTCGATCATCTCGATGAGGCCGGAGGAGTTGATGTAGTGCTCAATGTTGATGTTGCGAGCCTTGCCATATTGGTTGATGAGGTCGAACCACTCGGTAACACCTTTGTATAGTTCAATTTGAGAACCGAAAGCACGGAAGGAGTCGCGTTTGAGCTTTACATCGGCCGCGCGGGCTTCATCAATCATCAATTTCATGTAGCACAAGATCTCGCTGGCGTCCTGGCCGCGGGAAATGGCCGCACTTTTTTGCCAAAATTCATCGGGGGTTTTGCCAATAGCCTGGATAAAACCAAACTCTTGCATGTTGCCCGGGGAAAGGGTGCCGTCAAAGTCGTAGATCAGCGCTACGGTTGGGTTTTTGCGATTGTTTGCCATGTTTTCGTTTCTTTAAGCAATGTTCTTGCAAAGATAACGAAAAAGAGGGGAAATCTGTGGGTTATCGGTAGAACATAAAGCCAATGTATGCACGGGGTCCGGTCGGCAAGTGGGTTACATTTTCTCCGAGTCCCATCATCCAGTCCCCCTTCAGCACAACGTGGATGACATCGGTCAGCCGGTATTCGATTCCGAAGAACGGGTCCACCATCGCAAAACCGAATTTATGGTAGTAGAATTCTTCTTCCGGTTGCCAGTCGGTGGCATCCCCTTGCAGCATGTAAACGCCTTTGCACTCGCCGCCTCCAACGGTTACCCCGGCAAATACGGTCCAACGGTCAAAGGTAAACGGGACATCGACCAACAAACCGCCCCAGCCAGACTGTACATAACTTCCGTTGCCCCAAAGTTTTGCATTGGAGGTATACCCTTCTGTACCGACCCGCAGGTGCTCTCCGAAGTGAAAGCGGATGGCTCCCCCAATGCCGGTTGTCAGAGCGGAAACCTCGTGATTGGGCAGGGGAGTCAGGGCATTTTCTACGAAGCCGGCATGCAACATCATGCCTCCCGAAAATCCCCGGTAGGCAAAGGGGGATGCGGCTTCATTGTTTTGAGCATATACTGATGATACAGATATGAGTACAGAAATTGCAAAAAATAGCAGGATACGTTTGTGTTTCATAAGATTCATGTTTTCTCAATTTTCAGGTTTACGTGTAGGAACGATGAAACCTACCACGACAAATCCTATGCCTCCGGCAATGCTGACCACCCATTTAACCACAGGATTGGAAATGAACAGGGTGATGGAGAGAATGACCATGGTCGTCATCATGAGGATTGCAACTATTTTGCTCCGCAGTCGAAGGCTTCGGTGGGTCTCATAGTCCTGGATGTATTTCCCCAAGAAGGACTGGTGCAGGGCATCGTGCAACTTTCGGGAGCTGCGGTAGAAAAGCCACGAACTCAAAAGCAGTAGGGGAGTCGTCGGAAGTCCGGGTACGACAATGCCTACAATCCCCAGGGTTGTGGTCAGACACCCGAGAACGATGAAGAGGGGTTTCCAAGGTGTAGGCTTGTACGGTTTCATCCGGTTTTGTTGTTTTTGCAAAGATAAATGAAAATTTTGGAAGAAAAATCAAAATTCAGGAGGGCTATACAGGCAGAGTGGCTGTTGTGTTGCAGGATGCAGCAGCGCGATGCGGCAGGCATGCAGGTACAACCGACTATTCTGCTCCTGGTGGCTTCCATACAGAGGATCGTTCAAGATCGGGCGGTTCAGCCCGAGGTGATGGGCAGCGTGAACCCGAAGCTGGTGCGTACGACCGGTGATCGGAAAAAAGCGGATGCGTGCGTGGTCTACAAACTCATAATGTGTTAGCGATGGTTTTCCATTCTGAAAATCAACACGTTGTCTAGGTCTGTTGACCCAGTCCGGGGCCAGAGGCAGGGAGAGGGAACCACATTGTTGTTGTGCTGTACGGTTGAGCCGGGCGGTGCTTTCTTCTTTTGCTGGCTCCAATATCGCGATGTACTCTTTGGCTACTTGTTGTTCTTCGAATTGGCGTTGCAAGTGGCGTTGTGCTTCGGGCGTTTTGGCAAAAACAAGCAGACCGGAGGTGTCGCGATCCAGCCGGTGTACTGGATACAGCGGGGTCGGACGGGTATCGTTGAGGTGTTCCAGCAAGGACCGGCTTCCGTCTTTCCCTGGAAGGGATAGCATGCCGGACGGTTTGTTGATGACCAGCAGGCATTCATCCTCCCAGAGCACTGTCTTGGGTTGTAGAACAGTGGTTTGCTGCAGCGGGAGGATCGCATTGGGCGCTAGAGCGGATCCCGGATCTTGAGGGAGCAATCCACGGGTCATGAACGGAAGAATAAAACCACATTTGCCACGACAAGCTCCGTAATAGTGTTTGTGGTAGCGAAGTTCGTTGTTGGAGGTCCTTCCCCACCAGAATTCGGCGAGGGCAATGGGCTGATATCCATGGATCCAGGAGTATTGGAGCAACTTGGGTGCCGCACATTCTCCCGTGCCACCGGGAGCCTGTTGGGAAAGGTCCCAGACACTTTGCCATTCGTGCAGACCGTTGGTGAGCCGGAACGTTTTGAAAATTTTTTGTTCTAAGGTTTGGGAGCGCAATGCACGTTCCTGGCGGATCTCCTCGCATTGCTGGCGGTGTGATTCCAGGCCTTGTTTCAGGTTGGAGAGGGCTTCCTGCTGGGCTTTTTCCCAACGTCGGAATTCGGCTTTTGCAAACTGACTGGCGCGGATGAGTTGTGCTTTTTCTGCCTCGGAAAGCGGTTGCCCGCATCGCAGATGGTCCCGTTCCGCTTTGTCTGCTTTGAGTTGTTCCTTTCGCCGGGTTCGTTCGTGTTGGAAGCGGAGTTCGGCCTCTTCCCAGGTTGTAGCGGCTGCCCGATGGACGGGATCGTTGAGTAACCCCTCCAGCGTTTGGTTCAGTTCCGAAATTTTGGCTTCTTCCTGTTTGAAGAAGCCATCGGGATCCAACAGGTCAACGATGGGCGGGACAAAGCCGGGTAACCGGTTGGTCAAACGGGCATCGGGCAAGGTCAGGTTGCCGGAGAAGGCAGCCAGGTAACCCAGTTCCTGGGAAGCGGGGTGTCGTACCACCAGAACCCCCATCATCTTGCCTTCGAATCCGGGCTGACCGAAGTGCGGGTCCTTTTCCAAAGAAAGCATCAGATCTTCAGCTGCCGCGCAGGCAACGGGGTGGGGGATATCCAGGAACGGGTCCGGAAATCCTTCAGGCAAATGAAAATCCCCCTTTTTCAGAGGGTGAAAAAGGGGAGACTTCATGATTTATTGACGACGGATGTTTCGGTTGTCTACGTTCAGGGAAGCTACCGGAATCAGGATCAATTCTTCCACCGGTTCCATCATTTGGGAGGCATCTTCTGTTTTGCGTGTCAAGGTAATGGTGCCGTCACCGCCTTGTGCATAGAAAGGGGAGTCTCCGCCGTAAGCCCAGTCTTCGCCACGGTAAACACCGGGATAGTAGGTGTATTCCTTTTCTGACCAGGGGTTGTATTTCTTGCAGGGTTTAATAATCAGGGTGTTACCGTTATCCATCACTTCGATGGGGTGTGCAAACGGGGTCCGGTAGATGTAATCATCGCCCGGATCGGTGTACAGCCCTTCAAACCAGAGGGTGGTTCCGTTGAAGCTGGCCATCGGTTCATCCAGGTAGCTGTCGCCATTGTCGTAGGTCGGAGGAACCCCCGTGGTGATGCTGCCGTCCTGATTGAATTCGATGTAGAACTTCGGTCCGTAGTTTTGGTTGGCTTCATCGATATTGCTTGCCCAGCCTTTTTCGAGCAGGTCTTCCGGGGAGTTGTATTCAACGCCGGTAGGAGCAAAACCTAAGCATACCAAACGGTTGAGGGCTTGATAGCGTTGGGTGGTCGCCTCATTGACGCCCTTGGCGATGGTAATGTCGAAGCTGACTTCTTCGCCATATTGGTTCACTGCTGTCGCGGTGTATTCACCCGGGAGGAGGTCTTTGTATTCGCTGTCCACACTCGGTGCTTTGTCCGTTGTAAAGAAGAAAACTTCGTAGCCGCTCATGCTTTCTTCGTTGGTCGCCATGACGCCGAACACATATTCTGTCATCGGGCTGAGGTTGGTGTACGTGAGGTCAATACCGTTTTTGGTGGCATTGTACATCTGGCTTTCGGTGAAGGGAACGCCGTTGGCATAGATGATGCTTTCCATCGTCACTCCATCACGACCCAATGCCTCTTCGTACGCAGAACGGGTCGCGACAAAGCATTTGGCGCTGACGGCAGAGTTGATGATCTTTACGCCGAGAACGACTTTATTCCAAGGGGTTGCATTGTCTTTGACTTCGATTTCGAATTCCGGGAGCGGAAGAACCGGATCCGATGTTTCAAACACATAGTCCATTACTTTTTCGTTCATGGCTTCATCGAATGCAATCAGACCCACGTGGTAACGGGTATTCGGGACAAGACCGTTGACGTCGAAACTCATGGATTCGTGGTATTCATTGGAGGTGTCGGACCAATTGCCGAGGATATAACGTCGAACCATTTCTTCACCTTCCAACAAGGCGCTTTGATAGTCTTTTTCGCTGATGACGTAAACACGGTAACGATCGACACCGGTTTCCGGCAGGTTGATGATGACTTCGGCGGTGGTAGACTGGATGTTCTGTGCGTCAATTTGAATGTCAACGTCCAACTGGCCGGCTTCCGGAGTCCGGAAGACGAGGTGTTCCGTGTTCGCTTCTGTCATCTTTTCTTCGTTTCCCCAACCGGCAATGATGACATAGCCCATATCGGAGAAGATGTTGGTCACATAGCCGTACAAGTCCACGAAATATTCGTCAACGAGGATGTCTTTGCTGGCTTTCTCGGTGATACCGAAGGAGTCCAGGTAGGAGGTGTAGGTGGCACCTACGACGTTTTCAAAGAAGATGAAGTCCAGTTCGTCCACGATCAAGTGGCGATAGAGGGTGGCATCTTCCGGTTTTTCGATGTGGTATTGTACCGAATTGACGGTGTTGCCGTCCAGGGTGATGAAATCGGTATAGGGAATTTCGGTAGAGAATTCAATTTCTTTGACTTCGCTGTACAGCAGTGTGTCCCGACTACGGCGGGAGGCTGCATACAAACGGTAGTTGTTGTCTTTTTCCAGACCTTCGAGGGTAATGGTCTGTTTACGGCTTTGGTTAAAATGACCGGTGATACTTTCTTCCGCCTCAAACAAGTCGGCAGCACTGCCGGAGTAGCGGTATTCGCGGAGACGGTACACGTATTCATCCGCTTCATCCGAAGACAATTCAAAGGTTACGGAGGTGCGGTTTACTTCCTCGATCGCTACCTCGATGCTTGGAGCTGTGATAACAACCGGTTCGGGGTCTTTTCCGTTGTCCGGTTTTTCAGCTTCGTTACAACTGGTTAGGAAACACGAGAACACAAAGCCTGTCAGGGCTATTGCGATGTGAAATAAGCTAAATCTTCTATTCATAATATTGTTTCAAAAGGTCCGTAAAAGTAGATAAATTTTAAGAATCTTGTAGAAAATTCTTTTGAATTGCGTAAATTTGTTGCCATTGACTGAAATTTTGAAACAACATGAAGAATAAACAACTACTCTTAGGGGATGAGGCCATCGCTTTGGCCGCTATCCACGCAGGTATTGCGGGTGTTTATGCATACCCCGGAACACCTTCCACCGAGATTACCGAATTCATTCAAGGTAATCGCATCGCCAAGGAACGTGGTGTACACAGCCGTTGGTGCACCAATGAAAAGACTGCTATGGAAGCTGCACTGGGCGTTTCCTATGTGGGTCGCAGATCCATTGTCTGCATGAAACACGTAGGGATGAACGTTGCTGCCGATGCATTCGTGAACTCCGGTATTACCGGTGCCAACGGTGGTCTTCTGGTAATTGCTGCCGATGACCCGTCCATGCACTCATCACAAAACGAGCAGGACTCCCGTTTCTATGGAAAATTCTCCTTCATTCCGGTGTTGGAACCTTCCAACCAACAAGAAGCGTATGATATGACCCGTTTCGGTCTGGAGCTGTCTGAAAAGATGAGAACTCCGGTGATGATGCGGGTGACCACCCGGATGGCACACTCCCGTGCAGTGGTGGAAGTCGATGATCAGATCGAAGAACATACCGAAATCCGTTTCCCGGAAAATGCACGCAGCTGGATCCTGTTGCCGGCCATTTCCCGCAGACGTTACGTTGAAGTACTGGCCAACTATCAGGCCTTGGAAAACATGGCCAACGAAAGCCAATACAATGCATACATCGACGGTCCTGACCATTCGATGGGCGTGATTGCATGCGGTATTGCGTACAACTACCTGATGGAAAACATGCCGGAAGGAAACCGTTACCCGGTGTTGAAGATTTCCCAATATCCTTTCCCGAAAGGTTTGATCCGCAAGATGAGCGAAACCTGCGATTCAATCCTGGTGCTGGAAGAAGGCCAACCGCTTTTGGAAGAATACTTGCGCGGTATTCTGGACAATGGCAAACGTATCCTGGGCCGTCTTTCCGGTGAACTCCCGAGAACTGGTGAATTGACAGCTGATAACATCAAACCGGCGTTGGGTTTGGGTGAAATGCCTTCTGAAGAACTTCCCAGCGTGGTGACTGCCCGTCCTCCTGCCTTGTGCCAAGGTTGCGGACACCGTGATGTGTACACCGCTTTGAACCAAGTCTTGGCGGAATATCCCAACCACCGTGTATTCAGTGATATCGGCTGTTATACCCTGGGAGCGTTGCCTCCTTTCCAAGCCATTCACTCGACCGTGGACATGGGTGCATCCATCACCATGGCCAAAGGAGCCGCTGATGCAGGTTTGTTCCCGGCCGTATCCGTAATTGGAGACTCTACCTTTACCCACTCCGGTATCACCGGTTTGTTGGATGCCGTGAATTCCAAAGCCCCGATTACCGTCGTGATCTCAGACAACTTGACCACGGGTATGACCGGAGGTCAGGATTCTGCCGGAACCGGTAAGCTGGAACGGATTTGCGAAGCCATCGGTGTCGAACCGGAACACATTCGTGTCGTGGTTCCGTTGGCCAAGAACATGCCCGAGATTACCGAAATCATTCGCGAAGAATTGAATTACAAAGGCGTTTCTGTCATCATCCCTCGTCGTGAATGTATCCAAACCTTTGCCCGCAAGGCAAAACAACGTAAAGCAGAAGCTAAGAACTAATTAATGCAGGACACAATATGAAAAAAGATATTATTTTGGCTGGTGTCGGTGGTCAAGGAATCTTGTCCATTGCAACCATTATTGGGGATGCAGCCTTGAATCAGGACCTCTTTTTGAAACAGGCAGAAGTACACGGCATGAGCCAGCGTGGGGGGGATGTGCAATCCAACCTCCGTTTGTCATCCAACCCGATTGCATCGGATTTGATTCCTTTGCGTGGTGCTGACCTGATCATTTCATTGGAACCGATGGAAGCCTTGCGCTACTTGCCTTATTTGGCCGAAGACGGATGGATTGTGACGAATTCAGAGCCCTTTGTAAACATTCCCAATTATCCGGAAATGGAAGCGGTGATGGCGGAATTGAAGAAGGTGAAGAACCTCGTGTTGTTGAATGTGGACCAAATTGCCAAGGATTGTGGCAATCCCCGTGGAGCCAACATGGTGTTGTTGGGAGCAGCTTCTCCTTACCTCGGAATGGAATTCGAAAAGATTGAAGCCGGTATTTCCCGGATCTTTGGCCGAAAAGGACAGGAAGTGGTAGATACGAACATCGAAGCGCTTCGTGCCGGTCGCGCCGTTGCTTTGGGAGAATAGTAGAACTGGAGGAATCTGGTCTAAAATAAAAGGTGGCTGCCGTCGTCAGACTGGTCAGCCACCTTGCTGTTTATCCCTTTGGCGATGGGGTAGAGCTATTTCTTTTCAACAACGGTTCCGGCTTTTTTGGCTTCCATTTTTTGTTTGACAGTAGCCGGAATCACCTTTTTCTCTTGAGCTTGTTGTTGCTGTTGTTGTTTGATACTCATGGGCATCTCCTTGGTCTCTCCTTTTTGGACAGAACTTTTGAGTTTCGGATCCATTTTGGGAGCACCGGCTTTGCGTGTGCGGGGACCGTAGTTGAAATTCTTGATGAAGTCAACCGGTTGGCGACCCATGAAACGACGGAGTTCGTAGGCCGGGAATTCGAATTGTTCAATGTATTTGATGGCTTCTTCTTTTTTGCCAAGGTAACCCATGGTATTCGCTTTCATGAATACATCGCGGTAGTTGATGGTATCGATCAGACGAATCCGTTTGTCAATCATCTTCATAGCGCTTTCGAAGGCCTTTTTCGAACGGATGGAGTCTCCTACTTCCATGGCAGACATACCGACAGCATTTTGCAGACCGATGTAGTAAACCGTGGTGTCTTTGTCGATCAGGGCGAGGCAGGAGTCTGCCAGGTGCAAGGCTGTTTCGTAGTTGCGGCGAGCCAAGTTCATCACGACTTGGTTGTAGCTTTTCTTGAATGATTCAACATCAATCTCCTTTTTCGGAGAGCAGGCCGGTACCATCAGGGAGAGGGTTGCCAGACCCATCAATACTTTAGAAAACTTCAGTTTCATGGTTAGTTGTTTTTTGTTAGTGTAATACTCTTGAATAGCGGGTGGAACAGGTTGATTGCCAAATAGCTGGCAAAGACCAGAAACAACCATCCGGAGAGGTTGTATTGGAACATCAACCAAACAATCAGCAAGACGATACAGAATACAAGGAAACCGTAACGCATTTGATTGCCCTTCCATTGGAAAGATTTGATTTTCAGCGAGAACATAGGCAGTTCGCTGAGCAGTAGCCAACAGATCGCAAGCGTCAGCATCGGAATGGTGAATGGATTGTCCAACAGGCTGACAATCCATCCTTGATCTGGAGCGATGCATTCACTGTAGTACAAACCCGTTGCTGTCAGCAAGGCCGCCGCTGGGGTAGGGAGCCCAATGAAGTTCTCGGTTTGCCGTTCGTCCAAGTTGAATTTAGCCAGACGCACGGCAGAAAAGGCTGCCAAAAGCAGTGGAAACCATCCCAGAATTTGAGGGAGTTGGTGCAGGGCTACCACCTCACGGTAGCGTTGTTGCAGCAGCAGGGCGGGAACGAGACCAAAGGAGATCAGGTCCGCCAGAGAATCCAACTCTTTGCCCAGGGGGGAGTAGGCTTTGAGCAGACGGGCTGCAAATCCATCCAAAAAGTCGAAGGCAGCCCCGATTCCCATCAGCAGCAAGGGGATGTCAAACCGCCCTTGGGTGATGAAATGAATGGAGACTGCACCGGCAATCAGGTTGCAGCAGGTCAAGGTATTCGGGATGTGTTTCAGCAGGTGCATGGCTTACAATCCTAACTTCTTGCGGATGTCTTTCGGCAAGGCATTTTTGTTCACCAGAATGCTGATGGTTTTTCCGCGGAAATAACTTTCGGAGATGTTGTGGTAACCTCCTGTTTCGTTGCAGTCGGTATTCCAGGAATTCTTGGTGATGTAGTAACGGTTGCCGAACTGGTCGGTTGCCAGGCCGGTGATGTGTTCCAAATGGTCATCCGTCGTGGTGAATACCTCGAAGGTTTTTTGACGGCTTTCTTGGGTAACAACTTCTTCTTCAACCGGACCTTCCATTTGACTCAAGGTTTTGGCATCGAGGGATTTGTCCTTGGGATTTAAGGTGTATCCCTTGCGGAAGAAGGCGCTGTAGCCGGCTTCGCTCACGTCACCATCCCAGCCCACGGTATAGCCATTTTTCAAAGCGTAGTCCGTGATTGCTACCAATTCGTCCAGTGGAACATTGTACAGCCGTTCGTGATCCCAATTGTCCGGAATCTCTACGGGAATTTCTTCGTAGAACGGATGGTGGGAGAAGCTGGTGATCTCGATGTAATCTTCCAGGTTCAGACCCAACGAATTCCAAAAGGTTTTCGGGGTATAGGTCTTGCCCTGGTATTCAAATTCTGCCGGGAGTTCGCCCAAGTAGATGTCCAGCAAGGCTTGTTGCAGGTCTTTGCCGGCTTGGCTGCGGTCCTTCAATTCGATGGCTGTTTCTGCAATGGCTTGCAGATAGGCGGTCATCTGACCATGGTTGTGGGATTGTCTGTCGTAGGTGAGCCCATCGTAAGCAGATTCCGGAACAATGCCCTTTTGACCGATGGCTTTGAGGGCCATATGGAAGATACTGCCTTCGGAAATATTGCCTTTTCCACGACGCAGGTAGTTGTCTTCAATGCGGTTGTTGTAGTTTTGGCGAACGACAAACATTTCGGACAAATCGTGTACCCCCTTGCCGGTGCGGATCAATTCCGATTCCAGGAAGGAAATCGTACTGAAACACCAGCAGGTACCGGTACGGTCCTGGTCTTTTACCGGAGTGGCTTCGTTTTGACAAACTGTCGTAAAAGAATAGGTCTGCCCTTGGAGGGTGAACCCTGCCAAGAGTAGACCTGATACGACAGCCAGAATGCAATGTTTTTTCATCTGATTGCTGGCTTGTTATGGGTTACAAGTTCATCTTGCCGCGAATTTCTGCGGGGATGGCATTTTTGTTGATCAAAATGTCCATGGTTTTGAAACGAACGAATGCTTCTGATACATACCAGATACCTTCGTAGTCACCGGTGAGGCCCCAAGAGTTTTTCACCATATAATATTTGGTGCCGTTTTGGTCTTTTGCCATACCGAAGATTTGCATACCGTGGTCATCGGTGGTTTGGTAGTTGTCGTAACCTTCTTGACGCATTTCTTGGGTGATTTCGCGTTCAACGATGGGAGCTTCAAAGAATTTGTCTTTGCGTTGTTGGGGAGTCAGACCAACCCAACGGGCTTGGTCGCTACCGCTGTTCATGGTTGCATCTTCATCGGGAACGATACCCAAACCTTTGCGGTTGAAGCCGATTTCGCTTACGTCAGCAGCCCAAGCCAGGGTATAACCGTTTGCCAAAGCGTTGTCGATGATGGCAACGAGGTCGTCAATCGGCACGTTGTAAGCTTGTTCCCAACGCCAGTTGTCCGGAACTTCGATGACCATCTTTTCATAGAAGGGGTGGTGGGTGAATGAGGTCAGGTCAACGTAGTTGTTCAAGTCAATACCCAAAGAAGCCATGTAGGTTTTCGGGGTGTATTCCTTACCATCCACGATGAACGTTTCGGGTACTTGGCCGAGGTAAGCATCCAAAACACCTTGGTAACCTTTTTTCCAAACGGGTGACAATTTGCCGTTACCGTTTTTGATCACTGCATTCACATAAGCGTTCAAGATGTTGTCCATTTCTCCGTGAACGTGTTTGTCGAAACCGTAGTTCAAACCGCCCATTACAGATTCCGGAACGATACCGTATGTTTTCATGACAGTCAAAACGTCACCGAAAGAAGAACCGGGGCCGAAGTTGAGGTTGCCGTGGAGACGTACAAATTTTTCCCCTTTATCGCCATAAGCTTTGTTTACGATGAACATTTCTGCCAAGTCCAAATCTCCTTGGTAGCCGGCTTTGAGGATTTCAGATTCAAAGAATGAAATACCGGAGAACGCCCAGCAAGTACCGGAACGGTTTTGGTCTTTCACCGGAGTGATGGGGTTTTGGTAAATGATTTCAAACTTGTAACCCTCGGGGGTTTCCTGTTTTTTGTCTTTTTTTCTAGCGAATGCGCTGGGGGCAATCACCATCAATGCCAAAGCGGCAGCTGCAAATGATTTGAAATTCATAAAAAAATAATTAATTATTACGATAAATAATATTCCACAATAAGCAACAAATATAGTGGGTTTCTTGTAAATTTCCAAATGGACTCTCTTGAAAACAAAGACTTTTGGAAATTTGCGAGAAGTCTCCTAACTTTGGTAGGAGTAACCTGGATAATTTACAAAACCTTAACAATTATTTTATTATGAGAAACATTCGCCTGGTATTCTTCACGATGGTCCTGTTTTTTACCGGTGCCTTGACCCTTTCAGCGCAGTCACACAAATACGAGCGATCCGGTATGACGATCATCTATACGGATTATGCCGACCAGTTTTCACGGGATATCGACCGGTATTTTTCTACCTTCCGTCCCTCGGACCGTTACGACAACAACGTTTTGGCGATGAAAACCATACGGATCAATCACGCCCGCGAACATTACCGGCAAGGCTCTACGGATTATACGTCCATGAGTTATGCCAATTCCATCCTGGATTACCTGAACAAACAGAACGTGGGTCTGGACATCGTTGCCCAGCTGTTCAACCGTCAAGAGGACGGAACGATGGACATCCGTTTGATGGAGGAACGCGGTCTTTACAACGCCAACGACGAAGATTTCTTCCAAAGTGCGGCCACCAAACGGGGCGTGGACCGTCTGAAGGATTTTGGGGAGATGCTGATTGCCTACAGTTACGTTACGGTATTGGACTATCAGAACATCCGTTACGAAAGAAGTACCGAAGACGGTGATGAAAAAGGAGAGTACTATTGGAAAGGCAATGCCCTGGGTTATCTTTATCAGATTGATTGGAGCCAGGATATTCTGGATCAAGTCTATGCTTGTTGGATTGATGAAGAAGACAGCGAGGCAGTCCGTGCGGAAAAGAAACGTCAGTTTGAGCAAATCCGCGTCCCTATGAAATCCGTTCTGGCCAGTGCCACTACCTTGAAAGTCGATACCGACATCGAGTCCGACAAACGGGCCAATCGGAAGGTGAACGAACAGGCCTATAAGAAAATGGCTTTTGAAAAGATGATGCTTGAAGGGGTGACCGAAATTTTCTATAATTACGAGGCTCAACACGAACGTTTTCAATTGAAAGTGGGTGTGTACGAAACGCATCCGGTTCGCGCGAAATTGGGAACGAAAGAAGGCGTCTCCAAGGATTTGACGTTCTATGTATATGAAAATTATCAAGGAAGAGACGGAGAAATCAAACAAAAACGAGTAGGGGTCATTGCGGCTACCAACGAGATTGCGGACAACAAAAACCGGATGGCAGGCAATACCGAACTGACCCGTTTCTACCGTATTGCCGGAGGTCGTATTGAGGAAGGACAATCCATGACGGAGAAAAAATTGAGACGCATGGCGTTTGAAGTGGCTCCTGCCGTGTATTGCGACCAGTTCGGAGTCCGTTTGGGTTTGGAGGGTGATATGTACAGTGCCCGTTTTGCCCAAACCTTCTACGGACTGGATGTCGTTCTGTTGCCAGGTAGTTTCAATGCCGATATCCGTTTGGGTTATGGTTTCCGTACGAACAACTTCCAGCTCTATCCGTATGTGGGAGGTATGTACGACATGTTGTGGAAGGGTGCTGTGAAAGATTCGGAAGACAAGACTACCAAGGCTTGGTACGGAACGGTGGGTCTGAAGACAAACATCAACATTTATTTCCCGGTGTGGTTGACGGTGAATGCCGGTTACAACCTCATGCTATCCGCCGGTAACCAGTACATCAATTCCGGCTATAGCCTGAACGGCATCTACATGACTGCCGGGGTCCGCTACTATTTCTAGTCTGTCGGGACGAGCATCAAGACGAATCTGAAGGGCTGCCGAACCAACGGGCAGCCCTTTTTGTGTTGTGACATCTTGGCACCCTTTCGCGTCTGGCAAAAGTCTTGCAGAGATAACGAGTGATTGATTCACTATTAAAATTGAAAACGATGAGTTCAGAAACGAAGCAAATGTTAGACAGGTTCGCGATTAACCTGAACGAGCGGGCGAAAGCGGGCAAACTCGACCCTGTGATCGGACGGGACGATGAAATCCGGCGCGTGTTGCAAATTCTCAGCCGTCGGACCAAGAATAATCCCATCCTGGTAGGCGAACCAGGCGTGGGCAAGACAGCAATCTCCGAGGGAATTGCGCAGCGGATCGTGCATGCGGATGTTCCCGAAAACTTGAAGAGCAAATCCATCTATTCGCTGGACATGGGCGCTCTGGTGGCCGGAGCCAAGTACCAGGGTGAATTTGAAGAACGTTTGAAAGGTGTGATCAAGGCCGTTGTGGAGAGCGACGGAGAGATCATCCTTTTCATCGATGAGATCCATACCCTGGTCGGAGCCGGACGCAGTTCAGGAGCCATGGATGCCGCCAACATCCTCAAACCGGCCTTGGCGCGGGGCGAATTGCGGGCGATCGGTTCTACCACCTTGGATGAGTACCGAAAATATTTTGAAGAAGACAAGGCGCTGGAACGACGCTTCCAGATGGTTCTGGTGGACGAGCCGACGCCGGCCGCGTCCATTTCGATCCTCCGGGGTCTGCAGGAACGCTATGAAAACCACCACCAAGTCCGGATTCAGGACGATGCCATCATCGCTGCCGTGGAATTGTCCCACCGGTACATCACCAACCGTTTTCTGCCGGACAAGGCCATCGACCTGATTGATGAAGCCGCCTCCAAGTTGCGGCTGGAAATGAATTCCGTGCCGGAAAGTATCGACGAACTGGATCGGAAGATCCGTCAGTTGGAGATCGAGAAGGCGGCGATCAAACGGGATGGAAAATCGCCCAAACTGGATGAATTGGAGCAAAACCTAAAGACCTTGAACGAAGAACGGAAGCAGGTCGGGGCCCAGTGGGATGCCGAAAAAGACCTCTTGCACCGGATTCAGCAGAAACGTGAAGCCCTGGAGAAATACCGTTTCCAGGCAGAGGAGGCTGAGCGGAACGGAGATTACGGACGGGTGGCCGAATTGCGCTACGGAAAAATGGCCGAAGTACAAGGACAGATGGAAGCCTTGTTGTACGAACAGGCACAAAACCCGCACCCCCTGATCAATGAGTCCGTGGAACCGGAAGACATCGCGGAAGTGGTCTCCCGTTGGACCGGTATTCCCGTCCGCCGGATGCTGGAAAGTGAGAAGGTAAAACTATTGCACCTGGAAGAAACCCTCCACCAACGGGTGGTCGGCCAGGACGAAGCCATTCGTGCCGTAGCCGATGCTGTCCGACGGAACCGGGCCGGTCTGCAAAACGAAAAACGCCCCATCGGTTCGTTCCTCTTCATGGGAACGACGGGTGTAGGCAAGACCGAACTGGCCAAGGCCCTGGCCGAAGTGCTCTTCAATGACGAAAACATGATGACGCGCATCGATATGAGTGAGTACCAGGAACGGCACTCGGCCAGCCGCCTGGTGGGGGCTCCTCCGGGTTATGTGGGCTATGATGAAGGCGGCCAATTGACTGAGGCGGTCCGTCGCAAGCCCTATTCGGTGATTCTGTTGGATGAAATTGAGAAGGCGCATCCGGATGTTTTCAATGTCCTGTTGCAGGTCCTGGACGATGGCCGTTTGACCGACAACAAAGGACGGACGGTGGACTTCAAGAATACCTTGCTCATCATGACCTCGAACGTCGGGGCCGAGGTGATTCAAGGGTACATGAACCAGCTGGAGGAAGAGGAAGGCAACCGTGAAGAACTGCTGGAACGTTGCCGTCGGGAGGTCATCCAAATTCTCAAACAGAGGGTCCGTCCGGAATTCATCAACCGCATCGATGAAATCATTTTGTTTGAACCCCTTAGCCGGGAGCACATCCGGGGCATTCTTGATATCCAATTGGCCGAAGTTCGGCGAAAAATGGAAGATCAGGGAATTTCCTTGGAATTTACTGCTAACTTTGTGGACTACTTGTCCGAGAAAGGCTATGATCCGGCCTACGGGGCCCGTCCGATCAAACGCATCCTGCAACGGGAATTGGTCAACGAGTTGGCGAAGGCCTTGTTGGAGAACCGAATCCATCGGGATGACCGGATTGTAGTGGACATAAAAGACGGAAAAATAACCTTGTAACCTACCTGATACGATGAAAAACCTATTGTCATTTTTTGCGATGATGCTGTTGATTCCGACAACGTTGTTGTGCAGTTGTCAGCAGGAAGAAAACAAACCCCTCCCGCCGGCAGAAGCTCCGGTCATCCGACTGCTGTTGGAAGACCTGGTGGCAGCCCACGAAGGCGGTGACTATGCCATTGAATATGTTGTGGAACATCCGGTCGAAGGGCAGAAGCCCGAAGTCGAAGCGGCGGATGCCTGGATCGAAGATATCCAGGTGGATCCGACCCACATCCGTTTTACGGTATTGGCCAACGACGAAAACCGGGACCGGAGCACGAAGCTGACGGTGAGCTATTCCGGTGCGGAAACGACTTGCGAAGCACAGATCTCGCAACTACGGACCGCGTATCGGAGCGATGTCTTTGCCATGCCCTCGTCGGTGAGTATCCCGTACCGCATCCCGGCCATTGCGGTGACCCGTAGCGGTCGTCTGATCAGTGTGGCAGACTACCGTCACAGCCGGCAGGACATCGGGGTGGTTCACAACGGCCGGATCGATTTGCATTACCGCATCAGTGACGACCATGGTTTGACTTGGGGTGAGACCCAGACGCTGATCGAAGGGCAGGGGGCCGAATCGCCGGACTTCATGAATGTGGGCTATGGAGACCCTTGCATCGTGGCGGACCGCGAAAGCGACCGCGTGCTGATTCTGAGTTGTGCCGGCAACGTCTCCTATCCGAACGGTAGCCGGAACAACCACCAATGCATCGCCCGTTTCTACAGCGAGGACGGTGGACAGACGTGGAGTGCTCCGGAAGATATAGCAGAAAGTATTTATTCCCAATTTGACGACGGAAACAACGGCCCCGTCCGCTCCATGTTTGTGGCCTCGGGCCGTATTTACCAAAGCCGTTTTGTAAAGGTAAACGATTACTACCGCTTGTATTGTGCCGTCCTGATGCGCAATGTGAACGGGGTGTCGATGAATTTCGTCCTGTATTCCGATGACTTCGGAGGAAACTGGTCTGTCCTGGGGGGTGTAAACCGATCTCCGGTAAGCCAGACGGCGGATGAAGCCAAAGTAGAAGAATTGCCGGACGGTTCGTTGCTCATCAGCTCCCGTTGGGACGGTGGCCGCTATTTCAACATCTTTACCTTCGATGATCCGATCCAGGCGACCGGCAGTTGGGGCACGAAAGCTTTCTCCGGGGCATCCAATCAGGGTGTGGTGGCAAAAGAGAATGCGACCAACGGAGAACTGCTGGTCTTGCCGGCCGTACGCAAACGCGATGGGGAGCCAGTGTACCTGTTGTTCCAGTCCTTACCGATGGGTCCCGGACGTGCCAATGTCGGCATCTACTACCAGGAACTGGCTGCTGCCGCAGATTACGAAAATTCGGCTGCTTTGGCCAGAAAATGGGAAGGTGTGTACCAGGTAACCCGTTTGGGTTCTGCCTATTCAACGATGGACTTCCAGAAAGACCATACCATCGGCTTCCTGTGGGAAGAAAACACGTACTGCACCGAGGGTGGGGGCTACACCATCGCCTACGATAAATTTACGATCGAAGCATTGACCGAAGGCAAGTATGCCTATCGGGAAGAATAACCGGAAGCGGGTACCGGCCTACTTCCAGATAAAACGGGAATTGATGGACTCCCCACCATCCACAACGATGCTTTGACCGGTACAAAACGTATTTACAACGGTTAAGAAATAAGCCCATTGGGCGATCTCCTCGGGGGTCGCCCATTTTTTTAGGGGAGTCTGCTCCATGATCTCGGCCCAGCAGACCGGATCCTGGATCACGCAATCGTTCAGCGGGGTCAGGACACCACCCGGATCCAGGCTGTTGCAAGTGGCACCGTATTGGGCGACGCGTAGGGCTACATTTTTTGTATACGAGAGAACACCGCCTTTGCTGGCACAATATTCCGGAAATTCGGATCCGGTGTGTGCACTGGCCGATCCGATGTTGAGGATGGACCGGATTGCCGGTTGGATGCCGTATCGTTCTGTGATGTGGATGAGCGCTTTCAGATTCACGTCGATGTCGTTGGCATTTTGTACACCGGCGTTGTTGATCAGGATCTCAATCGCCTGCAGATCCGGCAGACGGTCATAATCCGTGATGTCACAACGATAGTGGGTGTACTGGTCGTGGACGATGGACCCAGGCTCTTTGTCGATACCGATGACGTGGTGTCCATGTTGAAGGAAACATTCGGCAATGGCCTTGCCAATTCCTTGGGAGGTACCGGTGATGAGTGTTTTCATGGACAGGAATTTATCGGGCCGAGACGTTTCGGGCAATCAGACGGAACAGGCAGGGGATGTATTTGTAGAAAGGAACCATGATGGTATCGAATCCACCGATGACTTTCTGGTGTTTGCCTCGGGCGATGGCGCGGATGGCCACCTTGGCGCATCGGTTGACATCGTAACCGTTGGCCTGGCCGGGATCCATGATGCCGGTAGCCTTACCTTGGCCGTCCAGGGCATTTTTGGATACGTCCGTGTGGATGCGGCCCGGAATGAGAATCGTGGTTTTAATTTGGGGATATTCCAAGGCGATGGTTTCGTAAAAACCATGGATGGCATGCTTGGAGGCGCAGTAGGCCGAGCGTACCGGGAAACCGAAGACCCCAGAGACCGAAGAGACGACGGCAATGTGGACACCCCGCTCCAGGAACATGTCTTTCAGGGATTTAACGAGATAAATGCCACCAAAATAATTCACCTCCATCAGCCGGCGGTCCACTTGGATGTCGGTTTCCAAGGTGAGCGCCCGTTGGGAGATCCCAGCATTCAGCAGCAGAAAGTCGATGAGGTGGCCTTCCGTGCGGATCCATGCCACCAGTTCATCGATCGATGCGGTTTGTTCCACATCCACGGTTTTGCACCAGGCTTGCACACCGAATTCCCGGCATTTTTGTTGGACTTTTTCCAGGGTTTCGATCCGACGGCCGGTGAGGATGACGTTCGTCCCTTTTTGTGCATATTGGTAGGCCATGGCTTCTCCGATACCGGAGCCACCACCGGTGATGAGTACTGTCTTACCTTTGAATGTTAACATGATACGTTGATTTACTTTTTTACAAAGATAAACGAATTTGGTTTATTTGCGATCCATCCAGCACCAGAGCTGGTACATCAGGGCCCCCCAACCCAAAAACAGCAGGATGTAGAGCCACAAAGGCAGTTCGCTCTGATAGGCCCGATCGTTGATCATGGTTTCGAAGCCGGGAATGTCCGCATAATAATAGGCACCCGCCCCAAAATCATAGCCTTCGACCAGCCCCAAGCCCCGGATCATGATGACGAGGGCGCAAGTGCAGAGCAGCATTACGGTAAGCCACGTGAGGGAGGTCCCTATTTTTTTGCGCAGCACTTTCATCACTGGAACAATTCAAGTTGAGGGATTTCAAACAGGACACCGGACAGCAACAACCAGACTGCCAGGAAGGTCAGTGCGATGTTGAACAACTGGCCGACGATGTAAAGCCAAAGGATTTTGCTGCCTCGCAGCTGTTTGACGGTTTCGCGCAGGTTGGTGTCCAGGCCGATGCTGACGAAAGCCAACACGAATGCCCAGTTTTTGTACTGGTCCAGGACGCCGTTGATGGCCTTCACTTCACCGCCTCCGAAAAGGGGTTGGATGATGAACGATGCCACGATGGATGCGGCAAAGAAACCCAGGATGAATTTCGGGAAACGGGTCCAGATCTCACCGATGCCCACCTTTTGTTCCGATGTTTTGTTCACCCGGGTGGTGAAGAAGACTGCCACAAAGAACGCAATGAAGCCGATCAGAATGTTCTGGATGCTCTTGACCAGCACCGCCACTTGTTCTGCTTCCGGTCCCAATGCATTACCGGCCAGCACGACCGCCCCGGTAGAATCCACCGTACCGCCAATCAGCGCACCTCCCATCATCGGGCTCATGCCTACTGCCTGGATGATCTTGGGTTCAAAGACCATCATCAGGACGGTGAACAAGATGGAAATGGAAATGGCAAAACCCAGGTCACTTTTCTTGACACCGGAAGCTGCTCCGGTAGCAATCGCGGCACTGGTACCGCAGACCGAGGTCGCGGAGGCAACGGTGATGACCAGTGATTTGTTTTTGATTTTCAGTACTTTTGTTCCAAACCACCACATAAAAAGGATTACCAATGGGGTGACACCCCAAGCAATGCCCAACCCGTAGAGACCAAAGGTGGCAATGTTGTTGAACAATACGCTGAACCCCATGATGACCAGACCGGTTTTGATGTAGAATTCCGTGCGGATGGCGGGTTTGAGCCAGGCCGGAATGCCCACCGTATTGGAGATGAGTAACCCGATGAACAAGGCCCAGAATGCCCATTCCAAATAGCGGTTGAGCGTGAATTCGGCACTGATGAGCCGAACGACAATGGCCAGTACAAACAGCAGCAGGAAGGCAGGAAAATACTGTCTGACCTTTTCCCCTTGGAGTTTGATGCTGAGGGTAAACAAACCACCCAACACCAGGAAGGTCCGCAGGAGCTGGCCTATCAAGGTGCCGGTGAACAGCGAGGAGAACGGCCTGGGAGCCTGTACATCTTCCCAGAGGTGCCAGGTGGAGAACTTGGCCGCTGTAAAGTCAAATCCCCCGCCGATGACCGAAACAATGGCCAGGAGGATGATGACAAAGCCGATCCAGACGGATTGAGAATCTTCCGTATTCCAAAGTTTTGCAAACGAATGCTTCATTTTCAATATCTTTTATTAAATTTGTAAAACACGATTACTATCTACCTATGCTACTTTCCAAAGAAATTGCCGTTGAACTGAATCTGACCGGTTGCAAATTAAAACAGTTCATGGCGGCCATGCTCAAGCACCGGAACATCGACCTGACCCCGGAGCAGTTCCTGCTGATCGACTTGTTGTGGAACCAGGGTTCCATGTCCCAACAACAATTGGCAGACCGGATGCAAAAGGACAAGAACTCCGTCACCAAACTGGTCGATGCCATCGAGCGGAAAGGTCTGGTCAACCGTTGCCAGAATCCCCAGGACCGCCGCTCCAATACCATTGTGCTGACGGAAAAGGCCCAACAACTCAAACTCGGAGCCAAACAAGTCGGTATTTCTTTGCTTGACCAGATGCTGGTCGGTATCGAAGAGAACGAATTGCACAATTTTTTGGCAACCTTGCGCAAACTCTCCCACAACATGACGGTTCCGGAGACCGTCTCAGCAGCGACCGTCTCGGAAGATACCTTATAATATAGCCAACACAGCTGTGACCACTTCATCAGCCGGCAGCTCCGGTGATAAAACAAGGTCCGGTTCTTTGTGCCAACATCCTCGGGAGGTTGCTCCCAGCACCCCACCACCGGTACAGTTCAACATGATGTATTCGTCTTTTCGGACCGTACCTTCTTTCACGGCTTGGGCCAGGGCTGCTACCGCAACACAAGCAGCCGGTACCAGATCGTAGCCTTCGCGGTTGCGGAATTGCATCATCCAGTGCAGGATTTCCTCGTTGGAGGCCAGGTAACAATCCCCGTGGCTGGCTTTCAGCACATCGAAGAGCCCCCCTGCCAAACTATAGGGCGGTTTCCGGTTGGAAAGCACGCTGGCCAGGATCTTGTCGGCTTGGTTGCGACCGAGGGTTGGATCCAATGCCGGCAGTTCGCGGGAATCTGCTTTCCAAGCATCATACATTAGTGTAAAGGGTTTGTTTTGAGCGACAAAAACCCGCATCTTATTTTCGCCAAACCGACCGTCTTCTGCCAAGCGGCAGGCATTTTCCCAAGCGGCTATGGCTCCGGTACCGGATCCTACGGCTTGAAAATACGCGTCGGGGATGCGTCCCATTTTCTCCACGCAACTCAGGATCGTGGTTCCCATCCCGTCGCGGCGGGCTACGTTCTTCGCGCCCCCTTCCAGGAGGAATCTTTCGTGCGTTGCCAGTTTCTCGCCCAAGGCAATTGCATCGTAGTAGTCACATCCGTGCGGGGCCGCAATCACTTTGACACAAGGATGCAGGGGCTTGCGGAACCACAAGTCCTGTTTTTTGTCTTCCGGAATACAAATGACAATCGGGATGCGGTTGTCCGAGCAGACTTGGGCAAAGGCGCGGGCCGTGTTGCCAGCCGATTGCACCACCAGGATTCGGTTTTCGGATTCGGGCAGACGGGCCAAGACGCTGTAAGCTTCGGTTTCTTTGAACGAACCGGTACGCATCTGGGCCCCCTTGCGGGGATGCCAGCCGGAGAAGGTGATGTACAAATTTTCCAGACCCAGGTATGCGGCCAAGCCTTTGGATTGGTAGGTCACAGGGGCGCAGGAATTTTTCAGGGTCCGGCGGATGGGCAGCCAGTTCGCATAACGGTAGATGCCGTCGAGATCTTCTCGCGGAACGAACTGTTTGTGCTCGTATTGGGCCCGGAGCAGGGCAGGAGCGGTGTTGGCCGGATCACTCAAGGTCCAGCCCAGCTCCTCCACTTGCTTTCCGTCGGCTACGTTGATCAGCGTATAATTGGTTTTTGAAAAAGTCATGTTTACCTATTTTAGTAAAGCCATGTTGGGCATTTCCTTGTCAAATTCGCCGCGGTCCAGGCGTTCCTTGATGTCGCGGAAGGCCGCCAGGGTGCGTTCCACATCTTCCAGGCTGTGGGCTGCTGTCGGGATGATGCGGAAAATCACCATACCGGGCGGGATGACCGGATAGATCACGACCGAGCAGAAGATCTTGTATTCTTCCCGCAAGGCCACCGCAATGTTGGAAGCCTGGTTGACACCGGCTTTTACGTGGACCGGAGTGACACACGCTTCGGCCGGTCCGATGTCAAAACCAATTTCCCGGAATCCTTCCTGCAGGGTGCGGGTAATCAGCCAGAGTTTTTCACGGAGGGAATCTCCTTCCGGACTATCGATGATTTCCAGTCGTTTGAGACAGCCTTCTACGATGGGCATCGGCAGGGATTTGGCATAGATCTGTGAACGCATGTTGTATTTGAGGTAGTCGATGATGTCCTTGTCCGAAGCGATGAAACCACCGATGATGGCCATGGATTTTGCGTAGGCCCCGATGTAGATATCCACTCCGTCCATGACGTTGAAATGTTCCGAAGTACCCCGACCGTGTGCGCCCATCACGCCGAAACCGTGAGCGTCATCGATCATGATCCGGAAACTGTGTTTCTCTTTGAGGGCAACGATCTGATCCAAAATCCCCAGGGCGCCGGTCATACCGAAGACGCCTTCGGTGATGAGGAGCACGCCGCCACCTTTTTCTTCGGCCTCTGCGCAGGCTTTGGTCAGGACGCGGTCGCAGTCCTTGATGTCGTTGTGGCGGAATTTGTATTTGCTGCCGATGTGCAGGCGGATACCGTCCAACAAACAAGCGTGGTCTTCCGCATCGTACACAATTACATCATTCCGACCTACCAGTGAGTCAATCGCAGAAAGAATGCCCTGGTATCCGAAATTGAACAGGAAGGCGGCTTCCTTCTTTTCGAAGGCAGCCAGTCTGCGTTCCAGCTCTTCGTGGAGATGGGTCTGCCCGGTCATCAGGCGGCTGCCCATCGGGTAGGCGAGCCCCCATTTTACAGCGGCTTCCCCGTCCACCTTGCGAATTTCCGGGTGGTTGGCCAAGCCGAGGTAGTTGTTGATGCTCCAGCACAACACTTCTTCTCCGTTGAACTTCATGTAAGGACCCAATTCCCCTTCGAGTTTGGGGAAGATGAAATATCCTTCTGCCTTTTCCCGGTATTGTCCGAGCGGACCCCCGGTTGATTTTCTGATTCTGTCAAAAATGTCCACTTTCATACGATATTATTTACAATTGATTTTCAATGATTTGTAATCTTTATCCCTGCCACGGCAGGATTTTACAAAGTAAAAGGTTTTACTTTTATCCCACAAAAGTAAAACATCAAACTAATATTGCAAAAAAAAGTTGATAAATAATAAGTCTGATGTACTGCAAGCATACAGCCCAGAAAAAGATTCGCTTGGAAGAAACGGTCCCAGCCTGTTGGAGCAAGAAAAATGAGGCAAGATGTTCCGTGACGGCTGACTGCCGAAGAGAGGAGTGGAAAGGTTCTTAAAATTGTCCGTCTCTTAATAAGAGAAATATCTCTAAATCTTTAACATTCAAGTGCAAAAATAAGTAAATTCAATTCGATAACCAAAACTTTTTGATAGAATTTTCATCGGAGAACAATATTGTAATTTCTTCTTGTCATTGAAATAATAATCAGTATATCAGATAATTAAAAAATACGATTTTTAGATAGTATTACTAATTGTGTTGATAATTCTACTATTTGTTTGTACATCTCTTATTAAGAGATGTACAAATGATTGGGTATCAGTTTTATAGACGGGTATTGTTCAGTGCCTTGGTATTGCTGTTGCTGGGTATTCATTCGCTCAGCGCGCAAGAGGTGCATCGTACAGAAATCAGTGTGGATTTCCGTACGAACCGATCCGTATTGGATACTGCCTATATGAATAATGCGCAACGTATCCAGGAAATTGTTGATTTCATGCAATACCTGCAGACGCAACAGTCTTATGTAATAAAAGGTGTGAACTTCAGCGGGTATGCTTCTCCGGAAGGTTCGTATCGCGTGAATACCCGTTTGGCACAACGTCGGATGCAGGCCCTGGAGTCCTTGATCCGAAGTAAGGTAGATATTCCCGATACGATGATTTTGCGGGAAGAAGGGTACATCCATTGGGATTATCTGAAAGCGCAGATCGCTGCATCGGACCTGCCGAACAAAGCGGAATTGCTCCGTATTCTGGATGAAGAAAGTCAGCTTGTTGATTATTACTACGGAAATCAAATTGATGCAAGGGTTCTGAAAATCAGGAACCTGGATAAAGGCCAGACCTGGAACGTATTGCATCAACGTTATTTTGATCACATGCGCCGTGCGCAAGTCACCTTTTTGATGGACCGTCAGGTATTGGTCGTTCCGACGCTGGCCGAAGCTCCGGTTCGTCAACAATATGCGCAACAACCCCGCATTCTCCGCACAGCCCCTGAAACAACTCTTGAGGGAATGGATACGTACGTTGCCGGCTGGATGCCGAAATGGTATGTGAAAACCAATACATTGGCTCTGGCAACAGGAATTACCAATGCTGCCGTAGAATTTGATTTTGCCAAACATTGGTCGGTAGCCCTTCCGGTTCTCTACAGTGCATGGAACTACTTCACGGAAACCATCAAGTTCCGTACGTTCGCAGTACAACCCGAGGTGCGTTACTGGTTCCGTGAGGATCACCACCGTTGGTTTGTAGGGGCCCATGCCAGTCTGGCTTATTACAACGTGGCCGTGGACGGTGGTTACCGTTATCAGGATCATGGTGAGGAATCTCCGACTTACGGAGGAGGTCTTGCCTTTGGTTATCGCCTTCCGATTGCTTTGGACGGCCGTCTTTGCCTGGACTTCTCTTTGGGAGCAGGTGTCTATGCCCTTCATTACGATGTGTTCCACAACACGCCCGATACGAATGACGGTCTGATGATCAAAACCTGCAAACAAACCTATTTCGGGATTGATCAGGTGGCTGTGTCCTTGAACTATTCGTTTGATTTGAAGAAGAAGAAAGGAGGTAAGAGATGAAAAAGATGTTGTTGATTTTATCCTTGCCGTTCCTGTTCCTTACAGGTTGCAGCGTCCACGAATGGCCCGAACTTCCCGAGTCTGTAAACTTTTGTTTGCATCTGGATTATGAGTCTGAGTTCCAGATTTGGGAACATTATTACGACGGACAGGAAATCATTGAGATCGGCGATGGAGATCTGTATGATAATCAGCAGGAATACGGTACGATCCGATACATCATCCGTGCTTATCCGATAGCCGACGATGCGCGTTCATCCCAAGACTATGTCAAAGAATTTGTATTTGCCAAGGATTTGTACAGCGGTTACGACCATACGGTAGATCTGGACATTCCGGGCGGTTCATACAACCTTTTGGTTTGGTCCGATGTGGTTCCCGTGGGTGCCAACCCGTATTTTTACGACGCAACCAATTTCTCCCACATCTCCTTGGCGGGAGATTACGTCGGCAACACAGACTACCGCGATGCATTCCGAGGAACAGGCCGCTTGACCCTGACTCCGGATATTCTGGATGCCGCACCGGATACGATGACCATAACGATGCAACGCCCGTTGGCAAAATACGAGATTCTTTCTACCGACTTGCAAGAGTTCTATGTTAAAGAATACGAGTATCTGCAAAATGAGGCACAGACCAAAGGGGAGGATGTTCCCATTCAGGTCAATACGGATGACTACCGCGTGGTCTTCTATTATGCAGGTTACATGCCGGATACCTATAACATGTTGACTGACAAACCGGTGGATGCCCGATTGGGCGTGATGTTCGAGACCAAACTTACCGTCTTGAACGACAACGAAGCTTCCCTGGGATTTGACTACGTCTTTGTCAATGGAGTAAATTCCGCCGTTACGTTGCAGGTAGGTCTGTATGCCAACAAGGACAACCGCCAGGTAGCCTTGTCCAACCCGATGAACCTTCCGTTGTTGCGGAGCAGACATACCCTTTTGAAAGGTTCGTTCCTGATCCAACAGGCGTCCGGGGGAATTAACATTGACTCAGATTTTGATGGTGATCACAACTTTGTAATTGAATAATATGCAGCTGTCTAGATACATTCATGGTTTCCTGGCCGTATTGGCTTCTTGTGCACTGCTATCTTGTGCATTTGACGATCATGTTCCTGCAGATACTCCCGCAGGAGCCGAAACTGTTGTGACCTTTTATCCGACCCTGGATGACGCGTTGTCAACAAAAACCATTGGGGATGCTACCCGGATCGATCAGCTGCGGGTGGCTGTTTATGAAAAGACCGGCAGCACCCGCGAGCACCGGTTTACCTTGGACTATGCTTGGAATGTTGCCCAGGCGGGACTTCAGTTGACTTTGATCGAGGGACGGACCTATGATATTCTCTTTTGGGCGCAATGCAAAGACAATAAAGCTTATACGTTGAGTGATGCCGGACAGATTCAAGTCAACTATACCGACTATTTGGCAGGCGGTTTCGCTAAAATGGAAGAGTTGGATGCATTCTATGCCACCAGTTCGGTGACCGTAGGCAGCACTGCCGTTGAAAACAAAGGTGCCATTACCTTGACCCGTCCTTTGGCGCAACTCAATTTTGCAGATAATGCTACCCAACCCGTACAAGGTTCGCACTGTACGAAACTTACCTTCCATGCTTATCCGACCGCTTTGGATCCTTTCAGCAAAACCGTTGCGGCGACCACTGCGGACTTGACCTTTATTTTTGAAGATTATCCGACGGAAACCTTGTCGGCTCAAGGAGCAACCTATTATTACGTTGCTACCAATTATTTCTTTGCTCCTTATATAATTTCAAAAGCAACCCTTGATTTTCAAGATAATCAGGGCAATTCGATTAAGAGCATCGTTGTCGATGATTTGTTGATGGAACCCAATAAAAAGACCAATGTGTTGGGCTCCATTGTCGGTACGCCTACGACCTGGAGTGTGTGGGACGGGACGATTCCGACAGAATCTACTTTGACTATGGATTCTGAGAATCGTTACATCATTGATGAGGCAGCAGATATTGCGTGGTTGGGCGTAAATGCTTCTACCTTGGAAACAGGAAAAACGATTTTGCTGACCATTGATATCGATATGGCCGCAAAATCGGGTCTTTCCTCCATCCAATTGCCCTCAGGTTCTACCCTGGATGGCCAAAAGCATACCATCAAGGGAGTTCGCCTGTCCGGAGCGTTGTTCGGAAATGCTACGGAGTTGGTTATGAAAGATCTGACTTTGGAGGATGTCCAAGTCAGTAGCCCCGATAGTCATGCCGGCGTGTTGGTGAATACGTTGAAAGGCAGTGGTTCCTTCTCGGGTATTCATATCAAAAATTCTTCGGTTGTATCTTCTACGGGAGCAGCCGGTGGGTTGGTTGGATACGTGGTTCGGAAATCTGCTAACGACCGAAGCGAAGCTCTGGAAGTGGTTTTTGATGATTGTCATGTGGAAGGAAGCTCCGTTACCGGCAGCCTCGCGCAAGGTCATTTCGTGGGTTTGTTGCGCGGTTATGACGCAGGCGAGGTTTTGCGATTCAACGACAACTGTACCTATGTCGCTTCTGCCTCCGCATCGCTCGCAACCGGACCAGTTTCACCCTATTGTGAGGGAAACGAAGGTGCTTGGCTGGCAGAGAATGATTATAGCCCGTTCAACGGATGGTTGGGTAATGAAGAGTGCTACCGTGGACAAGTCTTTTATGGAACACAACGTTTTATCCCTCGTTGGGATGGAACAACGAAGATTGAACCCTTGTTGGCAGATGCTACTTATGACGCCAATGTAACTGCGGGTACAAACCGTTACATGGTTTATTCGGCTTATGACCTGGCTGGTTTGCGAAATAAGACGGCTGCTCCTGCTGCCTTGTACCTGATGGAAAATGTCGATATGTTTGGTCAGGGAGAAGATGGAGAATTCTTTGTACACAGTAACTTCACGAAGAGTGCTTGCAACAGTGCTGACGATAATAATTTCGATGCATTCAGCTCGATTGCTCTGTTGGAGGGTAATGGTAAAGCAATTTATAATTTAGCTCTGAATAGCAAAGGATCAGATCGTTATGCCTTTATTCTGAGTGGTGACAATGGTCATGTACACCAGAATGTCAGTTTCTACAACAGCTGTACTGTCGTTCCGCATATTGTTGGTAAAGATGGAGATCAAACGGTAGACAAGTCTTATGGAGCCACAGTGGTGTTGAGCATTGGGGGGGCAACCTATAATATGAAGAATATCCACGCCTATGATTGTAAAGTATTTGCGCTCCAAAAAACCGGAATTATTGCTGGACGAATAGTTTCATCTGGAATGGCAACGTTAGAAAATTGTTCAGTTACTAATGGTTATATTGAGAATTATAAATGTGAAGAACACATTGAGATTTTTAAACGAGATCCCATTACTGCAGAGTTCTATTCATACGGCGAGATAGGAGGGTTGGTGGGTTTTGTTGATTACAATGCAACGATTAAGGGATGTAAAGTGCTACAGACCAAACTTGATGCGTATGGACAAGGTGAGAAGTCCGGGAAAGTAACTGTGTCAGGCCGTCAAATTAATTTAGGTTCTATTCCTGGCCGACATGTTAATCAGTTTATTGGGGATATCCGTTCACGAGAAGGTTACAGTGTAACAATAACCGATGCTGAGGTAAGTTCCAATCTCTATAATAATCGGAAAGATGAGCATGAAGCTATAATTGGTAGGGCCTATTATTTAGGAGCGTCAGTGTGGCTCATTTTAACCACCATTACAATAGGTGACAAACCCGGTACGGTATCTCTTCAGAATATCAACGTGGATGGATCGGTAAAATACACAAGCAAGAAGAATGTTACACTGAAAAGTGTCCTTGGTTAATACAAGATTCTGTTCCTCAATTTTAGATAACGAAAAAATTAGCCCCTATATATGAAAAAAATAATCTACGTATTATTTGTCCTTCCTTGGATCTTGGTTTCCTGTAGTCAGGAAGCTGACCAAGTTGTTGAAGAATCGGTTGAAGTCAATTTTTCAACTGCAATTCCGGGTCAGATCAGTACACGTGCTACCGACCTTTCTGTTAATAAATTGGTTTGTGCCGTGTTTGAGAAAGGAGAAGAGGTAGAAGCTTTGCGTAAAACGATTGATATCACAGATCCCACTATGATTTCTTACACGCCCCGTTTGGTCAAAGGACGTACTTACAATGTCGTCTTTTGGGCAATGAAGGATGAAAATTATGATGTTTCAGATCTGACAGCGATCGTCCGTTCATCAACTGGATCTTCTGATGAGGCGGATTACGATGCATTTACGGCCACTACCCGCATCACTGTCGAAAATTCTGTATCTGTTTCAGTGAATTTGACCCGTCCTTTGGCTCAGTTGAATCTGGGTATTAGTGAGTCGGATTGGAACACAGTTAGGACTATGTTCGGTCAGACACCGACGACCACAATTCTCAGCTACCTCGAGAAAGCTTCTTTCAATAGCGTGACAGGTGTATCCCTTACTGAATCTGAAACGCAAACCCGTACTGTTGAAGCAACCGGAGAGGAACTAAAGGTAGCCGAAAATACCTATAAATCGTTGGGAAGCTTCTTCGTTCTTTTACCCGAGGCGGAAGAACAGACGTTGGATATCAAGTTTACGATTCTTGATGCTGACGATCAGTCCATCCGTGAGGACGTGTTCATTCCTCATATCCCTGTTCAACGGAATTATAAGACGAACGTAGTTGGTGGATTGTTGACAGGAACGGTGAATTATCAGGTAACTATTTCCGACGGCTTTTCCAATACAGAACATAACAAGGTACTATAGCTAGATAAACTGACATTTATAATTATTTCATCAATAATATTTTATCACAAATTTCATTTAACCTTTTAATTAACAAACCTTATGATAAAGAATTTCTTTTTTAGCATGCTTGCTGTAGCAGGTATGTTGTTTGCAACCTCTTGCCAACAAGAGATGCAACCGGTGGATGCTCCTCAAAGCGATTATTTTGATGCATCCTTCTCTATTTCTGCAACCGAAGGTATGGGTACCAAAGCCGACATTGGAAAAGCTACCTTAGTTGATCAAGTTGCTTGTGCTGTGTTTGATGAAAACGGCGTAGAAATGTATCAATTGCGTCAATATGTTGAGTTCAAAAATGGTGGAGCAACCTACAACATTCGATTGGCCAAAGGTCAAGCTTACCGTGTAGCATTCTTTGCTTACGATAAAGATGCTAATGCATACGATGTTACCGATATGAAGAACATTGAATTGCTTGGAAATCAAGCTTCCAACATCGAAGCGCGTGATGCTTTCACCAACTACATTGACATCACTGCTGAAGAAACCATGAACACCATCAGCAAACCGGTCATCCTTTATCGTCCTTTTGCTCAATTGAACATGGGTATCAATAATACAGAATTGGAAGATGCAGCGAAAGCTGGTGTTGTTGTAGTAAACACCAAAGTTGTTGTGAACAACGTTTATAAAGCATTCAGCGCTTTTGACAATGCTGTACCGGCAACCGCTCAATTGGGAACCATAACCTTTGCATTGAATGCTATTCCTCAAGAAAAACTTACAGTCAATGGCAACGAATACAATTACTTGGCTATGAACTATATCTTGGTAGGTGACCAAGGTGTAGAAAAAGGTCTGACTGACATCGAGTTTGTATGGGAAACTGCTGATGGTAAAACTAACAACCCTACTACTCACTTTGTGAACGTTCCTGCTCAACGCAACTTCCGCACCAACATCATTGGTAAACTTTTGACCAACCCTGCAGAGTTCAATATTACCATCGACGCAGACTTTGACGGGGACAAAGATGAAAACATTGTTACGGTTGTTACCAAAGAGGTTGCTAACGCTGCTGAATTGCAAGATGCTATCAATGCTGCTGTAGCTGGTCAAAACATTATCCGCATGACTGCAAATATCCAAGCTAATGAAATCGTAGTAGAACAAAAAACTGACGTTGAAATCTTCATTGACGGTCAAGGTAACGAATTGGATGCTCACGTGGTAGTAGATGGTAACAATGGTTATTTCGGAACTGAAGGTTTGACCCTTGAAAATATCAAATTCTACTATACCGGTACTGCAGCAGAAATCGTGTCTGCCCCTAATAATGATGCTGCTGGTAACAAGAACCAATATGCTCACAACATCATCATCAAGAATTGTGAATTTACAGGACATGATGCTGCTACTGCAATTAGAACTCACCAAGCTAATGATGTGAAGGTGATTGGTTCTAAAGCTTCAGGCTTGCACTCTTTTGCTCAAATTTCTTCTGGAAATAACCTCGAATTTGACCAAATTACTTCAAATTGTGTTAGAGGACTCTCTTTGACAGCTTCTAACTGCAAAGTTACCAATTCCACCATTATAGCTACTGGTTCTGAAAAATACGGTATCCGTGCAAATACTCAAGTAGATGGTGACGTTTTGACCATTGCAAATTGCTCTGTAGAAGCTTTCATTCCGGTATGTGTTCGCAACTCAAACAATATCGCTATGACCAAATACGAAGTGCGTTTTGAAGGAAGCAACACGCTTACCAAAGCAACTAATAGCGACTATCACGTTGCGGTTGCTCAAAACGAGTATGATGCACCTGGAAAAGCTTTGAATCCCTTTGCTGCTGGCGTAGTTACCGTAACTGGTGCTGATCTGGCTTGGGAAATTTTCAAATAATCGAACATTCATTCAAAGCAGATGTCTCTAACTACACGTCTATCGTACCCTGAATAGACTAAATCACATCACTTTCAAAGATCTAACGAGTCTCAATTAGGACATCTGCTTTTTCTTGGAAATTCAAAATTTGAATACAAGGGGAGGGCGACGGAATTCCGTCGCCCTCTTTTTTTGTTGGGATTCTTGCCGAAAAAGTCTTAACTTTGACAAAATCGAATGGTTGTATGAAATCGAAATGTCTGTTGGCCTTGTTGGCCTTGGGTCTGTGTTTGCCCTTCGTTCGGATTTCGATCTGCGGTATTTAACTATTATACTTATGCTATGATACTAATTGTCATTCTTGTACTTGTCTTTCTTGTTGCTGCAATCATTGGAATTAAGCAAATTGCGAAAGAAAAGGCACATCGGGAGGTCGCAATTGTTTCGAGAACGGACTTTACAGAATCCAAGGTTGTAAAAGATGATATAGCCTCTTTCCATTTTGCAGTAGATGAAGATAGACACGAAGTTTATTGTTATTCAGCCTCCAATACGATTCGGTTTCACTATGAGGATATAGTTGCTGCAGAAATTCGAATAGATGGTGGCTCTATTGTCACGAAGAAATCAGCCAGCATGGGAGGAGCATTAGTCGGGGGACTGATTGCTGGCGGAGTTGGGGCTGTTGTTGGTGGCTCATCCATGAGAAAATCCAAAAGTTATCGTGAGGTAAAAGCAGTAAATGTGCATATATTGCTTCGAGATTCTAAGGCAGGTACATTTGATATCAAATGCTTGCCATTTCCAACCAATTCAGATAATGACGTTTATTCAAAGGCAATAAACAATGCTCAAACAATCTTTGACATCTTAAGACTTGCAATGGATAAAGTGCAGGTGGATCAATCTTAATTATTATAAATTACGGCGCTGTCTACTGGAGGTTCGTACATTCTTGATATAGTTGTGAATAAAAAGAGAATCGAGGTAAATTTGTATTGCCTATTTGTATAGTTATAAGGAATGGTAATATTTGGTTTTAGAAAATTGAATGGTTGTATGAAATCGAAATGTCTGTTGGCCTTGTTGGCCTTGGGTCTGTGTTTGCCCTCATTTGCACAAATGAACCGTTATTCGTCAATGTCTTCGTTTGCCGGATGGCCCCGTGTTGTTTTGTTTGAAGATGGTTCGGAGCGAAGCCAGGAACTGTACCAGGCGTTGGATGATCTGTCTGTCCGTTTCAAAGCCGTGTCTTTTATCGTCATTAACTACGATGAGATGAGTCCGGTGGATCAACAGAAGGCGTCAGCCATGACGGTGGATGGTCCTTCGACAGTGTATGTGGCCTGGGATTATGATCAGGAGGGGTTTGCCCTTCGTCCGGATTTCGATTTGCAACTTTTGAAGCCTTTGGTAGAGGATTTGGAGGATTTGTACGAGGGAATTCAGTTGTACCGTGATCAGGAGCCGAAACGGGCCAAGAAGAAGCTGAAAAAATTGTTTGAGGCGGAGCCATTGTTCTTTCCGGAGGCAGGTTTGTTTTTGGGCTTGTGTTGTGAGCAACAAGGGAAGTTTGATGAGGCGGCCAATTATTTTTCAGCGGCGGGACGTTACGGTGTGGCCGATGCGCTTTACCGCTTGGGGTATTATTATGAGACGGGTAGGAGCTCGGCAGGCGTAAATCAGGAGATGGCGCGGGTCCTGTATCACAAAGCTGCCCAGTTGGGCCACGAAAATGCGCAAATCCGCCTCTCACAGTTGCAGTAGGACCTTGCCGGCTCTGTCGAGGGTAGTTGTGCGTTCACTTGCTACTGCTGATGATTGCTGCAAATCAAACTTGTCTCGTCAGATATAAGGAACAGGAAATCCAGAGGGATATATTCGTGTTTCAATGCAATGTAGGTTGCAGAATAGGCGACCTTCTTCGCCTGAAGAAAAGGGATATAATCAATGGTGCGGTAGAGTACATTCCGACGAAGACTATCAGAGAGAGCTAAGACCGTCGTTGTGCCTCTCAACGCAATCGCTATGTCCATCGTTGAAAAGTACAAGGATGTTCCTGGCGACCAGTTGTTGCCGTTCATAAGCAGCCAGAACTACAACGAAAACATCAAGACCATTTTAGAGAAGGCAGGTATAACCTATCTTGTGACCAAACTGGATTCCGTTACCCGTACAGAGTCAAAAGTGCCGATCAACGAAATGGCCAGCAGCCACATGGCCCGCCGTACCTTCATCGGGAACATCTACAAACTGGTCAAGGACCCGAACCTCATCTCAGCCCTCACTGGCCACGCAGAAGGCAGCCGCGCCTTCAATCGCTACCGTGATATCGACATTGATATGAAGCGTGATCTTGTCAAGATTCTGGAGGGGAAACAGTGATGCTGGTTTTTATTTGACTGACATTTGACTGAGAGAGGATTTTGAGAAGTTAAGTAACTGATAATCAATCAAGTTTTATTTGACTGAAAACCAAAAATCAGCTTTTGATTCGGAATTTATTGCAAATTTGCAGTAAATTCCGAATGACTCTATGGGTGAGTTTTGTAGAATATCGTTTTGGCACTTTTTCTGTAAGGCGTGAGTCACTAATGTTCTCTAAATTTAATAACCGTATGAATTGTATTTTTACTCCTGGAGTTCTTCAAACAATTGTTATTTGTATTTCAGTTATTATCATTGTTTCGTGTATCCTAAAATTGATAAGTTTTTTGAAAAGCCCAACGATTTGTAGTCATAATTTAGGTTGTGATGATTGTCATCAGGTCAAGAGTGTTTCATATAAATTTGTTATTGGTATTCTATTTGGAATAGTGGTTATTTTATTCTCATTCAGATATTATAATCTTGAGAATTTGTTTGACTTCTTGTCATTTACTTCAGCTATTGTATCAATTATTCTAGCAGTATTGACGATAATATATACATATTACACACAAGGTACAACAACATCTTCAGCTGAAAAGATAGAGAAGTCTTCTGTAGTAATAAAAGAGGCTACCAAGAATATAGCATCAGCTACTAATGCATATTCAAAGACGGCATATAGTCTGCAAGAGAATATTCAGAAAATTCTAGATAAGCTCGATGGTATCAGTGCCAAAGTGGATGCGGGCCCTGATTATGTGAATAATGTAAGGACTGCTGCACGTGAAGAACTTGCTGCAGCTATTTTGGCCGATTTTAGCAAGAATGCTCCTCCTGCTGGATGTTTGCTTTTGTATGCATGTTGTGAAATACAGAAAACTCAAAAGTCATTTAAGTTATCCGATATTTTTCCTAATGATATGTTGATGTATTATGTAGGATTTTCGTATGCTATGAATAGTATAGGGACGGCTCAAATTTTAATGAATATGGAGACTACAGAAATTAATAGGGCAGTAGTAAGTCAACATCTAGAGTCGTGTATAATTGAGCGAATACATGCAGAAGTCGCAATGGGAAATCAGTTCGTTGTTGAGCATAAGGCTAAAATTGACGAGTATTTTTTGTAAGGTAGAGATGAAAGATATGGCTATTTCACAATGAATTGTGACATTGCCGTAAAAAAATTACGGCAATGTCAAAACTTCTCATTATATTTGTTGCATAAAAATACAATGCTATGTTAAAGAAATTTAAAGTCTGCAATTTTAAAAGTTTTGAAAAGGAGTTTATCTTGGATCTTTCTGCGACAAATGGCTATGCTTTTAATACGGAGTGTATACGGAACGGCATTGTAAATTGTGCTATGGTTTATGGATACAATGGTATTGGTAAATCTAATTTAGGATGGGCAATATTCGATATCATAGAGCATTTGACTGATAAAAGTCGCATAGAGTTTCCGTATCGGCATTATTTAAATGCATGTTCAAAGAATGATTTGGCAGAATTTTCATATGAATTCTTAATCAATGAGTGTTTGGTAAGATATGATTATGGAAAGACTGACTATAAGACACTTGTGTATGAATCCTTGTGGATTAATGATAGGCTTGTCGTCTCTTTTGATAGGAGGGAAGATACAACTTTTGAGGTTTTCCTCAAAGGTGCAGAGACATTGAGAGGAATATCTTTGGACTCTCAATTGTCGGTGTTGAAATATGTAAAAAACAATACGGTACTTGAGGATAATGCGGAAAATGAGGTGTTTTATAAGTTTTTTTCTTTTGTAGAGCACATGTTGTTTTTCCGTTCGCTTGAGGATCGTTCATATATAGGACAGGATAAAAAAACAGGCTCATTGGTGGCTGATATTATAAAGAATGATAAAGTTAAAGATTTTGAGACTTTTTTGAATGAAGCAAATGTGAGTTGTAAATTGTCTGTAGTCGAAGTGATGGATGATAAGGAACTTGCATTTGATTTTGGGGAAAAGAAAATACTTTTTCGAGAAATTATGTCGACAGGAACAAGTTCATTGATGCTTTTCTATTGTTGGTGTCTTGAAATCATTAAATCCAATGTATCCTTTGTTTTCATTGATGAGTTTGATGCATTTTATCATCATGAATTATCAAAGCTGGTTGTCAAGAAATTGAAAGAGTCTGGTATCCAATTTATTTTAACGACTCATAATACGTCAATTATGAGTAACGACTTGATGAGACCGGATTGTTATTTCCTGATGAATAGGAATAAAATACTACCGTTGTCAAAGTGTACCGAAAAAGAACTCCGAGAGGCGCATAATATAGAGAAGATATATAAAGCAGGAGCATTCTATGTTGAATAAAGGACAGACTCTTTTTGTTTTCGAAGGCAGTCGAACAGAAGATAAGGTAGTTCAGATGCTTGAACGTAACTTTTTAGGAGAAAAAGTTGCGTTGAAGTGCGTATATGACGCTGAAATATATCAATTATATCGGCGATTGAAAGATGATGATTTTGCACTGGATGTTGTTAATCTGTTGAAAGAGAGAAGTCCGCAGAATGCCGAGAAACTGAAAGATTGCGATAGGGATACTTTTGCATATATTTATCTGTTTTTTGATTATGATGGTCATTCTACCCTTGCTGACGATGATAAGATTATAGAACTACTGGATTTCTTCGATAACGAAACAGACAACGGAATGTTATATATCAGTTATCCAATGGTCGAGGCAATACGCCACTTTAAAGATATGGAAAGCTTTAAAACATTGACCGTGAAATGTAAGAGACAGAAATGTATTTATCAGAATGAGTGTTTGGATAAGGATAATTGCTTTTATGAACCCCATTATAAGACATTTGTTTCTACAGATTGCAGACCTCAGTTGGTGAATGTTAATAGCTTTACTCGCAAGGTTTGGAATGAACTGATATTGGCTCATTTATGCAAGATGAATTATTTGATAAATGATGAGTATGTGTTTCCTGTATCAATATCGAATCAGTTAACTGTGTTCAATAAACAGCAGGAGAAACACATAAATCAGAAATGTCCAAGAGTTGCTGTGTTGAGTGCCTTCCCGATGTATGTTCTGGATTATTACGGTGTAAACAAGTTGAAAGAAAAATTAATCGAATAATTATAGCATATTCAATACAAGTGGAGAAAGGGTGATTGTTATAGGATAATTCCAACATCGGATAATTAAGATATAGTCAAATAAGGTTTCGGAATTTACTGCAAATTTGTGGTAAATTCCGGATTTGTAAAATAACATTAAAGTCTAGGAAATGAGTTCACAGAAAATACCTTTTGCAGATAAGCCGTGGATTAAAAATTCGGCATGGGCTATTGCTGTTATATCATTAATAGTGACTGTGTACGTCTCATTCTTTTATCAGAAGTCTTGTAAGTTAGAATATGAAATACTGTCCAACACAAGTATTCTGAATAAGAATGTTGAGTTGTCATCTATCAAGATTATTGTGGATAGTGTTGATGTTCAGCAGAGTAATTCGAATATTAGCATTATAGAGCTTCTCGTTTCAAATAGAGGAAAGAATCATTTAAGGCGAGATGATTATGATAACTCAAAATTTGGCCTATTGATCCAGAATGGTACACTTTTAGAAAAACCGGAACCCTTATCTGCTAGTACGACTCATTTGCGAAATTGTATTAATGAGTATTCTTTCAACTATGACAGCACTTTTCTAAATATACCTACTTTGCCATTGGATTCTAAAGATTTTTATAAATTGAAATTAGTCATTCTGCATGATAATAATCATTCTCTTAGTTTTATTCCATGCGGAAAAATTATTGGTCAAAAAGAGATTCTTGTAATTGACTCTATTAACGTGGAAGAGTCGTTTCTTTCAAAAGTGTTACAAGGGAGTTTTTGGATTCATATTTGTCGTTTTATCGGCTATTTGATGGTACTTATCAGTATATCAGTAATATTAACAACAATATCGGAGTCGGTGTCTAGCAGAAAGAAAAAAAGCTAATCAAGGATGCTTACTCAAATAAGGAAATAGATAACGAGGTGGTAGATGATTATGTTAAACTTGGATGGTTGTCACTATTAGAGGTAAAAGACTACCTAAGTATGAACGAAAAGGAACTTTATAGAAAAT
>JAZUBU010000011.1:0-46513 GCA_045638645.1 Bacteroidales bacterium
CGGAACGCCAAATAAGACAGCACCAGACCCAAGACAGACAACATCGCATTCAAAAACTGCAGCCACCCACCGTTGAAATGTGCGAAGCACAAGATTCCAATGGATCCTGCCAGCAAATTGGCTACGTACAATTCCAATCCATGAGTCGGCAGGATGAGCAACGGCAACAGGATGATGGAATAGATCCGAAAGGCAAAACCTGCCGGATAGAAGGATACCAGATACAAAGCAAAAACAGCATAGGGAACCATGTACATCAGGATGGGCGAATCGCCATCCATCCAAATGGTCACCAAGAACGAAAGCACAAAAAGCAAGAGGATAAAATGCACATTGCTTCGACGGCTGAACACATCCCGTTCGGCATAAAACATAGCCATGAACAAGAGAAACAAAATGATCAGCAGGATGGCCGAGTGACCGATCCACAACACCCAAGTCGGGGCACTCAATCCAATACTTTCTTCGTACTCTGCCTTGTAGGAATCCAGCAACTGCTCGATCTGAGGAGTCACTGTCTCCCCTTCCGTCACGATCAGCTGGCCCGTGTAATACATCCCTTTCGTCGGTGAAATGTAATCAATGGCCTCCCGGTGCAACTGGTCCGTCCGTTTTTCATCGTACACCAGGTTGGGTGCCAGCAACTGCCTTTGGACAATGGCTGTCACCAGGCTATCCGCCATGGGATCGTTCCCTTCCTCGGACAACGCAAAACGCAGATACATCGGAACTGTGCGCTCATTGTACACCTCCGAAGAAGGCAATTCCTGCAAATCACGGTCCCGCAGCAGGACAATCATCGGATAATCCGAATCATCCTCAAAATGAGGCAGAATACCCTTGTCATAGATCCGTCCCACCGTCTGGTTCAACGTATCCACCCAATGATTTGACAAGTGCAGTGAGTCCATCCATACATTCAAGGCCTTCATCTGTTCCAGGACAATGGCCCGGTCATACCGGAAGACGGGCAGGACACGGTCCGCTGCGGCGTTGACCTCCTCCCACAATTCCGCATCTGTCTTCAAGATGGGAAAATCAATGGGGGCAATCAACGTCTCATACATCCACGGCCGTCCCCGCTGGTACTCGTATTTGAACCGCAATTCCATGGGGTAGAAAAACAGCACCAACAAAAAGGCGACCAGGAAAGCCACATAGACTTTCGGATTACGAATGCTCTTGAACCGGTTGGACATAGGATTATGAATTATGCATCAACATTCGCATACTTGGCATTGGCTTCGATGAACTCCCTCCGCGGCAGGACATCATCGCCCATCAGCATCGAGAAGATACGGTCGGCTTCGGCTGCATTCTCGATGGTAACTTGTTTCAACAAACGGGATTTCGGATCCATGGTCGTGTCGCGCAATTGGACTTCGTTCATTTCACCCAAACCTTTGTAGCGTTGTACCTCAATGCCCTTGTCTGATCCAGAAGGATTGAGCTCGGCAATCGCCGCCTTGCGCTCGTCTTCGGTCCAGCAATAAATTTCCTTCGCACCTTTCTTCACCCGGTACAAAGGCGGGGTAGCGATGTACACGTAACCGTTGCGGATCAACTCCTGCATGTATCGGAAGAAGAAGGTCAAGATCAAGGTCGTAATGTGGCTTCCGTCCACGTCGGCATCCGTCATGATAATCACCTTGTGGTAACGGAGCTTGGACATGTTCAGTGCCTTGCTGTCTTCTTCGGTTCCTACCGTAACGCCCAACGCCATGTAGATATTGCGGATGGTATCGCTTTCAAAAATCTTGTGATCCATCGCTTTCTCCACATTCAGGATCTTACCACGCAAGGGCAGAATTGCCTGGAATGTACGATCACGACCGGTCTTGGCCGTACCCCCTGCAGAGTCCCCTTCGACCAGGAACAACTCGCAGTTCTCCGGATTCCGGTCCGAACAGTCTGCCAGCTTACCGGGCAGACCTGCACCGGACATCACGGTTTTGCGTTGCACCAGATCCCGGGCTTTGCGAGCTGCATGACGGGCCGTCGCCGCCAAAATCACCTTTTCCACAATGGCACGGGCATCCTTCGGATTTTCTTCCAGATAGGCTTCCAAAGCCGCTTTGGTGGCTTGTGAAACAGCTGCATCCACCTCGCTGTTACCCAGCTTGGTCTTGGTCTGTCCTTCAAACTGAGGTTCAGCCACTTTCACTGAAATGACCGCTGTCAGGCCTTCCCGGAAGTCAGAAGCATCCAAATCAAACTTCAGTTTGGACAGGAAGCCATTTTTCTCTGCATACGACTTCAACGTCGAGGTCAGACCCCGGCGGAAACCCGTCAAGTGGGTCCCCCCCTCATGGGTATTGATGTTGTTTACATACGAATAGATATTTTCCGTAAACGCAGTATTGTATTGCATTGCGATTTCAATCGGAATGCCGGTACGATCCGTTTCCAAATAGATGGGAGTCGCTGTCAAACGTTCACGATTACCATCCAGGTAGGTCACAAACTCCATCAAGCCCCGTTCGGAGTGGAACGTTTCCGAAAGGTACTTCGGAGCGCCAGCCTCCACAACCGGAGCCTCCTCCCCTTCCGCAACTTCCGGAGTCACCTCCACACGATAATCCGTCAAAGACAAACGGACTCCTTTGTTCAAATAAGCCAGCTCACGCAAACGGGCTGCCAGGGTAGCATAATCGTAGGTAGTGGTCAGCGCAAAGATCTCAGCATCCGGTTTGAAAGAAATGATGGTACCTGTATCCGAACATTCACCCACCACTTTCACCGAATATTGCGGCACACCCCGAGAAAATTCCTGAACAAAAATCTTTCCTTCGCGGTGAATTTCCGCCTTCAACCAAACGGACAACGCATTCACACAGGATACACCGACCCCGTGCAAACCACCGGAAACCTTATAACTGTCCTTGCTGAATTTACCCCCGGCATGCAAAACCGTCAGAACCACTTCCAAGGCAGAACGGCCTTCTTTCTCGTGCATTCCGGTCGGAATACCCCGACCATTATCCGCCACGGTAATGGAACCGTCAGGATTGATGCTCACTTGAATATCCGAGCAATAACCCGCCAAAGCCTCATCGATGGAGTTGTCCACAACCTCATACACCAAGTGGTGCAGACCACGTGCTCCAACATCTCCAATGTACATGGAAGGACGTTTTCTCACCGCTTCCAGGCCTTCCAAGACCTGAATGCTGTCGGCAGAATATTGCTGCTCCTGTTTCAAATTTTCTTGTTCACTCATCTTCTATCTAGACTAAATTTCTGTATTCATTAAAACAAACAAAGATACAAAAAAATTAGAACTTATAACATACTCCGAGACCGAAATTTATACCCGGTTCCAAATAGCCCGGAACATGCTGGATGGCCGCATCCAGCAGATTACCCCCATTCAAATAGAAGGTCATTTTCCGGTTGAAAACATAGGAGATCCTCGCCTGCAGATCCAGGTAGCCAGGCAGCTGACACACACCCGCCTTACCCATTTGTGCATACACGGAGCTCCGGTAATCCGCCTCTGCCGAAAGAACAAAACGTTCCCGCAAATTGTAGCGGAAGAACGCGTGTCCCTCCCAGGCCGGTGCCATCAATGTCTGAAACAAAGTTTGGGAAACCTTGTTCGACTCCTGATAATATTGGGAATAAGTCAGTTCCAGCCCTGCCTCCACATTTTTGGTCTTCAACAGCAAGGAAGCCATCGCTGACAAACGGCCCACATGCGAATCGTATTGGACCGGTTGGAAAAGATTAGCCGTTGCCGTCAAACGGTTTTTGATATCCGCATACGACAAGCCTGCATTGTAGGTAAATACATTCCAAAGTACACCTTGCGCACCCAATTTCGCCCGGATAGGAACGTGCGTTACCAGAACAGTGGCTCCCTGCGTCATCCACGGGTTGAAATCAAAGAGAGAGGACCAGGTATTCAACACATTTTCCCCATCCAAACGGGCATACACCCACAATTTATCATGAACCGCCTCGTAATAAGCCTGCACCTTCGGATAAAAATGCGTCAGGTCAAGATCCTGCTCCGAGGTTGTATACATACCCGCCAGGCCCATACCTGCATCGACCATCCAACGTCCACGTTCAAACCGGTAGGCAGGCACCACCTCCAAAATACCATTCCGCTCAGCTGCCAACGAATTGACACTCTTCACGCCCAAAATAACACGGTGATCCCCCTCAAAGGTCATCCCGATTTCAGCAGTTCCCTCAACCAAATCCTCCAACACGCGGTCATTCCATCCGGAAACCGTTTGATTCATATGCTGACGCGTCTGGGTATAACGCAAATCCACATCGTAATAAAAAGCCCGACGGTCTGCCTGAGCAGAACGCAAGCAAAGATCAGCAGACAACTTGTTGAAACGATGCGAAAGCTGATCCGGCAATTCGGTTTCCGGAGACACACTGTACTTAGCCCCCTCAAACGTCCGATGGCTGTCCTCGAAATCAAAGCCGACGTGCACCTCGCCCCGTTTCCAGGCATATCCGCCACGGGTTCCCACCCGGTTGGTCATCCGGTCTCCCACGGTCCGATCCGCATCCCGACTCACCTGCCCCGTCATCAGATCGACAGACTGTCCCGGTACCGTCCCCCAGAAGGAGCGATGGTTTCCATACACCACCCACGACCACCGTTCTCCCAAATTCGGCTGAATGTACAAATCGGCCTCCGGCAACCAGGGGTAAGCCAACGCCAAATTGGCAAACACCGTCGGATAGACCACACGTCCTGCCGCCTGGTGCGAAGCAAAATGCACCGGGGTAAATTCATACAAATCGCGGTATGGCCGTTCAGAAAACTGATAATCAAAGCGCAAGCGAAAACGGGCCAGGGAATCCGCATACCGAACCGGCAACGTCGGTTTCACCGCTGTCATCAAACGGGCCTCATACTCCCGGCTCACTTGAACCGTCTGGTTCAGATCCTGCTGACCGAAGACCCAGGAACTGCCCATCAACAAAGTCAAAAGAACAAAAACAAATCTATGTCTCATACGCAATTTTTTATTCCACTACAGAAAGTTTGGGCAATCGGCCCAACCGCATTTGCACCTGTTCCAAAATATCATCGTGCTCACCCATGGGCTTGTATTCCTCCAGAATGCTGCGGAACGTTGCATCCGCCTGCTCCCACTCTTCGCGCTCAGCAAACGAATCACCCAATACAATGAAAGCCCGAGCCAACCAATAGGTCTGCGGCGTACCGGTATCCGACAAAGCGTACACACGCTCTTCCACCAACTCAAAATTCCCCTCATCATACGCATCCTGTGTCAGGAGGTAGGCGGCTTCGGCTCCTTCCGGCAACACACTCCACTGCTGGGCCAACGATTCCAGGATCACCTTGGCACGTTCCCGCTCACCCAAACTCAACAAGGATTTCGCGCGGATATAATCAGCTTCCCGGTGCAAGGCCGCCAAGTCCGAGCCCGACTCCAGTTTCCGCACTTGTTCCGCGCAAGACAAGGCTTTGGCCGGATGACCCGCCCGGAAATAGGCACGCATACGGCCCACTTGGGCCACCAGACGATTGTTGTCCAATTTGGCAATGTTCGCCAAGGTTTCATAGGCCAGCACGGCCTCTTCATGTTTCTCCAGATCCAAACAAAGGTTTGCATAATTGAGTGTCGCCAATTCCGAGAACGAACCTTCTCCAATCAACATCACCTTGTGGTAGGCATCAGCCGCGGCTTCCAAAGAGCCCGCCTCGCGCAAACACTCAGCCTGATAAAAATAGGCTTGGGACAAGCGCGAACCTTGTGGATATTTTGCAATGTAATTCTTCAACGAAGCCTGGGCCTCCCCATAATTCCCAGCCAGGAACAACTGTTCGGCCGCATTGAAGAACATCAGTTCTTTCTCATCCGCCGATTTCAGGGACGACATACCGATGCGTTCCAGATAAGCCAGAAACTCCTCGGGTTGGTTCAAGCGCTGATACAAGGCCTCTATGCCCGAAAGCGCACTGGCTGATTCTTCAGACAACGGATATTGCTCCACCAACGTGCTGTAATACGACAACGCTGCCTTGGTATCACCCTCGTTGGAAGCGATCATCCCCAATTCCAACATCGCCTTGGTAAAATACACACTGTCCCGCACATCATTCATCAACTTCTCATAGCATTGTTTGGCCCGGCCATTCTTTCCCGTCTGCACATAAGTCCGACCCAGCTCATACAAGGCCATCGGATAAATCGGAGAATTCGGACTCAGGTCGGTAATGTTCCGCAACAAGTCAATCTTCTTGTCAAACTTGGACAGAAGACCGTACGACATGGCCCCCTGGTACCTCGGGTACAAATCATTCCGATTGTAGTTGGTATTGGCCACCTGTTCATACAATTCCGCAGAACGTTCGTAATCCCGCTGCATAAAATAGCAGTCCGCCAGGCGTGTCTGGGCATCAGCCGTAAAAGGACGTCTGGACGGCGTCTGATTCAAATACTGCTGGAACCAGGGTGCTGCCTGAGCATATTGCTTTTGGCTGTACAGGGCATACGCCAGGTTGTACAAGGTCCCGGGATACTCATCCGTCTTGTCATATCCCGGCAACTGCACCAACCGTTGGTTGATTTGCACAGCTCCCGCATAATCTTCGGTCCGGTACAAGCTCTCCGCCAACCAGTAATGGGTCAGATTGGCCAGGGATGCATTGCAGTCAGCATGCTTCAATGAAACCTGAAACTGTTCGATGGCTGCCCGATAAGCTCCCCGCTCCAAGAGTTGCATACCCCGGAAATAGGCCGCCTTCTGGTAGTTGGAACGCATTTCCGGTGTCAAGGTCCGGATCTTGGCCAACGACTCCAACGCCGGCCGGAAATCTTTGGCCAGCAAATAAGAGGTCGCAATGTACGCATGGATTTCATCGGAACGACTGGAGGACGGATACTGCGAAAGATATGCATAAAACGGATTGATATCGTTCTTGACATCGAACATCAGTTTTGCATACTGGAACCAGGCATCCTCCCGCAACACCGGATCAAACTCCGCTTCTGCGGCCGTCTTGAACGCATCGATCGCACTGTGCTTGTTCTTCAACTTCAAGTACGTATCCCCCAGGTAATAGCTGGCACCCTGACCGATGGAGTCCCGTGTGCCCACCACCTTCAAAAAAGAATCCGCCGCAGCATGATAACCGCCCAGCGAATAGGATACAATCCCCGCATAGTAATGGTCCCGGCGGGACATTGCCCCCCCACTCTTCTCGTACATGGACAAGTACTTTTGCGCCTCCTGGGGATTTTCCATACTGAAGTAGGCCTCTGAAATGATCCGCGCCAGACGAGGTTGGTACTCTTTGTCCAAATCCGGGTACAACTCCGGTCCCGCATCCACCACCGCCTCATGGTCATTCATCATGAACTTGGACTCGACCCAAAAATAACGGGACATCACACCATAACGGTTATGCGCCAACAATGATTTGAACAACGGCAACGCCTGCTCAAACTTCCGCTCCACATAATACACGTAAGCCAGGTAATAGGTACTCGATTGGGTAAAGGGATTGCGTTCCATTCCCAGCAATTTGTTGAAACCGGCCTGTGAACGGGTATAATTTCCAGTCCTCAAATCACAAAAAGCCCAATTAAACAAGTATTCCAAGCGTTCATCCTTCCGCAAATAAGCATCCTGCAAACCCTCCATGATTTCCAACGAACGCACATAGTTCTCCTGCTCAAAATAATAGACCGAATAATGGAAAAGAACCCGTGCCAACTCCGGAGAATAAGGATACTGCTGTGCAAAATCTGCCACCAGGCCATCCAGATTGGGTCGTTTCAACAAAATCTGACACAGGAGGTGATACCCCTCCAACTCGCACTGCAACAAACCGTCCGAGGGACAAAGCTCCAACAATTGGGCAAACTCCTTCTGGGCCGAAACATACAGATCGTTCTCGAAGAGTTGCTTTGCCGTATGCAACCGGTTCTGCAATTCATACACCTTATTCTGAGCCTGCAACTCCACCGGAAAAGTGGCGTAGCAAAGCAATATTCCCAGGCAAATTTTCCACAGATAGTGGTACGATTTCTTCATATCCATGAGGCTTTTATAAAGTAGCAAAATTAGGAAAAAAGAGGCAATATTTCTACATTTGTACGCTGTTAACGTAACAAAAAACCGATGAGTGATCCAACAACAAAAACAAACCCTGCTCCCTTGGTCAAACTGACGGACGCCAACATTGCCAACTCCGACAATCTGGTGCTGTCCCATGTCAATTTGAGCATCCAACCCGGCGAATTTGTATACCTGATTGGAAAAGTCGGCAGTGGAAAAACTTCCATCATCCGAACCCTCATCGGAGAACTCCCGCTCCGAAAAGGAGAAGGCAGTGTCGGGAATTTCTCCTTGAACCGGCTCAAAAAAAGCGACATCCCGCACCTGCGTCGCAGCATCGGAGTCATCTTTCAGGACTTCCAGTTGCTGATGGACCGCACCGTGTACGACAACCTGCTCTTCGTCCTGCGTTGCACCGGATGGAAGGACCGGAAAAGCATGCACCAACGCATACAGGAAGTCCTGCAGCAAGTTGACATGCAAACCAAGGCACACAAAATGCCCCACCAACTCTCAGGAGGCGAGCAGCAACGGATTGCCATCGCCCGCGCACTCCTCAACCATCCCAAGCTCATCCTGGCAGACGAGCCGACCGGCAACCTGGACAACGACACCGCCCACGACATCATGCAACTGCTGATGGATCTGCACGAAAAGCAACAGACCGCCTTCCTGATGGTCACCCACAACCGCCAACTCTTCCGCCAGTACCCTGGCCGCATCATCGTCTGCGAACAAGGCACGATCAACGAAGAAAAGGACGACTACGGAGACGGCATTGACCTGACAGAATTCACACCCTGGTAAATCCCCACGCCATGCAACAGACAAAGGTAGCCAACATCATCGCCTGGTTTCAGGAACACATGCCTGTCGCAGAATCCGAACTCCACTACGACAGTCCCTTTCACCTGCTCATCGCCGTCATCCTCTCTGCCCAATGCACCGACAAACGGGTCAACCTGGTCACACCTCCCTTGTTTGAACGTTTTCCGGATCCTGCCTCCTTGGCCGAGGCCACTTACGAAGAAGTCTTCGACTACATCAAATCCATCTCTTTCCCCAACAACAAAACCAACCACCTGCTGGGCATGGCCAAGAAGCTACGGGATGAATTTGCAAGCATTGTACCAGAAGACGTAGAGGCTCTCCAAACCCTACCCGGTGTCGGCCGAAAAACTGCCAACGTCATCGCATCGGTGATTTACAACAAACCGGTTATCGCGGTGGACACCCACGTCTTCCGAATCTCCCAAAGGCTCGGACTCTCACAGGGAAAAAATGTGGACGAAGTAGAAGCCGATTTGACCGCCCTGGTTCCAGAAGAGCTCCGTCCCATTGCGCACCATTGGCTCATCCTGCACGGACGCTATGTCTGCGTGGCCCGCAAACCCAAATGCGACCAATGCGGTCTGCAACCTTACTGTGACCACTACGATACCGAAAACCCTTCACGGTAGAACAAGAACAAACACTAGAACTAGAACGAGAACTAGAACGAAAACTAGAACGAGTCCTCACGTTCCGGCACCCCCGCAGCAAACGGGTGGTGACCGATGATTTCCTTTTGCCACTTGTCCCGGCTCACATGCATGTAGACCTCCGTGGTCAGAATGGACTCGTGCCCCAACATTTCCTGCACCACCCGCAAGTCTGCCCCATTCTCAATCAGATGGGTCGCAAAGGAATGCCGGAAGGTATGCGGAGACACCTCCTTGCGAATGCCCGCCGCGGCCGCTTGGCGACGGACAATCAGAAAGATCATCTCCCGGGTCAGACGGGCACCCCGACGGTTCAAAAACAGACAGTCCGAAAAATTAGGCTGACATGGCAAGGTTCTGCGCTGATCCAGATACTGTATCACCGAACGCATGGCGGGCTCACTCACCGGCACAAGCCGCTGCTTATCCCCCTTGCCGACGACCCGAATGAAACCCTCCTCAAAAAAAAGATCCGAAAGCCGCAAGTTCAACAACTCACTCACACGCAGACCGCAAGAATACAACATTTCCAAAATGGCACGATCCCGATGTCCCTGCGGATGCGACAGATCCACCGACTCGAGAACAGCAATCACCTCCGAAACAGACAGGACTGCCGGCAAATGTTTCTGCAATTTGGGTGATTCCAACCGCACCGTCGGATCTTCCTGAATGAAACGGGACATCAGCAAAAACGTAAAGAACGAGCGCAACGAACTTACCATCCGCGCCTGCGAACGCTTTGATAACGCCCCGACACAAGTACCCAAGAACAAAGCCAGATGTTCAAAACGCACATCCTCGGGCAACAATCCTGCACCCTCCCCTTGCAAATAACCAATCAGACGCTGAATGTCTGCACAATAAGCGGCCACGGTATGCTTGGACAGCGACCGCTCCAACTGCAGATAGACCTGGTATTCAGACAATACCAGCTGCCATTGACGCTGAAAAGAATCTTTCATCGTTAGTAGTACCCCCAACAGGACTCGAACCTGTATTTAAAGTTTAGGAAACTTTCGTTCTATCCCTTGAACTATGAGGGCATATTTTAAGCCGAATGCAACATTTGCTGCTGTATGCGGTCAACCAGTCCGGAACTCGCCACCTCGTAAGCCTTTTGGATCATGCGACAGATGGCTCGAGGGGTTGATGCCCCATGACCAATTACAACAGGGGCCTTCACGCCCAAAACTGGCGTACCTCCGTACTCTTCGTAGTTGAACCGGTTCAAAAATTCACGGTTCACACCCAATCGGGCACAAACACTGTACAAGGCCTCGGATTGCTTCAGACAAATGTTGCCGACAAAACCATCGCAAACCAGGACATCTGCCTGACCGCCCTCGTACAAATGATTGGCTTCCATGTTCCCTACGAAATTCAGCGCAGGAGACTCCGCCAAAATTTTATATGCTTCACGCGTGGTCATATTCCCCTTTTCAGACTCCTCGCCAATGTTCAACAATGCGACACGAGGCTGCTCCATCCCCATGATGGTCTGCGCATAAACGGTTCCCAACTCGGCAAACTGGTACAGGACGTCCGATTTGGCGTCGGTATTGAATCCCACGTCCAACAACAACATTTTGCCCCCATTGAGCAAGGGAATCTCGGCGGAGATACAAGGACGGATCACACCCGTGAGTGTACCTACGGTCGTAACCGAACCCACCAGCATGGCTCCGGTATTACCGGCACTCGCAAAAGCATCCAACTCACCGTTGGCCAACATCTGAAACCCCCTCGCGATGGAAGAATCCGGTTTCTGCTTGTAGGCGATAACGGGCTGCTCGTGCATCTCGAGCACCTGAGAACAAGAGGATATGACAAAAATACCGGGATCTATTCCGTTTTCACGGCAGATTCCGGTAATTTGATCCGCATCTCCTAACAACACAAGTGTTGCTAAGCCGGACAATTGCTGCACAACTTCGGCGGCTCCCAAGACAACTTGAACGGGGGCAAAATCGCCACCCATTGCATCGACACCGATCTGCAGCATAGCGTAGCTAACGCTTACTCGTTGCTCTTGTCAATAACCAAGCGTCCGCGGTAGAATCCGCATTCAGGGCATACGCGGTGGTACAATACGGCTGCTCCGCAGTTTGAGCAAGTAGCCAAAGTCGGCATAACTGCCTTGTCGTGGGTTCTACGTTTGTTTCTACGTTGTTTTGAAACTCTGTGTTTAGGATGTGCCATTGCTTTCTATTTTTATTGTCTTAATTATTTCAAAATTTCTTTCATCCGTTCCATCATGACCGGATCACAAGCGCCCTCTTCGTGAATTTTTTGAATCGGCAAACTCAAGCATACATAGTCGTAAAAAACTTGACTCAAATCCAATTCAGTCTCGTTGCGTTCCAACTCTATCACATCGCCATCGGGTCGTTCGTCTTCTTCATCCCGAACCCGCGATACGCCTGAAAAAGTTACCGCAATCGTCTCTTCCACATCAATCGGAAGCTGCAACTCACTCAAACAGCGATCACACTCAACCGTCACATCTCCCTCAATCTTCAACCCCAGACGCATACACAAACCGGTCTTTTCCAATTCAACGTCTGCTTTTAAATTTGCTCCAATGATTTGATTTTCACCAAATTCATTAAAAAAAGACGTCTCAATCGGGAACTCCATCCGATGCTTTCCGGGCTGTAAACCCTTGAGGTCAATGCGGTACAATTGTTCTCCTTTGTCCATAATGGGCGGCAAAGATATAAAATTTTTTTAGAAATGAATCAACCTTTTCTCCGTTTTCTTTCAATCTCATCCAAAATAATCTTTCTGATCCGCATGGATTTCGGAGTTACTTCCACCAACTCATCTTCCTGGATGTATTCCAAAGCCTCTTCCAAGGAGAACACAATCGGCGGAGGAAGCATGACCTTCTCATCACTACCGGCAGCACGAACGTTACTCAATTTCTTGGTCTTGCAGATATTGATATTCAAATCATCTGCACGGGTGTGCTCTCCGACCACCTGACCGGCATAGATATCTTCCCCCGGAGGAATGAAGAACTTACCCCGATCCTGAAGCTTGTCCATCGCATAAGCAACCGCTGTTCCGGTTTCGATCGCCACCAACGAACCGTTGTTGCGTTTTTCAATTTCCCCTTTGTAAGGTTCATATCCCTTGAAACGGTGAGCCACCACCGCTTCGCCTTGGGTTGCCGTCAGCAAATTGCTGCGCAGTCCGATCAGGCCGCGGGACGGAATATCAAAGTCCAAATGCGCCCGGTCTCCACGGGTCTCCATGTGCAGGAGTGAAGCCTTTCTGCGGGTAGAAATTTCAATTGCACGTCCGACCATTTCTTCCGGAAGGTCGATGGTCAAGTGCTCAATCGGTTCGCAACGGACACCGTTGATGTTTTTATCCAACACCTTCGGCTGACCAACTTGCAATTCAAAACCTTCCCGACGCATCGTTTCAATCAACACCGACAAGTGCAACACACCGCGCCCATAGACGATGAAGGAATCGGCAGTCAGACCTTCCTTCACCCGCAAGGCCAGGTTTTTCTCCAGCTCTTTTTCCAAACGGTCTTTCAAGTGACGGGAAGTCACGTATTTTCCTTCTTTTCCGAAGAACGGAGAGTCGTTGATGGTAAACAACATACTCATCGTCGGCTCGTCCACCGAGATCGGAGGCAGAGCTTCCGGATTTTCCAAGTCAGCGATGGTGTCTCCAATCTCAAATCCTTCGATACCCACTACCGCACAAATATCGCCGCTGTACACTTCGTCCGCCTTGCGTTTTTCCAGGCCTTCGAAGACCATCAAGTCTTTGATTTTCTGACGTTCTGTCGTTCCATCCCGTTTGCAGAGGGTGATCCACATGCCCGGTTTCAGCACACCGCGGTTCACACGTCCTACCGCAATCCGACCCACATACGGAGAATATTCCAACGAAGAAATCAACATCTGCGGCGTACCTTCCAACACTTCCGGACCCGGAATCTCTTCGAGAATGGTGTCCAACAAAGCGGTGATGTCGTTGGTCGGTTGCTTCCAATCCAAAGACATCCATCCTTGTTTGGCACTGCCATACACCGTCTTGAAATCCAATTGTTCTTCGGTCGCATTCAAGGAGAACATCAGGTCAAACACCTGCTCGTTCACCTCATCCGGACGGCAGTTCGGTTTGTCCACCTTGTTCACCACCACAATGGGTTTCTTGCCCATTTCGATGGCCTTTTGCAACACGAAACGGGTCTGAGGCATGGTGCCTTCAAAGGCATCCACCAGCAACAAAACCCCATCGGTCATGTTCAACACCCGTTCCACTTCCCCACCGAAGTCGGCGTGGCCAGGGGTGTCAATGATGTTGATCTTATTGCCCTTATAAGGAACCGAAACGTTCTTGGAGAGAATGGTAATCCCCCGCTCACGTTCCAGGTCGTTGTTGTCCAAAATCAGTTCGCCCAACTTCTCTGCATCTCGGGCCATTCGGGCCTGATAAATCATCCGGTCAACCAGGGTTGTTTTGCCATGGTCAACGTGGGCAATAATTGCTATGTTTCTAATGTTTTGCATACGAGTCACAAAAGTACAAAAAAACCGCTACCTATGTCTATTTTTTTACTATCTTCGCAAAAAAATACGATAAGCGTATGACAGAAAAAATCATCATTTTGGATTTCGGTTCACAAGTGACCCAATTGATTGGACGCCGCGTTCGTGAGTTGAATGTGTACTGCGAAATCCACCCTTATAACAAAGCCCCGCAATTGGACGAGACCGTCAAAGGGGTCATCTTGTCGGGTAGTCCCCACTCGGTTCGGGACGAAAAAGCACCGACCATTGACACCACACCGTTCCTCGGCAAGCTTCCTGTGTTGGGAATCTGCTACGGTGCCCAATACCTGGCCTACCACAACGGAGGAGAAGTCAATGCCTCCCTGGCCCGCGAATACGGACGAGCCAACTTAAAAATCAAAGACATCGATTCACCCTTGTTCAAGGGAATTCCCTTTGAATCACAAGTATGGATGTCCCACGGCGACACCATCGCCCGGCTTCCCGAGGGAGCACACGTCATTGCTTCCACCGAAGATGTGACCAATGCCGCCTACTCCATTGATGACAAACGGGCTTACTGTGTACAGTTCCACCCGGAAGTATTCCACTCTACCTTTGGACCTAAAATGCTGGAAAACTTCGTCATGGACATCTGCGAATGCCACGGCGAATGGACCCCGGCATCGTTCATTGAAAACACCGTAGAATCCTTGCGTACCCAATTGGGCGATGACCGCGTGATCCTCGGCCTCTCCGGCGGAGTTGACTCCACGGTAGCAGCAGTACTCCTCAACAAAGCCATTGGACAAAACCTGATCTGCATCTTTGTAGACAACGGTCTGCTCCGCAAGAACGAATTCGAATCCGTACTCGAGTCTTACCGCGATATGGGACTCAACGTCATCGGCGTGGATGCCTCCAACCAATTCCTGGATGTACTCGCCGGCGTATCCGACCCGGAACAAAAACGCAAGGCCATCGGACGCACCTTCATCGAAGTGTTCGATGCGGAAGCCAAAAAAGTCACCAATGCAAAATGGCTGGCCCAAGGCACCATTTACCCGGATGTCATTGAATCCGTATCCGTAAACGGTCCTTCCTCAACCATCAAATCCCACCACAATGTAGGAGGTCTTCCGGAAAAGATGAACCTGAAGATTGTTGAACCGTTGCGCACCTTGTTCAAAGACGAAGTTCGCCGCGTTGGAAAAACCCTGGGCATCAAGAGTGAGTTGATTTCCCGCCACCCGTTCCCGGGTCCCGGTTTGGCCATCCGCCTTTTGGGAGAAATTACCCGCGAGAAACTCAACATCCTCAAAGATGCGGATGCGATTTATACCCAAGCCCTTCGTGAAACACCTGCCCCGGAAGGTTGGCAACCGGCTTCTGGTGCCATTCCCTCCGGTGACGTACTGACCCTGTACGACACCATTTGGCAAGCGGGTGCGATCCTGCTTCCGATCCGTAGCGTAGGGGTGATGGGCGATGAACGCACCTATGAATACACCATTGCCCTGCGTGCCGTTACCTCAACCGACGGTATGACCGCAGACTGGGTACACCTCCCCTACGATTTCATGGCGAAAGTTTCCAACGATATCATCAACAAAGTACGTGGCGTCAACCGCGTAGTGTATGATATCTCCTCCAAACCGCCTGCAACCATCGAGTGGGAATAAGACTTCCTACAACAACGGACTGATCAAACGCGCAGCGGCTTCAATGATTCGATTTTGAACGCTGCGCGTTTTCCATTGCGCACGCGTCACCATCTGACAACGATGCTTGTCCTTATGAAACTGTGCCTCAATCTGCTCTGCACAGGCAGGATGATAAATGACCGAAGTGACTTCAAAATTATGTTCCATACTCCGGTTATCCATGTTTGCCGAACCGATGATGCAGAATTCCGAGTCAATCGACAAGACCTTGGAATGATTGAAACCGTCCTTGAACAAGTAAATCTTCACTCCCGCAAACAAAAGTTCGCTGATGTACGACATGGTTCCCCAATAGGTCAGCCAGGTATCGGAACGTTCCGGAATCATGAGGTTGACTTCCACTCCCGACAAAGCGGCATTCTTAATTGCTTCCAGGAGCGGATTGGACGGAATAAAATACGGAGTCACAATGTAAATGTGGTGATGCGCCTGTACTACGGCCGAAAGAAAACACTGCTGGATCCCTGACCAGTCACTGTCCGGTCCAGAGGAGATTGTCTGCATCAAGTACTTTGAGGAAGACGGACCCTTCCCAGGTCCACCCAAATTCAAATCAGGATAGTACCGTTTGCGACGCTTCAATTTCTTGTTCAGAATAAAAAATCGGTCCAACAAGAAACTTTCCTGCAAAGCATAGACCGCAGGACCTTCGATGCGAATATGGGTATCACGCCACTCGGGGAAAACGCCCCCATCGTAATAACGGTCAGCCAGGTTCACACCTCCCAAGAAACCAATTTCTGCATCCACCACCAGGATCTTCCGATGGTTCCGGTAATTGACTACCGGCGGAGGAAACAACAGACGGAAAGGAGAAAAATTCAGGATTTCCACCCCGGCATCCTGCAGTTGCTGCAAATACTGTTTACTCAATTTCCGGCTTCCGAATCCATCGAACATCAAGCGAACCTCCACACCTTCCTTCGCCTTACGAATCAACAAGTCACGAATGACACCTCCCACCCGGTCTTCTTCCAGGATGTAAGACTGCAAGTGAATGTGATTCACCGCCTTTTCCATGGCCTCAATCATGGAAGACAAGGCCTCCTTACCCGAAAAATAAATCTGAATACCTTGTGCACTCAGCAGAAGGCTTCGACTGGAATTGAAATTCTGAACGATGATTTTGGAAAATGGCTTCAGACGGAGCGCCTCCGGGTCCGTTTCCAGATAATAATCCATCTCTGCACGGGTCAGACGCTGCCTGCGGAAACTGCGGTCACCGGATCCTTTCCGGTTGAACATCTTCTCTTTCCGAAAATTACGTCCCAGGAAAACATAACAAATAAGTCCCACATACGGAACTGCCAGAATCACAATGACCCAGGACAACGTCTTGACAGGATCCTCCCGTTTATAAATAATCAACGCAGATGCCACAATGGACAGCACCAGATTGACCGCATACAACAGGGCCCCTAAAGCAACACCAAACGACATAGGTGTGAAAGAAAAATACTACAAGTCTTGAACAAAGCCATGAGACTGGCCATCCACACGAAACTCTCCTTTGGTCACGTGTCCCAACAACGTAATGCCGATGCCGTGGTTCAGCATGAAAGAAACAAAATCCTTCTCCTGGTCATCATTCACAGAAATGACGCCAACATAGTCGGTCTTGCCATGCAGGAATTGTTCTGCCTCAATCTCCAACAAGGTCTCAATTTCAAAACCCAATTGGTGCGGACGACTGCATTCCACGAGGGTATGAAAAAGACCATCTGCCCCAATTTTCCGATAACAGGAAACATAATCCGTATTGGCAGCATCCTTCATATATTGCTCAGCCTGTTTGTTTTTCAACAGATAAAGGGTCTCACCTTTGCTCTGAAAGTAGTTGTGGGCATTCTTCATAAGGTAAATTTTTGTGTAAATATAAGGATTTTTTTTGAAGTTTCAGAAATGGTTGTATCTTTGCAATCCCAAACCTCAAGCCCAGATGGTGAAATTGGTAGACACGCCACTTTGAGGGGGTGGTGCCGGTTACGGTGTGCAAGTTCGAGTCTTGTTCTGGGCACACAATAGGGAGAGCGACCAAGCAATTGGTCGCTCGTTTTTTATGCAATATACCCGATCATTCCACATGGTTTAGAAAGAATTTCCTATCTTTAGGCTATGAAAATATCGTACCAAACTAAAACAAGATAACATGTACAAAATCGTTTTTCTGGATGCAGATACCCTGGGAGACACCTCCCTGGACCCGATCCGCGAACGCGGTGAACTCACCCTATACCCCAGAACCCAACCGCATGAAGTTGCAGAAAGAATTGCCGACTGCGACGTCATCATCACCAACAAAGTGCTGATCCGCCAGCCCGAAATCGATGCAGCTCCCCACCTCAAACTCATCTGTGTAGCGGCTACCGGCGTCAACAACGTGGATGTTGACTACGCAGCACAAAAAGGGATTCCGGTCCGCAACGTAGCCGGCTATTCCACCGAAAGCGTTGTCCAGGTCACCTTCATGCACCTGCTCAACCTGTTTGGACAAGGCAACTACTTTGATACCCGTGTCAAAAACGGCACCTACAGCCGCGAAGGACTGTTCACGGACCTGAGCCGATCATTCAACGAAATTCACGGCAAGACCCTGGGTATCATCGGCATGGGAACGATCGGCCAACGCGTGGCCCAAATCGCCACTGCCTTTGGTATGCACGTCCACTACTACTCTACCTCCGGCACCTCACATTGCACAGACTATCCGTCGGTTTCTTTGGAGACTTTGCTCCACGAAAGCGATGTCATCTCCATCCATGCACCGTTGAATGCCGTCACCAAAGGCATGCTGACCCTGGAACACCTCAAGCAAATGAAACCGACAGCCTTCCTGATCAACCTGGGTCGTGGCGGTATCGTTGTAGAGAAAGATCTGGCTCAGGCCGTTCAAGAAGAAATCATCGCCGGGGCAGCAACGGACGTATTCGAACAAGAACCGGTTCCCCAGGACCATCCGTACCTGCAGGCAGGCGAACGCCTCCTCCTGTCCCCGCACATCGGATGGGCCAGCGTTGAAGCCCGGCAACTGCTCGTACAGAAACTGGCTGCCAATATTTACTAGATCGACAGTCCCCATCCCAACAGGAGCCTCGTGGACACCCGCACCACGGGAGACGACCACACAGCTGTGGTAAAGAGCACGCAGCTGGACAAAAAGTCTCTCGGCTGGGTAACGAACCTGCTTCTGAGCAATAGCCCCAAAACGAAGGGACCTGCAGATCTGCAGGTCCCTTCGTTTTTATACCCATCAGGCTACTACATCACCTGAATCTCCTGAACCAACGTCTGACGCGAACCGTCCGAGAAGGTCAGCAAAGCACGGATCTCCGTTGTACCGGACTCCAATACGACACGGTCACCGGTTTCATACACACGACCGTTGACCATCCACATAATATCCTCCGGTTCTTGATCACACGGGCGCAGACGCAAACGCAAACGTTCTCCGGCTTGATAAACAGTTCCATTCACAAAAATCATCGGGAAGGTGGACGGCATGTCCGGCTCATCCAAACCCAGGGTGACCATCACATCGCCTCCAGCCAACGTCTTCCACGTGCGACCATCCTCCGATACCAAGGCACCCTCTTGAGCATCTGCCTCGGCATCCACCAGAACAGGGGCCTTTTCAGAGGTTCCCTCGTAATAATATCCATAGACATACGCGTGGGTAGCATCCAACGAAATACCGGCTCCCAACAAATCCACCCAGACAGCCGATTCCATCGTTTCCTGCACTTCGACAGGTTGCTCAACCAACATCTTTTCGGTCGTACGGTCGTACACAAATGCACCCACTTTAGCGGGACAAGCCATCGCAGGATTCATCAAAAATTCTATACCCGCAACCGAAAAACCATTGTAGGCCGCCAATTCTTCAGAAAGCAGTCCGACACCCACATAGGCCTTCTTGGGAGCCTCTACAACCCCTGCCGGCATACCACGATATTTTTCAAGACGGAACATGGGATCTGCGGTTGCCTCCTGCAGCAGGAAGTTCTCCTGGGGATAATTGGACTTGGTTCCCTCCAGGAAACGGACTTGTCTCAAATAACCGGGAGCCGTTGCTTGTACATAAGTCGGATTGCGTAGGATATCCAACGCATAGGTTCCATCTCCATCGGTCGTTGTCTCGTATTGTTCCTTGGTAACGACATTCCATACAGTCACCGAGGCGTCTGCCAGATCCCGTCTCATCGCATTCCTTACCCGTCCTGCTACACGCATTCCTTGGGAGATGGCCAAATCAAAGGTTCCTTGGGAAGTAATGTTGCTCAAATTGTAGTTGGTCGGATTGCCCGCCCAATCCACCGCGGCCGGGTAGGAATCCGCATCAAAGACCGTATTGCCGGACAAACCCGGATACGGCACCGCGCGTTCATCGTAAACATTTTCTTCACCAACGGCCTCAATCAAATCAAAACACTGGTGACTTGCATAGCTATTGATGCTACCATAAGCCCACATCATCTCCGCCGTCATCCAACCACCGACGGTGTTATCGGACTGATCCACATGATAAATCAACACACCCTTTTCCGGGATATAGGCATCCCAACCCGTCTGATCACGGTATTCATACATATAGTATTCACCCTCATTATCCGTCGGTGTCCAGAATGAGCTGTTTTCTTGCACCGGATCCAGGGCATACGAACCGCTCTCGGTCAACTCGACCGGACCTTCGGACCAGCCCAACAGATGACGTTCCATAGAGGTCAGATAAGGAGGAGTATTGCTATCGTTGTTGTAGCAGCCAGAGTCCATCAAAGAGTAGAAGCGCAAAGCTCTTGCTTCTCCATTAGTTTGATAGTCAATATCATAAAAATCAGGCAATCCCAATACGTGTCCAAACTCGTGGGTAAACGTACCGATACCGTCTATCAGGGTTCCTGTGTTTCCACGCAATTCTGCACCACAGGCATAGGACTCAATGGAAACACCGTTGAAGGTACCGTATCCCACCCATTGGTGCGGCCAAATCGAATCCTCCGGTCCCCCCGATGCCTCGCCGTAACCTGCATAGAAAATAAAGATATTGTCCAAAACACCATCTCCATCGCAATCAAAACGACTCAGATCCAAGCCACAGGTTTCAACCGCCGCTTTCACCCCATCATACACCATCGCACGCGGATTTTTATCAGAGCCACTCGCATCATTTCCACCATAGTATGCCATATTATTCGGCAAATCAACCGGACCATACACTTCAAAGGTTGGATCAAAGACACCGTTGGAATTCTGATAATAATAATCCCGACAAGAACCAGTCCCCCCGAACTGGGAATAACCTTCCTGGTTCAAAAGGTCAAAAAAGTCCTGGTTAGCCGTTTCTGAAGTAAACTTCACGTCCTTGAAATTCACCAGCAAGGCCAGGAAGGGATAACTGCCATGGGTAAAGAAATTCATTTTTTCCGCATTGGCTCGGGTAGCCATAGCCTGGGCGGCACGTTCAAAACGCAGCTGTGTAGCGCGTTGCTGCGCTGCCAGGGGAGGCACCACCGGAGTAGACGAAGCTGTCGCCAACGAAACATCCTGCGAACCCACCCGGGTCTTCGATCGCACCAGTGTCCCATCGGCTTGGTAATCGGCATAGTAATAGAAACCATCGGAAGCCCGGGAGACAAAGCGATTGTTGAAAGTTGTCCAGTGCAGGAACTCATCACCATGCAACCGAATGGTCAACACCGACCCATCCGGTTGTGTCACCCGAATCGGTCTCGGATAAGCCGGGATCGCCTCTACCGAAGACGGAAGGCATAGGAAAATAGCCAGGATGCAAAGCACCCCAAAAAGGAAAGATTGTTTACGGTTATTCATAATCATTAGGTTTTCAAAAGAACAATTTACGAATATAACACATTCTCCAGAAAACAAGAAATTTATTAAATTAGCGGTCCGAAGTAAGCCCAAAATGAATCATCTGCTATCTCCCGAACGCGACCCCATGGGCGCCGCCATCTACGAATACTACACCAAAGGCAAAGCCAGCAAACTTCGGGTTCGGTCCTCCATGTTTGAGGAAGACGAAATCCCCGTGGCCACCCTCTTTCGTAAGTGGGAAGAAATGTCGGCCCTGGAACAAACCGCGCTGAACGAATGCCGTGGACGAATACTCGATGTCGGAGCCGGTAGCGGATGCCACTCGCTGGTGCTGAAAGAGATGCAAAAGGACGTAACAGCCATTGACATCTCCAGCTACTCCGTCAGCGTCATGAAAGAACAGGGCCTGAACGCAGTGCAAAGAAACCTGTTCGACTCCCTGTTCACGGACCAGTTTGACACAGTACTGATGCTGATGAACGGATCCGGTATCATCGGCAAAGTAGAAAACATGGACAACTTTTTCTCGCGAATGAAAGAGTTGCTCCGACCGGGCGGACAGATACTCATGGACTCCAGTGACCTCCGCTACCTGTACGAGGACGAAGACGGAAGCTTCCTGATTGACCTGAACGCAGACTACTACGGCGAGGTAGACTATAAAATGGTCTATAAACGCATGCAAGGAGATCGCTTCGACTGGCTGTATGTGGATTTCGATACCCTGCGTTTCTATGCAAACAAAAACGGGTTCCACGCAGAAAAAATCTTCGAAGGAGAACATTACGACTACCTGGCCCGACTCCATAAATTATAACCCCCTCCAGGCTATCCAATACAACCAGCCATCAGCCCTACAAATCCCAACATTCCTTATTGCGAATCCCAACTATCCGCAATAGGCCGACATGTGCTCAACCGCCACGGGACAACCAGAACAACGATCACAACCTTGCGAATCCCAACAATCCGCAATGGGCCGACATGTCCTCAACCACCACAACGGAATCAAGAACAAACCCAAAGCTGGAAACCGTAGCAGATCCGGGAGGGATCCCTGCTGAGAATACATAAAAAAGAAACGCAAACCTTACGATTTGCGTTTCTTCAAGAAAGTGACTCCGACAGGATTCAAACCTGTAACCTTTTGATCCGTAGTCAAATGCTCTATTCAGTTGAGCTACGGAGCCATTATTTCTTTAGGCTTCCTTGTGGCCTGTAAATTTCTTTTCTTTAATGCGAGCCTTCTTACCGGTCAAACCACGGAGATAGAAGATTCTTGCTCTGCGAACTTTACCCATCTTGTTCAATTCAATTGATTCAATGAAGGGTGAGTTGATCGGGAAAATACGTTCTACACCAACTCCGCTTGAAATCTTACGTACTGTGAATGTTTCAGTTGATCCAGCACCACGTCTTTGAATCACAACACCACGGAACTTTTGAATTCTCTCTTTATTTTCTTCTTTAATCTTGTATGCAACGGTGATGGTGTCACCAGCCTTGAATACAGGATAATTTTTAGGTTCTTGTGCGAACGCCTGTTCTGCAATTTTAATCAAATCCATTGTCTTCTTTTTTTAAGCGCAACATTGAAGTTCAAGCGTTTCTCAAGAGGTTGCTTTCATTTGGGATTGCAAAAGTACAACATTTTTCTCACCCACCAAATTTTTCTTGACTTTTTTTTCAAAAAAAATCTCTTTTTCTCTCAAATAGGCCTCAAAAACCCTGCAAAGGGGCCAAAAAGGCCCGCAAAGGTACACATTCTACCAAAGAAACTCCCAACTTTTTGTAGAAATGTTGTTCCGACCGTCCCGGACCGTCACCTCAACCCGGTGTTTTTTTCCTCGACTCAACACATCCTCATCCAATTCCACCCACAGCTTGTCGAATTTTGCATCGTATTGGCCGATGACCCACTGGCCATCCACCCGCACTTCCCAGGACCAGATTCCGGACAGGCCATCCCGGATGGTCCAGGCACAAACACCGCTCCGACGAAGATCTGCTCCATTCTTAAAACGGGGCTTGATCAACGGAGCCTCCTCATCAGCCACCACCGCATAGGTTCCAAACGAAGAAATGCTTCCCCGCAACGTGTCCCCAGAGACCTTCCCGCCTGCGGACACCCATTTGCCCTTGGCTGTCTTACGGGCCAACAGCAATTTCCCTTGCAACGAATCGGGAGCCTCCACCCGCATTCGGATACGGGCCGATCGCTTCAATGCGACCGAAGGATCCCCGATCGACCAAACGGAAGAATAAACCCCCGGCTCTTGCGGCTTTTCCTCGACAGCAACGCGAACGTTCCGATAAAAGGATCCCGGAAAAAATCCCACTTCCAACCCGGGCTTGCTCACATAACGGGGCAGAAACCAGGCGGACCATGCTCCCAAAGTCGTATCCGCAGCTACCGCAGCTGCTGGATCGGCATATTTTTCCACATCACGCTTCACACGAAAATTCCGTTCCGTAACATTGCCGTGCTCATCCATCAACTCCAGCCGTAAACGATGGACCTCGTCATCATTCAGATGGATCCGTCCATCCGTGCCCATTGCCGGACGGTGCAGTCGATATTCATTGCCCGGTTCCACCCAGGTCTTCACGCCGTTTCCTTTGCCTCGCTGTTTGGCCGAATAATCAATCAGGGCATGAAAAGATTGGTTCTCGCGAAACAGGTATTCCCCCAGTTGGTAATCAAAGATCAACTCGTCATCCAGCCAAAGGCGATAGCTCTCCACTCCCAACTTGGCCGGAGTACCGTCCTGAACATCGACCGCATGGACGACCATATAAGAACAAGGTGGTAACGAAAGGATTTTTGAAGTTCCATACTGAAACGAAGCCACCTCTTCCGTATGGACCACCCCGGCGCTGTCCTCAAAACAGCCGACAAAGGCAATGCGGTCCACGCGTGGCGCTTTGGTATCCTGAACACGCACCACACCTGCCCGCAAGGGATTCAAGGCACCCGACTGATCGGGTGTACGGATCTCAAAATGCAAGTGAGGAGCCCCGGAAGAACCCGAGTTACCAATGTACCCAATGATATCCCCAGCCTTCACCGGAAACTCATCCGCAGCAAAGGACAAATCCACAGCAAAAGAATGCTGTGCGTACTGCTCCTGCCGTACTCGCTCCGCAATCGGAGGAATAAAACGGTGCAAATGTCCATAGACCGTCTGCCGGCCGTCGGGATGGAACAAATAGATTCCATTCCCATAACCGGAAGCTCCCACCGTTACACGCGCAATGTAACCGTCGGCAACCGCATGAATCGGGTCACCCACTTTGCCATAGGCCCGAAAATCAATCCCGGCATGGTGACGTCCGCTACGCAACTCCCCATAATTCCCCGACAACGAAACCGGAATACGGACCGGAGACTGGTAAGTCACGGAAGGAGACTGAGAGGACGATTCGGACTGGGCAGACAAAGAAAAAGACGTGCTGGCAATCAGGAGACTTGCCAACACGACCTTATATAATATTGGAATCAAGACCATCAGGAGAACATCTTTTTGATTCGGTCAAAGAAATTACGGTCCTCTTTGGTCGGATTCGGCTTGAAGTTGGACGAAGCACGCATCTTTTCCAGCATCTCCTTCTCTGCCCGATCAAATTTCTTCGGAATCCAGACATGGACATACACCAATAAGTCTCCCTGACCATATCCTTGCACATCCGGAACCCCTTTGCCACGCAACCGCAAGACCTTACCCGACTGGGTACCGGCTTCAATCTTGATCTTCAATTTTCCTCCGATGGAAGGAATTTCTGCATCACAACCCAGGGCTGCATCGGGGAATGAAATGAACAACGAATAAATCAGATCGTTGCCATCCCGTTGCAATTCGGGATGCGCTTCTTCTTCGATCACGACCAGCAAGTCTCCGTTAACACCGTTGTTCTTACCGGCATTACCTTTGCCCCGTACCGTCAGCTGCATGCCTTCCGAAACCCCAGCCGGAATCTTGAATGTAATCTCCTCCGCCTCTTTCTTCAATCCGGTTCCACTACAGTGCGAACAGGGTTTCGCGATGACTTTACCGCTTCCGTTACAAGTCGGACACGGAGACGAAGTCTGCATCTGACCCAGGAAGGAATTCACGATGCGGGTAACCGAACCCGTTCCCTTACAAGTTTCGCAGGTATGGATGTCTGCTTCAGATTCCGCTCCCCGGCCGTTGCAATGCGAACAAGTAACCATCTTGTTGATTTTCACTTTCTTTTCAACACCGGTCATCACCTCGTTCAAATTCACCTTGACACGGATACGGATATCGGAGCCTCTGGAAACACGACGACCGCCTTGCGCACCGCCACCAAAGCCACCAAAGCCACCAAAACCGCTAAAACCTCCACCGAAGCCACCGCCGAAGATATCACCAAAACGACTGAAGATGTCATCCATAGAAAATCCGCCAAAACCGCCGCCAAAGCCACCGGCACCGGTGCCACCACCCATACCAGCATGGCCGAACTGGTCATAACGGGCCTTCTTGTCCGGATTGCTCAGGACATCGTACGCCTCCGCCGCTTCCTTGAATTTATCCTCGGCTTCCTTATCACCCGGGTTCTTGTCCGGGTGAAATTGAATCGCTTTCTTGCGATAAGCTTTCTTGATTTCCTCTGCAGAAGCACCGCGCTCCACGCCCAGCACTTCGTAATAATCTCTTTTCTCTGCCATAGACTAAATTCCGATTACGACTTTTGCATAACGAATCACCTTGCCATTCAACAAATAACCTTGCTGAATGACATCGACAATTTTATTTTTTTGTTCCGGGGTAGGAGCTGGAATCTGGGCAACCGCTTCATGAAAATCGGTATCAAAATCACTGCCCACGGCTTCCATCAGGGTCAAGCCCTGCGATCCCAAATAAGATTTCAATTTATTAAAAATCAACTCGGTTCCTTCTTTAGCAGCCGAACTTTCCTGCGATTGTGACAACACCTGCATGGCCCGTTCACAATCGTCCAGGATGGGCAAGAATCCTTTGATCACTTGCTCTCCTGCCGAGTTGATCAACTCCAGACGTTCTTTGGCAGTCCGTCTGCGGTAGTTATCAAATTCAGCTGTCAGACGCAGGTACTTGTCCTTGTATTGGTCCAACGCTTCCTGCAAATCTTCCATGGCAGATTCCTTTGCCTCAGAAGCCTGTGATTCGCCCTGAGTATCTGCACTTTGATTCATCACTTCCTCCTGATCTACTACCGGATCCTGTACCTTTTTGTCTGTTTTCTTTGTCATATCTTATCTTTTTTATTTCCGAAATATTGAACGGCAAAGATAAAACAAATAATCTGCCACAAAGCAGAGGCAGACAAAATGGCAGAAACAAACCAACCGGACTAAATCCGAATCACGACGGGATCCACCCCTTGAAAACGGGGCATGGTGGCACCGACCGGAGCACCGATGTAAGTAGGATCACACACCACATACGTAGAGCCGTCGAAGGAAACGCCACAAGAAACATGGTTCGGGTATCCGTACATCACCGTCTTCAGTCCGACGACTTCCTGAACCAGCCAAGAAAAGAGCAACACACGGTCCTTGCAATTGTTGGCACCGTAATAGATTGACTCTTCAATGAACAGAGGTTTGCTCCGACCGAACATCTCGTAGTCGGTCTTGTATTCAAACCCCTTTTGAACCAGGGAAAGGATGTAAGCTACGGCATCTTCCTTTGAAAGTTGTTGGGCCAACACCTGGTATTTGACATTGCGCAGGAGAATTTTTGCAGTTTCCTCGTTCACCGCTGAGTGATGGTACACGGGCAGATCCGTTTGGGGATAGTTGTAGAGAAACTCAATCTCTGCCGCATTCACCGGAACTTCCACCTTATCGCCAATGATCTTGGACCACAAAGGCAACTCAATGTTGCGATAGGTGGACTCATTTCCCAATCGGATCGGCTTGTCAAAAACCAGGCTGATGAGATTGTCTGCATGAGAGAAATCCCGGGTAAATGTATACAAAGGTGTCTGCGTACTCAACGCCTTGTACGAAAAGATAAACAGGTCCTGGCCTCCATCCGAAATGTAGGATACCTGATAAATGGGTTCTTTGAAAGGCAACAAGAGAACCAAATCCTTGCCACTGGATCCCACACGCACCTTAAACTGCAATTGACAGAGCAAAAACATTTGTGTAACCAGACGCTCGTTTTCTTTTCCATCGGCATAGAGAGCTTCGGTCATTTGCTTTATCAGCATGTACACCGCCCAATCGTTCAGGCAGTTTTGCTCAATAACTGAGCGGAGTCCCTCCACGGTCGGCATATAATTGGAGGCACAGAGTTGCTTCCAGGCATCCGATACTTCCTTTTCCTTGGCAGAAACATAAGACAACCGCATGCCGGCATCGTAGGGAACCGCAAGGGACTGACCGTAGAAATTGAAGCGAACCGCTCCTTGTTGCGCATCGTATCCCACTCCGGTCGCCATGGATGCGGAAACCGGTTCCGGACGATAAGGAGCCTCCAACCAGGAAGAAGTCCCCGGCAAGCCCACGCGTCCTTGAAACGGAGCCGGAGCTTCGGACGGATTGTAATAGGTAGGACGCTCATCCACCGGCTTCAGCGGACTTTCCTTCCCACGCGAAATATGAAATGCTGCCCAGGCCTGGCTCAAATAATCCGCGAACTCGGCATTTGCCTTGGCCCGCCAATTCTCCTTTTCTGAATTCCTGTTCTGCAGAAAATCCCGGAAAGCGTCCTCGCGATTCTGCGCCAACAAACTATCAGACAAAGAAAGACCCGACAAGGCAAACAAAAAGAAGAGCGCTATCAGACTTTTATTCATAGCAATGTATTTTAGAATTTATAAAAAAAGGGATGACCAAAATCTTTGATCATCCCTGTATGAGTCGGGAAAGACTATCGGTTCGCTTGTTCAGCTTCCAATTTTTGCATTTCTTCGTCGAAAGTTTTCTTGAACATGAATTCGTCGAAGGCAACAGCAGTTCTTTGATCAGAGGTGAGGCTCTTCTTCACAGCTTCAACCACTACATTTTTCGGCAATTCCATAGCAGAATAAGCAGTGAATTCACCAGTTGATTTGCTCTTGAACAATTTGGATTGTTTTTGTACTGAATTATTCAAAGTTTGTTTCGCTGCAGCGATAGCCAATTCTTCGAATGAATTTTCGTAAGCTTTTTCATCTTCCACTTGCACTTGGTTGGTGTATGATTTGGATACGTTCTTGATCAGAACTTCCATGCTTTGTGCAAATTCTGAACGAGCATTCAAACGAGCGATTTTACCTGCAGTGGGTTGGTCTCTTGAAGAACCGGTACCTACAAAACGGAAGTAGTCTGCATCAGAAGCCCAGTCAGCGAAGGGAGTGATGATTTCTTCTTGATCTGAATCGTTGGTTGCGGCCGGAGTCGTTTTTGAACCACATGAAGAAACTGCGAAGGTGAATACGAGGGCAGCCATTACTGCCAAAATGCTTTTCATTTTCATAATGTAATGTTTATTAGTTAAAGTTTATAATTGTCTTACTCTGCTACAAATATAGGGTTTTTATTTCATTTCTGAAGCAGATTCGCACAAAAAATGAGGATGCCTATTTTTTGTGACACCCCCATTTTTATTTTTTTGATAATTTTTCAATTAAATTTTTCCGTTACTACCCAATACATTCATAATCTTATGAATATAAAGTGCTTTGAGTTTGTCGCGAGCGGGACCCAAATATTTGCGAGGGTCAAATTCTGCGGGTTGTTCTGCAAAAACCTTGCGGACAGCAGCGGTCATGGCCAGACGTCCGTCGCTGTCGATGTTGATTTTGCAGACAGCGGAAGCCGCAGCTTTGCGCAATTGTTCTTCCGGAATACCGATGGAATCTTTCAATTGTCCACCATAGTGGTTGATTTCTGCAACGATGTCTTGCGGCACAGAAGAAGCTCCGTGCAACACAATCGGGAAGCCGGGGATACGTTTTTCAATTTCAGCCAAGATATCCAAACGGATTTCCGGTTTTTGACCGGGTTTAAATTTGAAGGCACCGTGGGAAGTTCCGATGGAAATGGCCAAGGAATCCACACCGGTTTTCTTCACGAAGTCTTCCACTTCTTCAGGACGGGTGTATGTGTGTTGTTCTGCTTTCACATCATCTTCCACACCTGCGAGGATACCGAGTTCACCTTCTACGGTCACATCGTACTTGTGGGCATATTCCACTACTTGAGCAGTCAATTCCACATTCTTGTTGTAATCGTGGTGAGAACCGTCGATCATCACGGATGAAAAACCGTACTCGATGCAGGATTTGCAGAGTTCGAATGAATCACCGTGGTCCAAGTGCAGCACGATCGGAATTTCACATCCCAGTTCACGGGCATATTCAACGGCTCCTTGTGCCATGTAACGCAACAGCGTTTGGTTGGCATATTTGCGGGCACCGCTGGACACTTGCAAGATCACCGGAGACTTGGTTTCCACACAAGCCGCAACGATGGCTTGCATTTGCTCCATATTATTAAAGTTGAACGCCGGAATTGCATAACCGCCTTCGACAGCTTTTGCAAACAATTCTCGGGAGTTCACCAGACCTAAATCTTTGTAAGAAATCATAATACGTAATATTTTACAGGTTGATGACTAGCTATTTCAAAAATCACGCAAATTTGATAATTTTGCGCCATATTTCAAAATATTAATCAGCCGCCCATGGTCCGCCCAGAAACCCAACGAAAAGTCATCATTCTTTCTGCCCCCTCCGGAGCCGGAAAAAGCACCGTTATCAGACATTTGCTGCAAGAATTTCCGCAATTGGAATTCTCCATTTCTGCCACCTCCCGACAACCCCGGGGCAATGAACAACACGGCATCGAATACTACTTCTACAAAACCGAGGAATTCGAGAAGATGATTCAGGAAGATGCGTTCGTGGAATACGAAGAGGTGTATGCCGGATCGTATTACGGCACCCTTCGCTCTGAACTGGAACGGATCTGGTCCAAAGGCAACACCATCATCTTTGACATTGACGTAAAAGGCGGTGTCAACCTCAAAAAACTGTTCAAAGACCAGGCACTGGCTATATTTATAAAGGTACCCTCCATCGATGAACTCCGCCAACGGCTCATCAAACGGGCTACGGACACACCGGAAGCCATTGAAAAACGCGTTGCCAAGGCGGAAGAAGAACTCACCTACGAAGAATCCTTTGACTATACGCTGATCAACGACAACCTGGAAACTGCCTTGAGCCAAGCGGAAACCCTCATCAAGGAATTCATCCAACGATAGCATGGCTACCCTGCTCTATTTCGGCTCTTTCAACCCGGTACATTATGGTCATTTGTCCATCGTCCAATACCTGTGTTCCCAACCGGAAATTGACGAAGTCCGTCTGGTACTCTCCCCGAAGAACCCGCTGAAGAAAGCGGAGGACTTGAGCGATGCCTCAGAGCGGCTGAACGGGCTGCAGGCGGCCCTTGACCTAGCGCAACGTCGCCATTTCTTTCCCGCCGAAAAAAATATCCGGATCTCAACGGTCGAGTTTGACCTGCCCCAACCGTTGTACACCTTAAAAACCCTGCGGCACCTGCAAAACCTGGAACCGGAAACAGACTTCATCCTGCTCATCGGGGGCGACAACATCACCTCGCTTGAGAAGTGGTTCCAATATGACCAGCTGTTACAGGAATTCCGTATCTGGGTTTATCCCCGGCTGGATGTTCCTGCCGAAGAGGCCGCCAGCCGACGGTTAGCGGAACAGTACCAAGCAAAAGAGCTCCGGTTTTTGTCCGAAGCTCCCTTGTTTCCTATTTCATCTACATCGATTCGAGCGGGGTTGGCGCAACAATGGTCAGGCGCTCTGGACGAGTCGGATGATCCAACGCAATAGAACGGGCGTGCAAGGAAATGCTGCCGTCCGGATTGGAACGGCGTGCCCCGTATTTCAAATCTCCTTTGATCGGACAACCGATGGTGGATAATTGGCACCGGATCTGGTGGTGCCGGCCCGTCATGAGTTCCACTTCCACCAGGAAATAGCGTTGCGTCGCACGCAACAAGGTATAACGCAACCGGGCCTCCTTCGCCGAAGCTTTCGGACGCGTATAGGCGTAGGATTTGTTCTGCTTTTCGTTGCGGACCAGGTAATGGGTCAGGAGTGCGGTTTCCGGGACGGGCGCATGCTCCACCAGGGCCCAATAAGTCTTTTGCACGGTTCCCACTCGAAACGCCTCGTTCAAACGTTCCAAGGCTTTTGATGTTTTGGCAAAAACGGCAATTCCGGTCACCGGCCGGTCCAGGCGATGGGGAACGCCCATAAACACGCGACCCGGTTTGTGATCCCGCTGTGCCACAAAGGCCTTCAAGGTTTCGCACAAAGGTTCGTCTCCGGTTTTGTCCCCCTGCACAATCTCTCCCGAACGTTTGTTCAGGATCAGCAGATGGTTGTCCTCGTACAGAATACGGGCGGCCAGATCCGCAAACTCTTCCTGCGGCAAAGGGCGGTAGCCCTCAAATGTTTCGGGCTTAGTATTGTTCTTGTTCATTGGGAAAATCTCCACTCTTCACATCTTCCACATATTGGTGGAAAGCCTTCAGATATTCGTCACGCAGGTTGTGGTAACGGCGCAGGAAACGCGGTGAAAATTCGGTATTCAGGCCCAGCATATCGTGCATGACCAATACCTGTCCGTCCACATAACGGCCAGCGCCAATACCGATTACCGGAATTTTGAGACTTTCGGCCACCCGTTTGCCCAAGGCTGCCGGAATTTTTTCCAGAACCAGAGCAAAGCAACCGGCCTCTTCCAAAGCGATGGCATCTTCCAACAGCTTGTTGGCCTCTGCTTCATCCTTTGCCCGCACGGAATAAGTACCAAATTTATGGATGGACTGCGGGGTCAGTCCCAAGTGACCCATCACCGGAATCCCGGCAGACAGGATGCGTTGTACCGACTCCAGTACTTCCGATCCTCCTTCTACCTTTACCGCATCGGCTTCAGACTCTTTCATGATCCGGATGGCATTGCTCAAAGCCATTTTGGAGTTACCCTGGTAGGTACCGAAAGGCATGTCCACCACCACCAGCGGGTTCTTCACCGCCCGCATGACACTTTGGGCATGGTAGATCATCTGGTCAATGGTCATCGGCAAGGTCGTCTCGTGGCCCGCCATCACATTCGCGGCAGAGTCTCCCACCAGAATAATATCGATACCTGCCTCGTCCACGATTCTGGCAGAGGTATAATCATAGGCTGTCAACATGGCGATCTTTTCGCCTTTCATCTTCATTGACAACAACTTGCGTGTCGTCAAAACTCGTCCTTTTCCTTCAACAGACATAAGTATTCCTTTAATTAGATACAAAACAATAAAATAATTCTCACTTTACAAAATATGACACCTTGTCAGTTTTTGTTTTTGGCACAACTTTGGTTAAAAGAGAGGTCGTAAACAACATTGAAAACAAATAAATTTAAGATATTATGGGAAAAATTATTGGTATTGACCTCGGAACCACCAACTCATGCGTGGCCGTTATGGAAGGTAACGAACCTACCGTCATCATCAACAGCGAAGGCAAAAGAACGACTCCCTCCATCGTCGCATTCACAGACAACGGAGAACGTAAAATTGGAGATCCGGCAAAACGTCAGGCGATTACAAACCCGAACAAAACCATCTTCTCCATCAAACGTTTCATGGGTGAAACCTTTGACCAAGTTCACAACGAAGTATCCCGCGTACCGTACAAAGTCGTAAAGGGCGACAACAACACCCCGCGCGTAGACATTGACGGCCGCCTCTATACCCCCCAAGAAATCTCTGCCATGGTGCTTCAAAAAATGAAGAAAACCGCAGAAGAATATCTGGGACAAGAAGTTACCGAAGCCGTTATTACCGTTCCGGCTTACTTCAGCGACTCACAACGCCAAGCTACCAAAGAAGCCGGTGAAATCGCAGGTCTGAAAGTAAAACGTATCATCAACGAACCGACAGCTGCTGCATTGGCGTACGGTCTGGACAAGAAAAACAAAGACATGAAAGTGGCTGTGTTTGACTTGGGTGGTGGTACCTTCGATATTTCCATCATGGAATTGGGTGACGGTGTGTTTGAAGTAAAATCCACCAACGGAGACACCCACCTCGGTGGTGACGACTTCGACCAAGTGATCATTGACTGGCTGGCTGAAGAATTCAAGGCAGAAAACGCAGGCATCGACTTGCGCAAAGACGCAATGGCCTTGCAACGCCTGAAAGAAGCGGCTGAAAAAGCAAAAATTGAATTGTCAAGCCAAACCTCAACCGAAATCAACCTGCCGTACATCATGCCGGTTGACGGTGTTCCGAAACACTTGGTACGCAACCTGACCCGTGCAAAATTCGAACAACTGGCAGACACCCTGATCCAACGCACCGTTGAACCCTGCCGCAAAGCCTTGCAAGATGCTGGTTTGAAAGCTTCTGAAATTGACGAAGTTTTGTTGGTAGGTGGTTCAACCCGTATTCCTGCGATCCAACAAATCGTAGAAAAATTCTTCGGAAAAGCTCCGAACCGCGGTGTGAACCCGGACGAAGTAGTGGCCATCGGTGCTGCTGTTCAAGGCGGTGTATTGGCCGGCGAAGTGAAAGACGTTCTTTTGTTGGACGTAACTCCGCTGTCATTGGGTATTGAAACCTTAGGTGGCGTGATGACCAAACTGATTGATGCCAACACCACCATCCCGACCCGCAAATCGGAAGTTTTCAGTACAGCTTCTGACAACCAACCGTCGGTAGAAATCCATGTATTGCAAGGAGAACGCTCCATGGCTCGTGACAACAAGACCATCGGTCGCTTCCACTTGGACGGCATCACCCCGGCTCCCCGTGGAATCCCTCAAATCGAAGTAACCTTCGACATCGACGCGAACGGTATCTTGAACGTGACTGCAAAAGACAAGGCTACCGGTAAAGAACAAAAGATCCGCATCGAAGCTTCTTCCGGTTTGAGCGACGACGAAATCAAACGCATGCGCGACGAAGCGAAAGCCAACGAAGCTGCCGACAAAGCAGAAAAAGAACGCATCGACAAGATCAACGCAGCTGACGCGATGATTTTCCAAAGCGAAAAGAACCTGAAAGAATACGGTGACAAGATCCCCGCTGACAAGAAAGGTGCAATCGAAACTGCTTTGGGACAACTCAAAGAAGCCCACAAGTCTCAAAACATCGCAGACATTGAACGTGCAACCGAAGCGTTGAACAACGCATGGCACGCAGCTTCTGAAGACATGGCCAAAGCGGCTCAAGCAGAACAACAAGCAGGCCCTCAAGCCGGTCCCCAAGGTAACCCGACCGACAACAAAGACGGCGAAGTAACCGATGTGGATTTCGAAGAAGTAAAATAATCCTACTCCTTATTAAAACGAGGCAAGAGCTCTGGACACAATTCCAGGGCTCTTTTCGTATGCCATCCGAATTTGTTAAAAATTATACATGTTTTATCATTTTTACACTATATTTGCCGAAATTTTAACAAAGAATCGTACTTATGAAATTCAAATCATTCTTCCTTTCCTTGCTCGCCCTTTGCACTATCGCAGCGGTGAGCAGTTGTCAAGAGGACTCGGATAACCCGGCTAATGACAAAGCTCCGGTCATCACCCTTAACCCCGCAAGCCTCTCTGCAGAAGCCCTGGGTGGAAACTACACCATCCAATATGCCATTGAAAATCCTGTTGAAAACGCAACCCTCCAAGCCGAATCTGCACAGGAATGGATCTCTGACATCACGGTTTCTGCCAACGAGATTTCCTTTGTTGTTGCCAAGAACTCTGCAGAAGAAGGACGCAACGGTTCCATCGATCTGACCTACCCGAATCTGAAAGATGCGGTAAAAATCCAGATCCAACAAGCTGGATATTCAAATCCGACAACGGACACAGCCATTGAAATTCAGGTGTACGATGTAAACGAGATCTCCTTCTCCTACGATCTCTATCCCCAGGACAAAACCATGCCCTTCATCTTTTTCTGCGAAACCGTAGAAACGCTGGAAGCGGCAGGCGCATACACCGACGAAGAAATCCTGGCCTACGACATGTCCTTTTATGTGGCGGAAGCAGCCATGTACGACATGAGTCTGGAAGACTACCTGTGGGCATACTATATTTCGAAGGGCGACCAGATCGGAATGTCCAAAATCGGTATCCAACCAGGCAAAGAATTCATCATCTATGCATACGGTGTGGATTTCAACGATGCAGGTGAATTGCTCATCACGACGGACGTGATCAAATACATCGACAAAACAAACGAGGTCGAAATGGTTGAATCTCCCATTGCCATTAACGTGGAAGAAAGTGGTTACTTTACCAACGTAACCTTCCGCCCGGAAAACCATTCCGGTATCTACTTCTACATCGTGGAAGAAAGAGAGTTGCTTTTTGAAGGCATGGATTATGCGACGATGACGGATGAGGAAATTTCAGAAAGCCTCACCTCCCTCTGGTACCAATACCTCAAATTGTACCTGCAATTCGGTTTCTCCTTTGACATGATCGCCCAAGAACTGACATTGACGGGTGAAGAAACGTTGGAATTTAGCCTCTACGGCGAAAGATCGCACATTGCAGCAGCCATTCCGTTGACCGATGAAGGAATTGCCTGTGCTTATCCCTCCTTCCTCTGTTTCGAAACAAAACCGGTGGATCCCTCTGGCAATCAGCTGACCATTACCGTTTCTGACATCAAGGCAACTTCTGCAGTGGCCAACATTACGACCACCAACGATGACCCATATGTTTTTGCCTGCTTCTCTGCTGAATTTATTCAAGGCATGAACGACCGCGAAATCATTGACTTCTACCTGGAAAACTACATCAACTATACAACTCCGTTGAATGGTGACTTCTCTTACAAATTCACCAACCTGGAACCGAATACAAAATACTGGATCCTGGCCTTCGGTTACGCAGGAGGACAAGCCAATACCGGCCTGTTCCGCGAATCTTTCTTCACCCTGGAAGCTGCCGATGCCGATATTGAAGTCACGTTGAATGAAATCGGTTTGTTTGACGTACAAGAAATCATCGCCATCGATCCCGCCTATTCGGACTACTCCGACTACGAAGCCTTCTGGAAAATCGAATGGTTGACAACCCCGCAAGCTGACGGAATGTACTATGGTCTGTACAAAGCTGCCAGCGTAGCCGGCCTGTCGGACGAAAACCTGACCGATGCCATCATCAGCAAAGGCGAACGTTCTAATTTTACCGTGACCCACATTGTCAGCTACGATGTTGAGTACGTCCTGCTCGGTATGGCCTACGACCAAAACGGCAACCGCTCAAAACTCTACAGAACCGAACCCTTCACCTTGAAATACGAAGACCGCGACAACCCGTACGGCTTCTTTGGCCAATACAATGCGAGTCCCATCAAGATGTACGAAGTTCCGATGGATTCCAACGAGAGCAAAAAGTACGTCTTTTTACCGGAATAACGAAGCAGACCCACTCAGGATACTGATACAAAAGAAGTTGACTAATCAGTCGAAAGACTTTTTAGTCAACTCTTTTTATAACATTGCACCAAATTAAACCAGCTTTGCCGCGCAGGCAACGCATTCGGCGCAGGGGCCTTTGCGGGATTGGAGGAGTTCGTCGCAGCGGACAGCACCCATCGTCTGACGAAAGGCTGCCATTGCCTCTTGGACCCGCTTGAAATTCTCCTGCTTGCTCACCGGATTGCCGGGTTGGATGGGGTATTTGAGACCCAGGACCATCAGCATACCACTCACCGCCCCACAAAGTTCACCGGTCCGGGCAACACCCCCGCTGAACGAAGAGCTCAAGGCCAACGCCGTTTCCCGCGTCAGACCAAAGTCTTCAGCAAAAGCCAGGAAGACCGCCTGCGAACAGGTACAACCGCCTTTGAACAAGGCTACTGCTTGCGCCACTTTTTCGTGGGCAAGCAGTTCTTTTACCAAGACATCGGCTTGTTCCAACGAATCCACTTTGCCCACATCCAGCATCCGAATTCCACTCCGGTCATCCGCCAGGACGGGATGCGAAGGGGCTATCTTCAAATAAAAGTCCACGATGGGAAAACGGTCCGGCCAGTCCGACATCCGCTGCAAGGCGCACGGTGCCAACAAATGAATGCCCGAAAAAGCCAAGGGACGAGTGGCCGGCAACGCCGTTTCAAAGGTCTTCAACTCGTCCGTTTTCACATTTTTCCAACCGCGCAGACGGTCGTTGTCATCAAAGAGAAAATACCGGGAGGTCTCGCGGGGACTCACCAGCAAAACAGCCGCAGCACCCGCCTCCAGACGTGCTACCCCTTCGGACCAGAAGGACTGCAAGTCCAGGTTGCTGATGATGTCCACGTTGTGGACCAGCACCGGCGAGGCCGGATCCAGCAACGGGAGCGCACGACGCAGGCCCCCACCCGTTTCCAGCAACTGATCCCGTTCGTCCGAGATCAGCACCTCCATCCCCGGGAATGTATGTTCCTGCAGATAGGTTTCTATTTGTTCTGCGAAGTGATGCACATTGACCACGACGCGTTGGAAGCCAGCCTTGTGCAGTTTGCCCAACAAGAGGCCCAACAAAGGCTGCCCCCCCACAGGCACCAGCGCCTTGGGCATGGTATCGGTCATGGGACGTAAGCGGGTTCCCAGGCCGGCCGCAAAAATCATGGCTTGTTTCATGATCCGTTCGTTTGTATGGAACTACAATTCTTTTTCAATGCCCTGTTCGCGGTGGGAAACCAAGACGCGGACATCGTAATTTTTCGCAATGTGTTCAGCCAGACGTTCGGCACAATACACCGAACGGTGTTGGCCACCGGTACAACCAAACGAAATCATCAGGTTGGAGAACTTGCGTTCGATGTACTTCTGAATATGGGCATCGGTCAGGGAGAACACATTTTCCAGGAAAGGTTTCACCTCTCCGTCTTCCTCCAGGAAGTCACGTACCTCCTTGTCCAGACCGGTAAAATGCCAGAAATGCTGGTACTTGCCCGGGTTGTTGATGCCACGGCAGTCAAACACATACCCACCCCCATTGCCGGTCGGATCGTTGGGAATTCCTTTCTTGTATGCAAAGCTGTTGATCCGGACGGTCAGGCGCTGCTGCGTGTTCGCTTCGTTGAATTGGGGCATTTGGGTCAAGGCCAACAAAAGTTCGGACAAATAGGGATATTCCGCAAAAGGCTCCTTCAACAAGTGGCGCAGGTTATCCATCGCATAGGGTATGCTTTGCAGGAAGTGGGGTTTCTTTTCAAAATACCCACGGAAACCATAGGCTCCCAACACCTGCAAGGTGCGGAAGAGGACGAAATGACGCAACTGGCTATGGAAATAGGCCTCATCCACCGGCATGTACCGGCGCAGGGACTCGATGTAAGTCTGAATCAGTTCCTGCTTCAACTCTTCCGAATAATTGGCCTTTGCCTGCCACACGAAAGAAGCTACGTCGTAATAAATCGGTCCCTTTCGACCCCCTTGAAAATCAATGAAATAAGGATGACCATCCACCAGCATGACGTTGCGGGCCTGAAAATCCCGGTACAGGAACGTAGAGGAAGAACTGCGCATCAGCACATCGCTCATCCGACGAAAATCTTCTTCCAGCTTCAATTCACTGAAATCCAATCCCGTAGCCTTCAGAAAACAATACTTGAAATAATTGAGATCGAAGGAAATCATCCGTTCGTCAAACTCGGGCTGGGGATAACAAATGGAAAAATCAAAGCCGTTGGCCCCCTCAAACTGCAAGGCCGGCAGACAGGCCATCGTTTCCCGCAGCAAGGCTCGCTCGGATTCGCTGTATTTTCCACGGCTGCGGCCATCCTCCACGCAGTTGAAAAGGATCTGGTCTCCCAAATCTTCCTGGATGTAGCAAGTGAACTCCTCGTCGTGGGCGAACACCTGCGGAACCGGCAAACCTTGTTTGTGGAAATGCGTCGCAATGGCCCAGAAAGCCTTGTTTTCATCCACGGAAGTTCCCAGAGCTCCGATCAGACAAATATCACCCGCAGTCATCCGAAAATAACGGCGGTTGCTGCCGGAAGACGGCAGTTCGACAACGTGCTCGGGACGTTGTCCTGTATGTTGTTCAAACAGTGTTTTTAATCTATTCATTGTTCGTTTGTTTCTTTCTCTGCAAAAATAGTAATATTTTACTAAATTTGCGGGATGTTTAACAAGATGCATTTGTTTCGAATTTTCTTCCTCGTGCTGACATTTTCTGCAGCGGTTCTGTTCTCAGAATCAGCGGCAACGGCCAGCATGCGTACACGTTCCGCCGTACACCCGAAGTACTTTGAAGCGCTACACCTGCGAATGGACCGCCATTCCCTCCCCGATACAACCGAAACAGCCCTCTCGGACACCACCCTGAACACCCTGCCGGCCACAGCGTTGGCAACGGATTCGCTGGGAGCTCTTCCGGACTCCTTGAACCGGTCCCTGGACTCACTGGGACAGACATTGGATTCCTTGGGACAAGGACTGGATTCTCTGGAAACGACCGTGGATTCACTGGGCAGACCGACCGACTCCCTCGGACGGCTCCTCGATTCGTTGGGACGTTCGTTGGATTCCTTGGGCAGACCCGTGGACTCTTTGGGACGGCGACTTGATTCGCTGGGACGCCCTATGGATTCCCTGGGACGTTCACTGGATTCCCTCGGCAGACCCCTGGACTCCCTGGGACGACCGATGGACGCATGGGGACGGTCGCTGGACTCGCTGGGCCGACCGTTGAACGAATACGGACAACCCCTGGATTCGCTGGGCAATGTCATCCGGGAGTACACCGAGAAAGAACTGCGACAAATGCGCCGGGACAGTATCCAGCGTGTGCGGGACAGCATCCGCCGGGCAACGCCCCGCGTCCTGACCGCCCATGCCATTCCGGACTCGCTGAAATACAAACGTTTGTTGACCTGGACAAGTGATCCATACACCAACCAGCTCACCTTCCATCGTCCGGACACCTCCTTCAACGACTGGTACACGGAATATCCCTTTGCCAAAGAAGATGTGAATGCAACCTACCTCGGTATAACGGGATCCCCGACGCAAGCGTATAACTTCTTCAAACGAAAAGACCTGTATGCTTTCCGTCCCTATTCCCATTTTCTGACCTATTTCCCGGCGACCGATGAGGTGCGGATGTTCAACTCCAAAACACCTTACACCGAGCTGGCCTATTGGGGCACCCTGTTTGCTTTCAAGGAAAAAGAAGAATCCAGCGTACGGTTCCTGCATACCCAGAACATCACTCCGGCCTGGAACATCGCCATCCTCTACAAGCAATTCGGTGCAAAAGGGTTGCTGACCCAGGAGGCAACGGACAACCGGGGGCTGGAATTGACGACCAACTACGTCGGCGACCGCTATACCCTGAATGCCGGATACATCCGAGACCGCATCACCCGCAACGAAAACGGGGGAATTGTCAACACGTCGGACATCCGGGACACCGTACTGGATGCCAAGACCTTGCAGATCAATCTCAAGGAGGCATCGAGCAAGACCACCCGCAACACCCTCTTCTTCAACCATTCGTACATCATTCCCTTGAACTTCCGAAAGGACTCGGTGGCCGTGGGGGAAGGTACGTCCGGTATCGTGGGACACAGTGTCGAATATTCCACCTACTCACGTTTCTACAAGGACAAAATTGCCTTGAACGACGACATCGGCCGGGACTTCTACCACAACCAGTTTTACATCAACCCGACCCAATCCTCGGACTCCATCCATACCAGCGTCCTGGACAACAAACTCTACCTCCGCTTGCAACCGTGGAGCGACGATGCCGTCATTTCCAAAATCGATGCTGGGGTAGGGCATGAATACGTCAACAACTTCACATTTGATCCGAGCTTCTTCCTGACCGGCAACCGGAATACCGACTACAACAACCTGTATTTCTACGGCAGCGCCTCCGGTAAATTCCGGAGATACTTCTCCTGGGATGCCTTTGGAAAATACAACCTGGCCGGATACAACCAGAACGACTACGAATTGGATGCGAATGCCACCTTTGCCTTCTACCCGTTCCTGGAACGCTGGAGTCCGGTCCTGATCAAGGCCCACTTGAATTCCAGCCTGCAAGAGCCGGATTGGCATTCACGCCATTATTACTCCAACCACTACGTCTGGGACAACCGTTTCGAAAAGACCTCCCGCAACACCCTGGAAGCCGAGATTGCCGTTCCCAAATGGAAGTTGTCTCTCCAGGCCAGTTACGGTCTCATCGGCAACCACCTGTACCACGACACGATCGGTTTCGTCCGCCAACACCCGGATCTGATCAATATACTCAGTGTCAACCTGAAGAAAGATTTCAAGCTGTGGTATTTCCACCTGGACAACCAAGTGCTCCTGCAACTCTCCTCCGACCCGGATGTATTGCCCTTGCCCCTGTTGTCCGCACACCTGCGCTACTACCTGGAATTCGTTCTGGTAAAGAATGTATTGACCGTTCAGATCGGTGGAGACGCCACCATCAACACGAAATACTATGCCCCGGCCTACAACCCGGCCTTGGGATCCTTCCAGTTACAGAACAAAGAACTGATCGGAGACACCATGTACCTGGATGCCTTCATCAACATGCAATGGAAACAGGTTTCCTTGTTCCTCAAGATGGTCAATGTCACGAACGGCTGGCCGAGTCATGACTACTTCTCCGCCTACGGTTACATCCGTCCGCAACGTGTCTTCAAATTTGGAATCCACTGGCCCTTCTACTACAAGTAAGATGAAGCAGAAGTGGATTGTTTGGACCTGCCTGTTCCTGCTGACGGCCTTGAGTTGCTTTCTGCCCAATCAGACAAGCGATGGCCGGTTGCCTAGCCACCACTTGTGTGGCGATTCGCTGCGCACCCTCATCGCCATGCCCAGCGAATGGTACCGGGTCAGTTCCTACCCCATCGGGTTCAATTACTCCCTGCTGCTGGAATTCAACAAAGACCAACATACCTTGCTGGACATCCGCCCCGCCACCGAGGAGCAGTCTCCGTGGGAATCCTTGGCGAACAACCAGATCGATCTGCTGATCATCAACACCGATCAAGACACACTGCCAGCTGCTTACGAAGACCGTCTGGTCAGTTGTTATCCGATCCGGCAATACCGTTGGTATGTACGTGCGAACGATAAGAAACGCTTTGACGCCATCAATTTCTGGCTGGGAAGCTATCACAACAGCCAGAATTACAAGACCATGGAAGCTCAATTCTTCCGCTCCTACAACATTGACCGGCACCTGAGGGATACAACACGTGCCCATCGGCTATCTCCCTACGATCCGCTCATCCGTCACCATGCAAAGTCCATCGGATGGGACTGGCGACTGCTGGCCGCGCTGATCTACAAAGAATCCCGTTTCTCCATCTGGGTGGAATCGGCCTTTGGTGCCGTTGGTTTGATGCAAGTAAAACCCTCTACGGCAGCGCACTACGATGTCTTCAACGTGTACGACCCCAACCTCAATATCCAGGCAGGTGCCGCACACTTGCGCTACCTGCAACAAATCTATCAACGGGAAGGCATGGACTCCACCAACGTAATCAAATTCACCCTGGCAGCCTACAATGCCGGAGAGGGCCGCATCGAAGACTGCCTGAACTTTGCCCTTTCCCAAGGAAAAGACTACCACAAATGGAGTGAAGTTGCCAAAGTCATCCCGCTGATGTCCGAAGAAGAACACTACCAGGGAGAGGTGATCAAATTAGGCAAATTCCGGGGCACACAAACCCTGGACTACGTGGAGTCTGTCCTGAAAATCTACGAAGACTACTGCCGCGTGATTCCTTAATCCATCTTGAGGGTACGCGCCGGAGAAACCCGGCTGATGAACAGCGTCGGCAACCAGAGAATCAGAAACATCGCCAACACCGCTGAAAGATTCACCGAAAGCCAGGACCCGAAGGTCAGGTGAATCGGCACATGGTCCACAAAGTAACTCTCCGGATTGAGGCTCATCCACTGAAAATGCGACTGGGTCCAACAGAGCAGCAAAGCCAAGGCATTGCCTGCCAACAAACCGGTGAAGGTGATTCGCATCCCTCGTGCTACAAAGATGCTGCATATCTGACGGGTACGCATTCCCAAAGCCTTGAGCAGGCCGATCATCTGGATCCGCTCAAAGAACAGGATCAACAAGCCGGAAATCATATTGAAACCCGACACCACGATCATCAGGACCAGAATAATCAGCACATTCAGATCCAGCAAGTCCAACCAATCGTAGATATGCCGGTAATTGCCACTGACAATTTGCGGAATGACCACCGAATCCTGATCCGTGGACTCTTCCAGGAAAATACGGTCCAATTCCGGCAAGGCTTTTTCAAAATTCGCTCCCGGCGCCCAATGCAACTCAAGGGCCCCCACCTGATCGTCCCGCCACCCCTGCAGGCGTTGGAGCTGGCGGAGGTCTGCCACCGCAAAGAGTTTGTCGAACTCATCCATGCCCAAGCGATACAACCCCGACAAGGTGAACTTCCGGACACGGATACGGTCTCCCACAAAATACACCGTCAAGGGATCACCCACCGACAAGCCCAGCTGATCCGCGAGGCGTTTGGACAACAGGACTTCCGTCGAGGTCTTCGGGGTGGTATAGTCCGGTAACCGGCCTTCGACCAGGTGCTCTGCAAACAAGGAAAAATTATACGTAGAATCCACGCCTTTGAAAACCAGGCCTTGAACCTCGCCCTCGCTGCGAACCATACCCGCCAGGTAAGCCACACGATCCACCGAAGCCACTCCGGTCATGGACTCCAAGGACGACCCATAGGACAAGTTGGCAGAAATCGGACGCTCGATACTGGGGATCTTCTGCCCCGGTGCTGCCAGGAGAACCTCCCCGGTAAATCCGGTAATCTTTCCCTTGATCTCCGATTGGAAGCCGTGGGCTACGGCTATCGCCACCACCATCACCGCCAGGCTGACCGCCACGGAAAGGGTAGCCAGGCGCGTACCCAACCCAGAGAGTCCGCCGCTGCGGCCCCCTGTCTTGCGGATACGATGGGCGATGAATAGACTTAAATGCATATCTTTGTGTCAAGAATTTGCGAAATTAATCAATCAAAAAGAATCCGAGAAATATTATGAAAAATTTCATAGTCCTCCTGCTCACGGCACTGCTGATGTTCACCTCCTGCGAAGAGAACAACCAGCCCCAAGGACCGGCACCGGCCTTCCTGACCTTCTCCTTTGAGAAAGGACACAACCCGGTCCTGATGGAAGACATCAACTTCCCGGTTACAGAGGCTACCACCCTGGAACAGGTCCTCCCCTATCCGGTGGACCTGCGTTCCCTCAAAGCGACCTTCACCGTCCCCCAAGGTTGTGAGGTCACGGTAAACGGCATTCCGCAGATCAGCCGTGGTTCCCGGAACGACTTCTCCAGCCCGGTTACCTACACTGTCACCAACGCCAACCAACAAAGCCAGCGTTACACCGTAACGCTGACAGTCGCAACCGGACGCTTCACCGGACTCCCTGTCCTCACAATCAACACCGTGGACAAGAAGCCCATCCTGGATAAGGAAACCTGGATTGAAGCTACGTTCTCCCTCACCGACTCGACCGGCACCCCGCTGTTGACCGATCAGACACTGGAAATCCGCGGCCGGGGAAACACCACCTGGCAAAATCCCAAGAAACCTTACGCCCTGAAGCTCGGGGAAAAGACAGCCCTCTTCGGCATGCCCAAACACAAGCGTTGGGTCTTGCTGGCGGCCTACAACGACAAGTCCATGATCCGGACTGACCTTGCCTTTCACCTGGCCCAGGAATACAGCGACCTCCGCTGGAAACAACAAGGCCAACTGATCGAACTCGTATTGAACGGGAAGTTCCTGGGCAACTATTACCTGTGCGAACACATCAAGATCGATGAGAACCGGGTTCCGGACGGCTACATTGTCGAAGTCGATGTGCGGGCCAAAGAGAGCAACGGGGACATCTTCTTCAAGAGCCAGCTTTCCAAACTGAACTTCGTCATCAAAGATCCGGATGTTGTCAAAGGCGACGAGGATTTCCGGTATGTACAAAATTTCATCAACGAGTGTGAAGCGGATTTGAGCAATCGTGATGTCGCACAATATGCCACCTACCTGGACCTGGAGAGCATGGTGGACTGGTACCTGAACAGCGAACTGACCAAGAACCCGGATGCCGCCTTCTTCATCAGTGTCTATATGAACGTCTCGGCCGACGGCAAACTCTACATGGGGCCGCTGTGGGACTACGACCTGGCCTTCGGCAATCAGGTCTATGACGACGGACAAGGCAGTGACAATGGCTTTTTCGGTTTTACCATCCGCGACGGCGACCGGTCCAAGATCTGGCTCCCGGCCATGTTTGACAATCCGGAGTTCGTAGCCCTGCTCAAAGCCAAGATGCAGGTCATTGCGGATCACGAAAGCGAGATCATGGATTTCATCGACCAACGGCACGCCACCTTGCGGACCTCCGCCCTTTACAACGACCGGCTCTGGCACCTGATGTGCCCGGAAGGCACTTCTGAAGCGACCATCCAAGCCGCCTACGACGCAGAAATTGCCCACCTCAGGGACTGGCTGCACGGCCGCATCCAATGGCTGCAGACTGAGATTCAGGGATTGTAATTGGAACCCTGTTCGTTCTTTTACATTAGCAGAGAGGCCTGTAATCAAACACTAATCAAGATATAAAAAGAGGCTGAATCCTTTTCTGGAATCAGCCCCTTTGTGTTAAAGATACTTACTTGTCGGAATTACTTTTGCCAAGTACAATCTGTGAAGGTTACTTCTGCTTGACTTTCATCCACTGTATAGCCAGGACAGAAAGTACACTTAACAAACTCTGTTTTAGAGTAAGGACGGCAGTACTTGTAGCCATTACCTTCGCCGAAGTAGCAGTTTAC
>JAZUBU010000012.1:0-1508 GCA_045638645.1 Bacteroidales bacterium
CCAACCCAAAGCGCACCCAATACGATGCACAATTGGAGAATCATGGTGAATGTGATCATAGTATGTTCTGATTTTACGGCAAAGGTAGATATATTCTTTGAGAATTTGGAAAGAGGTTATCGTTTAAATGGTATTTCTTTCTATTTTTGCCGTCAGAAAATAAATGCCCATGTCTCGAATAGCGGAAGAAAAGAAAACAGTAGAGCAGATGATCCGGCTTTATTGCCGGTTGAAGGAAGGCAACCGTCAGCTTTGTCCGGAATGTAGTTCCTTGCTTAAATATGCCCATACCCGACTGGACCGTTGCAAGTTCGGTGAACAGAAGAAGACTTGTCGACAGTGTCCCGTACATTGCTATAAAAAAGACATGCGGGAACGGATGCGTGCTGTGATGCGCTTTTCCGGTCCCCGCATGATGTGGTATCATCCCGTTGATGCCATCAAGCATTTGTGTCGGGAGTGGATGGGGTAAGTGTCCCTTAATCTACAAACTTGATTTTGCCCAAATCTCTGGGTTTGGCAGCCGGTGTTTCGTCCGGATAGCCTACACCGATGACATAGCGTAACTTGTAACCTTCGCTGAATCCCAATTTGTCCAAGTAAGGCTTGGCCTTTTCGTTGGTGGTGAGGAACATGGAAGGAGCACCCATGAAGCAAGTTCCCAAACCGAGTTCCAAGGCAGCCAGACAAATGTTTTCGCCCAACAGACCCACATTGAGGAGCGTCATACCGGTAGGGTCGTCCGGACAAGCCACTGCAATAATGGCTGTTGCATTTCGGAAACCGTTGCGGAATTTCGGATCATCTGCTTTTACAAAGGAAGGCATGTCTGCTTTCATCAGTTCAGTAACTCCGTTCAGGTAGTTCTGGCTGTCTACAATTCGCACTTCCCATTCCTGCTTGTTCATGGCGTTCGGAGCGTTTACACCACATTCTGCAAGCTTCTGCAAAAGGTCACGGCTCACCGGAGTATCCTTGTATTGACGGATGGAACGACGGGCCATGATAGCGTCGATGACAGGTGTTTCTGATTGTTCCACAGGCTTTTCCTGGGTTTGGCAACCGCTTGAAAGCAACATAAGCGCTGCACTGAAAATGGTAATGATGTTTTTCTTGATTCTCATAAGTTTATCGTTTTAATTATTCGTAAATCGTGGCAACGAGGCGTCGTTCGCCCCCGTAGTTGCGGAACTCACACAGATAGATGCCTTGCCAGGTACCTAAATTCAGCTTTCCGTTGGTGATGGGAATGGTCAGGCTCACTCCGAATAACGAGCATTTGGCATGGGCGGGCATATCGTCGGGGCCTTCCATGGTATGGTCGTAGTAGACTTCGTTTTCCTTGACCAAATGGTTCATAATCTGGTCGAGGTCGGTCCGCACATCCGGGTCGGCATTCTCGTTGATGGAGAGTGCGCAGGAGGTGTGCTGCACAAACAGGTGGAGCAATCCCGCCTGGGGCAGGGGCTTGGGCAGATGCTCCATCACCTCGCGGGTAATGAGGTGGC
>JAZUBU010000013.1:0-40723 GCA_045638645.1 Bacteroidales bacterium
GGACCGCAAAGATAGAGCACTTTTCCTTTCCCTCCAAATTTTTTTCAAACTTTTTTTCAATTATTTTTTCAAAATTTTCCGGATTTTTAGTCAAATCACTGATATCACGATATTTATAATTTTGAAAAAATTTCAAGAAAATTCAGCCCCTTGAAAACAGATCTCCCTTCTCGCGCCACTTCGCTCCTCATACCTATTTCTCCCCACACACAAAAAAAATCAATCTTCCCGTGAAAATATTCATCCAACCCAGGACAAATCCCGACCGCAAGACAGTAAAACGTACCGATGCGGACCACTTCCCAATCCCCGAACCTATAAAAATAGCACCGTTGCGGACCACTTCCCAATCCCCGAACCCATAAAAATAGTACCGGTACGGACCATTGTCCAATCCCCGAACCTATAAAAATAGTACGGATACGGACCACTTCCCAATCGCCGGACCCATAAAAATAGTACCGATGCGGACCATTGCCCAATCCCAGACCCTATAAAAATAGTACCGATGCGGACCACTTCCCAATCGCCGAACCTATAAAAATAGTACCGATACGGACTACTTCCCAATCGCCGGACCCATAAAAATAGTACGGATGCGGACCACTTCCCAATCCCCGAACAAAAATAACAGTACCGGTACGGACGAGCTCCCAAACCCGATCAGGAAACAGCCCCACCCAAAGGACACTTTTATTCAAGCAACCATCACGACCGATTTATTGAATGAAACAACAACCCGCTTGCCGTCGGAGACGTTCAAACAAAGAGATGACCCGATCCGTCCATTCCTCCACCCGAAGAACCTGACAAAACTCTGCAAAGAGTGTCGCCGTCCTCGAAGAAAGACCCCGAGCATACAAAACACCTATCTACATGCAGGGGGCAAAATGTCCAAGATTGAGAAATAATCACTACCTTTGATAGCTTATTATAAGAGTAGTATTTATGCAAACAGACTTTTCTGATAAAAAAATAGTCATCATCCCTACGTACAACGAACGGGAAAACATTGAAAAAATGGTCCGAAAGGTCCATTCCCTGGATGGCAATTTTCACTTACTGATTGTGGACGACGGTTCTCCGGATGGAACGGCCGATATCGTCCGGGCACTTCAGCAAGAATTTCCCCAAAGTCTTTTCCTCGTGGAACGCTCCGGCAAACTGGGATTGGGAACGGCCTACATTGCCGGTTTCCGTTGGTGCATAGAACACCAATATGAATACATCTTTGAAATGGATGCCGACTTTTCCCACAACCCGGATGACCTGATTCGGCTGTACACTGCTTGTAAGGAAGGTGCAGACCTGTCCATCGGCTCCCGCTACTGCCGCGGAATCGGTGTTCGGGACTGGCCCATCGGTCGCATCCTGATGTCCTATGGAGCCTCCCTGTATGTAAGGACGGTTCTCGGAATGAAGGTATACGATACCACAGCAGGCTTTGTCTGCTACAAAAGAAAGCTCCTCGAGACCCTTAATTTGGACCATATCCGGATGAAGGGATACGGTTTTCAAATTGAGATGAAATACAATGCCTACAAGCTGGGCTTCCAAATCAAAGAGGTACCCATCATTTTTACAGATCGCCAGGAAGGAGTTTCAAAAATGAGTAGTTCCATCTTTGGCGAAGCATTCTGGGGTGTCCTCAAACTCCGTTTCCGCAAAATCAGATCCAATCATTAACCTCCGTACCCTATGAGCCAAGATACTATCATCCGCCATGCAACCCTGATCAACGAAGGGCAAACATTCCAAGCAGACCTGTGGATTCACAACGACCGGATTCAAAAGATCGGAGATTTGTCCACGGAAGACATTCCCACCACAGCAACTGTTGTGGATGGAACTGGGAAATACCTTCTCCCTGGCGTTATTGATGAACACGTACACTTCCGTGATCCGGGTGCTACGCACAAAGGGGATATGGAAAGCGAAAGTCGCGCAGCCGTATTGGGAGGCATCACCTCCTATCTGGACATGCCCAACAACAATCCGCCGGCCATCAGCAGAAAGGCCTTGGAAGAAAAACATGCCCTGGCTCAAGAAAAATCCTGGGCCAATTATGGGTTCTATCTGGGCCTGAACAACAACAACCAACAGGAAGCCTTTGCCTTGGATCTGAACCGGCATTGTGGCATCAAGTTGTTCATGGGATCCTCTACCGGCAACATGCTGGTAGACCGGGAAGAAACCTTGCAGAAACTGTTTCAAGAATTCCCCGGCTTGATGGCGCTGCACTGCGAAGATGAACTGTGCATCCGTCAAGCAACGGAAGAAGCCAAGCAGACATACGGCAACGACATCCCTTTCTCCAAGCACCCCTACATCCGGAGTCGGGAAGCATGCATCCGATCCACTGCAAAAGCAATTTCACTGGCCGAAAATGGAGCCTGCCACATTCATTTGATGCACATCAGTACTGCGGAAGAAGTAGATTTGATCCGGGAAGCCAAGAAGAGCAATCCTCGTATCACGGCAGAAACCTGCCCGAACTATTTGTGGTTTGATGAACGGGATTACGACCGGTTGATGTACAAACTCAAGTGCAATCCCGCCATCAAAGGGGCATCCGACCGCGAAGCGCTGCTCAAAGCCGTACAGGAAGGCGTCATTGACACCATCGGAACGGACCATGCCCCTCACATGCTGGAAGAAAAGCAACAAAATTACCTGCAAAGTCCGTCGGGGCTTCCTTCCATCCAATTCTCCTTAGCGGTCATGATCGAATTGGCCCTCCAAGGAAATTTTGATCTCCCTACCTTAGTGGAACGCATGTGCCATGCTCCCGCCCGGATTTACGGAATTGAAAACCGGGGCTACATCAAAGAGGGCTATTTTGCAGATCTGGTCTTGGTTTCCATCGATTCTATCCATAAAAAGGAAGTCACCCCGGAGAAATTAGCCGGCAAATGCGGATGGTCCCCCTACGAAGGCTGTCACTTTTCAACGCAGGTTGACTACACTTGGGTCAACGGACAAGCCGTTGTCGCAGAAGGTCAGCTACAAACTATACAAAAACCGGGGGTAGCCTTGACTTACAACCGTTAGACTATGGAGCGAGGAATGACTAAAGCTTATATCCTGATTGTACTCAGTGTCATCTTTTGGGGGTTCTCCTTTATTGGCACCAACATCCTGCTACAAGCCGGGATTCCACCAGTCATTTTCCTGCTCTTACGCATCAACCTGGCAGGTTGGCTGCTCTTTGCTTTTGGGAAATTCACCAAACAACTTCAATCAATCGAAAGAAAGGATTGGAAATGGCTCCTGCTACTGTCGTTCTGTGAACCGTTTGCGTACTTCCTGGCAGAAACGTACGGGCTGATGGCCACCGGTTCTCCAACCCTCACCGCATTGGTCATAGCAACCATTCCATTGTTCTCACTATTGGTCGGTCGGATTTTCTTCAAAGAAAAACTTTCGTCCCGCAATGTCCTGGGAATCCTGCTGACACTCCCCGGAGCAGCACTCATGATTTTTCAAGGAGGTAGTGTGGGCGCCAAACACGGTTGGGGGATCTTGATTCTGATGATCGCTGTGATGGCCAGCGTATCTTACGCATCGCTGGTCAAGACACTCTCCAACCGGTACAACAGCACCACCCTCACGACATACCAGTTCATCTTGGGTGGACTGATGTTCATTCCTCTGATTGGCACGGCAGACCTACAGACATTCTCCGTGGATGTACTGGTGCAACCCAAAGTGATTGCATCCATCCTTTCCTTGGCTATCTTGTGTTCTTGTTGTGCCTTCGCCTTTTATGTGGAAGCGGCGAGCAAGATTGGGATGACCCGAACCGTGGTGTTCACGGCCCTCATACCTGCCGTTTCCGCCACCGTCTCCTCAGCCATTGGCCTGGAAACCTTCTCCCCCCAACAAATCTTAGGCATCGCGATTGTTACCTTTGGCGTGATTCTTTCTCAGCTGACACCAAAGCCAAACCAATCCGGCCGCGCTTAAGATCCACCTCCAACACCCGCACACAAATGTGTTGATGGATTTTGAGCACCGTGTTGGGATCCTGGACAAATTTCTGCCCCATCTGTGAAACGTGGATGAGACCATTTTGTTTGATTCCAAAATCCACAAAGGCACCAAAGTTCGTGATGTTGGTCACGATACCCGGCAACTCCATCCCCACACGCACATCTTCGATAGACTGTATTTCATCCGAAAACTCAAATACTTTCAGCGTATCACGGGGATCCCGACCCGGCTTGGCCAGTTCTTTCATAATGTCCCGCAAGGTCGGCAAGCCCACCTCGTCCGAAACATAATTTTCTATCGGAATCTGCACCCGAATGGATTCCTCGTTGATGAGTTGCTGCACGGTAACACCCGCATCTTGGGCCATTTTTTCCACCAACGCATAACGTTCCGGGTGAACCGCTGAATTATCCAAGGGGTTAGCGGCCTTCGGGATGCGCAAAAAACCGGCACATTGTTCAAAGGCTTTATCTCCCAATCGCTTCACACGCAACAAATCGCGACGTCGCTCAAAAGGTCCGTTTTCTGTTCGGTAATCCACGATGTTTTGAGCCAGGGCCGGACCAATACCAGAGACATAGCTCAGCAAATGGCGACTGGCTGTATTCAAGTTCACCCCCACGTTGTTCACACAACTTTCTACCACGCCATCCAAACGCTCTTTCAACAAGGTCTGATCCACATCGTGTTGGTACTGCCCAACCCCGATGGACTTCGGATCGATTTTTACCAATTCAGCCAAGGGATCCATGATGCGACGGCCAATGGAAACGGCTCCGCGAACCGTCACATCGTAATCCGGAAATTCCTCCCGTGCAATGGGAGATGCCGAATACACCGAAGCACCGTCTTCGCTCACCGAATACACCCTTACCCCTTCGGGCAACGCCATCCGTTTCAAAAAGGCCTCCGTTTCACGACCGGCAGTTCCATTTCCGATGGCCACGACCTCGATGTCATAAGCCTCCAACATGTGCGAGAGTTTGCGCATCGCCATGGTTTTTTCGTTGGCCGGCGGATGCGGGTAAATGGTCTCATTGTGCAAGAGTCCACCTTGAGCATCCAAACAAACAACCTTACAACCGGTGCGGAAACCGGGATCGATGGCCAGAACACGTTTTTGTCCCAACGGGGGTGCCAACAACAGTTGGCGCAAGTTCTCTCCGAAGACTCGGATTGACTCCACATCGGCCCGTTCTTTCAAGGTATGCAGTGTCTCGTTTTCAATGGACGGATGCAACAAGCGCTTGTAGGCATCTTCCACTGCCTCGTGGATGACTTCAAAAACGGGTCGGGTATATTTTTCAGTAGCATACTGACGTTCAATACGTGTAACTAAGTAGTTCGAATCAACTTCCACCTTTACAGACAAGATTCCTTCGGCTTTCGCACGCAAAACAGCCAAAATTCGGTGAGAGGCGGCCCGTTGGATGGGTTCCGAAAAGTCAAAATAGTTCCGGTATTTGGCTACGGCCTCTTCTTCGGGATCCACTCCCTTCGCCAGGTGGGCCAGGATGCGACCCTGCTTCAGATAATGCTGACGCAGATCCGCACGAACCGAGGCTAATTCCGCCACTTGTTCGGCCAAGATATCCCGAGCGTATGCCAAGGCGGCATCGATCTCCGTAACTTCCTCGTTCAGGTACGCACTTACCTCACGAGCCGGATCCTTGATCTGCGACTTCCACAACGCCAGGGCCAAGGGCTCCATTCCCTTCTCCTTCGCCGTTGTTGCACGCGTCTTGCGTTTGGGACGGTACGGCAGGTACAAATCCTCGAGAACCTGCGCATCCACACAGACATCAATGGCCTGAGCGAGTTCGGGAGTCAATTTGTCCAAACCCCGGATGGTCTCGCAAATGGATTCCTTGCGCTTATCCAGTTCGGCAAACTTCAGGTGCCAGTGTTTCAATTCTGCAATTTGGGCTTCATCCATTCCTCCCGTCCTCTCCTTCCGGTAGCGGGAAATAAACGGAACCGTAGCTCCTTCATCCAACAAGGAAACACCCTGCTCAACTTGCCAGGCCCGTACACCCAACTTGTCACAGAGAAAATTGACGTAAATGGTATTCATAGGAAAAACTAATCGTGTGAAACTTGCTGCAACTGTTCCCGATACGAAGAGAAGATTTTGGATTTGGAGATAAAGCCCATGTAACGGCCCGCGGCGTCCACCACCGGCAGGTTCCACACACCGGACTTCTCAAATTTGGACATAACCTCCTCCATGTGCTCGTCGTGGCAGACCTTGTGTTCGCAAATTCGCATCAGCTCATAGACTTTAACCGTATCGTACTTGGTCTGATCAAACATGGTCGTGCGAATATCATCCAGGGCGATCAAACCCATGAATCCCCCTTTCGGATCAACGACCGGGAAAAGATTCCGCTTGGACTGTGCAACGGCACGCACCAACGTTCGCAGGGTATCATCCGGTTTGACCTTCACAAAATCCTGCTCAATCAAATCAGCTGTACTCAGCAACGTCAGCACCGCCTGATCACTATCGTGAGTCAAGAGTTGACCATTTTTGGCGATTCGCTTGGTGTAGATGGAATAGGGTTCGAACAGGCGGATGGTTGCAAAAGAGATGGTCGAAGTGACGATGAGGGGCAACAACAACGCATAGCCGCCGGTGATATCAGCAATCAAAAAGATCGCCGTCATCGGTGCCTGCATCACCCCAGCCATCAAACCGGCCATACCCACCAAAACAAAGTTGGCTTCCGGCAACGCCGTAAAACCTGTCAAATTGATGATCCGGGACAAAATAAAACCCGCGATACCTCCCACAATCAATGTCGGACCAAACGTTCCCCCGACACCGCCACCGGCATTGGTAAACGACATGGCAAACACCTTAAAGATGAGTACGAGCGCAAAGAATATCGGAACGAACCAATCCCACTGCAGAAACCACCCGAAAATGGTCTGGTTCATGCAAGATTCCGGATCGGCATGCAACAAATGAATCAACGAATCGTACCCCTCACCAAACAAGGGCGGAAAAATAAAAATCAGTACACCCAGGGAGACGGCAGACATCGCCCAACGTTTGTAGGGATTGGCCACCGACTTGATCTTGTCTTCCAAACGCAACGTGGTCCGGGTAAAATACAAGGAAACAAAGCCGCATAAGATCCCCAACAGAATATAATAAGGGATATTTCCCAAAAGGTAATGGTCCACAGAACTGGAAAAAGACACGTCCTGCCCAAAAAACAAGTAGGAGACCGTCGTTGCGGTGACTGTAGAGATGAGCAACGGGAGGATGGAGGTCATGGAAATGTTGAAAAGCAGAATCTCCAGGGTAAACAGAATCCCCGCAATGGGTGCCTTAAAGATTCCGGCTACAGCTCCGGCTGCCCCACAACCCAACAAAATCGTTCTGTGTTTGTAGGAAAGTTCCAACAGTCGAGCAATGTTGGAACCGATAGCCGCTCCCGTATATACAATCGGCGCCTCGGCTCCTACGGAGCCCCCAAAACCAATGGTCACAGAACTGGCGACCAATGAAGACCAGGTATTGTGTGGTTTGATGACCGAGCGCTTTTTGGAAACCGCCAACAGAGCTTTGGTAACACCATGCCCGATATCATCACGCACCACGTAACGGACAAACAGCATGGCAATCAACATCCCGATACCGGGAAGAATCAGATACATAAAACTGCTCTCAGGTTCGCCACACAGACGTACCAAGAGCAGTTGCACACCGTGGATCAAGGTCTTCAGCGAAACCGCTGCCAATCCACAAGCCAGACCTACAACAAAAGCAAGTACGAGAAGTAATTGATTTTCTGAAAGTCCTTTTATAAATCCTACGATTTTCTCCCAACGAAACTTATTCGTCTGAATCTTCATCGTCGGCGTATGATGTCGTGTTATCGTCAGGGAATCCTCCGTCTGCGGAGTCGATGTTGTCATCATCGTCCTCATCGTTGAAGAGTCCTTTTTCTACATCTTCGTAATCGTCAATACGTACGTCGATTTTTACCAGGTACAAGGCTTCAGGAATTTCCAAAGAGACAGCATAAAAGAAGGTACCATCAGGCTTCGGAACCTTGATCAAATCTGCCATATAATCAGCATAACCCTTGGGATATTTCTCTTTGAAAGCGGCCATCAATTCTGATGACATGTTCGCATAACTAACTACTAACCGTCTTTTCGCCGGTGCGGAAGTCACGTTTTTGGCACTCATAGTGTAAAAAATGTACGTTGATGTTTAATTGTTAATCCAAGTGCAATTATAGTGTATTTTTTTTGTCAGCGCGTATTTTTTTGAAAAAAATATGATTTTTGTTTTCGCTTGCGATCTTGGTTTCTCTCCACAAAAAGTGGCTCTCCGGTTTTCAAATCCATTCCGGTATAAAACATCACCGAAGATGCGGTCATCGGTGTCGGCATAAAATCCTGAACCTGATCCATATACAACCCTCTCAACGCCTTATTCCGGGACAAGGCCTGCATGTCTTCCAGGCGACATCCCGGATGACTGGAGATAAAATAAGGGACCAGCTGGTATTTGACCCCGGCTTGCGAAACGATCCGATCAAAGAGGGTTCGCAGACGGACGAACAGCTGGAAGCTCGGTTTGGCCATCTGGCGCAACACGACATCCTCCGTATGCTCTGGAGCAACCTTCAACCGGCCGGATGTATGTTTCAGAACCAACGCTTTCAAATAGGATTCAGACGTCTCATCCAAATAACCGTCCTTGTCCAGGAACAAGTCATAACGGATCCCACTACCGATAAAAAATCGTTTCACACCTTTGATTTTCTCCAAAGAAGCATAGAGATCCATCAAACGACGGTGTGAAGTCTGCAAATTTTCACAACGGTTCGGAAACAGACACGATTTACGAATGCAACGCGCACACAAGGCCTCGTCCTTTCCCTGTAATCCATACATGTTGGCAGTCGGACCTCCCACATCGGAAATGACACCCTTAAAATCAGAAAGTTGGACCAATCGGTTCACCTCGCGTTGAATGGACGCTTCCGAACGGCTCCGGATGAATTTCCCTTGATGGGCTGCAATGGTACAAAAATTACAGCCTCCAAAACAGCCACGATGGGTATTGATGGAAAATTTGATCATTTCGTAGGCCGGGATATGCTTACCCTTGTAGCGAGGATGGGGCGCTTTGGTATAAGGCAAATCGTAATACACATCGATTTCCTTGGGTGATTCCGGCAGATAAGGAGGATTTACAACCAGGGCCTGTTGGCCGACACGTTCAACCAGCTGCGATGCGACACGACGGTTCGCTTCCAGCTCAATGTAATGAAAATTTTCAGCAAAAGACCGCTTGCTTGACTGACATCGCTCAAAAGAATTCAGGACAATACGCGAATCTGAAACTGCCAGGGTATCGGGATAATGAGTACCCGACTCCAACCAGGCCAATTGGGGAATCTTTCGGATACGGCCCATTCCCTCTCCGCGATCATAGGCCTTTGCCAAGGCCAGCATCGTACGTTCACCCATCCCGTAACTCAGATAGTCTGCCCCGCTCTCCACCAACACAGAGGGCTTGAGTTGGTCACTCCAATAGTCATAATGCGTAAACCGGCGCAACGAAGCTTCCACTCCACCGATGATGACTGGGACATCGGGATACAACTGCTTCAGAATTCGTGTGTACACCGTCACGGCATAGTCCGGACGTTGCCCTGCCCGGCCATCCGGAGTATAGGCATCGTCACTGCGCAGACGTTTGTTCGCCGTGTAATGGTTTACCATCGAATCCATCACACCGGCATTGACACCAAAGAACAAACGGGGAGAGCCCAATTTCTTGAAATCACGCAAATCATCCCGCCAGTTCGGCTGCGGAACAACCGCCACGCGGTAACCGTGGAATTGCAGAAACCTTGCAATCACCGCCGTTCCAAACGAAGGATGATCGATGAATGCATCTCCCGAAAAGAGAATGATATCAGCAAAATCCCACCCCAGCGCATCCATTTCCTTGCGCGAGGTGGGAATCATGTATGTTGTATTTTGAGACATCTTACATTCTGTCTGGCAATTGAATTCCCAACAAGTCCATCGCTTTGCGCAATACGCCGGCAATGACCTCAATCAATTTCAGACGATTGGCTCTGATGTTTTCATCTGCCTCCTTCAAAATAGAGGTATCGTGGTAGTATTGGTTGAATTCCTTCGCCAATTCGTAGGCATAGTTGGCCACCAACGCCGGAGAAAGCGCTTTTCCTGCCTCCAGGACCTTGTTGGGGAAGTTGTTCAACATCTTGATGATGTTTACTTCCTTGGGCAACAACATAACCGGAACCGATGCCGGCTCGATACCCGCTTCCTTGGCTTTTCTCAAGATGGATTGGATCCGGGCATGGGTATATTGGATGAAGGGTCCTGTATTGCCATTGAAGTCAATGGATTCTCGAGGGTCAAACAACATCGTCTTGCGGGGATCCACCTTAATGATAAAGTATTTCAAGGCACCCAGTGAAATCATTTCAAACAAACGGTGTTGCTCTTCCTCGGACATATCTGCCAATTTGCCCAATTCCAACGAAGTTTCCTTCGCAGTCTGGTACATCTTGTCCAGCAAATCGTCGGCATCCACCACCGTTCCTTCACGAGATTTCATCTTTCCTTGCGGAAGCTCTACCATACCGTAAGACAAGTGATAGATGGAATCCGACCAATCAAATCCCAACTTTTTCAAAATCAACTTCAATACCTGGAAGTGATAGTTCTGTTCGTTGCCGACCACATAAATGTGTTCATCCAGGCTGTACTCTTCAAATCGTTGACGGGCAGTTCCCAAGTCCTGAGTCATGTACACGGAGGTACCGTCACCACGCAACAACAACTTGCGGTCCAATCCGTCGGAAGTCAGGTCGCACCAAACCGAACCGTCTTCCTGTTTTTCAAAGATACCTTTTTCCAAACCGGCCAGTACCAGTTCTTTTCCGAAAAGATAGGTTTGCGATTCGTAATACGTACGCTCGAAAGAAATACCCAAACGGTCATAGGTTTCATCAAATCCTTCGTAAACCCATCCGTTCATCATCTTCCAGAGGGCTACCGTTTCTTCATCCCCGTTTTCCCAGCGGAAGAGCATCTCTTGTGCCTCCTTCAAAAGCGGAGCCTGCTTTTCAGCCACTTCTTTCTCCATGCCACCCGCTACCAGCGCATCCACCTCTTCTTTCAACTTCGTGTTGAAGAGCACGTAGTAGTCACCTACCAAATGGTCGCCTTTCTTCCCCGAAGTAGCCGGGGTTTCACCATTGCCCCAACGTTTCCATGCCAACATGGACTTGCAGATATGAATACCCCGATCGTTCACCAAGTTTACACGCATGATGCGATGGCCACAAGCTTCCAACAAACGGGAAACGGACCATCCCAACAGGTTGTTGCGGATATGACCCAAGTGGAGGGGCTTGTTGGTATTCGGAGATGAAAACTCAATCATCACAGAACGACCGCTATCCGGTGCCTGACCAAAATCCGGATGAGCGACAATCGCTGCAAAGATGTTGTTCCAATAGGCATCCGAAAGGGATATGTTCAAGAAACCTTTGACAACATTGAAATCACGGACTTCTTCGTTGTGTTCCTTCAAATAGGTACCGATCTCCTGACCGGTAGCCTCGGGCGACTTGCGGCTTTGTTTCAACAACGTAAACATCACAGCCGTAATATCACCTTCAAACTCCTTGCGGGTAGTTTGTGTTTGTATTGTATAACTGTCCGGAGCTCCTCCATACAAGGCCGCTGCAGCCTCTGCAACACAAGTTGCTACCAACAGTTCAGGGTTCAGATTCTTCATGCAATAATTTTTCTATCAAAACTAGTTAAGTCCTCGGTTTTTGAGCAACGCTTGGATACCCGGTTCTGCTCCGCGGAAACGCAGATACAAGGTCATCGGATCTTCGGCGCCGACACGTTCCAGAATGTTCTTGCGGAACGAAGTTGCCAACTCCTTGTTGAAGATGTCTCCGGTTTCCACGAAAGCCTGGTACGCATCACAGTCCAACACCTCAGCCCAAATGTAGCTGTAGTAACCGGCGGTATAGCCACCTCCGAACGTATGACGGAAATAGGTACTGCGGTAACGGGGAGGAATTTGAGAAATCAATCCACGTTCTCCCATGACGCGAGCCTCGAAAGCATTGACATCCAGATTTTCGGGCATTGCAGTCAAGACATGGTAATCCATATCCAACAAGGCCGCTCCCACCAATTCTGTCGTTGCGAATCCTTGTCCGTATTTGCCGGCTTTATCCAATTTTTCAATCAAAGTAGCCGGAATGACTTCTCCGGTTTGGTAATGTTTCGCATATTGGCGGAGTACTTGCGGTTCAAATGCCCAGTGTTCCATGATTTGGGAAGGCAATTCTACGAAGTCCCGAGTCACACTGCCCAACGCTTGATAAGGAACATCTTGGAAAAGTGCCTGCAAAGCGTGACCGAATTCATGGAAAAATGTTTCCACTTCATCCGGAGTCAACAACGCAGGCGTATCACCTGTCGGACGGGTAAAGTTACCCACAATCGCTACCAACGGAATGATACGGTTTCCTGCCTCATCATAGGACTGATCCCGGTAACCGGTACACCATGCACCGCCACGTTTCTCAGCAGGACGGGCAAACATATCCATGAACAAAAGACCCAGCACGGTACCGTCAGCTTCTTTACATTCGTAAGCGAATGCATCCGGATGCGGAAGCGGAACGTTGCTAAGCGGTTGGAAAGTAATACCATACAATTGGTTAGCCACATAGAAGATACCTTCACGCACCGCATCATATTGGAAATAAGGTTGCAGTTGGTCATCGGAAAGATCAAATTTTGATTGCTTTGCCTTTTCGAAATAATAACGCCAGTCAGCACCGGTCAAAGCTTCTTTTTGACCCGCTTGAGCGGCCACCTTTTGCAAATCCTTCAATTCTGCTTTCGCTGCATTCAAAGCCGGGGTCCATATTTGGTCCAACAAGTTGTACACAGCTGCCGGAGTCTTGGCCATACGATCATCAATCGCATAGGCAGCATAACTGTCAAAACCCAACAAACGGGCCTTTTCCAAACGGAGTTCCACCAAACGTTTGATGACTTCCTTGTTATCGTCCGCGTTGTTGTTGTTGGCGCGAGAAATGTATGCATCAAAAATTTGCTGACGCAGCTCCCGGTTGTCTGCCGTTTGCAGGAAAGGCATGACACTCGGATTGTCCAATCCGAAATACCAAGCACCTTCCGCACCATCCGCTGCTGCACGGGCTGCCGCATCGGCACAAACACCGGCTCCCAGACCGGACAGATCTTGCGCATCGGTCACTTTCAGCGTATAAGCCGCCGTTTCCTTCAACACATTTTGTTCAAAAGCCAGTTCATTGGCAGCCAACTCGGCATTGATCTCTTTCAGGCGAGCTTTCTCAGCTTCTCCCAACAAAGCACCAGAACGCACAAAACGGTTGTAGGTCAATTCCAGCAATCGGGACTGGTCCGCATTCAAATTGAACTCATCACGACGATCATACACCTGACGGATCCGTTCGAACAAGGCATCGTTCAACGAAATCTCACTGCTATGGGCACTCAACTTCGGAGACAACTCTGCTTCAATCTGCATCAAAGCCGCTGAAGAACGGACGTTGGTTGCACTACCCAGCACTGCAGAAATGTTGTTCAACAAGGCACCGGCACGATCCAAAGCTACCACGGTATTTTCAAAAGTCGGAGTTTCCGGATTGTTTACAATGGCATCAATTTCTGCACGATGTTGTTTCATTGCCTCTTCGAATGCGGGGAGGTAATGAGAATCTTCCACTTGCTCAAAGGGAGGAATACCGTAAGGAGTATCCCAGGTTTGGAGCAAAGGATTTTGGTTAGAATTACAAGACGCTGCCATCATCAGGGTTGCACAAGCGAGTGCGGACAATTTGCTAAATTTCATAGTTCAGTTTGGTTTATCCCAAATAATCTTTCAAAAATTTACTGCGGTTGGTATTTTTCAATCGACGGATCGCCTTTTCCTTGATCTGACGGACCCGTTCGCGGGTCAGGCCGAATTTCTCACCGATTTCTTCCAGGGTCATTTCCGGTGTGCCGATTCCAAAGAAGTCTTTTACAATATCCCGCTCACGTTCAGTCAGTGTGGAGAGGGCTCGTTCAATTTCTTTGTTCAATGATTCGTTCACCAGACCACGGTCTGCGTTCGGGGAATCCGTATTCGGGAGCACATCCAACAAACTGTTGTCCTCTCCTTCCACAAAGGGAGCATCCACAGAAACGTGGCGGCCGGAAACACGCATGGTGTCGGCAATCTTTTCTCGCGGGATTCCCAACAATTCCGACAATTCATCGGGAGAGGGTGTCCGTTCATTTTCCTGCTCAAAACGGGCCAAGGCCTTGTTGATTTTGTTCAACGATCCTACTTGGTTCAAAGGCAGACGAACAATCCGGGACTGCTCTGCCAACGCTTGCAGAATGGATTGACGAATCCACCATACCGCATAGGAAATAAATTTGAAACCACGGGTCTCATCAAATTTCTCAGCGGCCTTGATCAAACCCAGGTTTCCTTCGTTGATCAAGTCGGGAAGACTCAGACCTTGGTTTTGGTATTGCTTTGCAACGGATACCACAAAACGAAGATTGGCACGAGTCAGTTTTTCCAGCGCTTCCTGATCTCCTTTCCGGATGCGCTGAGCCAACTCTACTTCATCTTCAACAGTAATAAGCTCTTCTCTACCAATCTCTTGAAGATACTTATCTAAAGAAGCACTCTCACGATTGGTAATGGATTTTGTAATCTTAAGTTGTCTCATAGGTATAAATTGGGGCGCAAAATTAACACGAAAAAGTCAAATAACCTATTTTAATTCAAAGTATTTACCTGCCTTGCTACAAGCCGATTCCGTAATACGCAACGGCCCCGTTGGGGTAGATTCCTTCCACCAAAACCGATCGCCGGGCCCGCTGCACCAATGCCAGAATCTCCTGGGGCGTGGATACCGCTTCGTTGTTGATATGCGTGATCACAAATCCCTTGGACAAACCGGCCGACTTCATCTTTCCGCGCGCCAGCGAAACCACTTCCACACCGCCTTCAATCCTCATTTGGCGCGCTTTGTCGGGAGCCACGGTACGCAAACCGGCTCCCAAGAATTCCACCACTTGCTCTTCCGCAGAACCGGCTTCTCCCATCAGACGTACCCGCAACTCCACTTCCCTACCTTTGCGCAGCAAGTCCAGCACGACCACATCGCCCGGACTGTAACGGGCAATGCGCTCCTGCACATCAGACGGGGTCTGAACCGACACTCCGTCCACCCGGAGCAACACATCATCCGGCTTCACACCACCGACATCGGCCGCACCACCGGGCTGGATTCTCGCCAACAGCACACCTTGAGGTCCCTCCATTCCGAGTTCCTTTGCCATCGCATCGGTAACCGCCACCATGGAAACACCCAGTACAGCACGTTGGACCCGTCCAAAATCGATCAAGTCTTCAGCAATCTTACGGACAATGTTGACCGGTACGGCAAAAGAATAACCCGCATAGGAACCCGTTTGTGACAGAATGGCTGTATTGATACCAACCAATTCACCACGGACATTGACCAACGCCCCGCCACTGTTTCCGGGATTGACCACCGCATCGGTCTGAATGAACGATTCAATCTTGAACTCACCGGGTTCTTTGGGAATGGAACGCCCTTTGGCACTCACAATACCCGCCGTAATCGTCGACGTGAGCCCATAAGGAGAGCCGATAGCCAACACCCACTCCCCCAATCGCAGGTCATCTGAATTGCCAAATGACAGTGTCGGAAGTCCTGTGGCATCGACCTTCAACAAGGCAATGTCGGTCGCCGGATCCGCTCCCACCAGATTCGCCTGGTATGTCTTTTGGTTCGCCAACTTGACTTCAATCTCCGTTGCTCCCGCAATGACATGGTAATTGGTTACCACATAACCGTCTTCCGTAATGATGACACCCGACCCACTCGTGACCTCTTCGCGGGGAGCCTGATTGGAAAAACCCAACAGAAAATCCAGGATGGTCGGTGCATACGATCCCTGCGTACGTTTCAAGACCTTTACAAAAACCACTGCCTGTACCGAAGATTCCGCCGCATGGGTAAAATCCGGATAAACAAGATCAGGTTTTGTTGCAAAAGACAATGGATGCTGCAGGGTTTCGACCGGACGGACCGAACCATCGGCCACACCCGTTCTCAATGACATCAACGCATAAGAAACCGAGACTGAAATCAGTACAATGACCAGTCCCGCCAACAAATTTTTCTTCATATCTAATCTCGTTTCTCTGTTTAATTTTTACAGAAAAGAAATCAAATAATATGCCAAAAATACCATCAAAAACACTATATTTGCATTTTAAGAAAATGATGTAAAAACGAAATATACGATGAAATTTACAGTATCTAGTACGGAACTGCTGCACGCGTTGCTCTCCGTTTCACGGGCTATCCCTGCAAAACCCTCCATTCCGATTATTGAAAACTTTCTTTTCGTATTGAGAGACAATCGATTGGAAATCACTGCCACGGATTTGGACCTCACCTTGAGAACCGCCCTTCCCATCAATCTGGTGGACGAAGACGGTCAAATTGCGGTTCCTGCCAAGTTACTGACCGATTCCCTGAAAGAGTTCCCCGAATTGCCTCTGACCTTCACCTCGGGCAATGATGGCATCCTGGAAATCAAATGGCAAAGCGGTGCCTCCAAAATTCCCTTTTCACCGGCAGACGAATTTCCGTCCCTTCCGGCCATCGACGAGGAATCCTCTGTTCGCGTAGAATACCCGGCCGACATTCTGATGCAAGGATTGACCACCACCATTTATGCTGCTGCCGAAGATGAACTCCGTCCGGTCATGAATGGGGTCTTCTTTGACATGAATACCGACAGTGTGACCCTGGTTGCATCCGACTCCCACAAGTTGGTATCTTACACCCGTAATGACATTCACGCCGCAGAAAAATGTTCGTTCATCCTGCCCAAGAAACCGGCCAACATCCTGAAATCCCTCATTGGAAAATACGAAGGAAACGTTTCGCTGATCTTCAACAACAAAAATGCATGTTTCGCCTTTGAAGATTCACTGTTGATCTGCCGCCTGGTGGAAGGAAATTACCCGGCATACCGAACGGTGATCCCCAAAAACAACACAAACAAGCTGACCATCAACCGTCGCGAGTTCCTCAACGCCGCAAAACGCGTCTCCGTATGCTCGAACCAATCGGCATCCTACTTAAAGTTGAGTCTCTCGTTCAACCAACTGATCATTTCGGCCCAAGACACCAGTTTCTCCGTTGCAGCACACGAGGCCCTGCCTTGCCAATACGACGGCGACAAAATGGATATTGGATTCAAATCCTCTTTCCTGATTGAAGTCCTGAGCAACCTGTCGTTTGAGGAAGCCTCCCTGGAATTGGCTGACCCCTCACGCGCTGCCTTGATTCTGGATGCTGGAGAACACAATCCCTGTGAAGAAGTTTGTTCATTGTTGATGCCCGTACGCCTGGCCTAACGCATATGCCTCAACTCAACTTACAGAATCCGATTCTTTTCTTCGATATTGAAAGCACCGGGCTCAATGTGGCCACGGACCGCATCGTAGAAATCAGTGCATTGAAGGTAATGCCCAACGGAGATCAGGAAATCAAGACCCGCCGGATCAACCCGACCATACCCATACCGGCTGAAGCACAAGCCATCCACGGAATCAGCGATGAAGACGTAAAGGATTGCCCGACCTTCAACCAAATAGCCAAAAGTATGGCCCAATGGATGAAAGGCTGTGATATTGCAGGATACAACTCCATCAAATTTGATATTCCGTTGCTGGCAGAAGAATTCCTGCGGGCTGGCGTTGACTTTGATTTCCGCAAACGGAAGCTGGTCGATGTTCAGAACATCTTCCACAAGATGGAACAGCGGACCTTGAGTGCTGCCTACCGTTTCTATTGTCAAAAGGAATTGGAGAATGCCCACTCTGCCGAAGCAGACACCGTCGCCACCTATGAGATCCTGCTGGCACAACTGGAGCGCTATCCCAATGAGTTGAAGAATGATGTCGAATTCCTGGCTAACTTCTCTACCCGATCCAAAATCGCCGATTATGCAGGAAGAATGGCCTACAACGAGAAAGGTGAGGTCGTCTTCAACTTCGGCAAACACCGAGGCAAAAAGGTAGCCGATGTCTTACGGGCAGAACCCAGCTACTACAACTGGATGATGGACGGGGATTTTACCCAGGATACAAAAAAAATATTGACTGAAATCAAACTTTCGTTACTTTGAACATCCTTGTAGTTCCGAACCAACAGCAAGGTTTCTATTACCGGCCTGACTCTACCTTGATCCGAGATTTGCGTGCCTACTACCTTCCGGATGAGGTAGATCAGATTCGTGTATCACCGGTCCTCTCCCTGCGTATGCGCAAGCCAGGGAAAGCCATTGCTCCCCGATTTGCTGAACGTTATTGGGACAGTGTCGGTTTCGGTTTGCTGATTCATCCACGACTCAAAGATCAAGAGCAGGCGTATCGGGAATTTGTCGAAAATGCTTTGGATTACACCACCCTCATTCCCTTAAAGACAAGACCCATCGAAGGTTTTGCAGAAACCGTGGATGTTGCTTATCACCTGAACGGAACCTGTTTTTATCAAACAGACAGACTTCCTCAACAAGCCCAATGGCCGGAGATTATTGCACAAGTTTCCAATGGTTGCTCCTTGCGCATCGGGGACCTCATCCTCGTGGCTTTGGCAGAAGCAATTCCTGTCAGCATCGGTTCCAAGTTGACCGCTTGCTGGAACGAAGACCCCTTGTTTGATTTAGAGATCCGTTAGTTTCTTCCGGAGTACAGCAGCAGCTGTAGCCGCCGTTGAGAACGCAATCTGCAGGTTGTAGCCTCCCGTATCCCCATCCAGGTCCAAGACCTCTCCGATGAAATACAATCCCGGCACAGACTTGGACTCCAGGGTCTTTCGGGAAACAGCCTTGAGTGACACCCCGCCTGCCGTCACAACCGCCCGGTTGTACGATCCATACTCCGCAATCGGGAACTTCCAGTTCTTCAGTGCCCGAGGCAGGTGTTCCTCCTTCAAACCGGGGTGCGCCGCATAGAACGGATACACCAACTGCTTCGGCATCATCTTACGAAGCAATTCCCTCATTTGAATCTTCGGTTGCGCTGCCTTCTCGCGACGGATTCTGGCAAAAAGCTGGTCTTCCGTCAGATTGGGTTTCAAGTCAACCGACACCCATACCTTCTCCTTGTTCAGCAAAGCCCGCACGGCCTTTCGACTGACACGGAAAGCAACACCGCCCTCCATGCCCAATTCTGTAAACGAGAACTCGCCTTCTTCCTGCTGTACCAGATTTCCTCCTACCCACAGGTCCACACGCACATTCGTCAACAAGATTCCTTCCAGATTCTCATCGTAATGCTGCGGTTTCAACGCCGTAATAGCCGGAAAACACGGCACCATCGGATGTTGCAGGGATTCTGCCCATCGGTGACCGTCTCCCGTACTGCCCGTCATCGGATACGAAAGTCCTCCGGTAGCCACCACAACGTAATCGGCTTCCCAACGGGTTTCTCCCGAAGGTGTGAGCACCTTCAGTTCAAACTTTCCATCCGCCTCGCGACGATGAAGATCCTCCACCGCATGTTCCGGCAAACATGCTACACCTCCACGCTCGACGACATCCATCAAGGCATCCAAGACATCCAGGCTCCGGTCACTTTCCGGAAAGACACGTTCCCCGCGCTCCACCTTGGTTGCCAGACCCGCTTCCTGAAAAAATTGGACAAGCCCTTCGTTGCTGAATGCATAAAAGGAGTTTTTCAAGAAACTGGCATCCGGATGAATGTGTTGCTGGAACTCATTCCAGGGACGCATGTTGGTCAGGTTACAACGTCCCTTGCCGGTAATCAGCAACTTCCGCCCAAAACGTTCGCGTTTTTCCATTAAAACAACCCGTGCACCGGTATTTCCCAATTTGGCCGCAGCCATCATACCTGCGGCACCTCCTCCGATGATGATAACATTTGCTGAATTCATGGTACAAAGAAAATAAATTTTTCTATATTTGCAGCCTGAAATGAAAGCCACTTTAGCTCAGCTGGTAGAGCAGCTCATTCGTAATGAGCAGGTCGCGGGTTCGAGTCCCGTGAGTGGCTCCACGGCCTCTATATTTTTAGGGGCCTTTTTTTTGCTCACACTTCTGGTCGGCTGCCAGCCGAAACAAAACCAACCGGTCCAACTCATTCCCAATGAATACGCCCAGTTGTATTCCCTGGAGCAAACTGACTCGACTTATTCACTGACCTGCCAAACGCAAGCAAGACGATCAGAAAGCCTGAACTGGACCCGAAACCAACCCTTCCAACGCATCGTTTGCATGTCCTCTTCCCACCTGGCCTACTTGGACGCATTGGATGCAACAGACGTCGTTATCGGTGTTTCCGGCCACCGGTATATTTCCAATGCAGCCATCCTGAGGGCTATTGACGAAGGAACGGTGGTGGATGTCGGCTATGATCAGAACCTCAACTACGAACAGCTCCTTCTTCTGCAACCGGACTTGATTTTGGCCTACCACGTAAGCGGGCAGGATAACAGTGCCTTGGACCGCTTACAGAAACTTGGGCTGCCCGTCTTTGTCATTCCGGATTATAGGGAAGAGCATCCGCTAGGAAAATTAGAATACCTAAGGCTTTTTGGTGCGCTGGTCGGGAAAGAGCAAGTAGCGGATTCCATTTTCCGCGCCCGCTGCCAGGCCTACAATGATTTAAAAGAAATCGCACAAAAGCAGGGAAAGGAGCGTAAAAAAATCCTGATCAATCTCCCGTACAAAGACACCTGGTACATCCCCGGCGCAAACAGCAATTTCAGTCATCTGATCCAAGATGCAGGCGGAGAAATCCTGGGAGCCAAGACCACGACGGCCGAATCATACCCCTATAGCTTTGAAGAAGTCCTGCTGCTGGCCATGGAGGCCGATTTATGGCTACATCCCGGCAATTCCCTGAATCTGAACGACATTCGCCAGAGCCACCGTCTTTATGAACAGATCCCCTGCCTGAAACTGGGGTCCGTATACAACAACACCCGCCGACAAACAGCGGGTGGTGGTAATGATTTCTGGGAAACTGGGGTTACCGAACCCGAAAAGATTCTGGAAGACCTCATCCGGATCTTGCACCCCGATTTGCTACCGGAACAGGAGTTCCATTATTACATCTCGCTTCCGTAAGTGCCGTTATCGGTTGATGACACCGCTACCAACCAATTCTCCGTCTGTAGCGTACCAAGCCGCAAACTGACCGGGTGTAATACCCCGTTGGGGTTCGTCAAACACCAGATACAAGGCTTCCTCGCAGCGGATCAAGCGCCCCTTCTGCAGCGGTTGCCGATAACGGATCCGAATCAAGTACTCCCGCTCTTCTCCCACAGCCATCTCCAGATCGGGACGAACCCAATGGATTTCTTCCGGTAAAATGGCCAAGGCCGGACGGAACAAACCCGGATGATCCTGTCCTTCTCCGACAAAAATCAGATTCTTTTCAATATCGATGTGGATGATAAAAATGGGCTGCTGATGGCCGCCGATGTTCAATCCTTTGCGCTGTCCGATGGTATAATATTGGGCCCCTACGTGTTTACCGATTACCTTCCCATCCTTAAAGTGGTACGAGCGAGGCTCTGCCAACTCGGCCAAAGAAGTGGCCGGTTGCGGAGTTTCCCGTTCATAATAATCGCGAAAGATCTCAACCACTTTGCCTTCTTTGGGTGCCAGTTTCTGTTGCAGAAAAACCGGCAAGTCCACCTTTCCTACAAAACAAATCCCCTGCGAATCTTTCTTTTCAGCACTGGGCAAATCTGCCTCCCGGGCCAATTCTCGAACCCTGGGTTTTTCCAATGCTCCGATGGGAAACAGAGCTTTTTCCAATTGGTCCTGGGACAATTGGCACAAAAAATAGCTTTGATCTTTGTTTCCGTCAGCACCGGCAATCAGGCGATAAACCGGTTTCCCATCGGGACCCAGCACCGTATCCTTTTGGCAATAGTGTCCGGTAGCCACATAGTCTGCGCCCAAGGACAAGGCATGATGCAGGAAGGCATCAAACTTGATTTCACGATTGCAGAGTACGTCCGGATTGGGAGTCCGTCCTTTTTCATACTCTGAAAACATATAGTCGACCACACGTTGTCGGTACGTGTCTGACAAATCCACAAAATGAAAAGGGATATCCAATTTGCGAGCTACCATCCGGGCTACGCTCAGATCCTCTTCCCACTCACAATCCCCGTGCAACGTACCGGTGGTATCGTGCCAATTCTGCATAAACAAGGCAAATACGTCATAACCTTGTTCTTTCAACAAAAGTGCGGCTACGCTGGAATCTACCCCACCCGATAGCCCCACTGCAACTTTGATATGTTTCTTGGATTCCATACAAATAAAAAAGGGTAAGCTGAATACATCGCACCGCTACAACCACTGTACCCTTGCTACCTTCCGGTCCTGGGGGAGTTAAGTAGGAGCTGGTCGTGTATGACTTACCCGGACGCAAAGGTAATACTTTTTTTTATTCTTGCTAATGTTTTTCCGGCAAATTGTCAAAAACGAAAGGCAGCAGCGAGGAGATCCCCTCAAAGACCAAAACTTTGTCTGCACTTCCTACCAGGATCCGCAGCGGAGCCTTTGCCCGTTGTTCGGTCTCCACCAATACCTGACGACAGGCTCCACAAGGATAGGTGTAGGTCGATGTGATGACACCGTTCACCGCCGCCACCACAGCCAAGGCTTCAATCGGATCATCCGGCCACGCCGCATGGGCATAGAAAACAGCTGTACGCTCCGCACAAATTCCTGAGGGATAAGCGGCATTCTCTTGATTGGATCCGTTCACGATCCGACCGCTACGCAAGCGCAAAGCGGCTCCCACGCAAAAATTGGAATACGGGGCGTAGGCATTTTGCGTTGCTACCATGGCCGCTTCCATCAAGGCTCGATCCTGTACCGGCATTTCTGCCATAGATTCATACTCTTCGTAAGGTATGACCAATGTCATTTTCTTCATATTCGCAAATATAGGAATATTTTCTTCATTTATGGTTTCATACTATCTTTGTAGGCATAATGAAATACCTGACACATTTACGGATCGTTTGCCTTCTCTTCGGTTGTATCCTGGCAACATCGGCTCTCGCCCAAAAGCGAACCAGCCGAAGCGAATACATTGAAGCCTACAAAGATATTGCCATCAAACAGATGAAGACACACGGAATCCCGGCCAGCATTACGCTGGCACAAGGCTGTCTGGAATCCGGTGATGGCAACTCCTTCCTGGCATCCGAAGCCAACAATCACTTTGGTATCAAATGCCACGGATGGAACGGTCAAAGTGTACGCCGGGATGATGACGCCAAAAATGAATGCTTCCGCAAATACAAAAACGCAGAAGAATCGTTCAACGACCATGCAGATTTTATCCGCTACCGGGACCGTTATGCATTTCTTTTTGACCTGGAAATCACGGACTACAAAGGGTGGGCGCACGGACTCAAAAAAGCCGGCTATGCAACGGATCCTCAATATGCCCAACGGTTGATCAAAATCATCGAAGACAGCCAGCTGTATCGCTACGATGAAGAGGGTATCCAGAAAAGCAAACAACAGGACAAGTACTTTCCCCCCTCTCCGGCCGAACTGCAACAAATCAGGGCCCTGGATCCGATGGAACGTTCCTCCCTGTATAAATATTCGCAAGGACGTACCCTGTATGTCATGAACAACGTAGCATACGTGCTTGCCAATGAAGGAGATACCTACCAATCCATTGCCGAAGAATACCAGCTCTTCACCAAAGAAATCCTCCGATTCAATGATTTGAAAGAAGACCAACCCATCGCACCAGGAACGGTCGTATACCTGGAGGCCAAAAAGAAAAAGGCTCAAAAACACCTGGAACTCCACATCGCCGAAGAAGGAGAGACCTACTACGAACTCTCACAACGCTACGCCATCCGCTTGTCCTCCTTGTGCAAATACAACGGGGTTTCTCCCGATGCAACTGCACACGAGGGAGAACGAATTTTCTTGCGACGCTCAAAAGTTGATTAACGATTATGAAAAAGAATACATATAAAATCCTCCTGGGAGTATTGATCGTGCTGGCAGGCACCTGTGCCGGTATCGGTACCGACTACTACCTCAAATTCATCAAACCGGATGTGCGTCAGGAATGCATCTTCTACATTCATCCGAACCAGAATTATGCAGCGTTCCTGGACTCCTTGAACCAGGCTGAAGTTTTCCACCATCCCAAGCGTTTCCAGCGCGCAGCCGGGCAACGGGGGCTGGAACAATACCTCAAAGTGGGCCGCTACAAGATCACACCCGAGATGAGCAACCAGGAGATCATCCGGACATTCGCAAACGGATGGCAGACCCCGCAACGGATTACGTTCAAGGGATATATCAAAACATTGGAGCAGCTGGCCTCCTATTTTGACAGAAACTTTGCGGCGGACTCGAGCGAATTCATGCAAGCTTTGAGCGATACAACCCTCCAAAAAGGACTTGGGTTAAAACCCGAAACCATGCTCTCCCTCTTTCTGCCCAATACGTATGAAATGTATTGGACCACCTCCCCGACAGCTGTGATCCAACGATTCAAGAAAGAATACGATGTCTTTTGGAACGAAGAACGGTTAGCGAAGGCAAAGAAACTGGGCCTGACTCCTACCCAGGTCATCACCCTGGCTTCCATCATCATCCAGGAAACCAACCACGAACCGGAACAACCGGCGATGGCCGCTGTTTACCTGAACCGCTTGAAAAAAGGCATGAAATTACAAGCCTGCCCTACGGTCATCTATGCGCTCAAAGATGTGGAACCGGGTATCCGACGTGTGCTGAATCGGCACCTCAATTACGACTCCCCGTACAATACCTACAAATATGCAGGACTTCCTCCGGGACCGATTGCTGTGCCCAGCCTGGCCGCCATCGACGCTGTCCTGAACCGGGATTCCAACCAATACCTATATTTCTGCGCCAACTCCAATTTTGACGGAACACATAAGTTCACCGCCTCGTACCAGGAACACCTGCGCAACGGAAGAGCCTATCAGAAAGCACTGAAAGCCCGTCAGTCAAAATAAGCGAGTGCGGCCTCCAGGACAGGGTCATCGGCTTGGTTCAAGACCTTGAAGTAAGTAGAGACTTCAAACAGACGACGTCCCAGCAAGGCCTTGATCAACGTCAACAGCGAAGCACGTGAAGGTTCCCATGCCTCAACCGGAGGCACATCGATCCCTCGGTTCCCAGCATACGACAACAAGGCCTCCAACCAAGGTGCCGCATTAAAGTCTGCCAGAAAGTCTGCCTCGGAAGGATAGTTTTGCTGCAAATCCTCTCGCAAGCGGTTGGCTTCGATATTGACGAATTCCATCATTGTACCGGATTGAATCAAAGCCGCATAAAATGGTGTCAAAAAAGTAGTATCCTGAGCGACTGTACAATCGGGCGTAATACCGCCTCCCCCATACACCTTCCGGCGCAGACGAAGGGTTTCATACGTCAGCGTATCCTGGGCATATACCTGGCCTTGGTGCGTCGTATAGGGTCGTTGTACGATGCGGCCGGAGGGTGTATGGTACTGGGCAATCGTCAGACGCACCTGCGAGCCATCCACCAGCGGGAATCCCCGCTGCACCAGTCCCTTCCCAAATGTACGACGTCCTACCACCTGCCCCCGATCCCAATCTTGGATAGCTCCTGCTACAATCTCGCTGGCAGAAGCCGAATATTCATCGACCAGGACCACCAGAGGTCCCTGCTGGTACAGCCCTGTACCATCGGCATATTCGTACATGGGTTCAATGACCCGTCCCTGCGTCGAAACAATCAGTTCCCCAAAAGATAGAAATTGGTTGGCGACTTCCAGCGCTGCCTGCAAATAACCGCCGGAATTGCTTCTCAAATCCAGAATCACGCCCCTCGCCGGCAAATACTCCTGCAATGCTGCTTTCACCTCCTCTCCACTGGTTTTTGCAAAACGACTCAACTTCAAGTAAAGAAGATTATCCGAGGTCTTGTAAGCGGCGTCCAAGCTATGCAAGGGTATTTTGTCCCGTCGGACAACAAAATCCAACAGGCCGTCAGTCCCGCGACGCAGGACTTGCAAGCGAACACGACTGCCTTTTGGACCCCTCAAATAACCATGTACTTTCTCTATCGTCAAGGTCCGTCCCGAAATCATGGCACCCTCTACTCCGACAATTTTATCCCCTGGCAGCAAACCCACCTTTTCAGAGGGACCACCCGCTACCGTAGCTTGCACCACCAACGTATCGGAAATCAAGGCAAACTCAATACCGATTCCATCAAACTCACCTTGCAACGGCTCGTTCATCGACCGGACATCGTCTGCCGAAATATAGGTTGAATGGGGATCCAACTGCTTCAAAACAGCCCGCAGTGCCTCATCCACCAACGGATCTGTAGACAAGGTATCCACATAGTATTCCTGCAAGAAGAAGAGGAGCTGGCCAAATTTCTGGGCAGCAACATTGGGGGAGATACCCTGCGCCGACAAGCCCATCGAACAGCAAAGGACAAGGAGCAGCGCAATGGAAGAGAAACGATGACGAAAAGACATGAGACTAGTTGTATTTTTTCAATGGAATTTCGAAGGTAGTCAGTTCTGTCGCAAGATCGGTATTGGGAAAGACCGAACGAGCCTCCTCCAAAAGCACCGACAAATCTTGATAACGGGCCGAAAAATGTCCGATCAACAAACGTCCCACACCGGCCTTTTCCGCACAAGTGGCCGCTTGGCGGGCCGTCGAATGCAAGGTAGTCGCCGCATTCTCCCGTAGAGCCTCTGCGAACGTAGACTCGTGGTACAAGAGGTCCACCCCCTGAATCCACTGGGGCAATTTGGCAAAGGGTGCTGTATCGCTGCAATAAGCGAACGAGCGGGGTTCCCAAGGTTTGTACGTAAACTCTTCGTGGCGCAAGATTGTACCATCTTCACGCTCCACATCCAGCCCCCGCTTCAGACAAGCCATCTCATGAATGGTCAGGTCATACTGCTGAACCAGTTCCTTACGGAGATTTTTCTCCGGTTCCTGTTCTGCAAAAAGAAATCCGTATGTTGGGGTACGATGCCGCAAAGGGAAGGCATGTATTTTCAAATTTCGCAGGGTCGCTATTTCGGTCGGTTCTGTCACCGCTCCCAGCGAATGAAAAGCGATCTCAAACTTGATTCCCTCACCGAATTCTGCCATGAAATAATCCAGGGTCCTCTGCAGGTCGGCGGGGCCATAGAGGTTCAACAAAGAGGTTCGTCCAATCATGCCCATGGAAGAGAGCAGACCAAAGAGTCCAAAGACATGATCCCCATGCATGTGTGAAATGAAGATGTGATCGATCTTCAAAAATGAAACACCCATCCGTCGCAAGCGTATCTGACAAGCCTCCCCACAGTCGATAAGGAACAAACGCCCACGTATGTTCAATACGTGAGCGCTTGGGTATCGATACACAGAAGGAGTCGCGGATGCTGTTCCTAACGGTGTATAGGAAAATTCCATTATTTATTTTGAGCGTTTTCCAATTCAGCTTTCAATGCTGCCAATTCAGAGATGTCACCCAAAGTGGTTTTTTCCAAGTTTGCTTTGAGTTTCTTCACTGCTTTTTGGGTTGCATCGGCTTCAGAGTTACGTTCTTTGGTTTCGCGGGGAGCGGGTTCTTCCCAAGTACGTACGTGTGAAAGGCTGATCTTCTTGTTGGATTTGTTGAATTCAATCACTTTGAAAGCCAAAGTTTCACCTACGTTAGCAGAAGTACCGTCTTGTTTAGCCAAGTTCTTCAAAGAAGCAAAACCTTCCACACCTTCTTGCAAAGTTACGGTAGCACCCTTGTCAACGAAGTTGTTGATCACACCGTTGTGAACAGAACCCAAGGTGTAGATGGTTTCATATACATCCCAAGGATTTTCTTCCAATTGTTTGTGACCGAGGCTCAAACGGCGGTTTTCTTGATCCACTTCCAAAACAACCACTTCCAATTTTTCACCGATTGAAGTGAATTCAGAAGGATGTTTGATTTTCTTGGTCCAAGACAAGTCGCTGATGTGTACCAAACCGTCAACGCCTTCTTCCAATTCTACGAATACACCGAAGTTGGTGAAGTTACGTACAATGGCAGTATGTTTAGAGTTGATGGGGTATTTTTCAGTGATAGCTGCCCACGGATCTGCTTTGAGTTGTTTGATACCGAGAGACATTTTCTTTTCTTCACGGTCGAGGGTCAAAATAACAGCCTCAACTTCGTCACCCACTTTCAAGAAATCTTGTGCGCTGCGCAAGTGCAATGACCAAGACATTTCAGAAACGTGGATCAAACCTTCAACACCCGGTTGTACTTCGATGAACGCACCGTAATCAGCGATTACAACAACACGACCTTTCACACGGTCACCTACGTTCAAGTTAGCATCCAAAGTTTCCCAAGGGTGAGCGCTGAGTTGTTTCAAACCAAGAGCGATGCGTTTGGTTTCTTCATCGAAGTCCAAAATAACCACTTTGATTTTTTCTTCCATCTTAACCACTTCTTCAGGGTTGCTGATGCGGCCCCATGACAAGTCAGTGATGTGGATCAATCCGTCAACACCACCCAAGTCTACGAACACACCGTAAGGAGTGATATTCTTAACAACACCTTCCAATACTTGACCTTTTTCAAGTTTAGCGATGATGTCTGCTTTTTGAGCTTCAATTTCAGCTTCGATCAGCACTTTGTGTGATACAACCACGTTGCGGAATTCGTTGTTGATCTTAACGATCTTGAAGTCCATGGTCTTGTTAACGAATACATCGTAGTCTTTGATCGGACGAACGTCAATTTGAGAACCGGGCAAGAAGGCTTCGATTCCGAATACGTCAACGATCATACCGCCTTTGGTACGGCATTTAACATAACCTTTGATGATGTCGTCTTTTTCGAAGGCTTCGTTCACTTTATCCCATGAGCGGAGTGAACGTGCTTTCTTGTGCGAGAGAATGAGTTGACCTTTTTTGTCTTCTGCATTTTCTACGTAAACTTCTACTTTATCACCTACTTTCAAATCCGGATTGTAACGGAATTCGTTGATGTTGATGATACCTTCGCTCTTGTAACCGATGTTAACGAGTACTTCGCGTTTGTTCATGCCCATTACAACACCTTCTACAACTTCGTTTTCAATTACTTTGGACAAAGTTTGGTTGTAGCTTTCTTCAACAGTGGTTTTGTCCATGTTGTAGGGAGCATCGTTTTCAAAAGCATCCCAGTCAAATTTGTCAACCGGAATGGATGCATTGCTCTTACGTTGGGGAGTAAGAATCAATTTTTCAGTTTCCTGAATTTGGTTTTCGTTTGTCATTTCTAAATTAATTAAACAACAAGGGGTTAGACATTATTTATAATCCTCATTTTGAGGAGGCGCAAAAGTACAACTATTTTGGAGATTTGCAAAAAAATCAGAGCATTTTCTTGCGTCGGAACACAAAGAGAATCACACCAATGAGCGAAACCATCAACGAGACGATGAGCAGGAAATCCCATTTGCCACCAATGAGGGGCAAATCGATGTTCATACCATACAAACTGGCCACCAACGTCGGGGGCATCAACAACAAGGAAACCAAGGTAAAGACCTTCATGATCTTGTTCTGGTCCAAGTTGATCAAACCGAGTACCGTATTTTGCAGGTACTCCAGACGTTCAAAACTAAAATTCGTATGGTTGATGAGGGAAGCAACGTCCTTGATGATAACGTTCAATTTCGCATACACATCCCGGGGAAACTTATCGCTCTTGAGAATCGCCGAAATCATACGCTGTTTGTCCACGACGTTCTCCCGAACCAACATCGTATTCTCTTGCAATTGATTGATATCCAAGAGCAAATTCTCATTTACATCTTCACCGGCACTGACTTTTTTGCTGTAACGTGCAATTTCCTTCGCCATCAACTCGATCATATCCGCATCCAAGTCAATCCGATTTTCCAGGATGCCCACGAAAATATGGTAACCGGTCGGATACAACTTGTAATTGATCTGAATCTTGCGTTGGATGTCGGTAAAACTCCGCAATTGGACGTGGCGGATGGTCACGATGATCCCTTCACACAAAATGAAAGAAACCGCTTCCATGGAATAACTGTCCGGACCGGGCATCAAGAAGTTGGTGTTGGCGAAGATGGTGGTCTCCGTCTCCGAATAACGGGATGAACTCTCGATCTCTTCCGCCTGAGCGCGGCTTTGCAAGGTGGTATTCAGAAAGGCTTCGACAGCTCGCTTTTCCTCCCCGGTCGGGCTGAACATATCCATCCACACAACATCATCGAAACCGAGTTCGTCCAACAAATCGGTGGATGTTGCTGTATTGATCTGTCCTTTGTATTTGTAGAAAATTTGAATCATAAATCCTAGGTCTTGATGTTAGCATTCCGTAAACGAGTCCTGTATCGGTACAGGAACCACAGAAACTAACGTCGGACTCTGGATTTAATCAAAGACAGGAGAAGACCCGAAACAAGGAAATAGGCGCAACACAAAAATCCGGAACCCTTACCGACAAAGGATTCGGAGAAGAAAGCCCAGGCTCTCATCCGTGATATTGCTACTGCACCAACTGACATAGTCGTCCATATCGAATCTTAAAAATCTCCAGTTTATCGTGGCAAAGTTATAAAATTATTTTTTGCAGACCAAGTTTACTCGAAAAGATCAGACCAACAAATGCTCCACCAGGACCTTGATCCCAATGCAGACAAGAATCAGACCTCCCATCGCCCCCACTTTTCCTCCGACCCGATTCCCGATAAAACGGCCAAAACGCAAACCGGCCACCGAGGCCAACGCCGTAATGCCGAAAATCAAAACCAGGCCGCTCAGTATTTTCACCGGCTGCAACTCAATCATCGCCAAAGAAATACCCACAGCGAGGGCATCAATACTGGTCGCCACCGACATGGCTACCATGGTCTTACGCTTCGTCAGATCGATACAGTCCCTATCGCCAGCTTCCTGGGAGGAAAACGCATCGCGAATCATTTTTCCTCCCAGATAGACCAAGAGTCCAAAGGCTATCCAATGGTCAAAACGTCCAATGTATCCGATGACACTCTCGCCCAACATCAAACCGATGAACGTAAAGAATGTCTGAAAAATTGCAAACGACATCCAGATCTCAACCCGCTTCCAGTAAGAACAAGAAACAGGCAAACAAATGCCGCCGGAAATGGAGACAGCAAACGTATCAAAGGACAAGCTGACGGCTAAAAGAACCAATTCTACCCAGGTCATGGACACTACTTATTGGCTGGACGGCTAAACAACAACATGCCCAGGAAACTCAACAAACCGTTCACCAACAAAATGGTAAAACCGAAGCCGAAGCCCAACCATTCACGGCCAGCCCAGTCCAGCACATAACACAAGACCGGTGCTGCAATGGCCACATAGGGCATGACGGCATCCCTAACCTGACGTTTGGTCAGGATTCCGAAGAAGAAGAAGCCCAGCAACGGTCCATAGGTGTACGACGCTAATTTGTAAACCAGGTCAATCACGGTATCGTTGTTGATCCAATACAGCACAACAATGGCAGCAAAAAACAGGAACGCGAAACCGGCATGTGCCCATTGGCGGATTTTCAGTTTGCGCTCTTCTGCCAGATCCTGACGGCTGTTGAAGCCCATAAAGTCAATGCAGAACGAAGTGGTCAGGGAGGTCAAAGCTCCCCCAGCGCTCGGGTAAGAGGCCGAGATCAGACCGATGATAAAGAACAATCCGACACCCAGACCCAAATATTGGCTGGCCACCACAGGGAACAACTTGTCCGTTTGTGCCTTGGTAAAGACACCCGCCGCATCGGCCAGTCCGATTCCACTCATTCCGCCCAATTTGCTGCTCACAAAAACAGCCAGAACCGCACCCAACAGCAAGAAGAAATAGTTTACCAGAACAATGGTGATGCTGGTGGTGTAAATGTTCTTTTGGGCATCTTTGATATTCTTACATGCCAGGTTCTTCTGCATCATCTCCTGGTCCAGACCGGTCATCACAATGGTCATAAAAATCCCGGCAATGAACTGCTTGACAGAGTTGGTTGCACTGCTCCAGGTCATATCGAACCAATTGCTGAAACCGGTACCTGCGATGTTCGGATTCTCAGCTCCTTGAATGGCAGAAAACATCGCACCCAGATTCCAGTCCATTTCCCGGCAAATGGCAAAAATAGTCAAGCCCACAGCCAGCAACATGAACGTCGTTTGCAAGACGTCGGTCCAGATGATGGTCTTTACCCCGCCCTTGAACGTATACAGGAAAATCAAAAGCATGAACAGGAAGGCCACGACCCAAAACGGCACAGTCCCCTCCGGCAAAAAGGTATGCAACACCAGTACAACCACAAAGATACGAACGGCTGCACCCAAGATTCTGGAAACCATAAAGACTGCAGCGCCTGTCCGATAGGTCAGGAACCCAAAACGCTTCTCCAGGTACGTATAAATGGAGGTCAGATTCATCCGGTAATACAGCGGTAACAGCACCTGTGCAATGACCACGTATCCCACGACAAAACCCAGCACCAAAGGCATGTAATAAAAGTTCTGGTTCAACACATTTCCCGGCACCGAGATAAAGGTCACACCGGAGATAGACGTTCCCACCATTCCATAAGCGACAATGTACCAAGGGGCTTTCTTGTCTCCCGAGAAATAGGAATTACTACCCGACTTGCGGGAACTTAACCACGATACCACGAACAACAGGATCGTGTACGCGGTGAAGGCTGTCAACAGCCAGGACAAAGGAAAGGAATGTTGCATAACTAAAAATTGGGTGTAAATAGTTGTCGGTTTGCGATGGATTTGCTCAGGGTCAGCTGATCGGCATACTCCAGATCATCCCCAAATCCAACTCCTCGGGCAATGGCCGATACCGTAACCGAATATCCGGCCAAAAGTTTATAGATGTAAAATGATGTCGTCTCTCCCTCCATATCGGTACTCAAGGTCAAAATCACCTCCCGAACATCCCCGCTCTTGACGCGTTCCACCAATTGGTTCAAGGTCAAATCAGACGGACCGATACCATCCATGGGAGAAATCACTCCCCCCAAAACATGATACACCCCCCGATACTCACCGGTAGCTTCAATGCTCAGGACATCCCGGATACTTTCTACGACACAGAGGGTCGTGTGATCACGGTGCTGATCCCGACAAATCGGACAGACTTCGTCGTCAGAAATCATGGAACAAACCTGACAATGACGGACCTCTTTGCGAAACTTGTCCAAAGAGGTTACAAACAACGAAACCCGCTCCTGGGGCTGTTTCAGCAAATGGAGAGCATAGCGCAAGGCCGTTTTTTTACCCACACCGGGCAAGGACGCAAATTGCTCCACCGCAGCTTGCAAGAGCTGGGATGGAGCATTGGGTTCAAGACGCATCATTCAAACAACACGTTTATTGTTGACTCTTGTAGGCATCAACGGCATGACGCACAGAGCCGTGTTTCAACAACAGGAATTTGGCATATTCGTAATCGGAGATACCTGTTTCATCCATGATCATTTTGGTACCACGATCCACCAATTTTGCATTGGTCAACTGCATGTCCACCATCTTGTTTCCTTTCACGTGACCCAAACGGATCATGGTCGAAGTCGAAATCATGTTCAGAATCAGTTTTTGAGCCGTACCTGCTTTCATCCGGGTACTTCCGGTAACGAACTCAGGTCCTACCACAGCTACAATCGGAATTTCTGCCTCTGCAGCAGCCGGTGCCGCCGGGTTGCAAGTAATGCAAGCAGTCAGGATACCCCGTTGACGGGCTTCTTTCAAGGCTCCAATCACATACGGAGTCGTACCCGAAGCCGCAATACCTACGACGACATCATTTTCACCTACATTGTAAGGCTGCATATCTCTCCAGCCACCGTCCCAATCGTCTTCCGCCGCTTCAACCGCCTTGCGGATGGCCGTATCACCTCCAGCGATCAAACCGATAACCAAATCATAGGGAGCACCGTAGGTCGGAGGTATTTCGGAAGCATCCAAAATACCCAAACGTCCGCTGGTTCCTGCACCCAAATAGAAAAGACGGCCGCCTTTCTTCACCCGTTCCACGATGCCGTCAACCAATTTTTCAATTTGGGGAATGCATTGTTCAACGGTGATGGGAACCAACCGGTCTTCCTTGTTCATATTTTCCAGCAATTCCCGGGTGGTCATCTGGTCTAAGTTCTCATAACGAGAAGCTTGTTCTGTAACTTTCATGGTAAAGTAGGTTTATGTTTTTAACTATGATATTCTATCAAACCCGTGATAGGGCTCTTCAAAATTCGGCCAATCCTCATTCCGTGTGCCGCAGCCGACTCCTCGAGAATGTCCCGGTAATAGTGGGCTACCGAACCCACCAGATTCACCTCGTTATTGGCATAGTCGTATTGGGCGATGTTACGTTCAAAGAAATCATCGAAACAACGTCTCAACATCTTTGCAATGTGGGGATGCGCACGGAACTCGTTGATAAAAGGAGAAAACGAAGCCAAGAAACGGCTGGGTTGGGATTCTTTGTAGACCTTTTGGACAATGCCCACATAATCCAAACCGTATCGTTTGACAAACTCCTCTTCAATCTCCTTGGGCAACAAACCTTTAACAAAGTCCGAGATAAAATGCTTGCCAATCACAGCGCCACTGCCGTCATCGCCCAAGATAAATCCTCCAGCACGAACGTTCTTGGTAATCTTCTCACCATCGTAAAAACAGGTGTTGGCTCCGGTTCCCAAAATACAAGCAATACCCGGCTTGTTTCCACACAAAGCACGGGCTGCTGCCAAAATATCCGACTCTGCAAGACAGGAACAACCGGGGAAAACCGCATCAAAACAGTCTGCGAGATTTTTCTTCACCTCTGCTGAAACCAGACCGGCTCCATAGAAATAGACTTCCTTGATTTCCGGACCCAGAACCGGCAACAAATGTGTCTTCAACAGATTCACAATTTGCTCAGGGGTCATGAAAACAGCATTGATGCCATCGGTGTGAATCTCAACCATTGAACCATCAGGACGAATGCAGCGCCAATCCACTTTGGTTGCACCGCTGTCAGCAATCAGAATCATAATATTTTGAGAATTAAAATTACCGGACAAAGATACACAAAGTCGGTAAAACTAACGAGTTTTTTCCGTCAAAGATATGCGATACAGTTGTGGCCACAACTTGCCGGTTATGAAAATCGCATCCTGCTGGCGGTCATACGCAATCCCATTCAAGACATCGACCCCTTGGGCATAGCGGGCAGGAAGCAGGTTACGACAATCCACAGTCGCTGTCACACAACCATTCGCGGGATCGATGACAACCAGATACTCAGTGCCGTACACATTTGCCCAAATCTTACCATCCACGTATTCCAATTCATTCAGGTAGGGCAACGAACGGCCAGCATTGGTCACGTTCACGCGACGGCGCTCCATAAAGGTTTCGGGATCCAAGAAATACAAAACAGCAGACCCGTCACTGACAATCAGATCCTCTCCGTTGGAGGTAATGCCCCAACCTTCAGTCGGCAGATAGAGTTGTCCAATGACCTGCAACGTAGCAGGATCATACACAAAACAGACATTCTCCATCCATGTCAGCTGATAAATCCGGTTCTGATGGATACATGCCCCCTCGCCAAAAAATTGGGGAGCCAAAGTAACATTCTGCAAAACACGTCCAGACGCCAAATCCACCTTTCTCAAGGCCGAAGATCCATATTGGCCCAAGGATTCATACAAGACATCCCCCACGAAGAAAAGTCCCTGGGTATATGCCGCCGGATCGTGATGATAGACCTGCTCAACGACAGCTCTGTATTGGCGGACACCGTCCTTCTTTTGACCTGCACCAGCCCATAGCAGACCCGCACAACCCAACAGAAGGAAGATGACAATCCAATATCGGAACTTCATTTATTTTCTGGCTTTATAGTCCATGGCCGCTTTCACGAAAGCCACGAAAATCGGTTGGGGATTTTCTGGAGTACTTTTCAATTCCGGGTGGAACTGCACTGCAATGAAGAAGGGATGCTCCGGAATTTCCACAATTTCCACCAATCCGGTATCGGGGTTTCTACCACTGGTAATCATACCGGCCGCATTGATTTGTTCTGCGTATTCGCTGTTGACTTCATAACGGTGGCGGTGGCGTTCAGAAATCAAGGTCTTACCATAAATACGGAAGGCCAACGATCCTTCCTGAACGGCACAATCGTATGCTCCCAAGCGCATGGTTCCTCCCTTGATGGTGGTGGTCTTCTGATCTTCCATCAGGTTGATGATCGGAACCGGCGTATTCGGACGCACCTCCGTAGAAGCCGCTTCGGACAATCCCATCACATTACGGGCATATTCCAATACAGCCATCTGCATACCCAAACAGATACCGAAGAACGGTATCTTGTTCTCACGGGCATAACGGACTGCAACCAATTTACCTTCCAGACCGCGTTCGCCAAAACCCGGTGCAACCAGAATCGCATCCATGCCACCCAATTTTTCCTGAACATTGGTTTCATCCAGGTACTCACTGTGGATGGAGGTAACACGCACCTTGCAGTGGTTGGCTGCTCCGGCATGAATGAAGGCCTCCAAAATAGACTTGTAAGCATCTTGCAATTCCACATACTTACCGACCAAAGCGATGTTCACTTCTGATTGGGGATGGTACAAGCGGTCCAAGAACGCAGTCCAACGGGTCATATCCGGTTCGCCTACGTTCAATTGAAGATGCTCAATGGCAAACTCATCCAATCGTTCTTTGGCCATGTTCAACGGCACTTCATAGATACTGCGTGCATCGATGGACTGAATCACTGCATTCGGCTTCACGTTGCAGAACAACGCCATTTTTCTACGCAAATCAGCAGGAATTTCGTGTTCGGTACGGCAAACGATGACATCCGGGTGCACGCCATATTGCTGCAACATCCGAACCGAGTGTTGCGTCGGTTTCGTTTTGAGCTCTTTGGCTGCATTCAAATACGGCACCAGGGTCAGGTGTATGAGCATACGGTCTTCATCGGGAAGTTCCCACTGCAACTGGCGTACGGCCTCAATATAGGGAAGGGATTCAATATCCCCTACGGTTCCTCCCAACTCGGTAATGATGACATCGTAATTACCGGTCTTGCCCAACAACATCATGCGACGTTTGATTTCATCGGTGATGTGAGGAATGATTTGGACGGTTTTTCCCAAATAGGCACCTTGACGCTCCCGATCGATGACCGAACGGTAAATACGACCGGTGGTGACGTTATTCGCCTTGGAGGTGGGGGTATTCAAAAAACGTTCATAGTGACCCAAGTCCAAGTCGGTTTCGGCACCATCCTCGGTCACATAACACTCCCCGTGTTCGTAAGGATTCAATGTACCCGGGTCGATGTTGATGTAGGGGTCAAACTTTTGAATAGTAACTCTTAAATTTCTGGCTTGCAGCAATTTAGCCAAAGATGCAGAAATAATACCTTTACCCAGTGACGACGTCACTCCTCCCGTAACGAAAATATACTTAGTTGCCATATTCAGAAAAAATCAATGCTTATACGGGGGAACAAAGTTAGAAGATAGAGCAGAAGATTCCAAATTAATTTTACTACCTTTACCACCCTAAAACGAAGAAAAAATATGAAACCAGTGCACTGTGACCGACATTTTGAAGTATATACCTCTGATGCTGACGCGCTTCAGCACTTGAAAGCAAATGCCTTGCTTTGTAAAATGCAGGACATCGCCAACGAGCATGCGAGTGCATTGAATTTCGGATTTGATCAAATGATCGAAAAACGTTGCGCCTGGGTCCTCTCCCGGATGAAAGTCCGCTTTCTGAAAGAAGTCTTCTGGCGAGACCAAGTCGTTCTCCGCACCTGGCACAAAGGTACGCAAGGCGTATTCTCCCTGCGTGATTTCAAGGTGTTTGATGCCAATGACCCCGAGAAAGACCTCATCCTGGCAACAACCTCCTGGCTGATCATCAACCTGGACACCCGACGCATGCAACGTGCTGACCAAATCATCGGAGAGGATGTCGTCCACACAGCAAAACACGAAGATGCCATTGCTGAAGTCTGCGACAAGCTGATCGCTCCCAAAGAGCTGACGCCCGCCGGCGCTCACAAAGTCCACTACTCCGACATCGATTTCAACCTGCACACCAACAACACCAAATACGTGGAATGGAGCCTTGATGCACTGGATCCTGATTTCCTCCTGAAACATGCCATTGACGAGTTCCAAATCAATTTCAACGCAGAATCCCGTTTAGGAGATGAAGTCGAATTGTGGACCGGTTGTTTCAACGCCCACGAGCACTACGTGGAAGGTCGCCTCGCTGGCAAAAATGTATTCCAACTCCTGATCAAATTTAAGGAATAAAGGTCCTCGTACGTAATTCCTTTTTTACTATCTTTGCGGTTTGGAGGGACACTCCATCGCTGCGCAAGCAGAGGAAAGTCCGGACAGGATAGAGCACCGTACTGTGGAAAGCACAGGTAGGCGAAAGTTTACGGATCGTGTAACAGAAAATTACCGCCCTTCGGGGTAAGGGTGAAAACGTGAGGCAAGAGCTCACGACCGGTGTTGGCGACAACATTGGGGTACGCACCTACGGCCTGCAATGCCAAATATACCGACAACTAAGGGTGGCTCGCCCAATGCCGGGGGGTAGGCAGCATAGATAAATGATGGAGACCAGTTCACTGGCACAGAATCCGGCTTATCGGCCCTCCTTTTTTTATTGAAATTCAATACTTTCTATATGAACTCCTTCCAAGCGTTATCTGCAACGGGTTTGGCAGCGGTCCTGCTACTCGGAGGTGGCTCCGTCTACCAGGCGACCGCCATCCCCAACCAACAAATCAAGGAAACTGAAAATATCCGCTACACCTGGGAAACTCAACTGAAAATCCAGGAAGTCTTGGAACAGTTGAAACCCTTTGCCCAGGAATCATCGTCAGAATTGATGATACGCGTAGCAAAAATTTTCCTGGGGACTCCCTACGTTGCCGGAACCTTGGAATTGGAACCGGAAAAGCTTACGGTGAATGTTCTGGAAACCGATTGCATCCTGTTTGTTGAAATGTGTACAGCCTTTGTCCAGACGGTACAAGGGGGAGAATTGACATTTGAGGCCTTTTGCAGGAACCTGCAGAGCATGCGTTACATCAATGGCATCGTGGACGGTTACGCATCTCGCCAACATTATACTTCCGGATGGATCCTTCAGAATGAACGAAACGGGAAAATGCAGGAAATCACGGCCACTCTTCCGGGAGCCACACCAAAAAGCCAACATTTCTCCTTCATGACTCAAAATGCCCGATACTATGCCCAGCTGAAGGAGCAGACCAACCTTGAGAAAATTCGCAAGGTCGAAGAATCTCTGAATCAACACAAATACCATTGGCTCGCACCTGAAGACGTGGCAGACGGGATCCGTGAAGTAAAGAATGGAGACATCGTCTGCTTTGTGGACAAACGTGAAGGCTTGGACATCGCCCACGTAGGCATTGCCTATGAGCACAATGGAGAAATGCATTTCATCCACGCCTCATACGGAGCAAAAGCCGTCATCGTGGAATCGAAATCCCTGGCAGAATACGCTAAGAACGGTCTTCGCGTCTGCCGACTGAAATAAAGGAAGAGAATTTTGGTTTGCATTTGGACGACCTTAGTTCTGGGAAAGTCCTTACTGATATACATCCGAACAACTATCTCATGCATTCACTCGGTTACTGGGGCATCGTAAAATACAGCCGAGGTATGAATGGATAGTTCTGCTCTACACGCAGATCATCTAGACAGAGTTTTACCAAGAGCATGCTTCGCTGACCACACTGCAATTTCGAATCATAACAGCGCTGCATCCAAACAAAAAAAGAGGGTCAGACAAATGTCTAACCCTCTGGAAAAATGGCGGCTACCTACTCTCCCACCCTTGTGAGGCAGTACCATCGGCGTGAACGAGCTTAACTTCTCTGTTCGGAATGGGAAGAGGTGGATCCTCGTTGCTAAAACCACCTTAATATCTTCAGCATAACTTCTGTTATACCGTATATCGTTAAGAGAGATAACTCAGTTTGCAGTTTATTTTTCTCCACATTTTAGCGAAGTCTCGGACTATTAGTACTGCTCGGCTTTGACATCACTGCCTTTACACCTGCAGCCTATCAACGTAGTCGTCTTCTACGGTCCTCAGGGAAATCTAATCTTGGGGCCGGCTTCGCGCTTAGATGCTTTCAGCGCTTATCCGATCCACACGTGGATACCCGGCGGTGCAGCTGGCGCCACAACCGGTAAACCAGAGGTGTGTCCATCCCGGTCCTCTCGTACTAAGGACAGAGCCCCTCAAATTTCCTACGCCCACAACAGATAGAGACCGAACTGTCTCACGACGTTCTGAACCCAGCTCGCGTGCCACTTTAATCGGCGAACAGCCGAACCCTTGGGACCTGCTCCAGCCCCAGGATGTGACGAGCCGACATCGAGGTGCCAAACCGCTCCGTCGATTTGAGCTCTTGGGAGCGATCAGCCTGTTATCCCCGGAGTACCTTTTATCCTTTGAGCGATGGCC
>JAZUBU010000014.1:0-35610 GCA_045638645.1 Bacteroidales bacterium
ACGCAAGGTCAAGGATCTCACCTATGTGACGACTGAATTTGCAGGGGCGACGTTAGAGAACCGGGGCGTCGTCCTGGACCTGCGCTGTATTGACGAGGACGGAACCAGCTTCATCGTGGAGATGCAACGATACCGGCAGGATCATTTCACAGAGCGTTGTGTGATGTATGCGTCACGCGTGTATGATTCTCGTTCCCGAGAGGAGATCGTCAATTTCAAGATTCCGCCCGTCTACCTGGTTGGAATTCTAGCTACCGATGATTTTGACCGAAGCCATCCCGCATGGAAGGATTGCTACATCTCCGAGTACGCTTTCCGAGAAGAAAAGACCGGAGAGTTGTTAAACGAGTCTATTTCCATTATCTTTGTAGAGCTCAAGCGGTTCAACAAACCGTTGGATGCGTGTAAAAGTCTGCAAGATAAGTGGTGTTACGCACTCAAGTACATGTCCCAGCTCGAGGACCTGCCCGACAAACTGCAGACTGATATCTTCCGACGGTTGTTTGAAGCCGCTGAAATTGCTGAATTCAGCGTGGAAAAACGACAACAATACGATAAGGACATGATTACAGAACGCGATTGGGAAAACATCAAACAAACCGCACGACGAGAAGGGCGTGAAGAAGGCCACCGAGAAGGTCTTGAGGAAGGGCGTACTGAGGGACGTAAAGAAGGACGCGAGGAAGGACGCCAAGAAGGCCTCGAGGAAGGACGTGCAGAGGAACGTCTTGCCGTAGCAAAGAATTTCAAGGCTCTCGGCATCTCAACAGCAGACATCGCCAAAGCAACGGGCTTGACGCCCGAAGAAATCGAGGCGCTCTAGCTACCCATTATTATAGAAAGAAAGGTGACTAACCTGCCCTCATCGGACACGGATTAGTCACCTTTCTCTCATTCGTCTTCTGACACGTCTAATCAACCTCCTCAGCAGCAAGTTCTGTTTTCTGCTGATACAAGGCTGTGACTTTTTCAAACTCAGACTTCTGCATCATGTTGCAAGAACCATCATAAGAAGCCCCCAACTCTACAGCCAAACGTCCAACGTGCAGTTCACCATTAAAAACACAAGGTGCTTTCAAAGATGCAACTTCTTCCACATACACCTTGCCCTCCAGGTTGCCCCACACATCCAGGTTCGTGCACATAGTTTGGCCCATCACATGACCCGTCTCACCCAAGACAAGACGGCCGGAAGTATAAATAGTTCCCACCACTTCGCCATCCACACGGATATCGGAGGTCGTACGGATCAAACCCTCAATGTGCGTTCCCTTGGAGATTCGACAAATCTCGTTGATCTGGTTGTTTTCTTGTTTTGCCATCCGTTGCTATATTATAATTAAGGTATGAGACATGTTAGATATGAACCGCTTCGTTGTGCGCCGCGGCGGCGGCTTCCATGATAGCTTCGCTCATCGTCGGGTGCGGGTGCACACTGTGGATGATTTGGCGTGCTGTCAAGCCATTGTTCATCGCCACCACCATGCCAGACAACATTTCAGTCACATTACCACCGATCATATGGATACCCAAAATCCGGTCTGTTTGCGGATCCACCAAAATTTTCACAAAACCGTCACGGTCGCCTGCAGACACAGCCTTACCGGAAGCGGTGAAGGGGAATTTACCCACCTTGTATTCCACACCTTCTGCCTTCAACGCGCGCTCTGTCTTACCCACAGATGCCACTTCAGGAGAGGTATAGGTACAACCCGGCACGTAATCATAATTCACCGGTTTCGGATTCAGTCCGGCGATGTTCTCTACACAACACAAAGCCTCAGCCGAAGCCATGTGAGCCAATGCCGGCGTCGGAATGATGTCACCAATCGCATAAATGCCCGGTACATTTGTACGGCAATACTCATCCACTTTCACCTTGCCACGAACCATTTCAACGCCCAGTTCTTCCAAACCCAGGTTTTCGGTGTTCGGAATCACACCCACTGCCGAAAGCACACGTTCCACTTCAATGACTTCCTCACCTTTCTTGGTCTGAACAGTCAGAACACAATTTTCACCGGTTGTATCCACCGATTTCACCTGTGCCGACACCATGACCTTGATACCGGCCTTGCGGAAAGAACGGCTCAATTGGGCAGCTACGTCGTCGTCTTCGACCGGAACAATACGCTCCATGTACTCAATCAAATACACTTCCTCTACGCCCATGGTCTTGTAGAAATATGCGAACTCACTACCGATAGCACCGCTACCAATCACAGCCAGACTCTTCGGCAATGTTTCAGGAACCAACGCCTGACGGTAAGAGATGATCTTCTGACCATCAATCGGCGCAAAAGGCAACGAATTCGGACGGGCTCCCGTCGCCAAAATGATGTGATCGGCCTCGTAATCCACTACCTCGCCAGCCTCGTTCTTCACTGAAACAATCTTACCCGGTTTCAACGAACCATGACCCGGGATAACGGTCACTTTATTTTTCTTCATCAGGAACTCCACTCCTTTGGACATTTGGGCAGACACACCCCGGCTACGCTCAACCACCTTGCGGATATCGGTTGCAGGCAGTTCCAACGCATCAAAACCATAGTCAGCAAAATGCTCTGCATAATGACGGGCTTGCGCACTCTTGAGCAAAGCCTTGGTCGGAATACAACCCCAATTCAAGCAGATTCCGCCCAATTCAGAGCGTTCAACCACAGCAGTTTGAAATCCCAACTGCGAAGCACGGATAGCGGCTACATATCCACCAGGACCGGAGCCAATGACAATAACATCGTATTTCATAAAAATATAGGTATATTAATCCAATTTCTGATTTCTTCAAAAGTACGAATATTTTCCGGATTGACGGGCTTTTTTGACAAAAAATCTTGGTCACATCAAGAATTGTTCGTAACTTCGGAACAAATTCAAATTAAAACATTATCACCATGCCGACAACCATTACATTTAACGAATTGCGCAAGATCAAAGATCAATTGTCTCACGGTAGCGTTCAACAAATTGCTGACGAATTAAACATTGCTCCCGATATGGTTCGCAACTATTTCGGAGGTGATCATTACGAAGGTGGCCAATGTCCTGGTTTCCACTTGGAACCCGGTCCTGATGGAGGTATTGTCCGTTTGGACGACTGCACAATTCTCGACAAAGCTCGGGAACTCCTCAGTCGCCAACAAGAAGCCTAATCCGGCTGCAGCAATCTACAACACACCGGCAACCACCCGATTGGTTGCAAAACACCCCGGTTCCAACGGCAACGCGACTCTCACAGTCCACACCAGTTCAAACCGGTACATAAAGAAATTGCTTCAACAAGCAAGAACAAACTGACAGTGACAAATCGAGGATATTTCGGTTTGTCACTTTTTTTTTGCGGATAACATTTCCCGCAACCTTCAAAGCCACCAGATACACCCCAAGCCGCCACATCCGCCAAACGTCCCACCACAGCCCCAAGCAAAAGGCCTACACACAATAACAAACAGCCATCATCTGTCTACAGCTGAATCCTTCTACCCCAAAAGCAAACGCTTCCACATCCCTCCAAACCTTAGGCCACAGCGAGCCCCGCACAAGTAGTCCCTGAAAGAGATCACCATGGCTCTAGTCATAGTCTGAATACCTTAAGCCTCGCCAAAACCCGCCACAACACGGTCTTTGTTCGATCCCTGCGGCCTAAGGTTTCAGGATAAACCTCGAGTCTGAAGAACAACAACAGCAACCCCAAAAAACACAAACGGCCAACCCACAAAGGATTGACCGTATGTTTTCTTACGATAGCATGCGTTTTGAGATCTCTTGAGTCTTGGAGCCACTTGCTACCTTTGAGAGCCTCATGGACATCCAACAAGCCGCCATCGGATGCTGGCGTTTGCGACTACCTCCAGCAAGCTACCATCGGGTGCTGTCATTCGCAACTTCTTCCAGCAAGACTTCGACCGCTTTCTCGATCTGTTGGTCTTGGCCTTTCATGGCTTTTTCGTATTCGTTGCGGACTTTGTAATCCGGCTCGAGTTGCAGGTTTTCCAGGTAACGACCGTCTTTGGTACGGTATCCGACTACCGGAATACCGAAGTACATCGACGGATCTTGCAAGGTTTCCCAGTTGACTGAGGTCATGGTACCCGGTACCGGCATACCAACCACTTTACCGATGCCCATCGTTTGGTACACCCAGGGAGTACCGTGAGCATTTGAGTAGTTCGCTTCGCAAACCACCATCACAGAGGCTTTGTTGTAACGACGGGAAGGCATTTCACAAGCTACACGACCTTGGATGACTTGTTCCAGGTATTTGGTTCCTGAGAACAGAATCTCAATGTCTTCGTGCAAACGTCCTCCACCGTTGTTACGGGTGTCGATCACGATTCCGTCGCGAAGGTTGTATTTACCCAAGATATCCGCGTAAACGTCTCGGTAGCTTTCGTCTCCCATTGAACGGATGTGCACATAGCCCAAACGTCCGTTGGACAAGCTGTCCACCATTTTTTCCATTTGACGGATCCAGCGTTGATACAACAATTCGTTTTGGTGGGCTTTGGAGGTCAGACGGGTCACCTCTTCCCAACGTTCACCGGTAGCCGGATCGTAGCAAGCAATCAGGTTGTTCTCGCCTTGTTGGCCGTTGATGAGTTGGTAGTAGTCTTCTCCAGCAAGAATTTTTTCACCGTTGAATGATTCAATGATGATACCGGCCTTCACGCGGGTTTGGAAGTTGTCAAAAGGACCAAAATCCAATACTTCATCCACCTTCAAGCCATCACCTTTGTATCCAAGGTCAAACAACAGACCGAACTCCGGAGTGGGCTTACGAACGCCAACGCCACCATAACCGCTACCGGTGTGGGACACGTTCAGTTCTCCCAGGATTTCACTCAACATCTCTGAGTAATCGTAGTTGTTTTTGATGTGGGGCAAGAAAGTTTCGTAATCTTTTTCCAAGGCTTTCAAATCCACACCGTGGTAGTTCGGGTTGTAGAATTTCTCTTTTTGTTGCTTGAACATGTGGCGGAACATGTATTCACGTTCCCCGGCGGCATCCAATTCCATGGTTGCCGAGTATTCTACCGGCGTCACGTTACCACTGGGCAGGGCCATCTTGCTCACGCGTGAGCCAAGCAAGTACATGTTTTTGCCATCCGGCATCATGACGAGGCTGCGGGCACCCGCATTTTTCTTCAGGATCTTCACGGAATTTTCGCGTACATCGAGTTTCCAGAGGTCTTGACCTTTTTCAAAAGATGCCAGGAAGTACAAGGTCTCACCGTCTTTGCTCAAGACTGCATCCGCCAAGCTGGAAGACATCGGGGTGAGACGAACGATGCGTTGATCCAATTTGGCCAAGTCGATTTGAACGGGTTTCACCTCGTCCTTTTTATCGTCTTTTTTCTTATCGGACTTCTTGTCGTCCTTCTTCTTGTCATCTTTTTTGTCTTTCTTGTCAGCCGCTTCTTTTTCTTTCTTTTCCCGGAATTTTTCCAATTCCTCGTAGCGGTCGTGTTCTTCTTTGCTCATCAGGAACTTGTCCATCGTCTCCTGGTTCATGAAGGCAATGAAGACGTCGTCCTGACTACCCCAGGATGCATGGGAACGCATACCGTGACGGTTGGAGGTGTACAACAAGGCATTACCGTCCAACACCCATCTCGGAGAATGATCAATATAACCGCTGTTGGTCACGTTGTAGCAGGTACCGCCTTTCTCTGCCGACACAATGGCGATGTCACTGTACGGGTCGCGTTGGTTGGTAATGATGGTCAACGCAAACCATTTTCCATCCGGAGACCATTGGTAGTCAAAACCATAATGTTGACGGGTATAGTGTTGGCTTCCGTCGGTGATCTGACGCACCTTGCCAGTTTCCAAGTTCAACACTTTCAAGAAAGTACGGTCTTCGATGAACGCAATTTCCTTACCATCAGGCGAGAAAGAGGGGTTGGTTCTCTCTACCTTGTTGTCCTTGAACAGAGGTTCTTCCTGGATGCTGGTTGCATAAGCAAAGTGCAGGTCTTCTTCTCGCGGCAGGGTGGCTTTGTACAAATTCCACACACCGGTGCGTTCGCTGCCATACACCAGGGTCTTGCCATCCGGAGAAATGGTCAGCCCTTCTTCTGCTGCCGGGGTAAACGTAATTTGACGGGTTACACCGTGCTTGTCGGAGAAGGCAAAAACTTCACCACGATTGATGATGGCCAGTTCCTTACCGTCCTTGGACGATACAAACTCACGGGCACCGCGCACATTCAAAACAGAAGGACGGTCGTCTTCCGCATCTTTCACAATGTTGATGGCAACTTTCTTCGGTTTTTGGCCGTTGGCCATGGTGTAAATCTCACCGTGGTAACCGAAACAGAGGGTTCCATTGTTGGCGGCGCTCAAGAAACGGATCGGGTGTTTTTTGAACTTGGTCAACGCGGTCACTTGATCCGGCGTATTCAAGTTGGAACGATAGACATTGAAGGAACCGCCGTCGCGTTCGCTCAAGAAGATCATTTCGTCATTGCCCACAAAAATCGGGTTGCGGTCTTCTCCCACGTTTTGGGTAAGTTGTTTGTGCAAACCGGCTTTGGCATCGTAATACCAGATATCACGGGCTACCGATGAGACATGGTGCTTGCGCCAAGCGTTCTCACTACCCGTACGGTTTTCATACAAATAGGATCGTCCATCGGCATTCAGACTCATGCTGCAAACCGGAGTGGCTGCCACTTGTTCAGGACGGCCGCCTGCGACCGGAATCTGATACAACTCGGTCATCCAAGAGGTCGGGAACAGAATACTGGAAGCCGGATCCTGGATGGCAGCGGAGAAATAAATCATTTTATCGTCGGCCGAGAATGCCAGGGGAGTTTCAGCAGTCGAGTGATAGGTTACCCGGGTGAGACGGCCACCTTCCGCCGGCACTGTGTAAATATCGAAACCTCCGTTGCGGTCGGTCACAAAGGCCAGGGTCTTGCCGTCGTTGGACCAGACAGGGCGGGACTCGTACGAAGAGGCTGTTGTCAATCTACGGGCAGTTCCACCCGCAACCGGTACTACATAAATGTCTCCCTGGTACACAAAAGCAATTTGCGTTCCGTCAGGGGAAATGGCATTGTAGCGCATCCACAAGGGAGCAGATTCTGCGTTCATCACAAAGGTTGCGAGAACGGCGAACAAGGTTGATAACAGGAATTTTTTCATAAACGGGTTGTTTAAGTCAGGTTATTCATCTTTGCCGTGGCAATGTTTGTATTTCTTACCGGAGCCACAGGGGCAGGGATCGTTGCGGCCTACCCGTTTTTCCACGTGAACAGGAGCGTTGCTCTTCGGCTCGCCACCGTTGGTCACCAGGTCGGTACGGGAAGTCTGCATGCGGCTCATATCCGTACGGGGACGGTGTCCTTCCGACAAGGTCGAGCTCACGGCCGGCTGTTGGTTCGGGGTTTCGGGCTGGTTGGGATTCGGGTTGCGGAGCGGGATGTGGGCACGCAACAGGAAGGCCAGCACTTCGCGGCTAATCTTCTCGATCACACCTTTGAAAAGGTTGAAACTTTCAAACTTGTAGATCAACAGCGGGTCTTTTTGTTCGTAGGTCGCATTTTGAACGGATTGTTTCAAATCGTCCATTTCCCGGAGGTGTTCCTTCCATTGCTCGTCAATCATGATCAAGGTAATGGCCTTGCACAAAGCACGTACGAGTTCACGACCTTCGGTTTCATAGGCTTTTTTGAGGTTCACCAGCACCTGCATCATCTTCTGGCCATCGCCTACCGGTACCGCTACGTTTTCGTAGATAGCAGCCTGTTTTTCGAAGATGGTCTTGATGACCGGCCAAGCCTGGCGCACCATCACCTCCATACGGCGGTTGTACTCTTCGCGGATGCGTTCCTGGAGACGGTCAGAGATTTGGGCCGGTTTGGCGTTCTTGAAGAATTCTTCGTCAAAGCCGGGATCGATGGAAAGGTTGCGCATCACTTCCAAGGAGAAGGTTTCGTAATCCATGCCGGCAGCCTGTTCGCTGATGACTTCGGCATAGTCCCCGATCATGTTCAGGATATCTACGTCAATCCGATCTCCATACAACGCATTGCGGCGACGGGTGTAGATCACTTCCCGTTGGGAGTTCATCACGTCATCGTATTCCAGCAGACGTTTCCGGATACCGAAGTTGTTTTCTTCCACCTTGCGTTGGGCACGTTCGATGGTACTGTTCAACATCTTGTGTTCCAACATTTCTCCTTCGGTAATACCCATCTTGTCAACCAAAGCAGTCATGCGGTCCGTACCGAAAAGACGCATCAGATCGTCTTCAAAGGACACATAGAACACAGACGAACCGGGGTCACCCTGACGACCGGCACGACCGCGCAACTGACGGTCCACGCGACGGCTGTCGTGACGCTCGGTACCAATGATGGCCAAACCACCGGCCTCACGCACACCGGTACCCAACTTGATGTCAGTACCACGACCCGCCATGTTGGTTGCAATGGTCACGGCTCCTGCTTGACCCGCATCAGCCACGATTTCTGCCTCGCGGGCGTGTTGTTTCGCATTCAAGACATTGTGTTTGATGCCACGCATCTTCAACATCCGGCTCAACAATTCGGAGATTTCAACAGAGGTGGTACCCACCAGAACCGGACGACCGGCATTGGTCAATTCCACAATCTCCTGAATCACAGCATTGTATTTTTCTTTCTTGGTCTTGTATACCCGGTCGTTCAAGTCGTTACGGAGAATCGGCTTGTTGGTCGGGATGGTCACCACATCCAATTCATAGATGGACCAGAACTCGCCGGCTTCGGTCTCTGCCGTACCGGTCATACCCGCCAGTTTGTGGTACATCCGGAAGTAGTTCTGCAAGGTAATGGTTGCAAAGGTTTGGGTCGCTGCCTCCACCTTCACATTTTCCTTCGCCTCAATCGCCTGGTGCAGACCGTCCGAATAACGGCGGCCTTCCAGGATACGACCGGTTTGTTCGTCCACAATCTTGATCTTGTTGTCCATCACCACGTATTCCACGTTGTTTTCAAACATCGCATAGGCTTTCAGCAACTGGTTCACGGTGTGCACCCGTTCAGACTTCAGGGCGTAATCGGCCAGCAAGGCGTCTTTGCGAGCTTGTTTTTCTTCCGGTGACAGGCCCATCTTTTCCAGCTCGGAAATGTCAGATCCGATATCCGGCAAGACGAAGAACTTGGCATCCGACACGAGCGAAGCAATCAGGTCGTGACCTTTGTCGGTCATTTCCACAGTCTTGCTCTTTTCTTCAATGATGAAATAAAGATCGTCGGTGATCAGGTGCATGTGCTTGTTGTTTTCCTGCATGTAGAAGTTTTCGGTCTTGAGCAGGATGGGTTTCACACCCGGTTCCGACAAGTATTTGATCAAGGGATTGTATTTCGGCAAACCTTTGTGGGCACGCAACAGCAACTTGCCGCCTTCTTCGATGTTGTTTTCGGAAATCAGGCGTTTGGCATCGCTCAACAATTTGGTTACCAATTGTTTTTGAGCATTGTAGATGCGTTCCACGAAGGGTTTGTATTCTGCGAACTGCTGGTCATCGCCTTTCGGTACGGGACCGGAAATGATCAACGGGGTCCGTGCGTCATCAATCAACACAGAGTCGACCTCATCGACAATGGCATAGTGGTGCTTGCGTTGTACCAGGTCTTGTACGTTCACAGCCATGTTGTCACGCAGGTAGTCGAAACCGAATTCGTTGTTGGTACCGAAGGTAATGTCGGCACGGTAGGCGCGACGGCGGGCTTCTGAGTTCGGCTGGTGCTTGTCGATGCAATCCACGCGCAAACCGTGGAACTCGTACAAAGGACCCATCCATTCGGAGTCCCGTTTGGAGAGGTAGTCGTTGACGGTCACCACGTGTACCCCCTTGCCGGCCAGGGCATTCAGGAAGACAGGCAGGGTTGCCACGAGGGTTTTACCTTCCCCGGTTGCCATTTCGGAAATCTTTCCTTGGTGCAGGACGATCCCCCCGATGAGCTGAACGTTGTAGTGAACCATGTCCCACACAATCGGGTTACCCCCGGCGAGCCAGGTATTTTTCCAAACTGCATGCTCTCCTTCAATGTTCACATAATCGTGCTTGGTACTGAATTCACCGTCCATTTCGGTGGCTTTCACACGAATCTCGGTGTTTTCCTTGAAACGGCGCGCGGTGGATTTCATGATGGCGAATGCTTCCGGCAACACTTCGTTCAAGGTTTCTTCGATCTGCTCGTCAATGCGTTTGATCAATTTGTCCACCTCGGTTCCCAAGGCTTCTTTCTTCTCAACCGGAATGTTTACATCCTCCAGCTGTTGGCGCAATGCCACCACCCGGTCCTCGTCTGCCTGGGTCCGCTGACGGATCTTCTCACGAATATCTTGACTTGCCTGACGCAAAGCATCATCGTCCAATTGGTCTACACGTTGGTAAGCGGCCAAAGTCTTCTCCAAAATCGGCATGATTGCCTTCATATCCCGATCCGCTTTTGAACCGAACAATTTCTTTAAAATACCTGTTATACCAGCCATTTGCTATTAAATTATATGAATTGTTAAATATTTCATTCCTTTGCACAAAAATAGTGCTAACAAGGCACAATTTCTGACAATCCGCAAATATACGAAAATTTGGCATTTTGTGAAACGAACCTTGACATGGAGTGAAGACGGGTCCCCCACCCTCTTCAGCGAAACATTTGGAGAAACCTACCACTCGGACGCCGGTGCAATCGAAGAATCGGTCCACGTTTTTTTACAGGCCGGACTGGAAGCCTACAAACGGGCTCACCCGGACCAGCTTTCACTCCACATCGTGGAATACGGATTCGGAACAGGACTGAATGTACTGCTGACCCTGGACCAACATATCCAACTGAGAAACAAGGGAATAAAAACACCGGACATCCATTTCCGGACCTTGGAAAAATTCCCGCTCCTACCCGAAGAATACGAAATTCTGACCTTTCCCGCCAACGAACACCTGCAGGAACCGGAACGGTTGAAACAGTTGCACGAAATCCCCTGGAACGAGCCGGTCGAGATCGTACCGGGCTTCATCCTGATGAAAGAAAACCGGGATTTCCTGGACTTGACCGCCCAGGATTTGTCGCAACTTCCGCTGCAATCCGCAACTGACAAGATGTCGGGCTTTTGCCGGGGCGTGGATGTGATTTATTTTGACGCCTTCTCTCCCGGAAGCCAGCCCGAACTCTGGGAAGCTCCCATCTTCCGCACCCTGGCCGAAGCCGGATCGGCCGACTGTACCCTCGTCACCTACTCGGCGCGCGGCAGCGTGAAGCAAGCCCTGCGGGAGGTCGGTTTCTTCGTCCAACGTCTCCCCGGAGCCGGATGCAAACGTCACATGGTTCGTGGAATCCTACAAAAAAATTGCTAACTTTGTGAATCATGAAAGTCCCTTCCGATAAAAACTTCCTCCTCGGCATCGCCTTGGCCGCCACGTCTTCCCTGACGTTCGGTCTGGCTCCCTACTTCTCCATCATCTTGATGAACAACGGGTTCCCTGCCATCGAGGTACTGGCTTACCGGTGGGGCGTCGGGGCCTTGGTGCTGATGATTTTTGCCTTGCTGGCCGGCAACTCGTTCCGGCTACCGAAGAAGGCCATCCTGCCGACCCTGTTCGTATCGGTCTTTCGGGCACTGACTTCCATCACCCTGTTGCTTTCCTTCCAGAACATCACCAGCGGCGCCTCGTCCACCATCCACTTCATGTATCCATTGATCGTGGCAGCCATCATGATGTTGTTCTTCCATGAAAAGAAATCCGGCATCAAGATCGGCGCGATTCTCTTTTCCATCGTCGGTGCGGCCCTGCTATCCTCTGGCGGCATCCACCTCGAAGGGGGCAATTTGACCAAGGGACTGGTTTACTCCATCCTATCGGTCGTTACCTACGCGATCTACATCATCGGTCTGCGCAGCAAAGCGTTGGAAGAGGTTGAATCCACCCCGCTGACCTGCTACGTCATGGGATTTGCGGCCATCGCCTTCATCATCACCGGCCAATTTACCGGCGGCATTACGTGGATTCCTTTCTCAGAAAAATATTTGTGGTGGCACATCCTCGGCATCGCCATCCCCGCTACAGCCATCTCCAACTTCACCCTTGTCAAGTCGGTCAAACTGGTCGGAGCGACCATGAGTTCCATTCTGGGAATTCTGGAACCGATCACAGCCGTACTCATCGGCATCTGGGCCTTCTCGGAACCCTTTACCGCCAAGACCGCCATTGGCCTGTCCATCATCATTCTGGCGGCCTGCGTAGTCATTCTGAATCACCGCATCGAGCGGAAAATCCAGACAAAACGCAAACTCCAGAACCGCTAGTAAGGGCTCGTCTTAACGCAGGATTTCGTACAACTCCTTCATCCCCGCAACCGCCCCTTTCGCAATGACGTGAATGGGATGCATGCTGTGTACCGGCACCGGATTCGGATCAATCAGGTAGACCTCGGCGTGACGCGGTGCATAATGCAGCAGACCGGCCGCCGGATACACATTCAGTGAGGTACCGACAATGACCAGGATGTCCGTCCGGGCAATCACTTCCGCCGCCGTCTCGATCTTCGGCACATCTTCCCCAAACCAAACGATGTAGGGACGCAGCTGGGTGCCGTCTCCGGCCTGGTCGCCCAATTCGATCCGACGGTCAGCCGCAATGGATTCGATGTACCGGGGATCGTTCGGATTCCGGCTCGAGCAGGCCTTCAGCAACTCTCCGTGCAGGTGAATGATATGACGGGAACCGCCCCGTTCGTGCAGGTCATCGACGTTCTGGGTCACAACCGTCACTTCGTAAGCCTCTTCCAGAGCCGCAACCAGGCGATGGGCCTCGTTCGGCTCCACCTCCAGCAACTGGCGGCGACGGGCGTTGTAAAAGTCCAGCACCAAACCCGGATTCCGGTAATATCCTTCGATGGAAGCCACCTCTTCCACCGGATACTGTTCCCACAAACCGTCGGAGTCCCGGAAAGTACGCAGACCGCTTTCCGCACTGATACCCGCACCCGTCAGAAATGCAATTCGTTTCATAGCCTTAAAAATAATTAGTTTTTACCGAGATAATGCGTATTTTTGGCCCCCAAAATTATAAAACACCCATTAAAAAGTTAAATTTATGATTAAAAAATCAGTACTGGCAAGCGCCCTGCTTGCCGTAGTATGCAGTTGTAATATGGAAAATCCCTTGCTCGTCGAGTCCACCGCACCTTACGGAGCTCCGATGTTCGACAAGATTGAGAACGAACACTACCTGCCCGCCTTTGAAGCCGCAGTTGCAGAAGGAAAAGCCGACATCGATGCCATCGTTTCCAACCCCGAGGCACCGACTTTTGAAAACACCATCGAAGCCATGGAATATGCCGGTGAAAAACTGAACACCGTTGCCGGTATCTTCTACAACCTGATGGAAGCCCACTCCAACGAAACCTTGCAAGCCGTTGCCGAACAAGTCGCTCCCCTGATGACCGACTTCTCCATGTATGTTTCCCTGAATGCTCCGCTGTTCGAACGTGTCAAAGCCGTTTACGAACAAAAAGACGGTTTGAACCTGGAAGCAGACCAAGCCAAATTGCTCGAAGACAGCTACAAGAGCTTTGTCCGCAACGGTGCCAACCTCAACGAAGCCGACCAAGAACTCTATCGCCAATATTCCGAAAGACTTTCGTTGCTGACCCTGCAATTCGGTAAAAACGTTCTGGCCTCTACCAACACTTACCAATTGCACATCACCGAAGAAGCAGACCTGCTCGGTCTTCCGGAATACGTCAAAGAAATGGGTGCTGCAACCGCTGCCGAAAAAGGCCTGACCGGTTGGGTGTACACCTTGGACGTTCCCAGCTACTCTCCGTTCATGAAGAACAGCCAAGTCCGCGACCTGCGCAAACAAATGTACATGGCGTACAACACCCGCGGTATCGGTGGCGAATACGACAACACCGGTGTTGTGAAAGAAATCGCAGACCTGCGCATCAAAATTTCCAACCTCCTCGGTTACGCAACCTACGCTGACTATGCATTGGAAGAACGCATGGCCAACAGCAAAGACATCGTCAACAACTTCCTGGACGAATTGATGGACCAAACCTTGGAATTCGCAAAAAAAGACGTACAAGCAGTGTTCCAATATGCCAAAAAGAATGGCTTTGAAGATAAACAGCTCATGCCTTGGGACTTCAACTACTGGTCAGAACGTTACCAAGAAGCGGAATATGCATTGAACGCCGAAGAATTGAAACCCTACTTCCAATTGGAAAGCTGCATTGACGCTGTGTTTGATTTGGCACACCGCCTCTATGGCATCCACTTCCAAGAAGTGAACAACGTGCCCGTTTACCACCCCGATGTGAAGGTATTCGACATCACCGACCGCGACGGCAGCCACCTGGCCCTGCTCTATGCGGACTTCTTCCCGCGCGCCAGCAAACGTGGCGGTGCCTGGATGACTTCGTTCCGTGAACAAGGTCAAAAAGACGGCGTGGAATACCGCCCCTTCATCAACATGGTCTGCAACTTCACCAAACCCACCGGTGACACCCCGGCCCTGATCACCCACGACGAGTTGGTTACCTTCCTGCACGAATTTGGTCACGTACTGCACGGTGTATTTGCAAAAGGCCGTTACAGCTCCCTGACCGGTACCAACGTTCCCCGCGACTTTGTGGAACTCCCTTCCCAAATCATGGAAAACTGGGCATTTGAACCCGAATTCCTGAACTCCTTTGCCAAACACTACCAAACCGGTGAAACCATCCCGGCTGCGTTGATTGAAAAAATCGTTGCTGCGAAAAACTACCTGGCTGCTTATGGCCAAGTTCGCCAATTGCACTACGGCATCATGGACATGGCTTGGCACACCCTGACCGAAGTTCCGGCTACCGACGTTCTCACCTTCGAAAAACAAGCTCTGGCTTCCACCTCGATCATGCCGAGCGTAGAAGGTACCGCCAGCTCTCCGGCCTTCGCCCACATCTTCCAAGGCGGTTACTCTGCCGGTTACTACTCGTATAAATGGGCAGAAGTATTGGAAGCCGACGCCTTCTCGTTGTTCAAAGAAAAGGGCATCTTCAACCAAGAAGTGGCACAATCCTTCCGTGACAACATCTTGTCTGCCGGCGGCACTTACGATGCTTCCGTGATCTACCGCAACTTCCGCGGCCACGATCCGAAACCCGAAGCATTGCTGGAAAAATTGGGCTTGAAAAAATAAGCCTCCTTTCCGAGACTGGACAAAAAAAAGCATCTCAAAACGAGATGCTTTTTTTGTCACCATACTGAAAGATACGATCCACTACACAGCGCCATCAGCTGCCTCCAGGATTGCCGTCACCTGCTCGGCAGGCAGTTCTGCCAATTCTGCAATCTTTTCCACAGAAAATCCATCTTTGTGCAAGTTCCTTGCTATAGTAGCCTTCGCTGAAGCCTCGCCTCTATGGAGGCCGCTCTGGAGGCCTCTCTGCTCGCCTCTATGCTCCGCGGTGTACAAGACATTTTCCCAGTCCAGTTCTGTCATCATATCCTTATCGTATTGTATTCGTTTCTCATGTGTAAACTGCGCTATCTCTGCAGCCTTGAAGAGACGCTGAAAGATATCCAACTGCAGATCTTCAGGCAAGCGATCCAACCGCGACATGTTCTTAAATGAATAGCACCATTTGTCAACAATTGTTTCGCATTTATCCAAAGTCTTCGTAAATCCCGCCAGTTCTATGAACGTCAGGCTGATCGTATCCGGTGGATTCGCTCCCGTCTCTTTCTCCCGCAAGGCAAACTCTGAAAGAATACGGGCAGATTCTCGTTACAAAATTCGGAAAGTATTTTCAGTCTGCAATACCATTTCATAAAAATTTACAAAATAACATAGCCACCCATTGCTGAGTGGCTACGATAGAATCCATCATAGGTAGGATTTAGCGCTGCAGCGAGATCGCGACACCGAGGGTCGGAATCAGGCAGGAAGCCGTAATCTTACAGCCCAACGAAAGGGAGAGACACTGGAATTGAGTGGAGAAGGCATCGAAGCCGAAACGTACACCAAGGTCTCCCATCCACTGCAACTGGCCGGCTTCCACCGGACCACCCGGAGTTCCGGAGAAGATCCCGCCACCGGCATACAACTGCAGATCCATCCGGCTACCACCCACACGTCCTTGCGCCGGCAAGCGGTAAATCAGACCGGCTGTCGCCACAAAATCTCCGTACTCTACCCCGTAAAGACCCGAGATATAACCACCCCACTGTTTGGGAATGTAGCCAACGGTCGCCCCCCAGAAATTCATTGAACAGGCGCGGTATTCCAAACGCTTCGACGCAAAACCCATTCCATAATTCAATTCTGCAAACAGACGTCGGGTCGTGTTGCCAGGGCGGGGCTCGGCCTTTTTCTCAGCAGCAGGCTTTGCCTTCGCAGATTCATTGGCTTTCTTCGCAGACTTATCGGCTTTAACAAGCTCCTCTTTGACTGTCAGACGTTGGTTGTGTTTCAACTCGATCTCAATCGTCTTCGGAGCAAAACCGTCCTTTTCCAATGTCAATTGGTATGTACCCATGACCACTTGTTTCACCTTCGGTGTCTTCCCAATTTCCTCTCCATTGAGGAGGATGGTTGCCCCTGTAGGCACGGATTCAACGGACAGGATCGCATACAAAGGAACTGGTGCTTCGACGGTCTTGGTCACAACCTCTTTCTCCTTGACCGAGAATGAAATGCTTTGTGACTGGTGACCAGCCTTACGGGCTTCCAGGATGTGTTTGGAAGAAGAACTCAGGTGACCGGTCCAAGAACCCTGGCCGCGATATACATTGTCCACCCAAAGTTCTGCTTGCGGGTCCTCACACGTACAGGTCACGGTCGCAAACTTGGGATCCAACTGCATACGCACCGTCTGTACCTCTCCGTTTCCACTCAGCTGGATCTTCTCGACATGGGAGGCATATTCTTTCTTCTGCATCCGGACTTCCACTTCACCGCGCAGGTAACGGGTTTCCGAACGGAAAGGGGTGTTACCCACGTATTTGCCGTTCACAAACACCTGTGCATCCGACGGGTCACTTTCAAACGCCAACAGGCTGTAGGCCGGTTTCATCTGAATTTCCAGTTGTTGATCCTCTTCCGACACCTCCACTTGTCCGAAAACCGTCTCGTGTTCCGGATGTTCGATGCGGTAGTAGTAACGGCCGTAATTCAATTGATACTCAAAATCATTGCCGGCCACCGCTTCCGAGTAAAGGGAACAATCTTCCGTTTCTCCCACGGAAACCGTTGCTCCTTCGGGAACGATGTGCATCCGCAGGTAATTGAAGGAAATTGCGGCATTCCAAATGGTCTGTTCCACCGCATCGGTCCGCAGGGAAATACGGTACACTTTACCCGCTTTCAACTGGACCGGAATCGGGGGCATCTCGTCGTAGCCTTTGCACGCAAAATAGAGGTTCTTGGTTTGGTACGGAACCCAAAACCAGTACTCACCACTTTCCATTTCCTGGCGTTTGGTCACCCCAAGGCCACCGTTATCCAACACCAACGGGTTCTTCAACTCGTTGGTCGGTCGCACCTTGATCAGGGCACAGAGGTTGTCGTTCTGGTCCCGGATGGGATAATAGGACGTCGCATCCATGTCCGTCTCATCCATGCGTACTTCGCCTGCGAACGTCATCTTCAAGGATTGGGCCTGGAGCTCCGGCATCAGACCAACCACCAGGAAAAACAAACCCCATAAAATGTATCTTTTCATGCTTGTGCTGTTGTGCTTCGTCTTTCGCTCAGCTTGGAAAGCCTCCCAGGCTTCTTTTTGCTGAGCTCATGACGTGTTATTTTTTCTTTTTTATCTTATTTATAAACTTAGCGGAGCAAAACCAAACGGAACCCGTGATCATAATCCCAGTCGGAAGGATAGTTGGCGTTCCGATGGGACACCCGACAGTTCCCAGCATCGCTGCCCCAACTACCCCCACGAAGGATGCGGCAATCACCACTGGAAGGACCCGTCGGATTGGTCTGGGCGGATGAGTCGTAACTTCCATACCAGTCCTGACACCATTCAATTACATTCCCGCTCATGTCGTACAAACCCAATTCGTTCGGCTGCTTTTGACCGACCGGATACGTCTCTCCTCTACTATTTTCAGCGCACCAAGCCACCTCTTCGATTGTGTTACTGCCCGCATACTTGTAACCTCGGCTCTTCTTGCCGCCTCGGGCCGCATATTCCCATTCCGCTTCCGTCGGCAGACGATAGGTCTTGCCTGTTAGCGCATTCAATTTTTGAATAAACTCCTGCACATCCTCCCAACTCACACATTCAACCGGACGATTGTCATCGCCGCCAATAGCGCTCGGATTCTCTCCCATCACCGCTTTCCACTGAGCCTGGGTCACTTCGTACTTGCTGATGTAGAAACCACTTAAGGTCACCGAATGAACAGGTTTCTCGTCATCGAATGCATCCGATCCTTGCTCAGAAGTCGCTCCCATTTGGAAGGTACCCCCTTCCACAAAGACCATGCTTTCCGCCAAAGCTTCCAATACTGGATCGAGTTCCGGATCCTCTTGCGGAGGCAATTCCCCGTCTACCAACCGGAACCCGTAATGGTTATTCCTGATGGAGGGATTGAGGTTGTTCCGATAGGCTACCCGGCAGTCCCCAGCATCGCTGCCCCAACTACCCCCACGAAGGACGCGGTACGAACCACTGGTAGGACCCGTCGGATTGGTCTGGGCGAATGAAGAATAACTTCCATACCAGTCCTGGCACCATTCACTTACATTCCCGCTCATGTCGTACAAACCCAATTCGTTCGGTTGCTTTTGACCGACCGGATGAGTCTTGTAACCACTGTTTTTCTCGTACCAAGCCACCTTGTTGATTGTGTTACTGCCCGCATACTTGTAACCTTGGCTCTTCTTGCCACCTCGGGCCGCATATTCCCATTCTGCCTCCGTCGGTAAACGGTAAGTTTTGCCTGTTAGCGCATTCAATTTTTGAATAAACTCCTGCACATCCTTCCAACTCACTCGCTCAACCGGAAGATTGTCATCGCCGGTAAAATTACTCGGATTCGATCCCATCACCGCCTTCCACTGACCCTGCGTCACTTCGTACTTGCCCATGTAAAAATGACTTAATGTCACCGAATGAACAGGTTTCTCGTTAGTGTCTGCATCCGAACCTTGCTCGGAAGTCGCTCCTATCTGGAAAGTTCCCCCTTCCACAAAGACCATGCTTTCCGCCAAAGCTTCCAATACTGGATCGAGTTCCGGATCGGGTTCGGGTTCCGGATCGGGCTCCTCATCAGCGATTCGCTGCATCACAATATCCACCTGTACGTTATAGAAGTGACGCACCTCAACATACTCTTTCTGTGTCTGATATGCGGTGTGTGAACAGGTCAATGTTTTCATACCCAACGCCATCTTGCTGAACGTAAAGGTCCCGTTGGCGGTCGTAACCGCTTCGGTATTGTCCTCAGAGACCTTTACCGTTACTCCGGAAATCGGTTTTCCGTCTTCATCCACGACGCGCCCGGATATCGAGAACTCATGAAAGTCCACCAAACGGCAAGCACCCGTCGCCAGCACGGCCAACATGGCCACCAGAAGCAAAAAAAGTTTTTTCATACTACAATCTCCTCAAGAAGGATTGGATGATGTTTTCCATAATTTGATAACCGGCCTCGTTGGGATGGCAGCGGTCCCCGGAATGTTCGGGTCCCAAGCCGCCCAGACCGTTGTCCAAGGCCGTATAATAATCGACATAGGCAATCCCCTCGGACTGCGCCAAAGCGAGAATCTTCGTATTGAGGTCCACCACATCCTGTGCCGGCGTCAGATCCTTGCGCCAGGAAAGGTAGTCGCAGGGTAAAACAGAACACAAGATGGGCTGAATGCCGTTGGCCCAGGCAATGTCGCACATGGACTTGATGTTGCCCACGATGTTGTCGATGGAGATGGGACCACTGTTTTCGGCAATGTCGTTGATCCCCGCCAGAATCACCACCGCCTCCGGGTGCAAGTCCACCACATCGCGTTGGAACCGGGCCAGCATCTGGTACGTCGTCTGCCCGCTGATACCCCGGGCCGCATAGTCGTTTTCCTCAAAAAAGGACGGACGGTACTTGAACCACAATTCGGTGATGGAATTACCCATGAATACGACCTTCGGTGCCGCCTCCGGATCCGAAGCCATAGCTTCCAGCAGACGTTCGTTGGCCGCGGCGTATTTTTCGTACTTGGCCCAATCTTTCTTGGGCGTGGTCTGAGCCAGCATCGTAGCGGCAAGACCAAACAGCAACAGGATCAGGCTCAATTTCTTCATGCCGGCTATTTTACCGAAACAAAACGATATTTTTCAGGATTGCGGGGTTTGGCAGCCGGAGCTTCGTCCGCATAGCCAAAGCCGATGCAGATGACCGGACGGTAGCCGTTGCTGAAGCCCAGGGTTTCCCAGATCGGATCCACGGAAGAAACGTTGTTCAGGAATCGGATCGGGCTGCCCAGGCAAATGGAGCCGACACCCAATGACCAAGCCGACAACATCATGTTTTCGGACAACAGGCCACAGTCAATGACCGAAAAATCGTAAGAAAGATCGTTGGCAATGAAAGCCATGGTCGGTGCACCGCGGAAGCAACCGCGGATCATATCAGCCGGCACTTCGGGATTGGCCTTGGCCATCGCGGCCACAATTGCGTCCATGGTTTCAGCATCGTCCACCACACGGATTTCCCAAGATTGTTTGTTTTGGCCATTCGGGGCATTGATACCGCAGTTCAGAATGGTTTCCATCTTTTCGCGTTCCACCGCCTGCGGCAAGTACTTGCGGATGCTGCGACGCGCCATCATATTTTCAATAACAGGATTGTTTTCACTCATGTCTGTTTGTTTTTTAGATTCTTCACAAGCGTTCAATACGAGCATCCCCGCTACCGCACAGATACTCATCCAGAAAAAATGTTGCAGTTTCATAATTTTGATCTTTTCTATAATCCGCAAATTTATGAAACTTATAGAGAAATTCAAACCCAATCACTTGACGAAAAGAAACGAATTAGTTACCTTTGCATAGAAATTGTGCTGTTGATCATGAGAGAACTAATTTATTCGCCCGATTACCTGGAATTTGAAAAAAATTCCTCACCTCGGACCCTAGAAAAATTGCGCTACGCAACGGTTATACTTGAAACTGTAAATCCGATTCCGAGCAAGTTTGTAAAAAAACTAACCAACACAGACTTCTACGAAGTGAGAATTTCGGTTAACAACGAAGTGCGAATCATCTTGTTCTCTGCTGACAACGAAAACATCAACTTGGCAAAATGCATCATCTTTCTGAATGGCTTCATCAAGAAAAGCACGAAAGATTACGAGAAGGCCATTGACCGAGCTATCAACATTTTAAGAACGATATTGAAATGACTGCTAAACGACTGACAACAGAAGAATTGCAAAAGCTTCGCAACACGGATTTCAGCAAGAAACCGGGTTATGTGAAGGCAGAGACTGTTCTCGCTCGCGAGGTGGGAGAAATCGGAAGCGAGGAGAGAGCGGAGTTTGATGCCAAAGCCCGAGCCTGGTACTACGGAGAACTGCTGCGCAAACGACGGAAAGAACTGGGCATCACCCAAAAGGAACTCGCTCAACAGATCAGCCGGGAGCGAACCTACATCAACCGGATTGAGAAAGGGGAAACCGATCTTCAACTTTCCTCATTCATCCGCATCGCGGAAGCCCTGGGACTGACCTTAAACCTGGTCTCTTCCCCGTACCTGAACGAAGCCGAACAACCGCCGTATGGCAATTCGTAGAATTGATTTATATTTTATACATTTGCGAGACGTCCTATTTTTAGACTTATGAACGCAATTTGGATTAGTGCCGCGGGATTGGCCGGATCAACCGTATTGGGAGCCATCCTGGGCTTTGGAATCAAGAAGATTCCGCACAAATGGCACGATACGATGATGGGCTACTGTGCCGGCGTGATGCTGGCAGCGGCCGCATTGGGGCTGATTGTTCCGGCCATGGAAGGGGCCGGTGCCGACGGTTGGTGGATTGTCCTGACTGGTGTCATCCTGGGAGCCCTCTTCCTCAACCTCCTGGACCTGTTCACCCCCCACCTGCATACCATTACCGGTCTGGATCCGGAAGAACACAAGACGAACGACCGCCTCAACAAGGTCATGCTGTTCGTCCTGGCGGTAGCCCTGCACAAACTGCCGGAAGGCATTGCAGCCGGTGTCGGATTCAATGCGGAGGACATTTCCAACGCCTGGTCGGTCACGGTGGGTCTGTCCATTCAGAACGTTCCGGAAGCCATGGTCATCATTGCGCCGCTCCTGCTGGCGGGTGTCAGCCGTTGGCGGACGATCGGCCTGTCGCTGGTCATCGGCCTGCTGGAAATTGTGGGTATCTGGTTCGGCTACGCCTTGGGCGCATTGTCAGAACTGCTCCTACCCATGATGCTGGCCTTTGCTGGCGGCTCCATGCTCTACGTGGTCAGCGATGAAATGATTCCGGAGACGCACTCCCACGGCCATCACAAATCGGCCACTTACGCCCTGCTGTTGGGTTTCCTGACCCTTTTATTCATTGATTACCTTTTATAAACGATTTAGTATATGTACAAAGCCATCCGTTCGCGACTCATCGCGATGAACTTTTTGGAATTTGCTGTCTGGGGAGCCTACCTGACTTCCATGGGCAGTTACCTGGTCAACATCAACCTGGCCGAAAAAATCGGTATTTTTTATGCAATGCAAGGAATTGTTTCCATTTTTATGCCGGCCCTCATCGGCATCATCGCCGATAAATACATGCAAGCGCAACGCGTACTCTCCCTCTGCCACGGGATTGCCGGAGCCGCGATGATTGCGGCCGGTTATTACGGAATGACCGCAGAAACCGTGGAGTTCAGCACCCTGTTTGCACTCTACAGCATCAGCGTAGCTTTCTTTATGCCGACCATCGCCCTGTCCAACTCGGTGGCCTACATCGGCCTGGAAGGAGCCGGCTATGATACCGTGAAAGCGTTCCCGCCGATCCGCGTCTTCGGCACCATCGGTTTCATCTGCAGCATGCTCTTTGTCAACTGGATGACCGACGCCAACGGGGTACAATATCAATTGACCTACAACCAATTCTTCGTATCCGGTGTTTTGGGTCTGATCCTGATGGCCTATGCCCTGACCCTGCCCAAATGCCCGATCAAGAAAGAAGAAAAGAAACAAAGCCTGGTGGAAGCTATGGGATTGAACGCCTTCTCCCTGTTCAAGAACAAAGACATGGCCATCTTCTTCATCTTCTCGATGTTGCTCGGTGTCTCCCTGCAAATCACCAACGGCTTTGCCAATCCCTTCATCACCCACTTCCGGGATATTCCGGAGTTCGCGGCCACTTGGGGTGCCAACAATGCCAATGCCCTCATTTCCTTGTCCCAAGTTTCGGAAACTTTGTGTATCCTGCTGATTCCCTTCTGCATGAAACGTTTTGGCATCAAAAACGTCATGCTGATGGCGATGTTTGCCTGGGTACTCCGCTTCGGTCTTTTCGGTGCCGGTAACCCCGGTTCCGGTGTGTGGATGTTCATCCTCTCCTGCATTGTGTACGGTGTCGCTTTCGACTTCTTCAACGTATCCGGTTCGCTTTATGTAAACCTGAAGACCGACAAGAACATCCGTTCCAGTGCTCAAGGTCTCTTCATGTTGATGACCAACGGTCTCGGTGCGACCATCGGTACCCTTTCCGCCCAAGCCATTGTGAACCACTATGTCAACAACGCCGCCGTTTCGAGCTGGAGTTCTGCCTGGTATGTATTTGCCGGTTTTGCCCTGGTGGTGGCCCTCCTCTTCATCTTCTTGTTTAAGGATCCTGATAAGAAATAATTCCCGTCATGAGCAAATCCAAATCCCTGCTGCGACGACTGCGCGTTGTCTTGGCAACTCTAGTCTTTTTGGGTATCACCCTGCTGTTTCTGGATGTTACCGGTGCCTTGCACACCTGGTTCGGCTGGATGGCCAAGATCCAGTTCCTGCCGGCCGTCCTGGCCCTGAATGTGGGCGTGATCCTGGTACTCGTCTTGCTGACCCTGTTGCTGGGCCGGGTCTATTGTTCGGTCATTTGTCCGTTGGGCATTCTTCAGGACATCTTTGCCTACTTCGGCCGCAAACAGAAAAAACACCGCTACAGCTACTCTCCAGCGAAGAAATGGCTTCGGTACGGTATGCTGGCTTTGTTTGTGGTGGCTCTGGTGGCCGGGATTGGTTCCGTAGCAGCCCTGCTGGCACCCTACAGTGCCTACGGTCGCATTGCCCAAAACCTCTTTGCCCCGCTGTACCAATGGGGCAACAACGCGTTGGCCTATCTGGCGGAACGTTGTGACAGTTATGCGTTTTACCGGACCGAGGTGTGGATCCGCAGTCTGAGCACTTTTGCGGTGGCAGCGGTGACGTTCATTGCCCTGGGCATCCTGGCCTGGCGCAACGGCCGCACCTACTGCAACACCGTCTGCCCGGTGGGAACCGTCCTCGGCTTTTTGTCGAAGTTCTCGTTGTTCCGTCCCATGATTGATACATCCAAATGCAACGGCTGCGGTCTTTGTGCCAAAAACTGCAAAGCTTCCTGCATCAACAGCGCAGAACACTGCATTGACTACAGCCGCTGCGTAGTCTGCCTGGACTGCCTGGATACCTGCAACCGCGGCGCCATCCAATACCGGCTGAGAGCCTGCAAATGCTTGGCCAAAGGCACCCCGGAAGCCAATGCAGTCGCAAACACTGACGCAACTGCAGGTACGTCTGACCGCTGCACTTCTAACAACAGTCGCCGTCGCTTCCTGACCGTTGTCGCAGCCGCTACCACTACGGCTGTTCTGAAAGCACAACAAGACAAGGTGGATGGAGGACTGGCCTTCATTGAAGACAAGAAAGTCCCCAAACGCCAGACCCCGATTGTTCCGCCGGGTGCTCAAAGTCTGTATCACCTGGCCCAACACTGCACCGGCTGCCAATTGTGTGTAGCCGCCTGTCCGAACCAGGTACTGCGCCCCTCGTCCCGGTTGGAATCCCTGATGCAGCCGGAGTCTTCGTTTGAGCGCGGTTATTGCCGTCCCGAATGCACCCGTTGCTCCGAAATCTGCCCGACCGGCGCTATCCAACGCATCGACGAAGCCGAAAAATCAGCCATCCAAGTAGGCCGGGCGGTCTGGATCCAAGAAAACTGTCTGGCCGCATCCGAAGGCGTATGGTGCAGCAATTGCGCCCGCCACTGTCCGGTTGGTGCCATCAAGATGGTCCCTTCCAATCCGGAAGATCCCAATTCCATCCGAATTCCTTCGATCAACACCGAACGTTGCATCGGCTGTGGGGCTTGTGAAAACCTCTGCCCTTCCCGCCCGTTCAGTGCCATTTATGTAGAAGGAAACGATCGTCACCGTCTTGTTTAATCCTGTACTTTTCATCTGACTATCATGAAAAAACAACATAATTTGGATCGGCGTGAATTTTTGAAACATTTGAGTACCGGCACCGCCCTCTCCGCAGTGGCCCTGACCGGTTGCCGTTCCCAAGCAAATTCTTCCCTTCCGTCCAACACTCCGGGGGAAGTTCCTACGGACAAAATGACCTACCGTACCCATCCGACCTGCGGAGACCAGGTCTCCCTCCTAGGCTACGGCTGCATGCGTTGGCCGATGATGCCCGCTCCGGACGGAAAAGGGGACATCATTGACCAGGAAGCGGTCAACCGCCTGGTGGACTACGCCTTGGCCCACGGAGTCAATTATTTTGACACGGCTCCGCCTTACGGACGCGGCCAGTCCGAAACCGCCACCGGTATTGCCCTCTCACGCCATCCCCGCGAATCTTACTTGTTGGCCACCAAAATGTCCAACCAAAGCTTTGCCCGCGAAGGATTGACGGGAAAAGAACTGTACAAGGCGTCTGTACAAATGTACGAGAACTCACGCAAGTACTTGAAAACGGAATATTTCGACTACTACCTGCTGCACAACGTTGGTGGTGGTAGCGGCATTCCCTTTGTTCAGCAACGCTTTTTCGACAACGGACTCATGGACTTTCTGCTCAAAGAGCGGGAAGCCGGACGCATCCGCAACCTGGGTTTCTCTTACCACGGCGACATCAAAGTCTTTGACTACCTCCTGTCCCTGCACGATCAGTATCACTGGGATTTTGTGCAGATTCAAATGAATTACGTGGATTACCGGCATGCTTCCGGAGCCAACTACAATGCCGAATACCTGTACGCAGAATTGGACAAACGGGGCATTCCCGTTGTCATCATGGAACCGTTGCTGGGCGGACGCCTGGCCAACCTGACCGACCACCTGAACGAAGGTCTACAGACCCGTCGTCCCCAGTCCAGCATTGCCTCCTGGGCGTTCCGATTTGCAGGATCCTTCCCCCGTGTGTTGACCGTTTTGAGCGGCATGACCTACTTAGAACACCTGCAGGATAACATCCGAACCTATTCTCCGCTTGAACCCTGTACCGATGCCGAGTTCGAACTCCTGGAAAAGACAGCCCAAACCTTTGTCGAATATCCGTCCGTACCCTGCACCAGCTGCCAATATTGCATGCCTTGCCCGTACGGCATCGACATTCCGTCTATCTTCTCCCACTACAACAAATGCATCAACGAAGGGTATGTATCGTCGGACACACAAGACGAACACTATCGGAGGGCGCGTCGCGCCTTCCTGATCGGTTACGACCGCAGTGTTCCCAAACTTCGCCAAGCCGACCACTGCATCGGCTGTGGCAAGTGCGTTGCTCACTGTCCGCAACAAATCCGCATCCCGCGCGAACTGCGGCGCATCGATGCCTACGTAGAAGAACTGAAACGAAAAGGGGGCTTGTAGGCCCCCTTTTTTCATTGGTACATCATCCAAAAGCTTGTTTCATTGGCACATCATCCCAAAGCAAAGCCTGGCACGCTTGTTAAAGCTCGCTACGCTCGTTTTGTGGGGTACGCAACAAAACTATAGAATCTGTGCCGCGTGATTCTTTGTATCGACCTTTTCAACCACCTTTTCCAGAACACCTTCTTCGTTGAAGATGAAGGTTGTACGCAACGTTCCCATGTAGGTCTTTCCACACATCTTCTTCTCTGCCCACACCCCGAATGTCTGTTGCATTTCTGTCGTCGTATCCGCCAACAAAGTAAACGGCAGCTGATTCTTGGCGATGAACTTCGTGTGCGATGCAGCGGAGTCCTTGCTTACCCCAACCACATTGTATCCGGCCGCTGTAAGGGCCTCGTAGTTGTCCCGTAAGTTGCAAGCCTGTGCCGTACAGCCGGAGGTATTGTCCTTCGGATAAAAATAAATAATGGTCTTCTTGCCCAACAAATCTTGGGAACTTACTTTGTTGCCGTTTTGGTCCACGACCGAAAATGCCGGCATTTTATCTCCTATTTGTAACATATTCGTATTCTGATTTATTGTTCACTTATTTGTTTGCCCTCCCATCAGCAAACCTTGGGCCAGAAAATGACATAGACGCTAAAAAGTTTGTTGTTATAATTTTTTGACAACGTCCTGTCAAAAAGAATCAAAAGCAAGCTTTCTCTGACTGAATCTTTTACATTACGCAAAAGATTGTTTAAATTTGTCAAAATCGCAATTTTTGCCTACACACTGACTACATGGATCACCCTAAAATAGAACGTTTGCTCCGCCTGATCATGATGATGAGCGGATCGAAAGATTACACGGTCGAAGAATTGGCCCGCCTGATGGACACTTCCTCGCGCACGATTTACCGGTACATCGATACGTTCCGCTACAGCGGATTCGTCGTTGAAAAACGGCAGCCAAACGTGTACAAACTGGCAAAATTTCCCGGCACACAACTGAATTTCAACAAACTGATTTATTTTTCAGAAGAGGAAGCCTACATCGTCCACTCGCTCATCAACAGCCTGAACGAACCCAACTCCCTGAAAACAAATCTTCAGAAGAAACTCGCAGCCGTTTATCAACTCACAGGAGCCTATGATTTTGTTGCCAACAAAGACTTGGCCAAACGGATCGAAGCCTTGGGTACAGCGATTCGCAACAAACAGCAGGTCATCCTGAAAGACTACGAATCTGCCCACTCACATACGATCTCCAACCGGATCCTGGAACCCTTTGCCTTTACCACCAACCTCATCGAAATCTGGGGTTATGATGTGGAGAAACAACAAAATAGGGTATATAAAATCGCCCGCATTGGCGAGGTTGTATCAATGGATACCCCCTGGATGTACGAGTCCGCTCACCAAAAGATCTCGACAGACTGTTTCCGGATGAATGGAACCGAGTGCATCCCGGTTACCCTGGAATTGAACCTACGGGCAAAAAACCTCCTGCTCGAAGAATTTCCCCTGGCCGCCCGCGACCTGAAAGCCCTGGATTCCGATTCGGAAGCTTCCCTGGCTCACAGCAACCGTTGGCTACTCAAGACCACCGTCCACAACCTCGCCGGCGTCGGACGCTTCGTGATGGGCCTGCTCAACGACATCACCCTCATCGGCTCCCCCGAGCTCAAAACTTACCTCGCAGAACAACTGCAGCAATACCATAAAAAAGAAAGCGAGACCAACGGCCCCGCCTTAAATGTTTTCACAACGGAATAATCCTTATTGTGAATTGCTTCGAAATTTCTGCAAAGTTAAAAACTGGTTTTTAGAAAAGCAATACTTAACTTTGAAAAAATAAAACACCACCGAAAATCATACGGTTATGAAAAAAATATTAGGATTGGATTTGGGGACTTCTTCCATTGGATGGGCCCTTGTGAATGAAGCAGAAAACAGCAACGAAAGATCTTTCATCACAAAACTTGGAGTACGCGTTATCCAATACGACACGTTCACGAATGAGTTTGGGAAAGAAGTAAAAGGGAACCCTGCAGATTTCTTCAGCGCGGGGAAATCGGTTACACCAAACGCTGCCCGAACCCAATCCAGAAGCATGCGCAGAAACTTGCAACGCTATAAATTACGGAGAGACGCATTGATCTCCACAATCAAAGCGGCCGGTTGGATTAACGATGATTCATACCTTACAGAACAAGGCCCTGACACAACCCACGAGACTCTCCGTTTACGAGCTGCTGCAGCAACCCAAGAAATTTCGCTAGAAGAATTTGCTCGAGTATTACTGCACATCAATAAGAAAAGGGGGTACAAAAGCAGTCGTAAAGCTGACAAAGGGGATGATGGAAGCATCGTAGATGGTCTGCAACTCGCAAAAGAGCTCTATGAAAAAGAGATTACCCCCGGGCAATATGTGTACGATAGAATGCTCCAGAACAAATTCCAGATTCCGGACTTCTACCGTTCTGATCTCAATGCTGAATTAAACCGCGTTTGGCAAGTCCAACAAAGCTTCTACCCTGAATTGCTGACCGATAGACTACGAACAGACATTGAGGGCAAGAACAAAGGCCAAGTTTGGAAAATCTGCGAAGGAGCCTTTGGCATTGTCGGAATGAAGCGGGACCTGAAAGGAAAAGACCTCAAACGCGACAGCTACCGCCTAAGGGCGACAGCCGCAAAACAACAGGTATCCTTGGAAGAATTAGCCATTGCCTTACAAGAAATTTGCGACAGTATCCGAACAACATCCGGCTACTTGGGTAATATCAGTGACCGAAGCAAAGAACTCTATTTCAACAAAATGACGGTTGGCCAGAAACAATGGGAACTCATCCGTAAAGATCGGCACCATAGTCTAAAAAATGAGGTTTATTTCCGCCAGGACTATTTGGATGAATTTGAGCGAGTGTGGGAAACGCAAGCCCAATTCCACCTAGAACTCACCCCTGAACTCAAAAAAGAAATTCGGGATATCGTAATTTTCTACCAACGCCCTCTGCGTAGCCAGAAAGGGCTGATTGGTCTGTGTGAATTTGAACACCGTGATATAGAAATCACAGTGGATGGCAAAACTAAAACAAAAACAGTCGGCTTACGCGCTTGTCCTAAATCATCTCCCCTATTCCAGGAATTCAAAATTTGGCAGATCATCAACAACCTCAAGGTCAACAACGTATATTTAGAGCAAGAGCAAAAAGAAATGCTATTCCGAGAACTGAACATTGCTGGGAAACTCTCGGACAAACAAGTGTTGTCCCTACTCTACAAGAAAACAACAGATTTGCATTTGAATTATAAATCAGTCGAAGGAAACAACACCCAAACCCGATTGTTTGAAGCATACTACAAAATCCTTGAAATCAATGGATACGAGTTTGATCCCAAAAAATATTCAAGCGTCGAAAACTTCACTCGCGTCCAAGAAATATTTACGAACCTGGGCTTCCGTACCGACTTCCTTTGCTTCGACAGCGACTTGGAAGGCGATGCTTTCTCCAAGCAACCCATGTACGAACTATGGCACGTACTCTACTCCTTTGAAGGCGACAAATCCATCAGTGGCAACCAGAAACTGATTGAGAAGATTCGGGCTATCACCGGCATGGATGAAGACGCAGCCAAAATCCTAGCCGGAGTCACTTTCGCTTCCGATTACGGCAGTCTTTCCAGCAAGGCCATGCGGAAAATCCTTCCCTATATGAAGGACGGGAACGAGTACAGCTTGGCTTGCGAATATGCAGGATACCGTCACTCTGCAAAATCCCTGACACGTGAAGAACTGGACAACAAAATATACAAAGACTTCCTGGAAATCATCCCCAAAAACAGCCTGCGAAATCCGGTGGTTGAGAAAATCCTCAACCAAATGATCAATGTGGTGAACGAGATTATCAGTACTTATGGCAAACCCGACGAAATCCGCATTGAACTGGCACGGGAACTGAAGAAAAGTGCAAAAGAGCGGAAAGAAATGTCCGAAAACATTTCAAAAGCGAGTCTTGAGCACGAAAAGCTTCGTAAAGAACTGGCATCCAAAGGCTACCCCAACCCGAGCCGCAACGACCTCATCCGCTACAGACTCTACCTGGAGTTGGCAGAAAACGGATTCCACACCTTGTACACCAATACGTACATTCCTTTTGAAAAATTGTTTGGAAAGGATTTCGACATCGAACACATCATTCCGAAAGCCCGACTCTTCGATGACTCTTTCTCCAACAAGACCCTGGAAGTACGTCAAGCAAACATTGACAAATCAAACACCACGGCCTACGACTTTGTTGCCAACAAATATGGCAAGAACAGCATCCAATTGGAAGAATACGAAAACCGGGTAGAACACCTGTTCAAGAAAAACATCATCAGCAAGGCCAAACGCAACAAATTGCTAATGAAGGAAGCAGACATCCCCCAAGGCTTTATCGAACGGGATCTGCGGGAAACCCAATACATCGCAAAACTGGCAAAATCCCTTTTGGAGGACCTTGTCCGCGACGTTGTATCCACCACCGGTTCTATCACCGACCGCCTCCGCGAAGACTGGCAATTGGTGGATATGATGAAGGAACTGAACTACGACAAATACGAAAAACTCGGACTGACGGAGGTTGAAACCGACAAAGACGGACGCCGCATCAAGAAGATTAAGGACTGGACCAAACGCAACGACCACCGCCATCACGCGATGGATGCCCTCACCATTGCCTTTACCAAACGTTCGTACATCCAGTACCTCAACAACCTCAATGCACGCATCCAAAAGGGTGCTGACGAAGACCATTACATTGATTTGAGAGACATTGACATCAATCAACTGCCCAAATCCGAACGATCCGCCATCGTCCGCTACATTGAAACCAACGAACTCTTCCGTGATGCCAAAGGCAAACTCCGTTTCAACCCGCCCATTCCCATGGACGAGTTCCGTTCAGAAGCAAGAAAGCACATTGAGGACATCCTGATTTCCATCAAGTCCCGTAGCAAGGTCGTAACCCGCAACGTCAACACCTCCAAATGCAAGGGTGGCACGAACAAGAAGGTCCAACTCACTCCTCGTGGACAACTCCATCAGGATACAGTATATGGCAAAATCATACGCCCTGTTTTGAAAGAAGAGAAAGTGGGAGCCAACTTCAACATCGAAAAGATTGAATCTGTTTCTAAAAAAGCCTACCGCATTACCCTTCTGAAACGACTGACCGAATTCGAGGGAGACCCTAAGAAAGCTTTCACCGGCAAAAATAGCCTGGACAAGAATCCAATCTTCCTCAACGACCTTCATACCGAACAAGTTCCCGTAAAAGTCCCGATTCTCAGCCAGGAAACCATTTATACCAAACGTGAAGCGGTTGGACCGGAGCTCAAAGTGGAAAAGGTAATTGACAGCAACATACGCAGAATCCTGGAAGCGCGCCTGGCTGAATACAATGGAGATGCAAAACTTGCATTCAGCAACCTGGAAGAAAACCCCATCTGGCTGAACCGGGATCAGGGTATCCGCATCAAACGCGTAACCATTTCCGGAAAGAGCACCCTGCTGCCTCTGCACGACAAACGGGACCATCAAGGCAAACTGATCCTCGACGAACAGGGTCAACCCATTCCGACAGACTATGTAAGTACGGGCAGCAACCACCACATTGCCATCTACGCCGATGCCGACGGCAACTTGCAGGAACAACCCGTCAGCTTCCTGGAAGCCGTTACCCGTGTCAACATGGGCGTTCCGGTAGTTGACCGGGAATACAAAGCCAACGAAGGATGGAGGTTCCTCTTCACCATGAAGCAAAACGAATACTTTGTCTTCCCGAATCCCATCACTGGCTTTGACCCGAACGAAATTGACCTCACCGACCCGAGCAACTACGCGGCCATCAGTCCGAACCTGTTCCGGGTACAGAAGTTGGCGACGAAAAATTATTTCTTCCGACATCACCTAGAGACAACTGTTGCAGAAAACAAATCACTGATTAATATCACCTACAAACCTCAATTGGGGCTAAAAGGGATAGTAGGAATCGTCAAAGTGCGCATCAATCACTTAGGTCAAATTGTAGCGGTAGGAGAATATTGATATGATCAAACGTACCCTCTACTTTGGCAATCCGGCATACCTATCTTTGAAGATGAAACAACTGGTGGTTCGGATACCTTTGCAGGAAGACAAAGATGATCTTCCTGCAAAAGAGGGTCCCACGCGCACCATTCCCATTGAGGACATCGGCATTGTCATCTTGGACCATCGCCAGGTCACCATTACACAAGGGCTGTTGGAGGCCCTGCTTGCCAACAATTGCGCCGTCATCACCTGCGACTCCAAACGGATGCCGACAGGACTGCTCTTGCCATTAGCCGGCAACACCATTCAAACCGAACGGTTCCGGAGCCAGATTGAAGCGTCGCTGCCCCTGAAGAAACAATTGTGGCAACAGACAATTGAAGCCAAAATCCGGAATCAGGCCGCGATGCTTAAGTATGTAACCGGCAGCGATCACCCGAACATGCTCAAGTGGGCCGACTCCGTCCGAAGCGGAGACACCGACAACTTGGAGGGCCGTGCAGCCGTGTACTATTGGAAAACGGTTTTCCCGGAGGACCCGTCCTTCGTCCGCCAGCAAGAGGCCGAAGGCGTCAATACCCTGCTCAATTACGGGTACGCCATCCTGCGAGCAATGGTTGCCAGGGCCCTGGTCAGCAGCGGACTACTGCCGACCTTGGGCATCCACCACCACAACCGATACAACGCCTACTGCCTCGCTGACGACATCATGGAGCCCTACCGTCCGTACGTGGACCAGCTCGTCATCGACTCCCTCAACGAAGGGATTGCACCAGAAATCAACACTGATAACAAGATAAAATTGCTGAACCTGCCCGTCAAAGAAGTTATTATCAACGAAAAACGGAGTCCTTTGATGATAGCTGTAACCCAAACGACCGCCTCCTTGGTCAAATGCTTCCGAGGAGAAATACGAAAAATAATCTACCCTGATATGTAACACAATGGATCGCTTCAGCGAATACAGAATTATGTGGGTACTCGTTTTTTTTGATCTGCCGACGGAAACAAAAAAAGAACGAAAAGCTGCGGCAGATTTTAGGAAGAAACTGATTTTAGATGGATTTACGATGTTCCAGTTTTCCATCTATATGCGGCATTGCCCCAGTGCCGAGAATGCCGCTGTTCACATCAAACGCGTCAAATCGTTTCTGCCCCCACTCGGCCAGGTCGGCATCCTCTCCATCACAGACAAACAATTCGGATCCATGGAACTTTTTACCGAACGCAAAGAACAAAAACCTCCAATCGAGTACCTGCAATTGGAACTGTTCTGAACCCCCTAATCAATCTAAGTCTTCAACCAGATGATGCGCAATTATATGATTGTTCCCTAAATATCTGACAAGAAATATAGTCTGATCATCTTTTACATGAATACTATAGAACACATACCAGGTCGTATGCTTGTTCTTTACAAACGATGAAAAAAATAAATCTTTACCATATCGCATAAAATACGACGGCGCATTCTTCTTTACTTTCAGTGGCAGATTCGTCTGAATCTCGCGGAACAATTGTTCAGAATAATCAATCGCCACCTCCTTAAACCCCAAATAACCTTTATGATACAGAATTTCTGCAAGTTCGAGAAATTGATCAACTACTTCAGGAAGAAACAATACTTTTGTCATGCGATATGATGGCCCTCCTTACGCTCAAACATCTCATTCAACCCCTCACGCACACGAGCAAGGACCTCATCCACTGTAATTGCACGACTCAAATCTTCCTCCTCCGCATTATTCTGTGCGACAAGAACAAATGTCTCATTTCGACCTCTCTGGATAACAACCTTTTCATGCTTGGCAATATCCAGATACTTTTTCATATTATTGCGTAATTCCGCAGAACTGATAACAACCATAAAGCACGTATATTTATGTACATTATAATGTACAAATATAGTGTATTAAAAATGAATCACAAATCATTAGTTTCATCATGCTAAAAGAACTCCCCTGTCATCTCATCTTGTGACTCATTCTCTCCCAAAATAATCACTCATACAGTTATTCGCTTAAAAAAACTCTCTGCTTCAACAAAAAAATCCGACCTAAGGTCGGATTTTTTAATTCTAACAACACCCATCAAGTTGATGAATTTCAACGCGTTACACACATCGCGTTGTTATCAACGTGTCAAAGGTAAAAATTTCGAAAGCAATTCACAACTATAAATTGATATATCAGCAAGTCTACCAAGAACTTTTAGAAGCTGTAAAATTTAAGTGGATAACACCAGAACAAGCCCAAGTTATTTATGTTAACCTAGTGAACAAACGGATAGCGAAGAGATATGGATGGAATTATGTTAAAGTTAAAGCTTAGAATTACAAAAAGGTAAAAAGTGCAAAATATTTTGCCGACAAGGTTACAAGATATTGTAACCTTTTGTATATTTGCAGCATGAAGCGGAAGATTATAACATTTCTTCATTTTTGATGAAGGAAGATTGTAGTGTTGTTTAATGGATTTCAGAAGAAGACACTGAAAACGCCAACTAGTGAAATAACAAAGGCATTAAAGATTAAGGAGGAATATTATGAATACAAGCAAACCAATGATTCAGGATTATGATGTAGTCCTTGATGCACGATATGGAAAGGAAGGCACTCCAGAGCGCATTAAGTTCGAGGAGGATGCATACGCCTATTACACAGGACTGATTCTCCGTGATGCAAGAAAGGATGCGAAGG
>JAZUBU010000015.1:0-231027 GCA_045638645.1 Bacteroidales bacterium
AGCTCGTTCACGCCGATGGTACTGCCTCACAAGGGTGGGAGAGTAGGTAGCCGCCATTTTTCCAGAGGGTTAGACATTTGTCTGACCCTCTTTTTTTGTTTGTATGCGAAGAAATTCTGTGTATTTCGACTGGAAGGATTCCTGTTTCAGGAGTTATGGTGATAGTCGCAGCTTCCGAAGCTGTTGTCATTGTATTTTCGGCCTGCGTTTGTGCAGCTGTCTTAATTGTATGGTCTCTGAATGTTCGCGTGAAGTTTGAGCCCTTACATGTTGACAAATTTCTTGGGGGTCTTGTTCTATCCAAACTGTGAAAATAACACAGCTATGCAGAACGATTGAAGTATATGCATATTTTTGTGTTATCTTTGAAGTCATTTTGAAAACTACATTTATGAAAATAGCAATGATAACCGGTGCTACCTCCGGAATTGGTGAGGCTTTAGCACGCATCTTGGTCAATGATCAATACAAATTAATTCTTACCGGCCGCCGTCTTGAGCGTTTGCAAGCTTTGCAGCAAGAACTTCAGGCACAAGGAGCGGAGGTGTGTATTCTGCATTTTGACGTACGTGACTACGAAGCCACGCGTGTAGCTTTGGAATCCCTTCCCCAGGAGTGGCGCGCCATTGATGTGTTGGTGAACAACGCAGGTTTGGCCGTTGGTCTGAACCCTGTGCAGTCGGGTGTTCTTGAGGATTGGGAACGCATGCTGGACACCAATGTGAAGGGTTTGTTGTATGTTACCCGTATTGTCTCACCCTGGATGGTGGATCGCAAGGCTGGTCATATTGTCAATATTTGTTCGATCGCGGGTAAGGAAGTTTATCCCAACGGCAATGTGTACTGTGCTTCCAAGCATGCGGTGGATGCCTTGACCAAAGGCATGCGTCAGGATCTCTTGCCCTACGGTATCCGTGTTTCGCAAATTTGTCCCGGTGCAGTGGAGACCGAGTTTTCCGAAGTTCGCTTCAAAGGGGATAAAGAACGTGCTGCCGGAGTGTACAAGGGTTTTGATCCTTTGACGGGTCATGATGTTGCGGAGGCAATCCGTTTCATGATTCAGGCACCGGCCCATGTTTGTATCAACGACATGGTGATCATGCCGACAGCGCAAGCCAATTCAGGATTGTTCCACAAGAATCTCTAAAACACAAAGGAAGTGATGAACCAGAAACCCACATTGGTAGTTTTGGCTGCAGGCATGGGATCCCGTTATGGATCCTTGAAGCAGATGGATGGTGTCGGTCCTCACCGTGAGGCCATCATCGATTATTCTATCTACGATGCCATCCGGGCCGGTTTTGGAAAGGTGGTTTTTGTAATCCGCCATTCTTTTGCTGAAGAATTCATGGATGTGTTCAACAAGCGGCGTTTCGGTAACAAGATCGACGTTGAATATGTCTATCAGGAGTTGGATTATCTGCCGGAAGGCTTTCATGTACCGGAGGGTCGTGTAAAACCTTGGGGAACCAACCATGCTGTACTGATGGCCAAGGAGGCGGTGGACACACCTTTTGCTGTGATCAATGCAGATGATTTTTATGGAAAGGAAGCCTATTCTACCATGGCGGCCTATCTGAATTCCGGTTTGAATCCTGGTGAATATTGTATGGTTGGCTACAATCTGAAGAATACTTTGTCAGAATATGGATCGGTATCTCGGGGTGAATGTACCGTCAATGAAGCGAGAGAATTGACTTCGATGGTGGAACGCACCGCTATCGCGCGCCAGGGCGATCGTGTTTATTATACGGATGCAGAAGGGGATCACGAGATAGATGAGAATACACCGGTTTCCATGAACTTCTTTGGCTTCATGCCGGATTATTTCATCAAGTCGGAAGCGATGTTTGTAGACTTCTTGCGCGAGGAGAAAAATCAGAACAATCCCAAGGCCGAGTATTTTATTCCTTTGGCCGTGAACAACCTGATTCAGTCGGGAGCCGCTACGATGAAGGTCTTGAGCAGCGATGCCCAGTGGTTTGGCGTTACCTACAAAGAAGACCGTCCCTTTGTCGTTGACAAGATACGGTCTCTGATTGATGCGGGTATTTATCCTGAAAACCTGTGGGGTCTAAAAGATTAACAGGAACTCCAAGGTCAGTTTGTCTTTGAAATCCTCCCCGGGGAAGTAGGCGGTCAGCCGGTCTTCTTCGGGGATGTTGTATAATTCATAGTCCAGTCGGAGAATGGACGAGAAGTATTTCTTGGTCAGCCCCAAACCAATACCCAAGGTAAGGCGGTTGACTTGGAACCCGTCGTTCCATACATCGTAGCCCATGCCATCCCAGCGGGCAGCCGGTATAAGATGATCAAACAGACTTCCCAATTGGCAGGGAATCGCGTAGCCGCCTTGGACGTAGTATGTACTGAGTTCCCGTTGGTCGGCATAATTGTATTTGCTCATCCATTCCGTTTCAATTTTCCAGTTTTTTGCTTCGTAGCGCAGGTCTGCTCCGAGGATCCGGTAATCTTCCATCTCCGAAAGGGGATATCGGTAGCCTTTTGCCGAGAAGCGGAGTCCTTTGTTGGCCCCCAAGGTGATGCGGGCTGCATAGGAGGGGTTCTGCGTCCATTGGGGGTTGTTGATTTTCCCGCCGTTGTATGCCCCGGCTTCTATGCTGATAGGCAGATCAAAACAGGTGGTTTCGTACTTGGCGGTAGCTCCAATTTCGCGGCTGCCGGTGTTGTATTTCCCCAGGAAGGGGCGGTTGGCAAACATCAGGCTGCCCGGTGAGACGGTGTAGCTATTGTATATGGGCAAGCCGGCTTGGCCGATGGTCAGGGACAGGCCCGGACAAATTTGCAGGGTGGTGTACAGGTCGAGGACGTTGAATGTGCCGTTGCTGCTCAGTTCTGTTTGCAATTGGTATTTCCAGGCGGGATTCAGGCTGCCTTTGACACCGACGCGAGTGTTGCGAACGGAGAAACGGCTGCTTCCTTCGTCCAAGTTGGTTTCTACGCGGGTCTTCAGAACCCCGAAGAAGGCGGCCGAAGGAGCCTGTTCTGTCTTGGTGGAATCCAAATCCTTGGAAGGGGCGGCAGAGAGAGCCGTTGAAATGCAGATACAGAGCAAAAGTGTTGCCCAAATCGTACGTATCCGAAGTGAATCTTTCATTATCTGACAAATAGTTACTATTAATTGCTACAAAAATAAGAAAAAATCTTACCTTTGCCCAAATTTGCATTTTTTTGAGATAGGTGTAGGTACACCGAACCAGAAGAAAAATGAAAAAGGAAAAAGTCATTTGTGGAATTCAGCAGGTTGGCATTGGTGTCGCTTCTGTCGAGGAGGCGTGGCAATGGTACTTGGATCATTTCGGGGTTGATGTAAAGATCCTGGGAGACGAAGGCGTGGCCGAGCGGATGTTGCCCTATACCGGTGGCAAACCGCAGCCCCGTTATGCCGTGTTGGCCGTGAACCTGCGAGGAGGAAGTGGCTTTGAAATTTGGGAACCGAGGGGACGGGAGTTGAATTATTTGTCCGAGGAGGCCCGTTTGGGTGACTACGGCATTCTGGTTTGTAAGGTGAAATGCCCCGATGTACACAAAGCCTATAGCGAGTTTCAACAAAAAAATGTATGTTTGCTGACTGAACCGAAGCAATCTCCGGTCGGCAAGTGGCACTTTTTCTTGAAAGACCCTTGGCAAAACCTCTTCGAAGTAGTTGAAGATGAGTATGTTTTTGTAAACGAAAACAAATTGACAGGGGGAGGAAACGGTGCTGTTTTGGGTGTTTCCGACATGGACCGCTCCATCCGGTTTTATGGTAAACTGATGGATTTTGACATTGTTTTGTCGGACGAGGTGGGTGTCTTTGATGATTTGCAGGGAGTTCCGGGTGGAGACCGGAAATTCCGTCGTGTGTTGTTGGGGCGTTCCAAGCCGATGCAAGGTCCTTTGTGTGAGATCATGGGTACCGGTTATCTTGAGTTGTTGCAATGTTTGGATGCACAGCCCAAGAAATTGTATGCAGACCGGTTGTGGGGGGATCCCGGTTACATCCATTTGTGCTTCGATGTCCGTAACATGTCTGCTGTGAAAGAGGCGTGTGAGGCATTGGGACATCCGTTTGTTTGTGACAGTGGAGCTGATTTTGGAATGGGAGACGCGGGAGGACATTTTACCTATATTGAAGATCCTGACGGAACTTTGATAGAGTTTGTGGAGACGTTTAAGATTCCAATTCTGAAGAAGTTTGGAATCTATTTGAATTTGAAGAACAAGGACGACAAGAAGCCGTTGTCCCGTTGTATAACCAAAGCTTTGAGATTTTTACGCGTAAAGAATACTAAACAATAAAGCAATCAGAACAGATGAGAAAACTATTTTCAACCCTTTTCCTTGCATTGTTTTTGATCTCTGGTAGCCTTTTTGCCCAAGAGAGACATGCACACTGGAAAAGTCAAGTCCGCCAATTGGAAGCTGACCGTTACGAGGTAACAGTGACAGCCATTTTGGATTCTTCTTGGCACGTTTACGACACCCTTCGTACGTTGACCGGTCCTCCGGCTACGATTGTAGAATTTGAAGTTTTGGAAGCCGGCAAAAAATTAGCAGCGGAAAAAGTAGGTCCGATGCAGGTGCTGGGTCAGGTACACAAGTACTACGATGACATCTTTATGATGGAAGTCGGCTATTTTGAAGACAGCGTTGTGTTCAAACAAGAATTCCAACTTTTGAAAGATGAAGCACAAGTGCGTGTGTACATGGAGTGGATGACCTGTGACGAAAACAACTGTTCTCCCTTGACAGATGATGAGTTCATCGTGAACATTCCGGAAAAAGACGAAGCTCAAGTAAAGGCTGCTTCGGTGAAATCTTCCGGTAACTTGTTGGCGATGATTCTGGAAGCCATTGTATGGGGATTGGTTGCGTTGTTGACTCCTTGTATTTTCCCGATGGTGCCGATGACGGTATCCTTCTTCATGAAGGGTTCTGAAAACAAGCGTACAGGTCGTATGAGAGCCGCTTTGTACGGTATTTTCATTGTACTGCTCTATACCTTGCCGATCGCAGCCCTCATTTTGATTACCCGTATCTTTGGAGGTGATGCTGTGACAGCAGATATTTTCAACTGGTTGGCTACTAACTGGTTGCCGAACATCATCTTCTTCATTGTGTTTATGGTGTTTGCTGCCTCTTTCTTTGGTCTTTTCGAAATCACCATGCCGGGATCCCTGACTACCAAAACGGATAGCCGTGCCGATTCAAAAGGTGTGGGTGGTATCTTCTTCATGGCATTGACCTTGGTGTTGGTGTCCTTCTCTTGCACCGGTCCGATTGTGGGTACGGTTGTGATCAAATCCATTTCCGGTGAATTCTGGACTCCGATTTTGACGATGTTCTTCTTCTCCGTGGCTTTTGCCTTGCCGTTTACTTTGTTGGCCTTGTTCCCGTCTTGGTTGAACCACTTGCCGAAGAGCGGTGGCTGGTTGGGCTGTGTGAAGATCATCCTTGGTTTTGTCGAAGTGGCTTTGGCCTTCAAATTCCTGTCTATGGCAGACCAAGCATACCACTGGAACATCCTGCCGCGTGACCTCTACCTGGCTATCTGGATTGTTTTGGCAACCCTCTTGTTCTTCTATATGATTGGTGTGCTGAAGTTCCGTCATGCACCTTGGGCAAAATGGGGACCTGGTCGTATCGGATTCACCCTGGTAATCCTGGTATTTGATATTTGCTTGATCTGTGGTATTCTGGGTAAACCTCTCTCTTGGTTGTCCGGTTATTTGCCGCCGATGCAGGAAAAAGGTTGGTTCTATGACCACAGCGTTCACTACGAAATGGAAGACTATGACATTACCAAAGTGAAATACGCAGACAAATTGCACTTGCCCCATGGCTTGAACGGTTTCTTTGATTTGAAACAAGCCAAGAGCTATGCAGAAAAGGTGAACAAACCTTTGTTCATTGATTTCTCCGGTCACGCCTGCGTGAACTGCCGTGAAATGGAAATGCGTGTATGGTCTGATCCTCGCGTTCTCGAAATCCTGCGCAATGATTACGTTGTCGTTGCTTTGTATTGCGACGACAAGATGAAGGTTGAAGAGTCAGAATGGATCACCGTAGGTGACAAGACCTTGACCACCATGGGTAAGATTAACTCTTACATCGCTTTCAGCAAGTACGGTGTCAATGCACAACCCTGCTACATTCTGGAAGGCAAGGATGGCGAATTGTTGGCAGATCCTCGCGGATACGATACCGACATTGAGGCTTTCATCCAATTCCTTGAACAAGGTAAAGCAAATTTTGTAAAATAGTAATAACCCTATAATCAATTAAGTTTATGAAAAAATTCAAGAATTTCTTGTACAGCGCTCTTTCATTTGCGCTGATGGCTAGCATGGTCGCATGTGACCCGACTACTGATAATCCGGGTGAAGAACCGGGTACAGACCCCGGAACCACCAATACCGGTACCTCTTTCATTTTGGAAAGCACCAAAGGAGCAAAAGCTGAACTTGAATTTGACAAAACAGCAGATTGGCAATTGTCCAACGCTAACGTATGGTTGTCAGTTTCTCCCCTCAGCGGTGTAGCAGGTAAAACCACTGTAACGGCGACTGCTTTGGAAGCTAACGAAGCTTTGGTAGAAAGAGAAGGTACCATTGCAGTTTGTTGCAACAACGTCAATACTACTTATTTCGTTATCCAACGTCCGACCTTGGGCTTGTACCTCCCGAAAGCACGTGTAAGCGTGAAAGCTGAAGGTGGTGAAGTTATCATCCCGGTGGAAGGTAACGTAGAAATGGAAGTGGCTTCTGCTGAAAGCTGGTTGACTTTTGACAAAGTAAACTACGGCGAGCCGGCTACCCTGAAAGATGGTACTACCAAATCTATGTACAAAGTTTCTCAAATTGTCATGAATGCGGCTGCTTTTGACGGTGACACTTCTCGTGAAGCTATCGTGACTTTGACAACTGAAGCAGGTGAATACACCGTGACTGTACGCCAAAACCCTGTTTCAGGTGTAGACTTCAGTGCAGACTTCTTCCGTACTTCCATCGGTCTCCGCTTTACCGCTACCTGGTGCGGTTACTGCCCGATGATGGGTGAAGCCTTCTCAAATGCTCACTCAAACTATCCTGACCGTTTCATCCCGGTTTCTCTCCACGCTTCTTCTTCACAAGGTGGTTTGGCATTCAGCGGTACTTCTACCCTCGAAAGCTACTACAAAGTGTCTGGTTATCCGTCAGGTTACATCAATGACATTGCTGAAGTACAAAACTACGCCGTTTCTACTACTACCAACATCATCCAAGGCTTGGTAGATGAAGCTACTGAATCTTACCCGGCAAAAACTGCCATTTCTGCAACCTCAACTTTGTCTGGCAATTCAATTGAAGTAAATGTACAAGTTGCTGCAAAAGAAGCACGTAACGACTATAAGATTGTTGCATTGGTATTGGAAGACGGTATCGTATATCCCCAAACAAGCGGTGGAAGCAACTATGTTCACAACTACGTAGCACGTCAAGCCTTGACCGATATCAAAGGTGATGCAATGGGTGAAGTGGACGAACAAACCATTACCGAAATTACTTTCGAAGCAGATTTGACTGACAAGATTAAAGACATCAACAACGCATACTTGGTACTCTTCGTGAAATACGACGGTGAACCCACCGTGAAAGGTGTTGCCAATGCAGTTTATGGCAAGTACGGTACCATCATCGACAATGCTATTGTCCTTCCTTTGGATGGTTCTGTTGATTTCAAATACGAAGAATAATCGCTCCAGTCATGAAGAAAATCTTTTTGATGTTGGCTTTGGTGGCTGTGTCTTTTAGCAGCGCATTCGCTCAAAAGGCATTGCCGAAAGTCGAAGTTTCTACCCTTGAAGGTACCAGCTACCAAATTCAGGATGTCCTGAAAGATGGAGTTCCCGTGATTCTTTCTTTCTGGTACACTACCTGCAAACCTTGTTTGCAAGAATTGGGTGCTTTGAATGATGCTTTCCCGGATTGGCAAGAAGAAGCCAATTTTAAGGTAGTTGCCGTTTCTACCGATGATGCCCGTTCAAGTGCGAAAGTGGCACCGATGGTGAACGGTCGTGGTTGGTCAGATTTTACTTTCTTGTTGGATCCGAATGGTGACTTGCGTCGTGCGATGGGAGTGCAAACCCAACCGACCGTGTTCATTTTGGACAAGACCGGTAAAGTGGTGTACACCCACACCGGTTACACCCCGGGTAACGAGGAAGAATTGTTTGAAGAAATTCTCAAGTTGCAATAATTGACAGCATGATTAAGAAATTATTCTGTTTATTGCCGCTGATGGCGTTTGCTGCTGGAGTTGCCTTTGCCCAAGAGGACAAAGGCAGCCTCTCAGCAGGTTTTGAAACCAATACGACTTATTACTTAAACGATGAAGTAACCGGTGCAATGGCTCCGGACAGCCGTTTTGGTTCCAACAACTACATGAAGATGGACTACAACCGTGGAAATTTTGCCGGTGGATTGCAGTTGGAAGGTTACCTTCCGGCGATCAACGGCCATTTCCCGATGATGTATTCGACTGATCAGTTCTGGCGTTACGACCTTTATGCTTCTTTTGCCGATCAAGGCTGGGATGTGCGTATCGGTAGTTTGTACGAACAATTCGGTAGCGGTATGTTGCTCCGTACCTACGAGGACCGCACCTTGGGTGTGAACAACGCGTTGCAAGGTATCCGCGTGGCTTATACGGCTGGGGATTTCTTTAATGTACGCGGTCTCTATGGTCGTGTCCGTGACATCAAGGAATACACCAATACTACTGTGACTGGAGCCGATCTTTCACTGTCTCTTTCCAGCCTGTTGAAAGCTGAATCATTTGATTTGGCCTTGGAAGGTAGTGTGATCGACCAATACGATCCCTCGATGATGCCCGGTGTGAAAGCCCATAAAGGAGGTTACTCCGGTCGCTTGGCTTTCGGTTATGCAGGCTTCCAACTTCGTGGGGAATACATGAAACGCGACATGGATCCGGGTATCTATGGCTTTGCTGAAATCAGCAATACCCAGGCCAATGCCATCCAAGTGGAATTGGGGTATTCCGGTAAAGGTTATGGTGCTTTGGTTACCTTGAGAAAATTGGAATACGCTGGTTTGAAAGGTTTGTTCCAAGATCAAGAAAACGCGATGTATACCAGCATCCGTTACGTACCGGCTCTGACGCAACAACATACCTACATGTTGGCGACCATGAACCCGTACACTGCCCAAAACGATGAGATTGGCGGTCAAGCGGATTTCTATTACAACTTTAAGCGCAATACCCTGTTGGGCGGTAAGAAAGGTATGAAATTCCACGTGAATTTCTCCAATTTCTACGGTTCCATGCCGGATATGATGACTGGTAAAATGGGTGAACGTACTTTGTTGTACAGAGACTTGACGGTTGATGCAGAACGTTGGTTCGGCAAGGACTTCAAGATGATCCTCTACTACAGCTGGCAAACCCTGAACCCTGAAACCATGGGTAAAGGTTTTGAGTTGTGGAAATCCCATACCGTTGTAGCAGACATGACCTACAAGTTGACCCGTAAACATTCATTGCGTATGGAATTGCAACACTTGTACACCAAGGAAGACCACAAGAACTGGGCAGCAGCCTTGTTGGAATTCAATGTGGCTCCGAAGTGGAGTGTTTCTATCCAAGACATGTGGAACTATGGTGATACCAAAACCCACTACATCAACGGTAACATCAGCTATACATACTCCAAAGTTCGTTTTGCAATGAACTTCGGACGTTTCAAAGAAGGTTACCTGTGTTCAGGCGGTGTATGCCGCATCACTCCGGCTTATACCGGTGTGAACCTTTCGATGATTGTTACGTTGTAGTTCATTCAACTTTGTAATACAAGGTCCTTGCGGTCACGCAAGGGCCTTTTATTATATGGGAAATACTTCCGCAATTTATACCTTTTTTCAAATTCCTGGAAGTATTTCGGATCTCAGTTCGTTTTCTGAATGAAGCGAGATTCGCTATAATCAGACAAGGGATGATATCGTCAATATAAGACCCATACTAATAGAAGTGTTTTAAATGAGTAGGATATTACTTTTTGTGATTGTTGCCGGTATTTTGCCATCTTGTACTCAAGTCTTGGATTTGGATCCTCGTGCGAGTCATTACCCAGTCTGGAGGAACCTCCCTCTTTCCCATCATGCCGAGTTTGTGTTATCATATCCCTACCGTCACTTTTCTAATAGATAAAGAAAAAGGAGATGACCTTATGAGTCATCCCCTTCTTATTGAATGGGTAGTCGTGATTATGACAATTTGTGAATTGCCAAACCGCTACGCAATTTCGGTTCAAACCAGGTAGTTTTCGGAGGCATGATGTTGCCGGTATCAGCGATGTCGATGAGTTGTTTCATAGACACGGGATACAAAGCAAAGGCAGCTACCATTTCTCCGGAGTCAACACGACGGGACAGTTCGCCCAGACCACGGATACCACCTACGAAGTCAATTCGTTTTGAGGTACGGAGGTCTTTGATGTCCAACAATTTGTCGAAAATCAAGTTTGAGCATACGGTTACGTCCAAAACACCGATCGGGTCAGCATCGTTGTAGGTGCCTTCTTTTGCAGTCAAAGAGTACCATTTGCCTTCCAAATACATAGAGAAGTTGTGCAAACCTGCGGGAGCGTAGATGTCAGCACCTTTTTCTTCTACGATGAAGTCAGCTTCCAATTTTTGCAAGAACTCAGCCGGAGTCATGCCGTTCAAATCTTTCACTACGCGGTTGTAGTCAATGATTTTCAAGTGGCTTTCCGGGAACACAACGGCCATGAAGAAGTTGTATTCTTCGTCACCGGTGTGGTTCGGGTTTTGTTTGCGTTTTTCTTCACCCACCAAAGCAGCAGCAGCTGTACGGTGGTGACCATCTGCTACGTAGAAAGCAGGGATGGTAGCGAAGATTTCGGTAATGCGAGCGATGTCAGCATCGTTGTCGATTACCCAGAAGTGGTGGCCGAAGCCGTCTTCTGCTACGTAATCGTATTCAGCTTCTTTTCCTTTAACAGTGCGTTCAACGATTTCGTTGATTTCGTTGTTGTCAGGGTAAGCGAAGAATACCGGTTCAATGTTCGCGTTTTGGATGCGAACGTGGATCATACGGTCTTCTTCTTTGTCTTTACGGGTCAATTCGTGTTTTTTGATCTTGCCGGTCATGTAGTCTTCTACATTTGCACATACTACCAAACCGTATTGGGTGCGGCCTTCCATGGTTTGTGCATATACGTAGTAGTATTCCTTGGGATCTTGTACCAACCAACCTTTTTCTTGCCAAGTTTTGAAGTTTTCAACGGCTTTGTCGTAAACGGGTTGTGAGTGCTCGTCTGCGATGGGATCGAAGTCAATCTCCGGTTTGATGATGTGGAGGAGAGACTTTTCACCAGCTTCCGCTTTCGCTTCTTGGGAGTTCAACACGTCATAAGGACGGGATGCAACTTCGCTGGCAATTTCTCTGGGCGGGCGAACCGCTGCAAAGGGTTTAACTTTTACCATGGTTACGATTATTTTTTATTGAGTTGGAAAGTAGTGTCGCCAGTAGCGAAGAATTTAACGATTTGGTTAGCGGCTGCGAGACCAGCGTTGATGTTGGCTTCTGCAGTTTCTGCACCCATTTTCTTCGGGGTTGCGAATACGCGTTTTCCGAATTTTTCGTTCAATTCTGCTTGTCTGTCAGCAGCGATATCGGTGATGTATTTCAAGTCTTCGCGTTCTGCCAATACAGCGATCAATTCTTCTTCGTTGATCACTTCTTTGCGGGCAGTGTTCACAACACAACCACCTTTCGGCATCAAAGACATCAAGTTGCGTCCGATAGAGCCTTTGGTTTGCGGAGTTGCAGGGATGTGCAAAGAGATGAAGTTTGAGTTTTTGTAGAGGTCTTCCAAGGTAGCAGCAACGGTTACGCCTTCAGCTTCCATTTTTTCAGCGGGAACGAAGGGGTCAAATGCCATGATGTTCATACCGAAACCTCTGGCGATGTTTGCTACCAAGCGTCCTACGTTACCGTAAGCTTGGATACCCAAAGTTTTGCCTTTCAATTCAGAACCGGTTCCTGAAGTGAATTGGTTACGAGACATGTACACCATCATTGCTACAGCCAATTCTGCAACAGCGTTGGAGTTTTGACCCGGAGTGTTCATAGCAACGATGTCTTTTTCGGTGCAAGCGGGGAGGTCGAGGTTGTCAAAACCAGCACCTGCGCGAACCACGATTTTCAAGTTGTTGGCAGCGTTTACTACGTCGCGGGTAACTTTGTCAGAACGAACGATCAATGCGTCAGCATCAGCAACAGCGTTCAACAATTCGTCAGCAGAAGCATATTTTTCGAGGAGAGCCAAAGTGTGGCCAGCACCTTCTACGATTTCGCGGATACCGTCAACGGCAGCTTTTGCGAAAGGTTTTTCAGTAGCTACAAGTACTTTCATGTTCGTTCGTATTTCTTATTTGTGCAATTGTTCAAATTCTTGCATGCAAGCAACCAAAGCTTCTACGTCTTCTTTCGGGCAAGAGTTGTAGATAGAAGCGCGGAAACCACCTACTGAACGGTGACCTTTGATACCTACCATACCTCTTTCTTTAGCGAAAGCGAAGAATTCGTCTTGGAGGTTTTCGTAACCCGGAGCCATTACGAAGCAAACGTTCATCAATGAACGGTCTTCTTTAGCAGCAGTACCTACGAACAAAGAGTTGCGGTCGATTTCGTTGTACAACAAAGCAGCTTTTTCTTTGTTCATTTGGTGAATAACTTCCAAACCACCTACGCTCTTCACCCATTTCAAGGTTTCGTTCATTACGAAGATCGGGAATACCGGAGGAGTGTTGTACATAGATTCACCTTCAATGTGGGTTCTGTAGTCCAACATGGTCGGGATGTAACGGCTAACTTTACCGAGAACATCGTTGCGGATGATGGCGAAGATCACACCTGCAGGACCTACGTTCTTTTGTGCACCACCATAAATCAAAGCGTATTTGCTAACGTCAACCGGACGGCTCATGATGTCAGAAGACATATCGGCAACCAAGTTAACGGGGCAGTCCATATCTTCGTGGATTTCTGTACCGTAGATGGTGTTGTTGGTTGTGATGTGGAAGTAGTCCAAGTCGGTGGGAATTTCGTATCCTTTCGGAATGTAGCTGTAAGTTTTGTCAGCTGAAGATGCGATGCAAACAGCGTTGCCCAAACCTTTGGCTTCTTTCAATGCTTTCTTTGCCCAAACACCAGTTTCCAGGTAACCGGCTTTGTTTTCCAACAAGTTCATGGCTACATACAAGAATTGGAGGCTAGCACCACCACCCAGGAACACTACGCTGTAGTTGTCCGGAATGTTCAACAATTCTTTCCACAAGCTGCGGCATTCTTCCATAACAGCTTCCCACTCTTTGGTACGGTGAGAGATTTCGATTACGGACATACCAGTTCCTTTGAAATCTTGCAAGGCGTTGATAGCAGCCTCGATAGCGGGTTTCGGCAATACGCAGGGACCCGCATTGAAATTGTAAGCTTTTTTCATAAAATTGTGTGAATTATAGTTGTCTGATAATGTTTCAATACTAAACGCCAAAGGTATGAAAAATTTTCAAATATAAATACCTTATCGCTCGTTGGTGATAATTTTTAGGTCTTTCAATTCGGTCGTCTTTTCGCAGTAATGGCAGTGCAGTTCAATGTTGCCGTCCTTTTCCACCGTTTTGAATTTTGTTTCAATATCCTGGTGGTTGGTAACACAAACCGGGTTCATGCAGCGGGCGATGCCGGTGATGGTTTCCGGAATGGAGAGTACGCGTTTTTCAATGACCTCGAAGTTGCGGATGATGTTCATGGAGGCATTGGGGGCGATCAGGGCGATCCGGTTGATCTCGTCGTCCTCAAAAAAGCGGTCGCTGATTTTGATGATGGCCTTGCTGCCCAGGGTCTTGCTGTCCAGGTTCATCCCGAAGGTGATAGAGTTGTGGGATTGGTTCAGACGCAGGATGTCGATGACCCGGAACAATTGTTCAGAGGGAATGTGGTCCAATACGGTGCCGTTGTTGATGGCGCTGACTTTCAGTACTTCTTTTTCTCTTGTTTCCATAGGTCGTTCAATTATCGTTTTCCTAAGAGGTAGGCAATGATGGCCATGCGGACATACACGCCGTTTTCTGCTTGTTTGAAATAGTATGCGTAGGGGGTCTCATCCACATCGTTGGCAATTTCGGTGAGGCGAGGCAGCGGGTGGAGCACTTTGAGGTTATCCCGAACACCGTTGAGCATGGATGCGTCCAGCCGGTAGACGTTCTTGACTTTTTCGTATTCCATCGGATTGGTGAAGCGTTCCTGTTGGACGCGGGTCATGTACAGGATGTCTGTCGATTGGAGGTATTCGTTCAGATCCAGGGTCTCGGTGTAAGGAATCTGTTTTTGTTGCAGGAAGGTTTTGTACTCTTCGGGCAACTTCAGTTCTTCCGGAGCCGTGAAAATGTAGGAGGGCGAGAAATGGGACATGGCTTGGAGCAAGGAATGGACGGTACGTCCGTATTTCAAGTCTCCTACCATGTTGATGGTCAAGTTCTCAAGGGTGCCTTGGGTCTCACGGATGGAGTACAGGTCCAGGAGGGTTTGTGTCGGGTGTTGGTTGGCTCCGTCTCCGGCGTTGATGACCGGTACCGAAGCAACTTCCGAGGCGTAGCGGGCACTGCCTTCCAGCGGGTGTCGCATTACAATCAGGTCGGCATAGTTGGAGACCATCTTGATGGTGTCTTTGAGGGACTCGCCTTTGCGGACGCTGGTGTTGCCGGCATCGGGGAAACCGATGACGCGGGCTCCCAAACGGTTGGATGCGGTTTCAAAACTGAGACGGGTACGCGTCGAGGGCTCAAAGAAGATGCAAGCGATGACCTTGTCGCTCAAAAAAGTCTGAGATTTGTTTTGTTCAAATTCCCGGGCCACCTCCAGAATGTGGAGTATTTCTTCTTTCGAGAAGTCGTGAATGGAAATTAAACTCTTCGCCATGATTATTCAGATAAAGGATTTGTTGTTTCGTACGGTTCGGTTCTGGCTCCGGCTTTGCTGATGCGTTCCAGGAAAGTGGATTCATTCCGGAGGCGGACCCGGATGAGGAGGGAACATTCCAGGTTGAAGTCTTGTTGGGATGGCTCCAATCCCATGTCTTTCAGTACCTTCATAACACTGTTCATTGCCTCGTAGGGAAAGATGATCCGGTAGTGTGTGCCGGCAATCTTTTCGATGATGCTGGCATTTTCCAAGGCATCGGTGGTGGATTCCTTGTAAGCCCGTATCAGGCCCGGGATGCCGAGCTTGATGCCTCCGAAGTAGCGGACCACCACGACCAGGATGTCGCTCAATTCCCGGGACAGGAGTTGTCCCAAGATGGGTCGGCCGGCTGAGGACGAGGGTTCACCGTCGTCGTTGGCCCGCCAGGGTTCCCCGGTGTGTCCCAAACGGTAGGCATAGCAGTGATGACGGGCATCAAAGTACTCTTTTTTCAGGGCCGCGATGTGTTCCTTGATTTGTGCCTCGGTCTCAACGGGAAATGCAAACGCCAGAAATTTACTGCCGTTGTCCTTGTAGCTGCCCTGGGCGGGCATAGAAATGCTTTTGTACGTATCGGAAGACGTTTTTTCGGAGGCACTCATATCAACGTGTAAAAGTAACCAAAATTTGTGGATTGTGCAAAAAGTCGTACCTTTGGTTGCTGTTCAGAACATAAAAGACACGAGATATGCTATTGCGATACAAAGCGACGGTCCCCGGCAACAAAGCGTTTTTGCGGGAGTACGAAATTAGAAGCGAGATGAAGTTGTACAAACTTCATGAATTTCTGCGTTTTGATTTGGGCTTTGCTCCAGATCAGATGGTGCTTTTTGAAGCATTGGACCAGGACGGTGTCTTGTGCAGTGAATATGGACTTTTTGATATGGGAGACGGTTCCATGGACTCGGTCTCTTTGGAGAAGACGTTGGAACGTGGAGAGACGGTCTTGAATTATGTTTTTGATTTGAACCAGGGTCGTTATCTGCAGTTGACCTACCTGTCTGAAGCAGAGGAGCTTCAGTGGGTTTCTTATCCCCGTACCGTTGTCGAGAAAGGTGTGGCTCCTTCGCAGTTCGCTGCCGATGAGGAGGATTTTGGCGACTTCCCGGAAACAGAAAGTGTCTTTGAATCCGATGCTGCGGCATCCGATGAAGAATAAGTCCAATGAAAGAGAAGGAGTTGCTGTTGGTTTTTGGCCCGACGGCGGTCGGTAAGACCGATTATGCCATTGGCCTGGCTGAGGAATACGGCTCTCCGGTAATTTCTTGCGATTCCCGGCAAATTTTCAAAGAGATGCGTATCGGGACGGCTCCTCCGTCACCGGAGCAGTTGGCGCGTGTCAAACATTATTTTATATTTTCTCATTCCGTTACCCAGTATTATACGGCCGGCAAGTACGAACTGGAGGCATTGGCCTTGTTGGACGAATTGTTCCGCAGCCACGATCATCTGGTGATGTGCGGTGGATCCGGCTTGTACATTGATGCCTTGTGTCATGGCCTGGATGATTTTCCGGAGGCAGACCAGCAGCTTCGCGCGGAACTGATGCGTCGTTTGCAGGAAGAAGGCATAGGGTCGTTGCAGGCGGAACTGAAGCGCTTGGATCCGGAGTCTTATGAGACGGTTGATCTGGCCAATCACCAACGGGTCGTCCGTGCGTTGGAAGTGACCTTGATGACGGGTCGGAAATTTTCGTCTTTCAAAACGCAAGTGCGCAAGGAACGTCCTTTCCGTATCCGTAAGATCTATTTGGATCGGGATCGGGAGCAACTGTACGACCGAATCAACCGTCGGGTAGATGTGATGATGGCAGAGGGACTTTTGGCAGAGGTGGAATCGCTGTTGCCCTACCGTCACATGCCTGCCTTGAATACCGTGGGATACAAGGAGTTGTTTGAATACCTGGACGGAAAATGCTCCTTGGATGAAGCGGTAGAACTGATCAAAAGAAACTCCCGCCGTTATGCAAAACGGCAGCAGACGTGGTGGCGAAAAGAGGAGGAAAATCGTATCCTGTTGCCCTAAGGGCTTCTAATTCCCCAAATCGGACATAAACTTGATGCGGACGATCCGGACTTCTTCTTCGGTAAAGTCGTGCCCCAACTCCTTCATGGCAACCGGAATGGAGTCTGTGGTGGCTTCTTCCCGGAAATAGGAGTAGATGTCGTCCACCTTGTCTTCATCGATGAACTGACGGATGTGGTAGTCAATGTTGAGCTTGGTGCCGGCATTGACGATGGCTTCGATTTCTTCGATGAGTTGCAGGAAATCCATGTTGCGTGCATCGGCGATGTCTTCCAAGGGAATCTTCCGGTCGATGTTCTGGATGATGTAAACTTTGTTCGCTGACTTGTTGACAATGGAGCGGACTACAAAGTCATCCGGACGCAGTACGTCGTTTTCTTCTACGTATTTGGCAATCAGATCAACGAATTCCTTTCCGAATTTGCGGGCCTTTCCCTCTCCAACACCCTGACAGTTCTTGAGTTCGTCCAGGGTTATAGGGTAGCTGATGGACATGTCGTCCAGGGAGGGATCTGAGAAAATCACGAAGGGAGGCAGATTCTTGCGTTTGGCCATGGAGTGCCGCAGGTCTTTCAGCATGGCCAGCAGTACCGGATCCCCTCCGCTCTGGTTGGCGTGTTTGGTGTTGCCGATGAGCAGGGTGTCGTCATCGTCGTCATCTCCGTCGGCAAATTCCCGGTCTTCGGTCAGCAGGATGGGGGTTGGATGTTCGTAGTAGGCCTTGCCTTCGGGTGTAACAGAGATGAGACCGTAGGTTTCTACATTTTTATCCAGCAGGTGCAGGATGATTCCTTGGCGGATGACGGCCAGCCAGTGGCGGGCTCCTTTGTTCTTGTCAATACCAAAGAGCTCGTGGGTGTGGTGGTTGTAAGACTTGATCAGCGAGTTGGTCACTCCGGCCAGGATGTTGGCAAGGTGTTCCATTTTGAACTGTTCTTTCATGGATCCGATCAGTTCAATCACCGTCATCATGTCTTCTTGTCCGTTGAATTGGACTTTCGGATGCAGGCAGTTGTCACAATGGCCGCAGTTTTCTCCCTCGTATTCTTCTCCAAAATAGTTGAGGAGGATTTTTCGGCGGCAACGGTTGGATTCTGCATACGCGACCGTATCCAGGAGTAATTGTTTGCCGATCTCTTGTTCGGCCAAAGGTTTGCCTTGCATGAATTTCTCCAGTTTGAGGATGTCCTTGTAGCTGTAGAAGGCGATGCATTGGCCTTCCTGTCCGTCGCGTCCTGCCCGACCGGTTTCCTGGTAGTAGCCCTCAAGGCTCTTCGGGATGTCATAGTGGATGACGAAACGTACATCCGGTTTGTCGATACCCATTCCGAAAGCGATGGTGGCTACAATGACGTCCACTTCTTCCATCAGGAACATGTCCTGGTTCTTGGCGCGTGTAGCCGCATCCATACCGGCGTGGTAGGGAAGGGCCTTGATGCCGTTCACGTTGAGCAGTTCGGCAATTTCTTCCACCTTTTTCCGGCTCAGGCAGTAGATGATGCCGGATTTGTGGGGATTGGCCTTGATGTATTTGACGATTTCCTTTTTGATGTTCGTCTTGTCGCGGAGTTCGTAGTACAGGTTGCTGCGATTGAAGGATGACTTGAATACTCGGGCCTGGTTCATGGACAGGTTCTTTTGGATGTCTGCCTGAACTTTGGGCGTGGCTGTTGCCGTCAGGGCGATGATGGGTGCAGACCCGATTTCTTCCACGATCTCGTGGATGCGCCGGTATTCGGGACGGAAGTCGTGTCCCCATTCCGAGATACAGTGGGCTTCGTCAATCGCATAAAAAGAGATGTTCAGTTGTTTGAGTAACTCAACATTGGCTTCTTTGGTCAGGGATTCGGGTGCGACGTACAAGAGCTTGGTCACCCCGTTGAGCAGATCGTTCCGGACTTCGGCCAGTTGGGATTTGTTCAAGGAAGAATTGAGAAAGTGGGCAATGCCTTCCTGGTTGGATATGAAACCGCGGATGGCATCCACTTGGTTTTTCATCAAAGCAATCAGTGGCGAGATGACAATGGCCGTTCCGGGCATCACCAGAGCCGGCAATTGGTAGCAGAGAGATTTGCCTCCTCCGGTAGGCATCAAGACAAAAGCATCCTGTCCTGAAATGAGGTGTTTGATAATCTCTTCCTGGTCTCCTTTGAATGAACTGAAACCGAAAAACTCCTTTAATTTGGACCGTAATTCTTCTGAAGTAATCTGCATATTTATTACCTTTGTGGCATCTAAATTACCTATTAGTTTAATCTTGACAAAATTTTTTAAGTTTTTTTAAAAGGAACTTATCGGATACCAAAATCAGACAAATTATGGAAAAAGAATTCAATCCCAATGACATAGGAGTGGCCAACGGTAACTTTTTCGGGTTACAGGTTGAGGCTCAAGATGCGGAAATAAATTTGCTGCCCGTTACCTGGGACGCGACGGTTTCATACGGAGCCGGCACGGCAGAAGGGCCACAAGCCATTCTGGATGCGTCGTTGCAAGTGGACCTGTTTGATCCCTATGTGCCCGAAGCCTGGAAGGTCCGGGCAGGGACGTTGCCTTTCCATGAAGAACTGGCGGAGATGAATGCGAAGGCTCGCGAATGTGCGGAGGAAATTATTGGCGCACTGGAGGAGGGAAAGGAAGCGGATCTCGCTTTGTTGGACCGGGTGAATGCCTTGTCTGAGCAAGTGAACCGGTATGTGTATGAAACGGTCTCCGAACAGCACAAGCAAGGAAAGATTGTCGGTATCATAGGTGGAGACCACAGTTCTCCGCTAGGAGGCATGAAGGCGGCCGCGGAACATTTTGGCGAGTTCGGTATTTTGCACATCGATGCCCATGCGGACTTGCGTGACGCTTACGAAGGGTTTACCTATTCGCATGCTTCCATTATGTTCAATGCATTGCGTCAGATTCCGCAAGTGAAGCAACTGGTACAGGTGGGTATCCGGGACTATTGTGAACAGGAGGACCGCCTCATCCGTGAGAACGAGCGGATTACGGCCTTTCCGGATGCACAGGTTCGTCGTCGCCTCTTTGAAGGGGAATCCTGGGGAAAGATCTGCGATGAGATTGTGGCTGCATTGCCGGAGCAGGTATACATCAGCTTTGATATTGACGGTCTGTTGCCGGCATATTGCGGGGGAACGGGAACCCCGGTACCCGGAGGGTTGGAGTTTGCGGAAGCGGAATACTTGCTGGCCCGCATTTCGGCTTCCGGCAAACGCATCGTGGGCTTTGACCTTTGCGAAGTGGCTCCGGCCGGAGAGGGTGAATGGGATGCGAATGTGGGTGCCCGCATTTTGTTCAAGCTGATTCAACATACTCGTTGGGCAAACGCAAAAAAATAACTATTTTTGTCCGATGGAAACAACACGTAGAGGCTTTATCAGTCACCGCTTTGCTGCAGATATGCGGCGTTCTTTTGAGCACTTTGTGCATAATTCTTCCACGGGAGGGATTCTGTTGGTAATTTGTGCTGTGTTGGCATTGTTGTTTGTCAATGTGCCGGCACTGCAGCAAATCTCGGAAATCTGGCATACACCGGTAGGTTTGAGTATCGGCTCCTTTCACTTGGAAATGTCCTTGTTGCACTGGGTCAACGACGGTCTCATGGCCATTTTCTTCTTTGTGGTCGGCCTGGAAATCAAACGTGAAATGATGGTGGGCGAGTTGCGCTCCCTGCGTTTGGCCGTGTTGCCCATTTTTGCAGCCATCGGTGGTATGGCTGTGCCGGCGCTGATTTATTCCATTTTCAACATGGGAGAACCGACCGCTTCCGGATGGGGAATTCCAATGGCAACGGACATTGCGTTTGCTTTGGGGGTACTCTCTCTGTTGGGGGACCGGGTGCCGCTGGGAGCGAAGGTTTTCCTGACAGCCTTGGCGATTGTGGATGATTTGGGAGCCATTCTTGTCCTGGCGATCTTCTATCCTAGTCACGACTTGCATTTGAACTACCTGCTTTATGCCGCTTTGGTGATTCTGGTACTGTATGTCTTTAACCGTAGCCGTTTGCGTCATCCCTTGTATTACCTGGTGCCGGGTTTGTTCCTGTGGTATTTTGTGTATTGCTCGGGTATTCATGCGACGATTGCTGGGGTGATTCTGGCGCTGATGATTCCCTCCAAGACGACGGTCAACGAGGTGCGTTTCAATGTGCAGATGCGTTACTTGTTGCAACGTTTCAAGGATACTTGTCATGGAGAGGTGGATGTGTTGGCCAATCCGGAACAGCAGATGTTGTTGCACCGCATTGATCAGAACGTGAGTGGCATCAGTCCGCTGATGCACCGTTTTGAGCATGCCCTGCATCCTTGGGTGACGTTCTTTATCATGCCGGTCTTTGCATTGGCCAATGCCGGTGTCTTTTTCAATGGCTCCATGTTGGGCGGTGGCGAAGGACTTCCTGCATTGATTCCCGGTATCTTCTTCGGTCTTTTGTTGGGTAAGCCCATCGGTATTTTCCTGATGAGTTTTTTGGCCGTAAAACTTCGGTTGGCCGATTTGCCGGCCGGCACCTGTTGGTCTCAAATTCTGGGTATTGGTGTCATCGGCGGTATTGGCTTTACCATGTCCATTTTTATTGATAATCTGGCATTCTCCAATCCTGTTTATGTGGATTTGGGCAAGGCTGCCATTTTGATTACATCCGTTGTTGCAGCCGTTTGTGGTTTGATTTTTGTAGGGTTGACGACGCGATCAGAAAAGAATACAATTGATAAAAAATAAGCTTATGAAAAAAACAATGAAAAATGTAGCGTTTGCGATGACTGCAGCAGCTACTTTGGCGCTTGGCGCATGTTCAAACAACTATTCTGTGGCAGACCCCAACGAAGCGATGTTCGCTTCGGAAGCCCGTATTGACTCCGTAAGCTACGCTTTGGGTATGTGGCTGGGTGGAACCATCGTCGGTTCTGGCATCGGTGAGGTCAACTACAGCGAAGTGATGACCGGTTTGAAGGATTTCTTGAATGAAGAAGCTACCTTGATTGAGCAAAATCAAGTGAACCAAGTGATCAGCAGTTATTTGATGGACCGTCAAGGCTTTTTGATGGATAAAAACCTGTCGGATGGCATCGCTTTCCTGGAAAAGAACAAAAACGAAGAAGGTGTGCAAGTGACTGAATCGGGTTTGCAATACCGTATCATCGAACCGGGTAGTGATGTGAAAGCTACGATGGACGAAGACGTTGTCAGCGTATTCTATACCGGACGTTTCTTGGATGGTGTTGTGTTTGATGCTACTGCAGAAGGTGCTGAGCCGGTTTCTTTCCCGTTGAACCGCGTCATCAAAGGATGGACTGAAGGTCTGAAACTCATCGGTGAAGGTGGTAAAATCCAATTGTTCATTCCTGCAGAATTGGGTTACGGTCCTCAAACCTACCAAGGTATCCCGGGTAACTCCGTGCTGATTTTTGATGTGGAACTGGTGAAAGTCAACCCTGATAAAGAGTAATTATGGCATTGGATTTGGTCGCCAGACTGGTGCGGAAGATGCCCGTACAGTCCGGTAATAGTTCCCGAGGAGAGTGGAGCAAACAGGAATTCATCGTAGAGACCCTGGATATGTATCCCCGCAAAATTTGTATGAATGTGTGGGGTGCAGACAAGATCAGCGAGTTGAAGAATTTTGCAGAGGGAGAGACGCTGCGTTTCTCGTTGAACATTGAATCCCGAGAATACAACGGTCGCTGGTACACCGATGTTCGTGCTTGGCGCATCGACCGGAATACCGAGACCCAAGTTCCTCCTGCTCCGGCTGCACCGGCTGTGCCTGTTGCTACGGAGTCCTCTTCCGCTCCGATGCTGAGTGGCTCTGATTTGAACGAGCAAGAGGACGATCTTCCCTTCTAAACGACATGAATAAGAAGCTGCTTATTCTTTCTACGGCCTTGGCCACCATTCTTTTGGTGGCCATCGGTCTTGTTTTGTTCAACCTCTACTCACCCACGGCGAACACTACCGTTGAGGAGGATGGTCGTCGGGATATCTTTTGCGCAGTACCGGTTGATGCGGCGGCAGTCTTTCATTTTGAGGATCTGGCGTCGCTGAACCGTTTTCAGACGCCTTACTCGTCCCGTATGCGGGATTTTCATTCCGCCCTTCCAGCCAGTTGTGGTGAGCAACCCGTTCTGCTCTCGGTTCATTATTCCAGCAAGAATCAGGTTTCCTGGCTCATGGTCATGCTCTTGTCTGAAGAAGAGCAGCGGGCCGAGGTCTTGTCCGGATTGGAGAGGACCTGTCAAGGCGTCATCCAAAAACGTTATGACAATACGGTCTTGTACCGTTCTACCGTACCGGCAGTTACCTATGCTGTGTACGGAAACTATTTGTTGGCAAGTACTTCTCAGGTTATCCTGGAATCGTCGTTGCGCCATTTGGGTTCCGCCTCTTCGATACTGGACAACGCTGACTTTGTTCAGTCAACGGCTTTGTCGGTTTCCCAGCCGGTTGTCTATCTGAATCATGAGAACATTGGAAAGCTCTATTCGGGTTTGTTCAATGGGGATGCTTTGGGTACGGCTTCTTTTGCAGCCCTGTTGAGCCAGTGGTCTGTGTTGGATTTGCAAAGCCAACCGAATACCTTGAATTTCTCCGGACATTTCTATGCAGTCAATCCGGAGGAGTATTATTGGACTGCTTTGGCGAGTCAATCGGCTGCAGCACATGCATTGTGGGGTATCATGCCTTACAACACACATTGGGCAATGGTACTTGCTCCGAAAGATTTTGCAGCTTATTTGCAAGGATATGAGTCCTTCTTGGGTGCCCAAAATCGGGGGATGGGATATGCCAAACGGAAATCCGAAGCCGAGAAGCAATTGGGCAAGGATCAGGAGCCAAAATCCTGGTTTCTGGATTTGTCGCCGGCCGCGGTAGCCGTGGCTGAAATTCCACTGGGCGAGGTTGCCCAGCGTGTTGTTTTGTTGCAGTGTGCAGATCCCCAACGTTGGGGAGAGCCTTATGCTGTTGCGGCCTACGAGTTCCCTGGATACCTGGGGGCTGTCTTGGGTAAATCTTTCCAGGTTGAAGACGAAACTTGTGTTATGAATGTCGGTCATGCGATTATTGTGGGTTCCGAGAAAGCGCTCTTGGCGATCAAGGACCAGATGCAGGCTGAAGTGTACTTTACCTGGGCAGATTACTTGTCGCAGACGGCCATGGGCAGCCTGCTGCAGGACACCCCGATTTTGGCTGCTATGGTGAACTTAAACCGTTCAGAGCACCATCTGAAGCATTTTCTGAAGGAGATCTATGCGGCGCCCTTGTGGAAGACCGTTTCCGAAAACAATCTGGCTTTTCTGGGAATGTCTTTTTATCCGTCCAAAGCCGGTTTGCGGTTGCAGGGAACCTGTTTGTTGGAACAGACGGCGATGTTGCCGGTACCGCCGAGAAAGTCAGAGGATGAAAAGCCGGTTTATGTAGACGATACACCGATTGACATTCCGACGGGCCCTTATCCGGTAAAGAATTTTATCAATGGGAAACAAAACTGGATCTCCCAACATAAGAACCATGCCATTTCCTATCAGGACCATAACCGGAAATCCCTTTGGGCGGTGCCTTTTTCTGCACCCATCGCCGGGTCGGTGTCCCAGATCGATTATTTCAGCAACAATAAGTTGCAGATGGCTTTTGCCGGAGGAAAGCAACTCTGCCTGTTGGACCGTGTGGGCCGATGGGTGGCTCCTTTCCCGGTGAAATTGGCGCATGAGGTTCTTCTGGGCCCTTTGGTTTACGACAAGAATGGGGCGGGAGAATTCCGTTTTCTGATATTGCATACGGACAATACCTTACGTCTGTACAACCGTGTCGGTAAACCGGCTTCCGGTTGGCATGAGATTACGGTATCCGAGAAAATCCGGACCCTGCCGGAGCGCACAAAATTGGGGGATGCCTACTATTGGATTTTGCGGACATCCTACCGTACGTTGATTTACGACGCCTTGGGTAAGCCCGTTGCTGATTTTGACCGTCATGAACTGATGCCGGACTCCAAATGTGTGGTGCATTCCAAACACGAGGTGGTGGTGAAAACCAAAGCGGGCAAGGACATGATCCTCAATCTGAAGACGGGCGAATTTAAACGATATAAATAAGATACAAAGTAATTTATGGATACATTCAAACGATTGTTGGCTTATGCAAAACCTTACCGCAGATTCTGGCCGAGTTATTTGACCCTTTCGATTCTGTCCGTGTTGTTCGGTGTGGCCAATTATGCCTTGATCAATCCCTTGTTGACGGTTCTCTTTACTCCAGATGATGTTCAGCAGGTGACCGTCCTTCCGGAATTTGCTTTTTCGGTGGATTATGCGAACGCCCTATTTCAGTATTACCTGACGAAGGTAATGTTGGCCAAGGGGGTGTTGCGGGGTTTGGTCTTCGTTTGTTTGATTTTGATTTCTGCTTCCTTCTTGTCCAATTTGACCCGCTACCTGTCGCAACGGGTGCTGGTGAACATGAAGACGCACATCATGAAAAAGTTGCGTCACGATTTGTTTGTCAAGGTGACGGGCATGGACGTGGGCTATTACCACTCGCAACGCAAGGGGGACATCCTCTCAAGTATTTCCAACGATGTGAATGAGGTCCAAAACAGCGTGGCCAGCAGTTTTCACATCATTTTCCGGGAGCCCCTGTTGGTATTGGGCTTCCTGGTGGGTTTGTTCTACATGTCGCCGCAGTTGACCATCGTGACCCTGATTACCTTGCCGGTTTCGGCTTTGGCCATTGGGGGCATCACCCGCAAGCTCAAACGCAAAGCAGTGATTACGCAGACTTTGCTGGGTCGCATCATCAGCCAGTTTGAGGAGGCCATTTCGGGAATCCGCATCATCAAGGCTTTCAATGCCCAAGGCTATGTTCAGGACAGCTTTGAGAACATCAACGATGAGCACAAACGCGTCAGCCGTTCGATGTTCAGCCGTCAGGAACTGGCATCCCCGCTGTCCGAATTTCTCGGCATTTCGGTAGCTGGTGCGGTGCTGTTCTGTGGGGGTATCCTGCAGATCCGTGGACAGCTGAACATGACTTTGCCCGAGTTCATTGTGTACATTGGTTTCTACTGGCGGGTGCTGGAGCCGGCCAAGGCCATGGCCAATGCATATGCAAGCATCCAGCGCGGTTTGGTTTCCGGACGTCGCGTCTTGGCCATCTTGGACCAAGAGTCCGAAATCAAGGATCAGAAGAATGCTGTGGCTTTGACAGAATTCAAAGACAGCATCGAGTTCCAAAATGTATCCTTCCGCTATGAGACCGAACCGGTGTTGAAGGACATCAGCTTCACCATACCGAAAGGAAAGATGGTCGCCTTGGTAGGACCTTCCGGTGCCGGGAAAAGTACCATTGCAGACCTGTTGCCCCGTTTTTATGATATTTCGGAGGGCCATTTGTTGTTGGATGGCATTGATATTGATCGTTATCATTTGCCGGATCTCATTTCGCAGATGGGCATTGTAACCCAAGAAGCCATTCTCTTCAATGATACCGTGTACAACAATATTGCCTTCGGTATGCCGGGAGTTACCCGAGAGGATGTCATTCGGGCAGCAAAAATTGCCAATGCAGACGAGTTTATTGTTCAGTTGGAAGAGGGGTATGACACCAACATCGGGGACCGTGGAGCCAAACTTTCAGGGGGACAACGGCAACGGTTGGCTATTGCCCGGGCCGTACTGAAGAATCCTCCCATTCTGATTCTGGATGAGGCGACGTCGGCCCTGGACACCGAGAGTGAACGCCTCGTGCAGGATGCATTGACCACGTTGATGAAGAACCGTACCTCGTTGGTGATTGCGCACCGCCTTTCGACCATTCAACATGCAGACGAGATCATTGTCCTGCAACAAGGAGAGATTGTAGAGCGCGGAAACCACGAGACATTGATAAAACAAGGAGGTTTGTATTCTCACCTCTGTTATTTACAGGCTTTTAATTAAAACAATATTTATGACAGCATCATTGAACAAATTACTGGAAAGCAGTTTCAGAAAGAATTGGAATTGTCCGGCATTGTCTGACTACAAAGGTGTCACCTTGTATTACAGAGATGTAGCGCGTCGTATTGAGAAGATCCACATTGTGTTTGAGCGCTGTGGTGTGCAAAAGGGAGACAGGATCTCCATTTGTGGAAGAAATCAATCGAACTGGGGCGTTGCTTTTCTTGCAGCCTTGACGTATGGAGCTGTTCCGGTACCGATCTTACACGAATTCAAATCATCCAATGTCCACCACTTGGTGAACCATTCCGAGTCCCGCATCCTCTTCGTCGGGGATGTCGTTTGGGAAGGCTTGAGCCAACCGGAGATGCCGAATCTGGATGCCATCATTGCTCTGCGAGATTTTTCTTTGCTGTATGCTGCCAATGAGCATATCCTGGATACCCGTGAGCACTTGAATGAGCTTTTTGGAAAGAAATATCCGAGAAGTTTCCAGCCTGAAAGTATCAACTACTACGAAGACCAGCCGGATGAACTGGCCATGATCAATTATACTTCCGGAACCTCGGGTTTCTCCAAAGGGGTGATGATCCCTTACCGGGCCTTGCATTCCAATGTCCTGTTCGCCATGGAGGTTTTCCCGCAATTGGACAATGCTTCCAATGTGGTTTCGATGTTGCCGACAGCGCACATGTACGGGATGATGTTCGAATTTTTCTTTGAGATGAGCATCGGTGCACACGTGCATTTCCTGACCCGCCTCCCTACGCCGAAGATCATTCTCGAAGCCTTTGAGAGTGTAAAGCCGGACGTGATCATTTCTGTGCCGCTGGTCATTGAAAAGATTTATAAGAAGAAGTTGGTTCCGATTATCAACAAGAAGGCGCTGAAGCATCTCTTGCGTTTGCCGGTCATCGATGAAGTGATCCACAAACGCATCAACGGAGAATTGGAAACCGCCTTTGGTGGCCGATTTGCCGAAGTGATCATCGGTGGTGCCGCATTTAACCGGGAGGCAGAGGCATTCTTCAAACGCATCGGATTCCGTTTTACCGTAGGATACGGCATGACCGAATGTGCTCCCATCATCACCTATGCACCCTGGAATGAGGCGCGGTTGTTCTCTTGTGGCCGTCCGGCTCCGAGAATGCAAGTGCGCATTGACTCAAGTGATCCGATCAACGAAGCAGGGGAAATCCAAGTGAAAGGTGATAACGTGTTCCTGGGCTATTTCAAGAACGAGCAGGCTACGCAAGATGCTTTCACCGAAGACGGATGGTTCAAGACCGGTGACTTGGGAGTTCTTGACCAAGATGGCTTCCTCTACATCCGGGGTCGTTCCAAGAGTATGATTTTAGGCCCTTCCGGACAAAATATTTATCCGGAAGAAATTGAAAGCGAAATCAACAACATGCCGTACGTCATCGAATCCCTGGTGGTTGAAGACCATGGTAATCTGGTAGCTTTGATTTACCCGGATATGGAGATGGCGGAGGCAGACGGTTTGTCACGGGAGAAACTGCAGCAAAAGTTGCAGGAAAGCATCGTGGACTTGAACAAGGAACTCCCGAACTACTGCAAACTGGCCAACATTGAAATCTTCCCGGAAGAGTTCGAGAAGACCCCGAAGAAGAGTATCAAACGCTATTTGTACCAACGATAATATGAGACCCGAGAAGCAACGGCAATTCGATCTCAGTTATCTGGAGATGGCAGCTGTATGGGCAAAGAACTCCTATTGTGTACGTCGTCAGGTAGGGGCTTTGATTGTCAAAGACAACATGATTATCTCCGATGGATACAATGGAATGCCGAAAGGGTTTGAGAATGTGTGTGAGGACGAACAGGGCTTGACCAAGCCCTGTGTCCTGCATGCAGAAGCGAACGCCATTACCAAAATTGCCAAGTCCGGAAACAACAGCAACGGTGCGACCTTGTATGTGACGGATGCTCCTTGTGTGGAGTGTTCCAAACTCATCATCCAGGCGGGTATCCAGCGTGTGGTGTACCACAAGGATTATCGGGTTATGGATGGCGTGAACCTTTTGTTACGGGCGGGAATCGAGGTCCTGCAATACTAGAGGATGATGAGCAAACGACTGAAAAATATCCTTTCTGCCCTTGTTTTGCTCCTGATCGGAGCTTTGGTGACCCGCGTTGTGGATATCCGGTACATGAAGGATTTGTTGCGGGAGCAGCGGAATTGGGACAAGTTGGATCTTGTCCTCCAGCAAATTGACCGGCATTACGTCGATACGTTGGATCACAAGACCTTGACGGAGAATCTGTTGCCGCAGGTGCTCAAGGAGTTGGATCCCCATTCCTTGTATTTCCCTCCCTCAGAACTTCAAGAGGCAGACGAGCAGCTGCAAGGGAATTTTGATGGTATCGGTATCATGTTCAATGTGCCGGAGGATACGGCGATTGTCGCTTCTGTCGTGGCAGGTGGCCCTTCGGAACGGGCTGGCTTGATGCCTGGCGACCGGATCCTACAAATCGACGGGAAGCCGGTAGCCGGTGTGAACTTTCCCCAGGATAGCATGATCCGCTGTATGCGCGGTCCTTCCGGAACCCGTGTGACCTTGTCCATTCTGCGACAAGGTGTGGAAATGCCCTATGAGATTACTCGGGGTAAGATTCCTGTCAAAAGTGTGGATGTCGCCTACATGATGAATGACACGACGGCCTATGTCAAGCTTTCAAAATTTACCCGTACCAGTTATGCTGAGTTCATGCGTATCCTTCCGGGTTTGGTCCAGGCCGGTATGAAGCGTCTGGTCTTTGACTTGCGGGAAAATACAGGCGGTTATTTTGACCAGGCCCTTTTGTTGGCGAACGAATTCCTGCACAAAGGAGACCGCATTGTTTACATGGAAGGCCGGAACCGTCCCCGCCAGGATTTTCATGCGGACGGACGGGGTTCGTGCCAGCACGTGGAACTGGCAGTTCTCATAGACGAAGTTTCTGCCTCTTCCAGCGAGATTTTTGCCGGAGCGATTCAGGACAACGATCGTGGGACCTTGTATGGTCGTCGCTCCTTTGGTAAAGGTTTGGTGCAGGAACCCATCAACTTTTCGGATGGATCGGGGATCCGTTTGACAGTGGCCCGTTTTTATACGCCTTCCGGCCGCTGTATCCAGAAACCGTACGAAGCCGGTTCTGACTCATACAACGATGATTTGTTGGACCGTTTCCGCCATGGAGAGATGACGGATGTGGACAGCATCCCCAAAAACGACAGTTTGTTGTTCTATACGGTAGGGGGCAGGCCCGTCTATGGTGGTGGAGGTATCATCCCGGATGTTTTTGTGCCCGTGGATACGGTCGGGGTAACTGATTTGCTGGTGGCTATGAACCGGAGTGGGATGCAGGCACGATTCAGTCTGGTACAGGCAGATTTGCATCGCAAACGCCTGCAGCAGGCCCATGACCTGTCCACGTTGAACAAGACGCTGGATGCGTTGCAGTTGGAGCCTGCATTCCTGGATTATGTAAGAAAGCAGGGATTGAAAGTTGATTCCAAGCAGTGGGCGATATCCCGCGAGATTGTGTTGACCCAATTGCGAGCCATGGTGGGACGCTATTCAGCCATGGATGATGAAGCCTTTTATCCGCTGATTGCTCCCTTGGATCCGGTCATCCAGCGTGCTATTGCGCAATAAAACTGTAGACTATTTCACCGGCTTGGCGCTCGGTTGCAGAAGACGAAGCAGTAAAACGGGATCGTTTTGCTGCTTTTGTTGCATATTCCCGGAGGCAATTGTCGGTTGAAGATGCTGTCTCAATGATTTTTGTGGACTTTACATAACCTTTCCGGTCCACAACAATGGCTACGGTAACCTGGCCTGCTCCCTGGCATTTGTAAGCCGGTACTTCCAGGTGCATGGCTTCTCGGTTTTCCAGCCGGAAGGAAATGACCGCAGGACCCCTGTACACTTCTTGGTGCTCGGGAATGTATTCTTCTTTGTTCAGGGAGATATCCTCTTCGCTGTCCTGGGCTTTGAGGGCTTCTTTTCTGGAAGCATTCAGTTTTTCCTGGAGGCGTCTGGCTTCGTCATAGACCTCGCTCGGATTTTTGCTCCGGTCATCCTTCAGTTGTTCTCCACTTCGTTGGTTGGCATTGACGGCAACGTTTCGTACTGGAGTGTTGCTGCGGCGGGAAAGCATGGCATCGATTTCCTCGGAGACACTTTTGCGTACCTCTTCGATGCGTTTTACCTCCTCTTCTTGTTCAATACCCGTAAAGTCAAAGACAAACGAGGTTTCTGCCTGTACCAGTGTCCGGATGGAGTAGGAGAGGAAAACAATCAACAGGATCAAGTGGAACGATACGGTCAGGTACAATCCTGCCAGATTGTCTTTTTTCTTCAGGGCCTGATTCAGCCGGTTTACCCAGTTCTTGAGATCCATCCGCACAAGTCTTGATTCGCTTATTGCTGACGCAGGTATTTTTCAATGGTTGCAATCAGTACGTCGATGGCAACCAGGTTGTGCCCACCTTGCGGGATGATCAGGTCCGCGAACCGTTTGGTCGGTTCAATGTGTTGTACGTGCATGGGTTTGACCGTTTTTTCATAACGTTCCATCACTTTGGAGACACTGCGACCGCGTTCCATGATGTCCCGGGCGATCACGCGGAGCAGACGATCATCGGCTTCGGCATCCACGTAGATTTTGATGTCCATCAACTTCCGGAGCTCTTCGCAGGTGAAGACCAGAATCCCTTCAACAATGATGATTTTGGCCGGATGAACGCGTACGGTTTCGGTCGTTGAACGGGTACAGGTCAGAAAGGAATAGGTCGGCTGGTCAATGGATTCTCCCCGTTTCAGAGCACCCAGTTGTTGGATGAGTAACGGCCAGTCAATGGCGTCCGGATGGTCAAAATTCAATTCCTGCCGTTCTTCCAGGGGGAGGTGACTTTGATCTTTATAATATGAGTCTTGCGGGATGATGACTACTTCATCCTCCCGCAATAACTCTGAGATTCGTTTAACGACGGTTGTTTTACCGGAACCGGTTCCTCCCGCAATCCCCAGGATCAGCATTAGAATTCTGCGTTTTTAGGGGTTCTGGGGAAGGGAATCACGTCACGGATGTTGGCCATACCGGTAACGAAGAGCAACAACCGCTCAAAACCGAGACCGAAACCGCTGTGAGGCACCGTACCGAAACGGCGGCTATCCAGGTACCATTCCAGGCCGCGCGGATCCATTTCCAATTCGTTGATGCGGTTTTGGAGTTTTTCCATGGATTCTTCACGTTGGGAGCCCCCGATGATTTCGCCAATCTTCGGGAAGAGCACGTCCATACCGCGAACGGTTTTTCCATCTTCGTTTTGTTTCATGTAGAACGCCTTGATGTCTTTCGGGTAGTCGGTCAGGATCACCGGACGGCCAAAATGTTTTTCAACCAGGTAGCGTTCGTGTTCACTTTGCAGGTCGGCACCCCAATAGACGGGATATTCAAATTTGGCTCCTGAGGCCATCAGGATTTCTACCCCTTCGGTGTATGTCAGACGAACAAAATCGGTAGCCGTAACACTGCGCAGGCGTTCAATCAATTCCTTGTCGAACATGTCGTTGAGGAATTGGAGATCATCCATGCAGTTGTCCAAGGCATATTGGACCAGGTATTTGATGAATTCCTCTGCCAGGTCCATGTTGTCTTCAATTTCGTAGAAGGCCATTTCCGGTTCCACCATCCAGAATTCTGCCAGGTGGCGTGGCGTGTTGGAGTTCTCAGCACGGAAGGTCGGGCCGAAGGTGTAAATTTCACCCAGGGCAGTTGCTCCCATTTCTCCTTCCAACTGGCCGCTTACGGTCAGGCTGGTATGTCTTCCGAAGAAGTCTTCGCTGTAGTTGATGCTGTTGTCTTCGTTGCGCGGCGGGTTTTCGACGTCCAAGGTCGTTACTTGGAACATAGCGCCTGCGCCTTCCGCATCCGAAGCTGTGATCAGCGGGGTGTGCAAGTAGAAGAATCCTTTGTCGTTGAAGAATTTGTGGATGGCAAAGGCCATGGCGTGGCGGATCCGCAGTACCGCACCAAATGTGTTGGTACGGGGACGCAGGTGTGCAATCTCACGCAAGAACTCCATGCTGTGTCCCTTCTTTTGGAGCGGGTAGGTGTCCGGATCAGCGGTACCGTAGATTTGAATTTCTCTCGCTTGGATTTCCACAGATTGACCGCTGCCTTGAGACTCTACCAATTCACCCCGAACGCAGAGGCTGCATCCAGTTGTGATTTGTTTGAGTAATTCTTCCTCAAAACGGGCTGTTTCACAGACAATTTGTATATTTTTGATTGTAGAGCCGTCATTCAGTGCGATGAAGTTTACGTTTTTGTTTCCACGTTTCGTACGAACCCATCCCTTGGCGATGACTTCTTGTCCCGGTGTTTCTTTCAGGAGTTGGCTTACTTTCATTCTTTTCATTTTCGTATGATTTTGATTCGACCTACAAAAATAGCAAACTGTTTTGTATTTTCTTAAAATTTATGACGTATCCCGATGCCCGTCATCCCATTGAAGCCGGATTCTTCCTTTTCATATCCTTCCCACTCAAACAGGCTGCTGGGTTTGCTTTCGTTCCAGCAACGGTCCACGACCGTTACGGCAATGCGTGTGCCCTTTTTCCATTTCAGATCCTCGGCCACGTCATAGCCGTTTCCTTTGATGATCTTGTGGATGTATTTCGGGTCATCAAAGTTCACTTCTGCGCGGGGAGGGAATACATACAGGATGCAGAACAGGGCTTCTTGCAGGGGGTCTTCGGTCGGTTCTACCCGCCAATGCAATTGGTTACCGTGTGTGTGGATCCGGGAGGGAGCTTCCGGTGCGATCGAATCCAGCGAGGTGTATGCCGGAATAAGGGCCGGGTATTTCTGGAACTCTGTTTCGAGGCGGTGTTTCACGTTTTTGTCGTTGTTGGTCAGCGACCATCCCGGCCACCAGACATTCCCTGCTACACCATCCAATTCCCTGCTCAGTTGGATCTTTTTCTTCAGTTGGGTTTCCTTCGGATTCTTGATGTCCGGTTCGTCCATTACGGCAATGTTTTGTCCGATGTACAGGTGCGGAGTAAAGTGCCCGTCGTTCCACCAGTGGATCAGTACTTCGTAGTCGGCTGCGCTATGACCGATTTTCCAGTAGAGCTGCGGGACAATGTAGTCAATCAGACCCTTTTCACCCCACGCCGGAACGTCTGCAAACAATTCATCGTAGTTGGACAGTCCGTTGGTAGCGCTGCCGCTTTCGTGATCTTTTTTGTTCCGGTGGATCCCAAACGGGCTGATACCAAAGCGAACCCATGGTTTGATCGCCTTGATGGTGTCGTTGAGCTCCCGAATGAGTGTTTCTACGTTGTTCCTTCGCCAATCGCTTTTTTGCCAATAGTCAAAGCCTTGATCTTTGGCATACTTTACAAAGGAGTAGTCGTCATGAAATTCCTCAAAACGTACCGGGTAGGGATAGAAATAGTCATCAAAGTGAATCGCATCAACGTCGTACCGGCGTACGATGTCCGCTACTACACGGACGGTATGTGCTCGGGCTTCCGGTTCACCCGGATCAAAGTAAAGTTGTTTCCCGTACCGTTTGAACAAATCCGGACGTTGGAAGTAGAGGTGATCCTGGCAGAGGACTTCTTCCTCGTTCGATGTTACGCGGTAAGGGTTGCACCAGGCATGTAGTTCCATGCCACGTTTGTGTGCTTCATCAATCGCGAAGCTCAAGGGGTCCCAGAAAGGTTCCGGAGCCTTGCCCTGTTCTCCAGTCAGGAAACGGGTCCACGGTTCCAGTTCCGAGGCATAGAAAGCGTCGGCTTGTGGGCGAACTTGAAAGATGACTGCGTTGCATCCGGCCTCTGAAAGGTCGTCAAAGGTGTTGACAATCAGTTTCTGTATTTCCTCGCTACTCATGGTCCTGAGCTGCGTGTTTCCGACGATGTGGATCCATGCACCCCGGAATTCTCTTTTTTGTGCGTGTGCGGGGAGTGTGATGAGCCCTGCCAGTACCAGCAGGAGGATGAATTTTAATTTCATGTTATTTGCTCAGCATTAGAATTCGTTTGGGGATGTCCGTATTGTCCATCTTTCCGGCAAATAATTCCGAGCCGGCACCGATGGCAAAGACCGGCACATTTCCACCACAATGCCCGGTAGTCGTCCATCCCAGTCGTGATTCTTCGTTGATACGTTGGAGTTTTTCCTTTTCCGATTGGGCATTGCTTTCATACGATTTTGCATTGCTCACCTGTTCGGTTTCGTTTCTCTCGGTCAGGGCTCCAAAGTCAACGGAGTATCCTTTCCGGCCCATGGCAAAGCCCCCAGTTTCGTGGTCTGCTGTCACGACAATCAAGGTTTCTTTCGGATGTCGTTTGTAGAATTCCAACGCCACAGCAATCGCTTCTGAGAAATCAATGGTTTCCAGGATGGTAGCCTTCGGATTGTTGGCATGCGCAAACCAATCGATCTTGCCTCCTTCTACCATGAAGAATAACGGTTCTGCACCTTCCGTTTCCAGGATTTCAATTCCTTTTTCAACCACTTGTGCCAGGGTCAGGTCTTCTTCGGTCCGTTCTCCTGGAGAAACCAGATCTTGATCCCGTCTTTCCTTTTTTTGTACAAGCAAGACCGGTTCTTGTACCGTATCGTTCCACTCTTGTAAGCCGTGTACCAGCGTATATCCCGCTTCTTCGGCCAGTGAGTAGGCGGATTGCCGATTACCATCTTTTCCATTCGGATCCAGAAAACCTCCACCGCCAAAGAATTCAAATCCGGATGAGGCCAATTGCTCTGCCAGGATGTAGTAGTCGTTTCGGTCTGCGCTGTGGCCGTAGAAGGAGGCCGGGGTTGCGTGGTTGATGTTTACCGAAGAGGCAATGCCCACCCGGTATCCCTTCTTGTGAAGTTCGGTAGCAATGCTGTAAATTTCTGAGGAGTCTGGTCTTACACCGAGGAACCCGTTGTTTGTTTTATGTCCTGTTGCGAGAGCGGTCCCTGCTGCAGAACTGCAAGTAATGTTGTTGGAGGCTGAGTAGGTCGATGCCATGCCCAAAACAGGGAAAGCACTGAACGAAAGGTTTTCGTTTCCGATCTCTCCGGTATGGATGAAGTGGCTGTAGTTTTCAGCGATGGATACGTGTGAGAATCCCATTCCGTCCCCGATAAAGTAGAAGATGTACTTGGCTTCTCCTTCTTTCTTCGAACAGGCGGTCAAACCTACAAGCAGTACTGCGATGATACAATAATAAATTCTTTTCATAATGTGCACATTCCAATAAAAAATAAAAGGGTGTAGGAAATTTCCAGACACCCTTTTATTTGAGGTTATTTCTAATTAGTAGGATGCTACGGCTTGGCGAGCAACATACATAATTTTCAACGCTGAACAACGACGGAGCTCTTGTTTTACGTCAGTAACGATACCCATTTTGGTGCTTTCGTCTACCTTCAGGGATACTTGCATAAAGGAGCGGTCCACTTCGCTGAGGTTTTCGCGTTCTGCAGCGATGAAGTCACGGATATCCAATACAGTTTTGAACGAGTCGTTCAATTGGATACGTGAATCCGTACCGTATTGAGATTGCATTTGGAGCGTAGGAGTACCAATGTAAATGTAAGAGGTCAAGTCCTTGCGTTCCAATTTTGAGATTTCAGTCGCTTCAGGAAGTTTTACGTTTACCAATTTGTCAGTTTGACGCATACTGGTAGAAACCATAAAGAACATCAGAATCATGAATACGATGTCAGGGAGAGATGCCGTGTTGATTGCCGGCATCTCTTTTCCACCTTTTTTAAGAAACTTTGCCATACTATCTTGATTCCTTATTTTTTGCCAACGTTCTTAGGTTCTGCTTCGGAAATGTTTTGAGGAATAGCCTCACGAACAATTTCTTGTTGTTCTTCGTTCAATTGAAGATAAACTTTGCCGAAGTTTTCTTTTGAGAAATCATCGCGGATGCGGTTGATTGCACGAACCAATACGTTTTGAACTTCAATGTATTTGTCGTAGCTGGTACCGCGGTCGTTTTGCAAGGAGATCACACCTTCAGACACAGCATATTCGCCGAATCCTTCGATGTCCTTCATCTTCTTGTTGGACAATTTCTCATTGCCTGCGGGGTTGGTCAAGTGTTCAATTACAATTTGTTCCAGTTCGTTGACATCGGTAATTCTCTGTGCGGTAACTTGGTTGGCAGCATAGACGTTGTCATTGGTGGTAATTCTCACTTCGAGAAGGTTCCGTTTGTTTACCTTGATGTCTTGTACTTGAGCATTTTCATCCGGCATGGGAGGAAGACGTCTCGAAAGACCTTTGTCGGTATCCATTGTGGTCACCATCAAGAAGAAGATCAACATCAAGAACGAAATGTCCGCCATTGATCCGCCATTGATTTCAGGAGTTTTTTTAGATGCCATTGTAAACTGTTCTATTAACGATTATTAATCATCTTGCGTACGCTACCGTACAACAAGGCGAGGATCGCACCTGCAAAGAGCAAGTAAGTCAAAATCAAACCAGCGTCAGTAAGTTTCAGTGCACTTTCGGTCGGTTGTACATCCAGGTTCACGTGAACCGGAGCACCGCTAGCCAAGAAGTATGAAACTGCGCACAGCACAACAGCCAAGAGAGTAACAAAACCGGTGCGTTTCAACGATTTCGGGTTTTGTGCCATCTTAACGATGCTGAGGATGATTACCAAGGCGATTGCCAGGAAAACCAACGCGTATGTCCACCAAAGCATGCCGTCAACCATGTTGGATGTGCCCATGGCTTCTCCCAAGTTGCTCAAAGCGAAGATGCCTGAAGCACTTTGTACGAAGAACACCACAATCACAACAGTCGAGACTGCCAAGAGGATGTATAACAAGTATTTTGCAAATTTAGACATAGTAATTATTTGTTTTGGTATTTAACCAACATATCAACCAATGAGATAGAAGCATCTTCCATAGCGATCACGATGCCGTCTACTTTAGAGATAAGGTAGTTATAGAAAACTTGGAGAATAATTGCAGCGATCAAACCACCTACGGTAGTAATCAATGCCACTTTCATACCTCCAGCAACCAAGTTCGGAGAAATGTCACCTGCTACTTGAATGTCGTCAAATGCTTGGATCATACCGATAACGGTACCCATGAAACCCAACATAGGAGCGATTGCGATGAACAAGGTGATCCAAGACAGACCGCTTTCCAAACGACCCATTTGAACAGAACCATAAGATACAACTGCTTTTTCAACAGCTTCGATGCCTTGATCCATGCGCAAGAAACCTTGGTAGAAAATGCTGGCTACGGGACCTGAAGTGTTGCGGCAAACTTCTTTAGCAGCTTCGATACCACCTTCGTTCAATGCAGCTTCAATTTTAGCAAGCAATTTTTCAGTGTTGGTGGTAGCGTAGTTCAAGTAGATAATTCTTTCGATAGCGATAGCCAAACCGAGGATCAAGCACAACAATACAGTTGCCATAAATCCTGCACCACCTTCGATGAATTTAGTTTTGATAGCTTGGTGGATCGGAACACCTGCAGCTTCTTCAACAGGAGCTTCTACTTCCACAGTTTCAGCAACAACTACTTCTACAGAATCGGTAGCAGCTGCTGCTTCTTCAGTCTGAGCATTAGCAGAGAAAGTCATCAGACCAGCTACTGCCAAAAGCATGAAAATTTTTTTCATAAATTCTTGAGTGAATTAGTTAAACAAATTTTTAGGTAATTATAATTTCAAAAAATTGCGGAGAGGGCGGGATTCGAACCCTCGAAACCCTTTTGGAGTTTACGCACTTTCCAGGCGCGCGCCTTCGACCACTCGGCCACCTCTCCTCAAGTATATTCGTCTAGTTTTTCAAAATATCGTGCAAGGTAGCAATAGTTTTTAATATCAAAAAATTATTTTGTGATTTCTCCAGCGATGTTTAGGGGTAGTAATTCTTTAACTTTATTGTTTTCAGAATGTTGGCCAAGAAGAAAAAATAATTTGGTTGTGGCGGCTTCTGTTGTACTGTCCAGTCCGTTAATCACACCCAGGCGTTGCAATGCTTTGCCCGTCGCATAGGCATCCATGTCTACCGTGCCGGTTACGCATTGGGTAATGTTCAGGACAACAATGCCCCGTTGGATGGCTTCTGAAATGCATTCCAAAAACATTTTGCTGGTTGGCGCGTTGCCCGATCCGAAGGTCTCGATGATCAGCGCCCGAAGCCCTTCTGTGTGGGTGATGGCTTCAATGGCTTTCCGGGTAATCCCCGGGAAGATTTTGAGTACGGCGACGTTCGGGTCCAATGCATAATTTACGGTCAGGGGTTTGCCCCAGGTCTCCGGGTAGCGGATCAGTTCGGTGTTGTATTTGATGTGGATACCGATATCAGCCAGTACCGGTGCGTTCGGAGACCGGAAGGCCCGGAAGTTTTCTGCACTGAATTTTGTGGTGCGGTTTCCCCGGTACAACTTGCTGTCGAAGTAGATCACCACTTCCGGCACCATCGGGTGTCCGTTTTTGTGGCGGGCCGATGCGATTTCAATGGCGGAGATCAGGTTTTCTTTTCCGTCCGTACGCAACATGCCGATGGGAAGCTGGCTGCCGGTAAACACGACCGGCTTTTCCAGATTTTGCAGCATGAAACTCAGCGCGGAAGCGGAGTAGGACATGGTGTCTGTGCCGTGGAGAACAACGAATCCGTCGTATTGTGCATAGTTCGTTTCTATGATGCGGGCAAGTTCTTGCCAGAACGGAATGCTGACATCGGAGGAGTCAATGACCGGATCGAATGAGTAGGAGTCTATGGAATAGCCTGATTTCGTCAGTTCGGGCACCTCTTCGGAGATTTGGGAAAAATCAAACGGAATCAGGGAGTCAGTCTCGGGACACAATTTCATTCCAATGGTTCCGCCGGTGTAAATCAGCAAAATGTGGGTGTTCTTCTTGGGCATATGGATCTTGTTTGTTAGCGGGGTAAATTGAATAGGTTCAGGGCGTTTTGGGTCGTTGTCTCGCTTACTTCCTGTAGCGAACAGTTCTTCAGTTCGGCGATGCGTTGTGCAATGAACGGAATGTATGCCGGTTCGTTTCGTTTTCCCCGATAGGGAACCGGGGTGAGGTACGGTGCATCGGTTTCCAGCAGAATCCTTGTCAGGGGGATGTGGGTCAGGGTTTCGGCGATGCCGGCTTTTTTATAGGTGGATACGCCCCCGATTCCAAAATAAAAGTCTCCGTATTGGCAAATCCGTTCGTAGGTTTCTGTACTGCCGGAAAATGCGTGGAAGACGCCTTGGGGCAGAACTTTCTTTTCGTTACGGAAGCGGTCCAGTACTTCAAACAGGAAGTCGGTGGCTTCACGCAGGTGAATGATGACGGGAAGATTTCTTTCGGAGGCCCATACCAATTGTCTGTAAAACGCTTCCTGTTGCTCCCGGATGAATTCGCGGGACCAGTAGCCGTCCAGTCCGATTTCGCCAATGGCTACGTAGCTTCGATTGTGCAACCGTTGTTGGACAAGGGCCAGTTCTTCCTCCCATTGGTTGTTGATGGAGGTCGGGTGCAATCCGACGCAAGCAAAGCAGCAATCCGGATAGCGGTCCGCCAGGTTCTCCAATGCAGGTTGGGTGGATGCATCAATGCCGGGAAGGATGAATCGCGTTACACCGGCCAGTTGGGCCCGCTCAATCGTGGCCTCGCGATCGGTGTCGAAGGCTTCATCGTACAGGTGGGCGTGGGTGTCTATAAACAAATGTGCATCCATGAGCTTATGTTTTCTCGTAACATCCTTCCTGAAACCGGATCAGCCCCTCTATTTCCAGCGCAGTCAAGGCGATGCTCAAGTCTTGGAGACTGCCGGTGGAACAATGCTGCAGCAGTTGGTCGGGTGTCAGGCGGAGGTGTTCCGTCAGCAAGCGGAGGATCTTTTGGGATAAACCGTTTGGACCTTCAAAGATACGGAATTCTTCGATAATCTCTTTCTTTTTTTTAGACTTGTTCCATCCGAGCGATTTCCAGAGTTGTTCGGGCGAAGTGATGATCTGGGCGGTCTGATTTTGGATGAGATCATTGCAGCCGGCGGATTGGGTGTCGGTTGTTCTGCCGGGAAGAGCGAACACATCGCGGGCATACGAAGACGCGACGCGTGCGGTAGCCATGCCCCCGCCCTGCAGGGCTGATTCGCAGAGAATGGTTGCATCGGATAAGCCGGCAATGATCCGGTTGCGTTGCAGAAAGTGCAGGGGCAGGGAGGGTGTGCCTTGGGGAAATTCGCTCCAGAGGAGTCCCTGGGCGGTTATTTGTTTGGCAATGTTGCGGTGATTCGTTGGATAGACCGTGTCCAGGCCATTGGCAAAGACGGCTTGGGTTTCAAGTCCGCACTCCAGTGCGATCCGGTGAGCTTCGATGTCAATGCCGTAGGCCAGCCCGCTGATGATGACCGGTGCAGGATCCAGAGTTTGTGCGGATTCAATCAGTTTCCGGACGAATGATTTTCCGTAGGGAGTGGCTTTGCGTGTGCCGACAACGGCAAGGCTTCGTGCGGGCTGGGGTGTTCCTGAACCCATCCGCCGCAGTAAAATCGGGGCATCCGGGCATTCCCGTAATCGTTTAGGGTAGGCAGGATCGTGAAGGTAATCCAGGCAGATTTTGTGTCGGTCGGCCCATGCCAATTCGGTTTCGATACACTTTCTTAACTGGGGATCGAACCATTTCTCCAGGTCGTTTGCATCTGCAATCCAGTATTTTAACTCGTTCCTGGAGAGTCGGAGCAACGCAGCAGGTTGCGGGAATGCTTCGACCAGTATCCGGGCATGCCGACAGCGATGCAAATAGATGCGTTGAATGAGGCATACACAAAATAAATCACTCCAATCCATGCCTGCAAAGGTCGGGATTGGAGTGATGGTATGCGAACAAAAACTACAAAATCAACATGGCGTCGCCGTAGGTGCCGAAACGGTAGCCTTCTTCGATGGCTACTTTGTAGGCGTTCATCACATGGTGGTATCCACCGAATGCGGCCGTTGACATCAACATGGTTGAGTAGGGCAGGTGGAAATTCGTGATGAGGGCAGAGGGAACGGTGAATTTGTACGGGGGAAAGATGAACTTGTTGGTCCATCCGTCGTACGGGTTGATTTCTTGTTTGGGGGTGACAAAGGTTTCCAATGCGCGGACAGATGTGATGCCGACGGCAAAGACCTTCTTGCCGTTGGCCTTGGTGCGGTTTACGGTTGCTGCGGTTTCTTCGGAAATGAACATGCGTTCCGAATCCATCTTGTGTTTGGACAGGTCTTCCACATCCACATGGGCAAAGTGGCCCAATCCCATGTGAAGGGTCAGGTACGTGGTGTTGATGCCTTTGATTTCCATTTTTTTGAAGAGGATTTTGCTAAAGTGCAAACCGGCAGCCGGTGTGGCCACGGCACCTTCTTTTTCGGCGTAGATGGTGTGGAAACGTTCTTGGTCAATTTCTTCTGCGTGGGCACGAATCCATTTGGGGATGGGAAGTTCGCCCATGCGGTACAGGGTTTCACGGAATTCTTCGTAGCTGCCGTCGTACAGGAAACGGAGGGTGCGGCCACGGGAAGTGGTGTTGTCGATGACTTCGGCTACCAGGGCATCGTTTTCTCCAAAGTAGAGTTTATTGCCGATACGGATTTTACGGGCGGGATCCACCAGTACATCCCAGAGCCGTTGTTCCCGATTCAACTCACGAAGCAGGAATACTTCAATGTTGGCGTTGGTTTTTTCTTTGTTGCCGCAGAGACGGGCCGGGAATACCTTCGTGTCGTTGAAAACGAACAAGTCGCCTTCGTCACAGAAGTCAATGAGATCCTTGAAATATTTGTGTTCGATCTCCCCGGTTTCGCGGTGTAGGACAAGCATGCGGGATTCATCCCGGAAGTCAGCCGGATATTTTGCAATGAGTTCTTCCGGCAGGGCAAAGTTGAATTGTGAAAGTTTCATACGGTTCTTTATACGGACGCCAACTAAAAAAGTTTCATGAATTTAAAATTTCTTCCATAGAAACGGCGTGCTGCAACCGGGTTTCTCCGGAAACGGTACGTTGCAGGTTGGTAAGGTGTCCGCCACTTTGCAGGGCGATCCCCAGGTCTCGGGCGATGGAACGGATGTAAGTGCCCTTGCTGCAGCGGATTCTCAAAGTCAGAATCGGAGCCTGGTAATCCAGGATTTCCAGTTCGTGCAATGTGATGCGGGCGGGTTTCATTTCAACTTCTTCGCCTTGGCGGGCGTATTCGTATGCACGGACGCCGTCCACCAGTTTGGCAGAAAAAATGGGAGGAATCTGGTCTTGTTCGCCGAGAAACTTCGGAAGCACGGCTTCGATGCTTTCCCGGGTGATGTGTTCCCAAGGGTATTCCGCGTCTATTTCCTTTTCCAGGTCGTAAGACGGTGTGGTAGCCCCAAATTTTATTTCTGCAATGTACTCTTTGGTCTGGTTTTGCAGAAATTGTGCCTGTTTGGTCGCTTTGCCGATGCAGATTAGCAGCAGGCCGGTTGCCAATGGATCCAGTGTTCCGGCGTGTCCAACCTTGAGGTTACGCCGGCCAAAGTGCCGTTGCAATTTGAATTTGATTTTCCGAACGGCATCGGCGGAGGTCCAGCGGTAGGGTTTGTCCAAGGGAATGACAATCCCACCGGGGTATTGTTCAAGGTCTGTGGACAGATTGGCGAACATCCCCGGTCGGAGTACGGTGTATGTTTGCTCCATGTTTAATTACAGGCAAGCAATTTTATCAATGCGGCGTTGGTGACGGCCTCCTTCAAAAGGGGTTTCAATAAAGGTCTTGAGCATAGCCAAGGCTTCCTCATTGGAAACAAAGCGGGCCGGGAGAGAAAGGATGTTGGCGTTGTTGTGTTGGCGGGCCAGGGCGGCAATCTCCGGGGTCCAGCAGAGGGCTGCGCGGATGCCAGCATGCTTGTTGACGGTCATGCTGATGCCGTTGCCTGTTCCGCAGATAGCAATACCCCATTCACAGGTGCCTTCTTCAATGCTGGCAGCCAGGGGATGGGCGACGTCCGGGTAGTCCATGCTTTCGGTAGAGTGGGTGCCAAAGTCTTTTACTTCGTATCCTTGTTCACGCAAGTACTCAATCAAGAGACCTTTCAATTCATAGCCGGCGTGATCGGCAGCAATTCCTATCATGGTTTTTTGGGTTTGGTTTAATTCCACAAAAATATAAAAAGCTTGTTATCTTTGTAAATAAAATCCAAGTCAAACGATAAAATGGTCAAGCGAGTAAGTAAAATTTCGGATCCGTCACCGGATCTGTGTTCGTTCATGGAATTTTTGCAACGGGATGAAGAGCGTTGGGAACTGGCCCGTTTGGGCTTCTGGACCGATGTGCAGGAGGCGGCGCTCCGTTTCTCTGCTGAGAAGGAATTTTCAAGGCGGGAGGGAGAATCCTTTGCCGCTTGGAAGGAGCGTTCTTTGGCCGCCTTCTATCGTCAGCACGGCTTTAGCAGCTTCTATCAGAAAGTTCTGTCGGACAGACGGTTTGCTTATGTCGTAAAGAAGAGAACACTCCACTATTTGCATGGATTGTGGAAGTCGACTCCCCGTACCGAGCTGGATGGTTATCTGGCGAATGAAAACGAGTCCATTTCTTACACGCTGTCGCCGGATCATTTTGACCGGTTGTTTGCCCATTATTTTTTGGCATACGCTGGTATGGAGGCACCCATGGGTTTGCAACAGCAGGTGCAGCATTTGGCCGCCAAGGAGTTTCCTTTGATGGAGGCGGAGGTGATGCGTCGTTTGCGGGCCAATGACCAGCATTGTTGGACCATCTTTTATCGTCATCTCAAGCCTTATGTCATTGGATTCACCGCCAAAGTCAGTGATACCTATCTCCGGGAGGAAGCCGAGGAAATGTGGAATGAAGTGTGCTACGCAATCAATGGTGCTCTGATCGGAGGCCGATTGGATCATCAAGCCGGCGCCAAGGACCTCATCTCCTTTGCTGTGGGGATGATCCGCAACAAGTGCAAGGAGTTGAGGAGGGTGCGTGGCAAACGCAAGGCCGTGGACCTGGATTCGGTATCGTATGGTCTCACGGAAGAGGAGGTGCACAATCCTTTTGATCGGGAAACCGCAATTCCTGAGTTTTTTCCGTCACAAGATACCCCCGTCCGTCATTATGTTGACGTTCTGGACAAAGACAGTGTTCGGACCACCCTTGTTTTGGCCTTGTACAATCCGACCCATCCTTTGCATGAACCGCTGGTCAAAGGCTTGGAAGAGGATGTCGCCCTGTTGTTGGCCCATTATACGGAAGGACGCTCATACGAGGAACTGGTGGAGATGAGACACGGTCCGGTTCCAGCAGATGAAATGGTTCGCTTGGCAGCACGTATGCGACAAGTGATCAGACGATTGAAGACAAAACTGATTCAGCGCTATGCGCAATTGATAAACTTAGAAGAGGTATGACAAACGGTTGTGATAACTTAGACCGGTATTTTGCCGGGATCCTGTCGGAAGCAGAGGAGACAGCATTTCAAGAACACCTGGCATCTTGTCCGGCATGCCGCCAACACCTGCAAGGGTTGCGCAATATGCGTGGCGGCTTTGAACAACAAGAACGCCGCCCTGTTTGGCGGCGTCTCGGTCATTCTGTCATCCATTCCCGTTGGGCAAGGGTTGCTGCATTGGTGCTACTTGCTTCTACCTTGGGTCTGGGTTACTATGCATGGGTTCGTCCTCAGTCCGTGACCATCAATCCGGGTCATGTCCACGAAGTGGTTTGGTCTGTGGATACGCTTAAGCAGGATTCAGTGTTGCAAAAGCCCGCTCAACCCGTTCGGTAAAGGCTTCCCTGCCGATGGTTGCGATGATGTCGGCTACACCGGGGCCTTTGGATGCTCCTACGATCATCAGACGCAGGCCGTTCATGACTTTGCCCATGGGCATGCTGTTTTCTACCACAAAATTGTGCAAGTTCTCTTCCACAGAAGCTTTGGAGAAATCGGGTAATTGCTGAACAAACGCTGCAGTTTGTTTCAGCAGGGGAAGGTTTTCTGCTTTCCAGAATTTATTGACGGTTTGCGGGTCATACGTCGCAGGTGCTTCAAAGAAGAATGAGGAGAGTTCCCAGAAATCCTGTACAAAGTGTGCTCTTTCTTTGATCAGTTCTACCACGTTTTCAACATATGTCAGGTCGGTGGTGATGCCTTTTTCTTCCAAAATCGGCAGGAATTCTTCTGCCAGTTTCTGATTGCTTTGTTTGCGCAGGTATTCTTGGTTGAACCATTTTGCTTTGTCAGCATTGAACTTGGCACCTGATTTGACGATACGGTCCAAGGAGAAGACCGGTACCAGTTCTTCCAGAGTGAAGAGTTCTTGTTCGGTACCCGGGTTCCATCCCAAGAGGGCAAGCAGGTTGACGAATGCTTCCGGATAGTAGCCGTCTTCGCGGTAACCGCGTGAAATTTCTCCATTGGGGGCTTGCCAACGCAACGGGAAAACCGGGAATCCGAGGCGGTCGCCGTCCCGTTTGCTTAACTTTCCTTTGCCGTCGGGTTTCAGGAGCAGTGACAGGTGGGCAAAGCGGGGTTGTGACTCTTGCCAGCCGAAGGCTTCGTACAACAGGTAGTGCAGGGGAAGGGAGGGCAACCATTCTTCCCCACGGATGACCTCGGTGATTTCCATCAGGTGGTCGTCCACGATGTTGGCCAAGTGGTAGGTAGGCAACTGGTCAGCCGCTTTCCAAAGGACTTTGTCATCCAAGGTGTCGGTGTTTACTTCGATGTGTCCGCGGATCAAGTCATCCATCGCCACAACCCGGTTGACAGGCATTTTGAAGCGGATGGTCCAGTGGTTTTCCTCTTTGAGACGACGTTGTGTTTCTTCTTCGCTCAATGTCAGGGAGTTGGTCAGTTTGTCACGGGTGGCTTGGTTGTAAGTGAAGGTTTTTCCTTCGGCTTCAGCCTCTTTGCGCAGATGATCCAGGTCTTCGGCACTGTCGAAGGCATAGTAGGCGAAACCTTTGGCTACCAGTTCTTCAGCATATTGGCGGTAGATGGGTTTGCGTTGTGACTGGCGGTAAGGGGCATGCGGGTGTTGTGCATCGGCAACTTCCACCACTTGGCCATCGGCAGTCACCCCTTCATCGGGGTATATGCCACACCAGCGCAGTGATTCGATGATGTAGGCTTCTGCACCGGGAACGAAGCGTTGTGAGTCAGTGTCTTCAATCCGGAGAATGAACTTTCCACCATTTTGTTTGGCAAACAAATAGTTGTATAAAGCAGTACGTACTCCACCCATGTGCAGAGGGCCGGTGGGACTGGGAGCGAAGCGTACGCGGGTTTCTTTCTTTTGCATGGTCGATATTTTTGATGTTTGTACTCGTTAGGATTGTTGTGCTTTGATGCGTTTTCTCAGGCGTGTCAATGCCGGTTCTTTCTCAAATTCTTGGATCGTGAGGCTGTTGTCGTAGATGGGAATGAGGTCGTAGTGGGGATCTTCGTCTTGTTGGAAGTTTCCCGGTTCGTAGGACAGTTGTAGCGGGATGCTGCCGTCTTCCTCCTCTTCCCGTTCCATTAAGGTAACGATGGTCGTGTCATCCCGATGCACCTGGAGGGGTTCGGGTTGGGGCGTGATGACCATATCGATACCGGTTACGACAACGGTTATGCGGATGGCATCCTTCGGGAGGGTTTCGTCGTGTACAACCCCCCGTTTGAATTTTTGTGTGGGACCGGTGTATTCTCGGATGGTGGCCAGGATTTGCTCCAATTCCGCCATCTTCAAATTGTTATCCGACTTGTTGTTGTAGGAGATGTTTACCAAAGCGCTGGTTGCTGTCCGGATGTTGTATTCGTTCAGCAGGGGGGATTCCAGGGCCAGACGCACCGCTTCTTTGGCCCGATCTTCCCCAGAAGCGATACCGATCCCCAGGAGGGCAATGCCACTGTCTTTGGTAACCATTTTTACGTCGGCCAAGTCTACGTTGATGAAGCCTCGGCTGGTGATGATTTCGGCAATGCCTTTTACTGCGGTGTTGAGGATCTCATCCACTTTCGGGAAAGCGTCATCCACGTTCAGGTCCGCATAAATTTCGTAGAGTTTCTGATTGTCAATGACCAGGAGGGAGTCGACTTTGCTGGAGATCTCCTTCAGTCCGTTCATGGCACGGCGATAGAATTCCGATCCTTCGTCCTTGAAAGGGAGGGTGACTACACCGATGGTCAGCAGACCGAGTTCGTTTTTGGTAATGTCTGCGATGACGGGTGCAGCTCCGGTACCGGTTCCCCCGCCCAGGCCGGCAGTGATGAATACCATTTCTGTGCCGATTCCAATGGCTTCTTTGATTTCGTCGATGGATTCAACGGCGGCCATTCTGCCCCGTTCGGGATCGCAGCCGGCACCCAGACCGCGGGTGACTACATTTCCCAATTGAACCCTCATGGGAACTGGGCTGTCGTTCAAGGTTTGTGCATCGGTATTGCATACGATGAAATCAACATCCTTGATGCCTTGTTTGTACATTTGATTGACTGCATTGCAACCGCCGCCGCCCACACCGATGACTTTGATGAGGTAGTTCTTTTTGGTGATGTTGGTGGGAATGAATCGGTCTTCCATGAGGTTGATACTAGGCTTCATTGTCGTTGTTGTTGTCAAAAATGTCCATGTCTCTAAGGTTCCGGATGGCTGATTTTCCAATACTGAACCAGGTTTTCTTTGTAGGTTTGGTCGGAGGAGTCGGGGTCTTGGGATCGTCCTTGGAACCGGATTCTTCCTTGTTGAACAAGGTGCCTTGCGTACCTTGGATGGAATCTGCGGGCAGTTGCGGTTCTTCGAAGTTGGGGATGTTGTTTCCCAACAGGTCGAACGCGTGGAGGATGAGTCCGACGGCACTGGCTCCGGACGGAGTCAGGGATTTTTCTACGGATTCTGCCAACACAAAATTATCGGGCCAAGCCACGCGGATTCCCATACCCGTGAGTTGTGTTGCCAGACGTTGGATGTGCATCGTGTTGGCAACCCCTCCTGTGATGACCAGCCCGGCTTTGAGTTCGTCTTTCAATCCGGTTTGCTGGATTTCGTAATCGGCGGTTTTGATGATTTCCGAAAGGCGGGCTTGGATGATTTGTGCAAGTTCCTTGGAAGAGATTTCCTTGGAGCTGGCCCCTCCGGTTCCCGGGATGGAAATGATTTTCTTGCCATTGTCCATGGGGGCAAAGGCGCTGCCGAATTGCTTTTTCAGTTCTTCCGAAGTTTTCAACGGAATGCCACAGAGTTGGCGGATGTCTTCTGTGATGGCATTTCCACCAAACGGGATGATGCTCAGGTGGCGGATGATGTTGTCTTTGATAACAACCAGGTCGGTGGATCCGGCACCAATGTCCAGGAGGGCAACCCCCAATTCCCGTTCGTTTTCGTTCAGGATGGAACGTGTGCTGGCGATGCCGCGCAGGATGGCGCCTCCTTCCTGCAGGTTGTTGCGGGAGACGACGAGGGAAGCACTGTTCACCGCATTTTTCTTGCCGATGAACAACTTGAAGTCGGCTTCAATTTCGGATCCCATCATGCCTACCGGATCGATTTCTCCAATGCGGTCATCGATGTTGTAACTTTGCGGTACGGCTTGCAGGACGAGGTCTGTGGCCGCTACGCGGGTGCTCCGGGCTTCGTTCAGGATGTCTTCGATCTCTTCTTCGGAAATCCAGTCGTCTCCAGTACGGCGTCTTTTGATCAGGGTGCTTTCTTGGCGGAGGCGTTCACAACAATGGTTGATCCAAACCTCGCGAATGGGTGTTTCCACTTGTTGTGATACGTTCTTGATGGCCATCTCAACGCTCTTGACAACGCGTTGGATGTTTACGACTTCTCCCCGTACGATGCCTTCGGACGGGACTTCGTGGTACCCGACAATGCGGATGCCACTGTCGGTTTTTTGGCCGACAATGGCAGCAATCTTTGCAGTACCAAGGTCAAGGGCAGCAACTATGTTTTCCATTCTCTGTATCTATTTTTTCTTTTTTTGTTTTCGTTGTGTGCAGATAACCTGGTCGCGGACTTCTAGGTTGATCTCGGAATAGGTGTTCCATCCGTCCGTCGGTACGATGTGATCATAGAAACTGTTCAATTTTCTGAATTTCAAATCGATGTTCTCCGGCTTTCCGAATCGGATGACCTGGTCACCCACACGGGTGTATAACGAGAGGTGCCCGTTTTTCTCCACGTGTATCTGCTGGATCTGGGCTTGCCAGAACGGGTGTGTATCCAGGTAATCAACCAGCTGGAGCATCTTTTGGATCCAGGATGCTTCCATGCCGGAGACCTTGCCACGGTGATTCTCTTCCAGTTGGATGGGAATGTTGCCACTGATGATGGGAACGTATGCCGTGAACTGGCTGCTCCAGGGAAAGAAGTAGTGTTCCCGATCTACATAGAAGGCTCCGGTTTTGGTTTGAAAGCGGGCTATGGGCTTGCGTTGGTTGACCTCCAGTCGCAACGTTCCTTGCTGGTTGATGCTGGCCTCTACCCGGTTGATTGCTCCTTGCTTTTGCAGACTTTCCTCCAATTCGTAGAGGTTCACCTGGTCCAGGTGTTTGCCAATCAGGGATTCCGGCAGTGCTTGAAGGGCTTCCTGGATGTCCTTCGGCTGGACAAACCGGTGTTCTGTACTGTCTGTAATGACGATGCGGATCTCTTGGCATACTTGTTTCTCTTCCTTTTGTTGGTTCAGCCAGGTGGCCACAACAAAGTAGCCGGCTGCAATCAGTACAACCAGTGAGATTCCCAAGATGGCAAGGATGCGTTTGAACATAATAATTATCGTGACGTTTGTTGGCTCAGCAGTTCCGTAATGGGTTGGATAAGACGGTCAATGTCTCCCGCCCCAAATGTAATCAAAATATCAATAGTCCGTTCTTTCAAGTTGTTCAGAAGGTCTTCTTTGGCAATCAGCTCGCATTTCGCTCCGCGGATGTTCTGCAGGATGAGTTCGGAACGGATGCCGGGAATCGGTTCCTCGCGTGCGGGGTAGATGGGCAGGAGAATGACTTCTTCCGCTTGGCCCAATGCTTCTGCAAATTCGAGGTAGAAGTCCCGGGTCCGGGTATACAGGTGGGGTTGGAAAACAAGGGTTACCTTCCTTCCCGGGAATATATTGCGGATGGATGAGAGGGCGGCTGCAATTTCCTTCGGATGGTGGGCATAGTCGTCCACATAGGCGCAGGAGGGGGTATTCAAATGGATGTCAAAGCGACGTTCTACGCCGGAATAAGTGGCCAATCCTTGGCGGATGGCTTCCGGTTGGGTACCATGCAACCAGGCGACGGCCCCTGCAGCAATGGCATTTTCTACATTGACCCAGCCAGGGATGCCGACTTGGCAATCGTGGATGGGTTGGCCCGGAGTCACGAAGGTAAAACGGAAGTAACCGCCCGGGAGGGCTTCAATGTCTTTGGCATAGAAGTCACACGGCTGGTTGTATGCATATCGGTATACCTTTGCCGGGAGCTGATCATCCTCGATCCCGAGACTGACGCCGTTTTTGAGGACCAGGGCCTCTTTGACTTGTTGTGCAAACAGGCGGAAGGCTTCTTGGACTTGGGACAGGTCGTTGTAAATATCCAAATGGTCCGCATCAATGGCTGTGATGGCGGCAATGTTCGGGAACAATTGGAGGAACGAACGGTCAAATTCATCGGCTTCTGCTACCAACACCGGATTGTTGCTCAGCAACAGGTTGGTGTGATAGTTTTTGGAGATGCCTCCCAGAAACGCATTGCACCCTTCTTGGGCATGCGTCAGCAAGTGGCCGAGCAGGGTGGATGTTGTGGTTTTTCCGTGGGTGCCGGCGATGGCCAGGGTTTCTTGTGTCTTGGCAATTTCTCCCAAGGCAAGGGAACGTTTGATCAGTCGGTATGCGCCCTTCCTGGCTGTTTGCAGCTCCTGGAGGCTTTCCGGAATGGCCGGGGTGTAGATGATCAGGGTTTCGGAGGCCGGCGTCGGAATCAGGTCCGGTCGGTCCTCGTAGTGGATGCGGATGCCTTCGGATTCCAATGCGGCAGTCAGTTTGCTGGGGGTGCGGTCATAGCCACTGACTTGATAGCCAGCGTGGTGATAGTACCGGGCGATGGCACTCATGCCAATTCCTCCGATTCCGATAAAATAGACGTTCTTCATGGTTATTGATCCGAAATTAATGCCAATACGTGGCGGGCAATCTGCTCGGCGGCATTGGGTTTGGCTAAATTCAAGATGTTTTTGCTTAATTGTTCTTTGCGTTCCGGATCCTGCAGGAGGGTTTCGCAGCGGGGACGCAGTTGTTCCATCGCATCCGCGTCTGCAATCATTTCTGCGGCTTCGTGGCGTACCAACGCTTGGGCATTGTGGGTCTGGTGGTCTTCTGCTACAACGGGAGAAGGAACAAAGACGGATGCTTTGGCGGCGGCGCAGAGCTCGGAAATGGTGCCTGCTCCTGCCCGGCTGACTACCCAATCTGCGGCTGCAAAGGCCAGGTCCATGCGTTTGATGAAGTCGCTGTTGCGTACCTGGTGAAAGCAACGGAGTTCGTACTCTTTGCCGGGTTCGGGTTGTCGGATTTGTTCTGCGGACCAGCCGGGAAGTTTGGAGAAAAACGATTCCAGTTCGGAACGGTAGATCTTGCCGCTCTGCCAGAGGATCTGGTAGGGTGTGTCTGCATCCAGGGTGCGAACCCAAGCTTGCAGGGCCTGGTTCAGTGTCCTGGCACCCAGACTGCCTCCCACTACCAGCAGGACCGGTTTTTGGGGATCCAGGCCAAAATACCGGAAGGCTTCTTCGCGTTGTTCCGGCGTTGCCGGGTGAATGTTTGCCCGGATGGGATTGCCCGTCAGGACTATGTTTTCGGCCGGGAAAAACCGCTCCATCCGATCGTAGGCTACGCAGATTTTTTTGGCCCGCTTGGCCAGGAGTTTGTTCGTCAGGCCGGCGTAGGAGTTCTGTTCTTGAATCAGGCAGGGAATGTGCATCCGGCTTGCTGTCCACAACGTGGGTGCGCTGGCATATCCCCCGACGCCGACCACAGCATCGGGCTGGAAGTTGCGGATGATTTGCCGAGCCCGGCGCAGACTTTTCCAAAGTTTGAACGGCAGGGCGAGGTTGGCCAGGGAAAGCTTGCGTTGCAGACCTGCAACAGGAAGTCCTTCGATGGGGTAGCCGGCTGCAGGGACGCGTTCCATCTCCATTTTGCCTTCAGCACCGACAAACAGGATGTCCGCTTGAGGGTCCAGTTTCCGGATTCCATCCGCTATGGACAGGGCAGGGAAAATATGGCCGCCGGTACCGCCTCCACTTATGATGATTTTTCGGTTTTTGCTTCGTTGTTCCATAGCAATGCTCTTTTTTCGTTTTCTTCTTTTTCTTTGCTGATTTCGATGGTGCGGTTGATGGACAGGATGATGCCCAAGGCTGCACTCATGAGGATGTAAGCCGTTCCCCCGTGGCTGATCATCGGAAGCGTTTGTCCGGTTTCCGGGATGGCTCCGATGTTCACGGCAATGTGTATCAAGGCCTGGAAGGTGACCAGACAGCCCAGTCCGATGACGCACAAGGCTGAAAATGGCTTTTTACAGGCTTGCGCGATGATGACACACCGGAAGAGGAACCAGATGTAGAGGAAGAGAACTAAGGCTCCACCGATCAATCCCCATTCTTCCACAATGATGGAGTAGATGTAGTCATCGTACGGGTTGGGCAAGGTGTTCCGTTTGATGCTGTTGCCAGGCCCCAGTCCCATCAGTCCACCCAGTTGGATTGCTTGCTCGGCTTCCTTGCTTTGGTATTCTTTGTCTGCAATCTTTTCTTGTTCTTCTTTGCTCAGTTTCATTCGGTCCTCTTCGCTCATGAAGTGGCGCTCGATCCGATTGGTAACCGTGTCCAGCCGGTCAAACCAGCCAAATCCCAGGTTGCAGCCGAATGCAACACCGCCAAACAAGGCCATGATGCCGAGGGTCCGGTAGATGTATTTCCGAGGAATTTCTGAACAAATCAGGATGACCAGGGTCGTCAGCCCGATGATGACAGTGGCCGAAAAACTGCCGAGCAGGGTCATGGCTGCAATGGCCCCCACCGGAATGAGGACCCAGATCAGGAAGGTTTTGAAATCTTTGAATTTCTTGACTTCCAATATTTTTGCCAGGTAAATGATGACGGCAATTTTGGCAAATTCTGCCGGTTGGATGGTTCCGACACCCAGGTCCAACCACCTTGCGGCTTTGAGGTGCCGGGTGGTTCCCAGCAGGTAGTATTGGACGAGCACCCCGATCAGCATGACGGCGATGGCGCCCAGCAGGGGAATGGCCGCCGTTCTGTAGACACGTAAGGAAAGCTTGTAGAAGAGGAAGAGGATACCCCAACTTAACAGGATACTCCTCATTTGGGCAATCAGGAAGTGGAACGTACTGACTTCTGCACGATAGGCCAATGCATATGAGGACGAGTACACGGCCACAATGGAGATCAGAGCCATCAGCAGGACGATGATCCAGATGACTTTGTCTCCTCGTAAAGCGAGTTGTTTGGGTAATTTTTTTGTAGCCATGCAGGGGAAAAGGTTACAGTTTTCTGACAGCGTCTTTGAATTGTCGTCCCCGGTCTTCGTAGCTCTTGAACAGGTCAAAGCTTGCGCAGCAGGGGGAAAGCAGGACGGTATCGCCCGGCTTGGCCAGTTCATAAGCTTTTTGAACCGCTTCTTCGGCAGACGAGGCATCCACGATGGTGGCAATCTTGTCTCCAAAGAAATCATGGAGTTTGGTGTTGTCTTTGCCCAGGCAGACCAAGGCGCGGACTTTCTCCTTTACCAGGGGAGTCAAGGGTTCGTAGTCATTTCCTTTGTCTTTACCACCGGCAATCCAGACGGTGGGTCGGGTCATGCTTTCCAAAGCGTACCAGGCTGAATTGACGTTGGTTGCTTTGGAGTCGTTGATGAAGAGGACATCCCTAATGGTCAATACTTTTTCCAGACGGTGTTCCACCCCTTGGAAGGTTCGCAGACTTTCCCGGATGGTCTCGTTGGAGATGTTCATGATCTTGGCCGTGATGGCAGCCGCCATCGTGTTGTAGATGTTGTGTTTGCCGGAGAGGGACAGTTCTTCCACGGGTAAGCCGTATTCATCGTCTTCCGTGCGGATGCAGATTTGGTTGTCTTTCAGGTAGGCCCCTTGTTCTACCATATGGACTTGGGAGAACGGGAACTTCTTGGCCCGGAGTACGATTTCATTCAAGTGCCCGATGGTGATGTCATCGTCTTCGCAAAAAATGAAGCAGTCGTTTTCTGACATGTTGCGGGTGATGCGGAATTTTGAGTTGATGTAGTTCTGCATCTTGAAATCGTAGCGGTCCAGGTGGTCCGGGGTGATGTTCATCAGGATGGCGATATCTGCCTTGAAGTCATACATGCCGTCCAGTTGGAAACTGCTGAGTTCCAGTACATAAATGTCATAGTTTTTGGTAGCGACCTGGAAGGCATAGCTTTCCCCAATATTACCGGCAAGTCCGACATTCAGTCCTGCATTTTTCAACAGGTAGTAGATGATGGACGTTGTGGTCGTTTTTCCGTTGCTGCCGGTGATGCAGATCTTGCGTGCGTTGTCGTAACGTCCGGCAAATTCTATTTCTGAAATGATGGGAATGCCGCGTTCCCGCAATTGGCAGACCATCGGGACGTTGTCCGGAATCCCGGGACTTTTGATGATCAGATCTGCATTGAGGATCTTTTCCGGAGTGTGGCCCCCCATCTCGTAATCGATGCCGTATTCTTCCAGTCGCGCCTGGTATTGCGGTGTGATGCATCCGTTGTCGGACAGGAAGGTGTCATAACCTTTTACTTTTGCCAGAACCGCTGCGCCTACGCCGCTTTCGGCTCCACCTAAAATGACTACTCTATTCATGGGTTATCGGATTTTCAAGGAAACAATGGTCAATACGGCGAGGACGATGCCGATGATCCAGAATCGCATGGTGATTTTGACTTCGTGCATCGGTTGTGCAGGCCGTTGAAGCAGGGCCGGAATGCCCTGTTTTTGAAAATGGTGGTGTAAGGGAGACATGCGGAAAACGCGTCTTGGTTCACCGTATCGTTTTCGTGTATACTTGTAATAGCATGTTTGGATGATGACGGAGAGGCTTTCGACAAAGAATATGCCGCAGAGGATGGGCAGCAGCAACTCCTTCCGGGTAATGATGGCAACAACTGCCAAAATTCCTCCCAAGGTCAGACTGCCGGTATCTCCCATAAAGACCTGAGCCGGAAATACGTTGTACCAGAGGAAACCGATCAGAGCACCGAGATAGGCTGCCATAAATACGGTAATTTCTCCCGAATGGGGGATGTACATGATGTTCAGGTAGTCGGCATAGATGATGTTTCCGGACAGGTAAGCCAGGATGCCCAAGGCTACCCCCGCAATGGCAGATGTTCCGGCCGCCAGACCATCCAGTCCGTCGGTCAGGTTCGTACCGTTCGAGGTGGCTGTGATGACCAGGATGATGACCAGGATGTAGATGATCCATTGCAGGATATCTTTGACAGCTCCTTTGCCCGGTGCAAGCCAGGCATAGTCAAATTCGTTTCCTTTCACGAAGGGAATCGTGGTGATGGTGCTTTTTTGCGCAGAGTTGTACTCGGTTTCGAGGCTGAGTGCCCGGCTGGTACTGCTTTCGTAAGCCTCCAGTTCCTCGGGAGTGAGGCTTGCGTGTTTGTCGGTTTCCAACGGAATCTCCGCTTTGTTGCAAAGGGTAGCCTGGTCGCTGAAACAAAGGGTCAGGCCGACGATGAGTCCGAGGGAAACTTGTCCGAAGATCTTGTAACGTCCGCTCAGACCGTTCTTGTTTTTCTTGAAAACCTTGATGTAGTCGTCCACGAAACCGATGGCTCCCAACCAGACGGTTGTCAGGATCAGCAGGAGCACATAGATGTTCGTCAAATCTCCGAGCAGGAGTACGGGAATGAGGATGGAAAGCAGAATGATGAAACCACCCATGGTCGGTGTTCCCTTTTTCTGTAGTTGACCATCCAGTCCGAGGTCCCGGATTTCTTCTCCAATCTGTTTGCGTTGTAGCAGGCGGATGATGCGTTTTCCGACAAAGAGGGCGATGAAGAGGGCCAGGATGCTGGCAAATCCGGCCCGTACAGACAAGTATTCGAGCAGGCCGGAACCCGGAAAATCGATATGATGGTTCTGAAAATATTCAAACAAATGGTAGAGCATGGTCGGGTATCTTTTGAAGTTAGTTTTGGAGGTTCAGGCATTCACGGACCAGAGCCAGGTCGTCAAAATAATGTTTGACGCCTTGGATAATCTGGTAATCTTCGTGTCCTTTTCCGGCGATCAGCACCAGCGATCCGGGGGTGGCAAACAGCAGGGTACTGCGGATGGCTTCGGCGCGGTCCAGGATGCTGACGGTACGCATGCGTCCTTGCGGGGAGAGTCCGGCTTGAATGTCTGCGATGATGTCTTCCGGGTTCTCAAAACGAGGATTGTCCGAGGTGATGACGATACGGTCGGCGTATTTTTCAGCTACTGCGGCCATTTCCGGGCGTTTTGTCTTGTCCCGGTTTCCGCCACAGCCGAAGATGCAAACGAGCGGGTGCTCGTTTCCGGTAATCTCTTTCAGGGTCTTGAGCACATTTTCCAATGCATCGGGCGTGTGTGCATAATCAACCACTGCGGTCAGATCATTGCCGCCGCGCACGTATTCCAAACGTCCGGAAACGGCTTCGAGGGCACTCATTCCAGCCAGGACCTCGTTCCGGTCGGCCCCCAGGAGCAGGGCCGTGGCATAGACGGCCAGCAGGTTGTAGGCGTTGTGGGCACCTATGAACCGGGTCCATACTTCGGTCCCGTCCAGGTTCAGCAAACTGCCTTCCAGGCTTTTTTCTACCACACGAACCTTGAAATCGCCCGGTGTACGGGCTGCGTAGTGGTAAATGCGGGCGGCTGTATTTTGTACAACGATGTTGCCGTTCCGGTCATCTGCATTGGTCAGGGCAAAAGCCGTTTTGGGCAGGTTGTCGAAGAATATTTTTTTGCACCGGATGTATTCCGCAAACGTTTTGTGGTAGTCCAGATGGTCGTGTGTCAGGTTGGTGAAGATCCCGCCGGTGAAGCTCAGTCCTGCTGTGCGTCGTTGTTCCAGGGCGTGGGAGCTGACTTCCATGAAGGCAAATTCGCAACCTTTTTCGGTCATTTCGTGCAAAAGGGCATTCAGGGTAATCGGGTCCGGTGTCGTGTTTTCGGTCTCATAGCGCTTGGTGCCTACGTAATTGGCGATGGTGGAGAGTAAACCGCATTCGTAACCCAGTCCGCGAAACAGACGGTAAAGCAAGGTTGCGATGGTGGTTTTTCCATTCGTTCCGGTCACTCCGACCAACCGGATACGTTGGCTGGGGTGGTCATAGAATGCATCGGCCAAGGCGGCCAAGGCATCCCGTCCATCGGGAACCCGGATCCAGGTAACGTCCTCTCGTTCCGGTTGGCAGGCTTCGGCCCGTTCGTAAACAATGACTTTTGCTCCGCGTTCCAGGGCTTGCGGCAGGTATTGGTGTCCGTCACTGGCAGCTCCTTGCAAGGCAATGAAGAGCGAGCCTTCCTGGCATTTGCGGGAGTCGGAGGCGATGCTGGGAATCTCGCGGTCAAGCGTTCCCAGAATGTCTGTCGGGTTGAGTACTTCAAGCAATTTTTTCAGTTGCATGGCTATGAGGGATTGGAGAGGATGAGCGTTACTTTTTGTTTGGGTTTTAGGGGGGTGCCAGGAGCCGGTTCTTGTCGGATGACGCGGCCTTGACCTTCTACGACAACGCGGCAGCCTTGGTTTTCCAGCAGGAAGAGTGCATCTTTCAGACCCATGTTCAGGCAGTTGCCCAGGATGTTCTCTGCTTGAGGCAGGGTGTTGGCTGCCATACCCGTGCTGTCGGAGCTGAAGGATACCCATTGTGTAGTGGGAATGGCCGGACGTTGTCTCAGCGGGAGCCCGTTCATGGCCGTCAAGGTTTCGGAGCCTTCTCCGTTGGCAATCCAGGGTTGGTCACCGGGTTTGGTTCCCGAGGCATTCAGGATCGGGTGCCATTCCGGGTGGGTGTTGTAAATGAAGTCGGCAATTTTCTTAAAGACCGGAGCCGCCCATTGGGCGCCGTAGAAGTTTCCACGTGTCTTGTTGGAGTACAGGACGACGATGCACGAATATTTGGGATCTTCTGTAGGGAAGTAGCCCGCGAACGAGGCTTGGTGTTTCCGGTATCCCTGGGCATCTTTGTATACCCCGTCGAACAGGATTTGTGCCGTACCCGTTTTCCCGGCAATGCCGTAGCGCTCGTCCTGGATCCCTTTTCCTGTACCGTTTTTCACCACGCCTTCCATGGCTTTCTGTACTTCCCGAATGGTTTTCTTTGAGCAGACAGAGCCCAATAGTTGCGTGGGTTTGTAGGATTCTATGACGACACCGTCCTGCAGGAGAGCTTCTGCCAGGTAGGGCTTCATCATCTTTCCTCCGTTGGCGATGGCGTTGTAGAATGTGAGGGTGTGCAGCGGGGTGATGCCCAATTCGTATCCCATGGAAATCATTGGCATGGACAAGGCAGACCAGCCTTTATCCGTGGGGGATGGAATGCGGGCGGTGGCTTCCCCTTCGATATCAAAACCAATTTTCTCGCCCACCTTCATGCTGTGGATCCGGGCGATGAACTGCTCTTCGTTGTCTTTATAGTATTGGGTGACGAGCTTGGCAAATGCGATGTTGGAGGATTTTTCAAAGGCGGTCAGGGCCGTCAGCATGCCATAGCCGCCGGTATGGGAGTCCGTAAAATCTTTGGTCGAATAACTCCAGACGCCGTTTCCGGCATCCACCGGCGTATCCAGGGTAATCAGTCCGTCTTCCAGCAGGCAAGTCAAGGTCACCAGCTTGAAAGTGGAGCCCGGATCGCTGGCTTCCGCAATCGCGTAGTTGAACGATTCGTCAAAGTGGCCGTGTTTGTCCTTTTTCATGTTAGCCATGGCGCGGATGGCACCTGTCTTGACGTCCATGACGATGGCCGTTGCTCCTTCCAGCAGATCCGATTGGGCCAACTGCTCACGCAGAGCAATTTCGGCGGCTTCCTGGATTTCGATGTCCAGCGTGGTCCGCAAGTCGTAACCGTCTTGTGCCGGAATAAATGTGCCGGAACTGGCTTCCACCCACTTGTCGTTCAAGTCTCGGGCGATGGTCCGGATGCCCGGTTTCCCTTTCAGTTTCTGGTTGAAGCTGCTTTCCAGGCCGACCCCGTATTCTGCATTGTGTTCGTTTTTTCGGATGTAACCGACCGTGCGGTAGGCCAGCCGGTCATAAGGGGTCTTCCGTTGGGTTGCATCTTCCACGAACAGACCTCCCTTGAAACGCCCCAGCCGGAAGATCGGGAAGGTCAGGGCTTCCTGGTATTCCCGGTAGGTGATTTTCCGCTTGTTGATGTAGGTGAACTGGCGTTTTTTATTCCGGGCATTGGTCAGGATTCTCTTGTACTCTTTTGCGGATTTGTCCTGATAGAGGTTGGCCAGGCAGAGAGCCAGCGAGTCAACATCGGCCTTGAACAGGCTGTCTGTAATCCGAGTGCTGTCCCAAGCCAGGATGTAGTAGGGGATGGACATGGCCATCGTCCGGTTATCATGGGAGAGGATTTTTCCCCGGTTCGGTTCGATGACTTCTTCGTGGAAAAAGTCATCGTAATGCACGGGTTCTTCGCTAAAAAACTGCAAACTGATCATCTTGATCAGCAAGAAGATTGCAAATGCAAAGGCTCCATAATAAACCGTACGGAACCGTTTTGCATGCGCGGGGACACCGGATTGTCCTTTAGGAGTTGTTTCGTTCTTTTTCATCGGACAATGGGATGCGTTTTGGGGTGTCTTTCGGTGCAATCAATGTAGATCCTTGTGCCTGTAGGGCTTTTTGGATTTCGCTCTTCTGGGAGCGTTGCAGGAGTTCCGCAAATTTACCGGCATGTTCAATTTTTCTTTCATGCAGGATTTCTGCGTATTTCGCTTCTTGGAGAAGCGCATCTTTGATGGCAAAACGGATGGAAATCATCACCAGGACGAGGGCACAAATATACAACAAGAAGGCCCAGTGTTTCAGGAGCCCTCCGTTTCTGACCAGCAGTTGTCCGCCCAGGATATCCTGGATTGTATTCTTTAACTTTATTGCCATCCTTTTTTGCTTTCGGGTTTGATTTTTTCGGCAACCCGCAGTTTTGCACTACGGGCCCGTGTGTTTTCGGAAATCTCTTCTTCTCGGGGTGACAAGGCCTTTTTGTTGACGGCTTTGAGCGGGGCCGCACTTCTGCCGTAGGGATCCCGTTCGTCTTTGCCCGCGACGTTTCCGCTGCGGATGAAGTTTTTTACCATCCGGTCTTCCAGCGAGTGGTAGGTGATTACGGAGAGCCGGCCTCCGGGTCGCAGGCTGGCAGCAGCACCCTGCAGGAATCCTGCCAGGCTATCCATTTCCCCATTGACTTCGATGCGGAGGGCCTGGTAGATCTTTGCCAGGAATTTGTGTTCGCCCATTTTGGGCAGGGCCTTCGCAATGGCTTGCGTCAAGTCTCCAGTTGTTAGGATCGGGGCTTGCGTGCGGGCACTGCAGATCATCGAGGCGATGCGGCGACTGCCTTCGACTTCTCCATAAAGACGCAGAAGGTTTTCCAATTCTTCTTCGCTGTACCGGTTCAAGATGTCTTGGGCTGTGGTCTCGGCACGGTCGTTCATGCGCATGTCCAGGTTGGCATCGAAGCGGAATGAGAATCCGCGTTCGGAGGTGTCGAACTGGTGGGAGGATACGCCCAGGTCGGCTAAAATCCCATCCGCAAATTCAAAACCGTGGTAGCGGAGAAAGTTCCGGACAAAACGGAAGTTGTGGTGCACCACGATGATCCGGGGATCTTTGGGGGCATTTTCCAAGGCCTCCCGGTCGCGGTCAAACACCATCAGACGACCGTCCGGCCCCAGGCGGGACAGAATTTCCCGCGTATGGCCGCCTCCGCCCAATGTGGCATCTACGTAGACGCCGGAGGGGTTGATATCCAAAGCATCCACGCTCTCTTTTAAAAGCACGGGTATGTGATAAACTTCCATGGTTCTTCCTTTGAATGAGTTAGCCGAGTAATTTTTCTGCCAGCGGAACGTACTCTTCGTCCGAGAGGATGGCCTCTTCGTAACGGTCTATGGCCCACAATTCGATCTTATAATCACTTCCGCTGAATATGACTTCTTTTGTGATGCCGGCTTTGTCCAGCAGCTCCTTCGGTAGCGAGAAGCGTCCGATTTTGGCATCCGGCTCAATGACCACGCGATTGCGCATATAGGTCCGCCAAAACAAAGAATCCTCCTTGCGGTAGAAATTCAGTTTGGCTTTGAGGGCCTCGGATTCCTTCTCCCATTCTGCGTAGGTATAGATTTCCAGGCAAGGGGCAAAGAGTCCGGGCTTGACTACGAATTTCAACGGCTCGTTTTCGGGAACACCGGCTTTCAGGCCAGCCGGAAAAACCAGCCGTCCCTTGTCGTCCAATTTGCCTTTGTATTCACCGATAAACTTCGCCATAATAATGAGTTGAGTTAATTGTGGCAAAATTAAAAAACATTTTCCATTCTTTTCCACTTTTTTCCAAATTTATCCACAGAAGTTATGAACATGCCTTTGCAGATGGTCTGTGGATTGATCTGTTGATAATTCGATAGAAATTTGTCTATCTTTGCAAAAAATAACGCATAATTACGTGATTTGATATGAAGAAATTTTTTGCTTGCATGGCCGTGTTTGCTGTGCTTTTGATGGTGGGTTGTACGACGGAAACGGAGAAGCCTGCCCAGACCCTGATTCTGGAGGCGAGCCAGACCGAAATTTTGGCAGATGGCAGCCAGACCGTGAATTTTACAGCGGCGTTGGACGGTAAAGAAGTGACCGCCGAAGCCCTTTATTTTCAGAAAGGAGTTTTGGAGGCGTTGGAAGGACCGTCGTTTCAGACAACGACCCCTGGCGAGTATGTTTTTTACGCTACCTATGGGGATTGCCAATCCAATGAAGTAAAGGTGGTTGCCCAAGAAGTGCCGGTTGATCCCGTGGTGGTGACTTTGCGTGTGTCCCCCTCAGAGATTGTTGCCGACGGTGTGAGTGCTGCCATTTTTGAGGTGATGTGCAATGGCGAAGATGTGACCTTGCAAAGTGAGATTTACGAGGAAGGCAGTACCGTTGCTTTGGAGGGTGTTTCTTTTTCAACGACCGAGGCGGGCGATTATACCTTCTATGCTGTGTATGAGGGCACCCAATCCAATACCGTAAAGGTTGTGGTGGAAGGACTTCCTGAAGAAGCACCGATTGAATTATCTGTGGATGTGCAGACCATCGTGGCCAACGGTCGTGAGGTGGCTACATTCATGGTGATGCAGGAGGGAGCCGACGTGACTGCAGAAGCGGCCTACTATGTGGTGGACGGCGATAAGGAAACCAAAATGAGCAACAACAAGTTCTCTACCCTGACGGCCGGTACCTACGAATTTTATGCAACCAAAGGTGGCGCTACCTCGAACCGGGTTCAAGTTGTTGCGGAAGAAAACCAAGCGACCGGCACCAGCATCGTTTTTGCGGATGGAGTGACCATCGCTTCCGGTTGGTACGATGTGAACAAACGTGGCAACGGACAGACCCACGGTGATATCAACATGTGTTGGGCTGCTTCTACTGCGAACATCATGCAGTGGTGGCAAGATTGCTATGTACGTGCAGGAAATACCTTGCCCGAAGAAGCTTTGAACGGACCGGGTGAAACGTATGAGCTGGCGATTATGGAGGCTTTCTGGAACGACTGGAACAACCAGCGTGGCGGTCATGCTTTCCATGGTATTCCTTGGTACATCGAAGGCATCAATGTTTGTGAAACCTTCCAAAACCAGGCCCAACCCATCCGTGGAGGCGGTTATTTGAAATCCATCTGGTCGGAAGCGAAAAAGGTGATGGAAATGCCTTATACCCTGATTGCAGATTCGGTCTATGACAACTTTTACACTGCTGATATCAACAACTACTATATTTGGGGCAATGGTTCCGGTTTGTCCGATGATGGTAAGTGGTTGGCTTTCTCTGAGAAAGTGGTGGAAGTCATCGGCTACGGTATGTCTTCGTTGGGTATCCAATTGGGTGGTGGTGTGCACCACGCAGTGACCTTGTGGGGTTATGAAATTGATAACGCGACCGGAAAGGTTGTCAAATTGTGGATCACCGACTCGGATGACCAGACCCAAGAACCCAAAACACAGGAAATCCATGAATATGAAGTGAAAATGAGTGGCGGCAAAGTCAGCATCGTGGGCAATGTCCATGGAGGCGCCCTGACTGTGATTTCCCTCTATCCGATGGTGGGTTATCCGCAACCGTAATAAGCCGTTTGTGCTGGAAATGAATAGAGGCCGACGTTGAGTTGGCCTCTATTTTCGTTTGTATGTACGGATCTTGATGAGGCGGTAGTCCCTGGCGGGCCTTCCCATTTCGTGGGACCCTTGCCTGTTCGGGAGCCAATGCCGCCAGGGGCTACCGCCACGGTTGCCATGTATGAAAAAAGGGGATGACCGATAACGTCATCCCCTTTTCATCGGCAGGTTGTGTTTCTTAGAAGAATACGACTTCCAATGCGGGGTCTTCCATGTCGGGGTCCAAGGGATAAATCGGGCGTTCCAGACGTTGGTACGGGAGTTGGGTCAGTTCTTGATCCACGCCACCGCGGGTGTGGGCCATCATCCAGTCTGCACGCATGTCGTAGAGTTCTTCGGTCAGGTAACCCAGTTTGACAACGATGATGTCGGCTTCACGGGGTTTGAGGTCCAAACGGTCGAAGTCTTTTTCGTAGTGGAAGGGTTGGCGGCTTTCGGTTACGATGATTTGCATCGAGCCCATGCGGATGACCACTTGGTCGTTGTCGCCATAGTCCAAAATCTTTTCTACCTTACCGTCGATGAGTACAGGGCCGGCATAACGGTTGTCCACCATTGCTCCAGCATATTCGCGAACGCGTCCGCCTATACCTACTTTGCGGGCAGCTTCCACTACTTTCGGACCCGGAATCGAAGCATAAATGAGGCGTTTTCCGGATTTCTTTTGGAATTCGGGACGTTCCAGCAACTTGGACAAGGTCCAGGTTACGTCACCGGCACCGCCAGCGGTGGGGTTGTCTCCCATGTCGCTGATAAAATAGGGACGTACCTTGCTTTGAAGAGCTTGTTCAAGGACCTCTTCCAAGGTAGCCGTCGGAGCTACAAATTCAAAGTCGTGGCGGATGGACCAGAAGTGTTCTGCCAATTGTTTGGCTCCGGCTTCCACTTCTTTTTTGTTGTCCCCTACAACCATTACAACACCGTGGTTACGAGGTTCGTCAGCCCAAGGATAGGACATCCAGATGGCGGCATCCACAACACCCGCCTTTGCTTCGATGGGAACAATGGCATCGTACAAGGATTTTCCCGGTTCTACGCGGGTGGAGGTTTTCTCGCCCGGAAGCAAGATCGGAACTTTTACCCAGGCTTTGTATTTCGGTTTGCCAAGACCCTTTTCGAGGCGCTCCAGCAAATTGACGATGGCCCGTTCACGGGAAATGTAGCGGTCGGTGTGCGGGGACATACGGAACGATGTGATCAGGTCAGTAGCTTTTGCGAGACGATGGGATACGCAACCGTGCGGGTCCATGGATGTGGAGATGATTACGTCGTCTCCTACCACTTCGCGGATTTTGGTGATGTAATCTCCTTCCGGGTCATCCAGGCCTTCCACACTCATGGCTCCGTGGATATCCAGGAAGATGCCGTCGTAGGGCATGCCGGCTTTCAGCAATCGCAGGGATTGGTTGAGCAAGGTGTCGTAACATTCGCGGGTGACCATGCCTCCCGGTGTTGCCCAGGCAACCACGGCGGGTACCCAGTCAGCACGATTCAGCAAGGTGGAGTCTTCGCGGAAGAACGGGTAGGATTGGAGAATGTCTTCTCCGTATTTTGCACGGAACATGTCCAGGGTCGTCCTGGCGGGGGAGAAGGTGCTGCATTCAACCCCCACGCCCACAATGGCGATGCGAGGTTTCTTGATTTCGCTTTGGCAAGCAACCAGTGTTCCTAACATTAAGAACAACAAAAAGATGCGTTTATACGCGGAAGATAGGATCTTTTTCATACCATTCAATTTTTCAGTATCAGAATCGACAAAAGTAGAAAAAATATCAGATTCTTTCTGAAAAATAAACTACCTTGCGAACAAATATAACTTGATTTATGAGACTCGATCGATTCCTATATTCCTTGATTTTTGTATGGACCCTGATGAGCTGCGGTTGTCAGTCAGGCTCGCGCGAACACGAAAAACAGGCCATCCAACCTCCGTTGGAGGTTTCTGAAGAAGTGAGTGAGTACGGTATTCCTCTTTCCGAATATGAGGTGAGGGAATCAAAAGTCCGTTCGGGGGACTATTTCTCCACGGTTTTGCAGCGGCTGGGACTGACCTTGAACGAAGCCTACCAGGTGAGCGAGGCAAGCAAAGGAATCTTTGATGTGACGAAGTTCAAGATTGGAAATGCCTATCACGCTTATTTTCCGAAGAATGGAGAAGAGCGGGCAGATTACATGGTTTACGAACAAGACAGCCGTTCGTATGTGGTTTTTGGCTTGCGTGATTCCATCTTTGTGCAGGTCCATGAGAAACAGATGGAGATTACCCGGGAATATGCCGAGGTAACCATCCGACAATCGTTGTGGAGTGATTGTGTGAAGGCGGGCGTCAGTCCGTTGCTGGCGATCCGTCTGGCCGACATTTATGCCTGGACCATTGACTTTTTTGGTGTACAGCCGGGTGATTCGTTTCGGGCGGTGTATGAACTGGTGAACCATCGCGGAGAGGTGTTGGACATCAACCGGGTTTTGTATGCGGAATTTGTCCACAACGGCCATTCCTATCCTTGTTATTGGTTCGAAGAAACGGCGGGTGGCAACCAATATTGGAACGAAAAAGGAGAAAGTCTTCGGAAAGCTTTTTTGAAGGCTCCCTTGAATTATACGCGCATCAGTTCCGGCTTTTCGTATAACCGGAAGCATCCGGTGACCCGGAAGGTCCAACCCCATACGGGAATTGACTATGCAGCTCCGACCGGAACCCCCGTCATGAGTATCGGTGACGGCGTTGTGATTTCAAAAGGTTATGCCGGAGCCGGAGGGAATACGGTAAAAATCCGTCACAATTCGGTGTACACCTCGGCCTATCTGCATTTGTCCCGGTATGCCAAGGGATTGAATGTAGGGGACCGTGTGCGTCAGGGTGAGGTCATCGGTTACGTGGGAAGTACCGGCCGTTCTACCGGGCCCCATCTGGACTTCCGGATTTGGAAGAATGGAACACCCATCAACCCGTTGAAAATGGAGTCACCTCCGTCAGAGCCGATTCAACCGGAAAACATGCCCATGTTCGAAGCGGCCAAAAAAGAAGCCGACCACGCAGTGATTGCTCACTTGGCGGCCGGTTATCTGAAACAGTCATTGGAACGGCTTATTCGTTAGATTCGTCTTCTTTCCGTTCCCGAAGTACGGCTTTGCGGAGTTCGAAGTTTTGTCCCAAATATTTCCGGCGAACTTCGGGGTTGTTGGCGAGCATTTCGGCCGTACCGCTTTCCAGGATGTTCCCTTCATAGAGGAGATAGGCCCGGTCTGTGATGGCCAGGGTTTCGTGTACGTTGTGGTCGGTGATGATGATGCCGATGTTTTTCTTTTTCAGTTTGGCGATGATGTGTTGGATGTCTTCCACAGCAATCGGGTCTACGCCGGCGAAGGGTTCATCCAGCAGGATGAACTTGGGGTCAATGGCCAAGGCTCGTGCGATTTCGCACCGGCGACGTTCCCCTCCGGACAATTGGATTCCCAGGCTTTTGCGGACCTTGTGCAGACCAAATTCATCAATGAGGCCTTCCAGACGGTCTTTCCGTTCGGATTTGGGCACTCCACACATTTCCATGATGGAGAGGATGTTGTTTTCTACACTCATTTTGCGGAAAACGGAGGCTTCTTGAGCCAGGTAACCCAGACCCCGTTGGGCCCGTTTGTACATTGGCAGATCCGTGATTTCCTCGTCGTCCAGGAAGATTTTTCCGGAGTTGGGCTTGATCAATCCGGTAATCATATAGAAACTGGTGGTCTTGCCGGCTCCGTTGGGTCCCAAAAGACCCACAATCTCTCCTTGGTCCACGTGGATGGAGACACCTTTAACAACGGTCCGGATGCCGTATTTTTTGACCAGGTCGGTACAGTACAATCGCATAGTTACTTAATGTCTAAGTCCAAATCGGTTTTAAGTTGTCGAAGTTCTTCGTGATCCGCAAACATCTGTCTGGCTTTCTCCGAAGGCATGTAGGGTTTTGCTGCGGATTTTGTTTCATCCGGGGTTACTTCTACCAAGATCCGTACCGAGGCGTTTTTCAGGTTCTTGCGGATGAATTCTTCCATTTCCGGCAGGTTCTTTTTGCAGATCCAGTCCTGTTGGGAGGCATTGTCCACAAAGAAAGTGACGCTGGGGGATTCGGTATCGAGGTGAAAGATTAGTTTCGATTTCTGCAGGGCTGCTGCCAGGGAGAGGCGGTTTTTCTCCTGTTGGTCTTGGATGTAAGCGTTCCAGACGGGCATGAAGTCTGCTTCGTTGAACGGTCTGTTTTCCTGGATAGTCTGCTGCTGATCCAGTTGGGTTGCGGCCTGTGCCTGTGCCAGCATGGCTTTGAGGGAGACCCCGGGGGTTTTCCGAGGGGAAGCAGCCGGACTCGGGGTTGACGAGGTGGGCGAAACTTCGGTCGGGGCTGACATGGCAGGAGTCGCCGCCTTGGGTGCGGCTGTCGGTGCGGCTGGAGTCGCTGTTGCGGGGTTTTCTGCAGCGGGTGTCGTTGCTACAGGGGGCGCTACCGGTGTTGTAATGGGCGTTGCAGCGGGCGTTGTGACGGGTGTCACTACAGCCGTGGTTGCGGACAGGGTGGGGCTCGTAGCAGCAGGGCTCTTCGGGGCCGAGGCTGCGGGGACCGGTGTCGGTTGTGTAGCTGTGGTTGTCTGAGCTGTCAGCATCGCCCATTTGATCAGGGCGAATTCAATCAGCAAACGCTGGTTACCGGCTTGTTTGAATCCGGCTTCGCAGGTGGTTGTTATGCTGAGTGCCTGATACAACCATTTGACGGAGCAAAGGACCGCCTGTGCCTCGTATTGGGAAACAATGGTCGGAGGCAGGGATAGCAACGACTTGGAGGCTTCGTGTTTGCAGACCAACAGGTCCCGCAAGTGGGAACTTAACCCAGAGAGGAAGTGGAGCGCGTTGAATCCTTTTCGCAGCACTTCGTCAAACAGCAGCAGGGCGGTGGTATGGTCGCCTTGCAGGGCTGCTTGGGTCAGTTTGAAATAATATTCGTAGTCCAGGACGTTGAGGTTTTGCACGACCTGGTTGTATCGGATTTCCTTTCCACAAAAGGCGACCGTCTGGTCAAAGAGCGTCAATGCATCGCGCATGGCGCCGTCTGCTTTTTGCGCCAGGATGTGAAGGGCATCTTCTTCGATGGAGACACCCTCCTGTTGGGCGATTTGTTGCAGGTTGCTGACAATGTCCGGAATGGAAATCCGGTTGAAGTCGTAGGTCTGGCATCGGGAGAGAATGGTCGGGAGAATTTTGTGTTTCTCCGTGGTCGCCAAGATGAAGATGGCGTGAGCCGGCGGTTCCTCCAAGGTTTTGAGGAAGGCGTTGAAAGCGGATGCCGAGAGCATATGGACCTCGTCGATGATGAATACACCGTACTTGCCGACTTGGGGCGGAATGCGGACCATTTCGGTCAGGTTCCGGATGTCGTCCACGGAGTTGTTGGAAGCTGCGTCCAATTCGTGGATGCAGTAGGACCGGCCTTCTGCAAAAGACTGACAGGACTCACAGACTCCGCAGGGTTCCATGTCGGCGGAGGGATTCATGCAGTTGATGGATTTGGCAAAAATCCGGGCCGTGGTCGTTTTGCCGACGCCACGGGGACCGCAGAAAAGGTAGGCGTGTGCCAACTGGTCGCGAAGGATGGAGTTCTTCAGGGTCCGGGCGATGTTGTCCTGCCCGATGAGGGATTCAAAGCTGTTGGGCCGGTATTTCCGGGCCGATACGACGAATTGTTCCATACCCTACAAAGTTACAATATTTTTTTTAACACGGATCAAATAAAGGCCGTCGCGTATGGGCAACAGGACACTTTCAAAACAGGGATCCTGGGCTACCCGGGCATTGAATTGCAGGATGGCTTGGGTCTGGGCATCCTGCGGAGGGTTGTCCAACAATACCTTGCCGTCCCAGAGTACATTGTCTGCCAGGATGTAGCCGCCCGGCCGTAGGAGGGGAAGTACCAGATCCAGGTAGCGGGGATAGTCTCGTTTGTTGGCATCGATGTATACCAGGTCGTACAACTCTCCTTCCAGGGAGGGGATCAGGGCGCACGCATCGCCCAGCAGAAGTCGGGCCCGTTCTTGTCCAGGCTCCAGCAGACCGGCCCGGCGGAAACCCTCCAGAATCAGGTCCTCCAGTTCGTCGTTGATTTCCAGGGCATCCAGTCGGCCTCCTTCCTGAAGTCCGCGGGAAAGACAGACGGCGGAGTAGCCGGTAAAGGTACCCAACTCCAGGATGTGTTTGGGTTGAATCATCAGTGAGATGAGCTGCAGCAACCGGCCTTGGTCTCCGCTGGAGAGCATTCTTGCATGTTTGGTTTTCAAGTGCGTCTGCCGCTCGATCCATTGGAGGGCATCGTGGATCTGTTTTTCCCTTGACATACGATCTATAAATAGGTTAATTGGCTGATATTCTGTTGATCAAACAAATCTTGCGCGACGGATAACAATTCGTCGGAGGAGATGTTTTCAATCAGGGAGCGGATTTCTTCGCGGCTTCGGATCTTTCCATGCGTCAACAGGCTCTTTCCCATTGCCAGTACCTGGCTTTCCCCGTTGTCAGAGGATATCGCCCATTGGCCCAGAAACTGTTTTTTTGCCGCCCGTAGGGAGGCTTCCGATAGCTTGTGGTTGCAAAGATGCTCCAATTCTTTGTGAACCAGTTGGGAACATCGATCGTAGTGGTCGTGGTCGCAGCCAAAGTAGATGCAGAAACAGCCGGTGTCCCGGTAGGTGTTGTACGAGGCATCTACGCTGTACACCAAGGCATTTTTTTCACGCAGCAAGGTGTTGAGCCGGGAATTTGCAGCAGGACCACCCAAGAGGTTGATCAAAAGGACCAGGGCATTTCGGTGGGGATCAAACGTGGAATAAGCCGGCCCCCCAATCAGGCAGTGGGTCTGGTAGCCTTTGCGTTTGATTTCTTTGAGGAATGGTTTTGCGGCCTGGGTAACCGGGGGGAGTGACTCGGTTTTGGGGAAGTCTCCGGTCAGGTAACGGTGTCTTTCCAGCGATCGTCGGATCCAGGATGCAATCCGTTCTTCCGGGTAGTCGGCCATGACAGTCAGGCTCATTTTTTCCGGTAGGAAGGAACGTTGGACGTACTCTACGATGTGCTCACGCCGGATTTTCTTCAAAGATTTGGCATAACCCAATACCGGGGTCGCCAAGGAGGTGCCTGCAAACAGCGTTTCTTCAAAGTCGTCAAAGATTTGCTCTGCAGGGGCATCTTTGTAGGAATTGATTTCGTCCAAGATGACTACCCGTTCTTTTTCCACTTCCTTTTCGGGAAAGGTGGAGGAAAAAGCCATTTCCACGAGCAGGTCGATGGCCTTGGGCAGGTCTTCTTTCAGAACGGTGGCATGTAGGACGGTGTCTTCTTTGGTGGTATAGGCATTCAATTCGCCCCCGAGCCGTTCCAGCCGGTTGTTGATGGACGAGGCATTGCGTTGGGCGGTACCTTTGAAAAGCAGGTGCTCGGTGAAGTGTGCCAGCCCGGACAGTGTCCCTTCGTCGCGGGTGCCGCTGCGTATGCTCAATGCACAGTAAGCAACGGGACTGTTGCTTTGTTGGCTGGCAATTTGGAGACCGTGTAGATCAAGGATTGTCATATTAAAATGAGTAGGGAACGGCCAGACGTCGGATGTCGTCCGTCAGGAAACCTTTTCTGTTCCGGTTGGAAATCTTGTGTTTTCGGTAGAAGAGGAGTTCGTAGGTATCTGCACGGACAATCATTTTGTAGCAGTATCCATTCCGTTCGTCGTTCAGCGGATACAGGACGAGGGAAACGCAGGTATTCGGTGTGCCTGCTGCCAGGGCCGCATCAATTTCATCAGCGGTTGCCATTCGCGCTTTTCCGCCGAAAAGCTCCTGCAGTTCCTCTTCGCCCATCGTACTGGCGAAGTCATCCTGTTCAAAAAGAATGGAGAATTGGTTGTTGCCGTCCATACCGTCTGCATAATCATTCAACCCTGAGAAATGATTCCGGTTCTCACGGATGACCTTGACGATGTGGGATTGGATGATGCGGACGTAGGCAGGCAGGAAAGGAAAAATCCTTCCTTCGGTGTCTTGCAGGGATTGCAAAGGGAGTGACAGCACTTCGGGAAGTTCTCCGATACCCTCGTTCGCAGCAGGATCTCCTTTGAGCAGGGTCAGGAATTCCATAGAGGGTTCTTTCTCTGTCTGGTATTGTCCGTTGGTACGAATGAGAAAATAGTAGGAAGAGTCGGATTTCAACCGTTCAAAATCTTCCCAGGAACAAAATTCGTAGGGGGAGAGGAACCAGTCTGCTTCGATTGCTTGGCGCAACAGCAGGTCAATCATCGAGTCCGGTTGCGGCAAGACGATTTTGGTTGTTTTGGACTGGAAGTCCAGGATGTCGTTTTGGTTCCGTTTTTCAAACCATTTTCCGATTTGGGCATTGGCCGTCAGGCAAAAGCAGCAGGCAGCGACTACTAAAAACCATTTTTTCATTCTTGTTCGGGGTGTAGGCAGAAGAAATAGGCTGGCCTTTTGGACCAGCCCGAGGGTTAGATAGTTTTTTGGTAATTTGTTCAATTATCGAACACGTTCACCGTAGGAGCGGTCTTCGGTATTCACCTTGATTTTTTCACCTTGGTTGATGAACAAGGGTACCATGATTTCTGCTCCGGTTTCCAAGGTGGCCGCTTTCAATGCATTGGTGGAAGCGGTATCACCTTTTACAGCAGGTTCGGTGTAGGTAACTTCCAATTCTACGTAGGTGGGAAGTTCGCAGGTCAGACAACGTTCTTCATCTGCCAGGAACATCATTTCTACGGTTTGACCTTCCTTCATCAAATCTGCATTTTCAACCATTTCGGGAGCCAATGAGATTTGTTCGAAAGTTTCGGTATGCATGAAGTTGAAACCCATATCGTCCTTGTAAAGGAATTGGTAGGGACGTCTTTCAACGCTGATTTGTTCTACTTTTTCACCAGCAGAGAAGGTGTTTTCCAAAATACGGCCGTTTTCCAAGTTGCGGAGTTTGGTTTTAACGAAAGCGGCACCTTTGCCGGGTTTTACGTGTTGGAACCAAACAATGGAGCAAGGCTTGCCGTTGAAGTTGAGGTAAAAGCCGTTTTTAAAATCTGCAGTAGTTGCCATAAAATATTGATTTATTTAAATTTAACTAAATTTTCAAATTTGGAGCTGCAAATATACGAAAAAACTTGTTCCAACTGCCATTTTGGGGTGGAAGTGGCGCCGCAAATTCCCACAGAATCTTCCGGTTGGAACCAGTCGGCCTGTATTTCGTCCGTTTTTTCAATCATGTGGGTGCGTGGATTGACTTGTTTGCAGAGTTCGCACAAGATGTGACCGTTGGAACTTTCCTTTCCGCTGACGAACAGAATGACCTGATGTTCCGCTGCGAATTTCTGCAGGTTCGGGTGGCGGGAGGAGACTTGCCGGCAAATGGTATTGTGTACCTGGATGTGGTCCGTATGGCCGATGTGCTTTTGGACAAAGTCTTTCAAGTGATTGCCAAGTTCGTGGTATTGCAGGGGATCTTTGGTGGTTTGGGAAAAGACTTCGATGGGGTAGGACAGGGATTTCCCGGCTTGCTCCAGCCAATGTTGCAAGTCGGTCAGGTGTTCCAGAACAATGGCCTTGCCTTCGGTCTGCCCGACAAGTCCGTTGACTTCAGCGTGGCCGATTTTTCCGAAGATGAGCAGGGTGCCGTTTTGGGAGAGCAACTGGAGGTGTGTTTTCTGGATTTTCTTTTGCAGTTGCAGCACGACCGGGCAGGTGCAATCGATCAGGGTCAGGCCCCGCTCTTCAGCCATTTTGTAGGTGGAAGGCGGTTCTCCGTGAGCCCGGATCAGGACTGTCTCGTTGTGGAGGGCGCGCATCCGGTCGTATGAGATGACCTCCAGACCTTTGGCGTGGAGACGTTCTACCTCGGTACCGTTGTGTACGATGGACCCCAAGGAGTAAAGAAAGGGATGCTCCTCCAGGTATTTGTCGGCTTGTTCTACGGCCCGGACTACACCGTAGCAGTAGCCGGAATTTTCATCAATGGTCGCTTTCATTGTTGAGGAATTGGGGAAGGATGGATCGGATCCATTCCATTTGGTCTTCCATCGTCATGTGGGTGTTGTCCAGGATGAGGGCATCCTCCGCCTGGGTCAGCGGATGGGTTTCGCGGCTGGAGTCAATGATATCCCTCTGTTGGAGATTCTGCAGAACGGCTTCCAAGGTCGCTTCGGGCTGTTTGGGAAGCAGTTCTTTCAACCGTCTTTCGGCCCGAACGAGCGGGTCGGCGGTCATAAAAATCTTCAGTTCTGCATCGGGAAATACAGCGGTACCGATATCTCGGCCGTCCATGACCACGCCCTTCCTTTTGCCCAGTTCGATCAGTTTTTCATCCACAAACGAGCGTACTTGTGGAAGCACAGCAATGTGGCTGACCTGGTTGGATACATTCAAATGGCGTATTTCCTGTTCCACGTTTTCTCCGTTCAAGTAGGTTTCGTTTTTTTTGGAGGCCTCGTTGTACACAAAATGAATCCGGATGTTTTCAAGTTCCGGGATGAGGGCTTCCAGGTCAATCCGATGGTCAGGCATGAGAATGCCTTTCCGGGCCATATGCAAGGTGACAGCACGGTACAAGGCTCCGGTGTCTATGTAGACATAACCCAACTCAGAGGCAATTCTTTGGGCAAAACTGCTCTTTCCGGTAGAGGAATATCCGTCGATGGCGATGATGATTTTTTTCATAAGTCTTATGCCGGACAAAAATACGAAAAATAAACTATATTTGTAGAGTTATAACTACAAGATGAAATACGCAGTCATTGATATGGGTACCAATGTCTTCGGTCTGCTCATGGCAGAAGACTCCCCGCACGGACTACAATTCGTGGGTGAATACAAAGTTGCTGCCCGGTTGGGGGACGGAGGGCTTGCGGGGGGCAATTTGTCTTCCCATGCCTTTGACGCTGCACAGCGGGCTTATGAGCAGCTGCTGGATCACTTGGAGAAAACCGGTGAATCGTGGCAGGTACTGGGGGTGGCTACTTCCGCTTTTCGGGAGGCTGGCAATGGGGAAGCGCTGAGGTCGGTGCTGACCGATCGTTTTGGTGTGCCGATTCACATCGTGAGTGGAGATCAGGAGGCCCTGCTGATTGCAAAAGGTATTCTGGCGGCGCATCCGCAGGTGTCCGGAACGGTCCTGTTGATGGATATCGGTGGGGGAAGCAACGAATTTATTTTACTCCGGGATAAAAAAATATTGTGGAAAATGAGTTTTCCGTTGGGTATGGCTCGAATGTTGGAGCGATTTTCCCCGGCTGATCCGGTCTCACCTCAGATGATTGTGGAATTCCGGCGTTATTGTGCAGATTCCTTACAACCCCTGATCGAGGTGATACAGCGGGAGCAGCCTTCGGTGTTGATTGGTTCTTCGGGATCATTTGAGACATTTCGGGACTTGTTGGCCGGCTCGCACACAGCGTTGGGACAGCCGGGTTTCAACCCCTCCCTGACCTTTGATCCTGTGGCGTTGAGGTCGTTGTTTGCCCGTTTGGTAGCCTCTCGACGACAGGAACGTTTGCAGTGGCCCTGCATGACTCCGGTGCGGGTGGATTTTATTGTGTTGGCTGCTCTGTTTACGGAATTTGTGTGGAATTTGTTGCCGGAAGGAGCTGAAATCAGACAGTCCTCCTATTCGTTGAAGGAAGGCGCTATGATGTATTGGAAAGAAAAAACAGAAGCATAAGATTATTATGAACATTTTGATCATTGATGATGAGCGGAGCATTCGCAATACGCTCAAGGAAATTCTTGAATTCGAAGGACATACCATTACTTTGGCGGAAGATGGTGCGCAGGGTTTGGAAAAGGCTGTCGCCGGAAATTTTGATGCCATCTTCTGCGATATCAAAATGCCCAACATGGATGGCCTCGAGGCGTTGGAAAAGATGATGGCCGCCGGATGTGATTCTCCGGTAATCATGATCTCCGGCCATGGATCCATTGATACTGCGGTGGATTGCATCAAGAAGGGTGCGTTTGATTTCATCCAGAAGCCGTTGGACCTGAACCGGATTCTGATCACCTTGAAAAATGCCACCGATAAGGGACGTCTGGTCAAGGAAACGAAAATCTTGAAGAAAAAGGTGGCCCGAATACCCGAAATCGTAGGAGAATCGGCTCCGATTGTCCGAATCAAGGAAATGATTGAACGGGTCGCACCCACCGAAGCACGGGTGTTGATCACCGGGTCAAACGGTACAGGAAAGGAATTGGTAGCCCGTTGGTTGCACGAAAAGAGCAGCCGTTCCTCCATGCCTTTTGTTGAGGTCAATTGTGCGGCTATCCCTAGTGAATTGATTGAGAGTGAACTTTTTGGGCATGAGAAAGGGGCATTTACTTCTGCGGTCAAGCAACACAAAGGAAAATTCGAGCAGGCGGATGGAGGAACCCTCTTTCTGGATGAAATTGGCGATATGAGTCTTGCCGCTCAAGCCAAGGTTTTGCGCGTTTTGCAGGAAAACAAGCTCTCCCGGGTGGGCAGTGACAAAGATATCAATGTACGTGTCCGCGTGGTTGCTGCAACCAACAAAAACCTTCGGGAAGAAATTGAAAAGGGACGTTTTCGGGAAGACTTGTATCACCGTCTGTCGGTCATTGTCATCCATGTTCCGACCCTGGCCGACCGTCGGGACGATATCCCGTTGCTGGTACAGCATTTTATCCGTCAGATCTGCGAGGAGGCGGGCAAGCCCTTGCGTCCGATTGAACCAGCAGCCTTGACCGAATTGCAAACCCATCCCTGGACCGGAAACATCCGGGAATTACGCAACGTCGTAGAGCGGTTGCTGATTTTGTCGGGTCCGGTCATTACGCTGGAGGACGTGCTGCTGTATGCGGCTCCGGTCGGACACTAGTCCTCCGGAAGTGCGGTCTCGGTTTGAGTTATGTATTTGGGCAGGAGCAGATAGAAGTTCGCTCCGCCCATTTTTTGTGACCGTTCGTAATGGATGCTGCCGTTGCTTTGTTCCACAATATTTTTGCAGATGGCAAGTCCCAGACCGGTTCCCCCGGTTTTGGTTGTGAAGTTGGGTTTGAACAACTTGTTCAGGTTTTCTTCGCTCACGCCGGCCCCATCGTCTTCTACCTGAATCCGGTAGTGATTTTCTTCGGGGCTGAGTGTCACCCGTACCTGACCTCCTTCTCCTCCTTCCACCGCTTGGATGGCATTGGAGATGAGGTTGACGAAAACACGGGTGATCTGGCTTCTGCGGGCTTGCACGCAAGCGGCCTTCACGGATGATTCATAGGTGACGGTAACGTTGTCACGGTTGTTGAACAGATGGGTCTGGTCTTGAAGCAGGGCACACAAGTCCACCAAGGAAATTTCCTCGTTGTAGAACTTGGCAAAGTTCGAGAATTCAGCGGCCGTATCGGACAGGATATCGATCTGCTCCAGCAGCGAGTTGGAGACAGCGACAAAGCGCTGGTCCCAATCCGGAACATTTTGCTGCTGCATCCGGCGCAGGTGCTGAATGCTCAATCGCATGGGCGTTAAGGGATTCTTGATCTCGTGGGCAATTTGTCGGGCCATTTCACGCCAGGCCTGCTCCCGTTCGCTTTCTGCCAGTTGTCGGGAACTTCGTTCGAGGTCGTCCACCATCTTATTGTAGGTTTTGACCACGATGCCGATTTCATCCTGTCCATCGTAATCAATGTGCTCGGCCTTTTGGGTGATGTCGGTCTGTTCCATCTTCCGGCTCAATTCCGCCAGAGGACGGGTCAGGGAATTGGAGACGATGCTACCGGCAAAAAGGGCCGTCAGAATCAGTAGCAGGTAGATGTTGATGATGGCCGCGATGATCGTTGCGGCATTTCCTTCGAGCCCGGTGTACGCGGCAAAGTAGGGAATGTTCAGGATGGCAATCATGCGCCCGCTGCTATTGAAAATGGGGGCATAGAGGGAGGTGTAGTCCTGGCTTGCGATGCTTTCGTTCAGAATTACCAGTTTCTGGTTGTGCCGTTGGATGGATTCAAATGCGGCCGGGTTCATCCGGGAGCTGACCAGCATCCGGTCAAAGACTTCGTTTTTGGTGGAGCGGATGAGGTGACCGTTTGGATCAAACAGGTTGATGTCCACTTGGGTGTTGTTTGAAATCCGGTCCATGGCATTGTAAAACTCTTGCGTGTTCAAGTCCTGCAAGGTGCGGGCGTACCGGCAGCGTTCCGTCAGACTGTTGACCGCTGTTGCCATTTTTTCTTCCATTTGGATGCGGTTGTTTTCCCGCATCAGGTTTACGGCGAAGATGACGCTGCCAGCGCCCATGAAGATGAGGGCGAAGACCAGGGCGGTGGTTAGCAGGAACGTGATTTTTCGTCTCAGCGAGTTGCGTGTGACCAGTTGTTCAGCCCGCTTCTTTCGGCGGATGGTGTAGGTCGCACAGAAGAACAGCAGGCCGTTGAAGATGGTCAGGTAGGAGAAGAACAGAACATAAGAAAACAAACTGCGTTTCTCCCGACTGATCATAATGACGCGGTCTTCGGAAATCTTGTTGATGAAGTGCTGGTAGCCATTGATGGTATGGTAACTGTATCCCTGGGGTGTTTCAAAGTCCAGGTGTACCGGGTAATTGTATCGGCCTTTGTAGGAGATGAGTCGGTTCTGGTAGTACTTGGCATAGGAGTAATTGCTGGGCATCAGGTTGCCTTCCAGTTTCTTGGAGTCCAGCAGCAGGGACGGGTAACCGATGACATCCAGGTTGTTGTTGTTGGAGAGCTTGGAACGGATCTGCAGGTACAGGATGTAGTGGTTTCCATGGAGCAGCATGGGAAACGATCCGATGTAGGAGGAATTGCTTCTGTAATCGTTGATGTAGTAGAACGACGAGGTGGGTGAGAGGGGTATTCCATACTGCTCAATAATTTGTCGGTTCAGATATTGGAAGCAGTTCACCGGATAGGCATAGCTGTCTGTTTGCAGGACATCCCGGTTGTTGCAGACATAAATGTGGATGTCGTGTGTCTGTAGAATGTTCCATAAGTACTGTTCCGATATCCGGTCACGGATAATCTCTGTACCACGGTTCATCAGCATCAGGGCCTGGATGATCCGGTCGTTGGCAATCTCGTCTTCCATCTCTTTGAGTTGGAGTTCCAGGGCCAGGTCCCGGTCAACGGAGAGTTTTGAACTCCAGATCTTGCATCGTTCTTCTTCCCGGACAAATCCGAAGTATCCGATGGAGCAGACCATGTAGAAGGAGATGCAGATGACGTAGATGATCATGCTTCGGAAGGAGTAGTGCCGGTATTTCTTGGCACCCTTCCAGGCGGTAATAGCCAGGCGGGTGGAGAAGAATAGGGCTACGAACAGCAGGAAGTAGATGCCGTAGATGAGGATGCTGTATTGTGTGATTTCTTCAAGCCGGAACAATTCCAGGACAATGTTGGAATGAATGAGTACGGACCGGAGGGTCTCGTGGATGTAGAGCAGCAGAATAAGGGGCCAGCCGGTCAGTGCGATCTGGGCACATCGTTTCCAGCCATTTTTCAGTAGAAAAAGGTGGTGCAGGAGGCTTTTGCTGGTCAGGACAACCGCCATCGACTGTAAAAAGACAAATAAGTGGTTGGCCAGCAGTTTGGCCAGCGAGTTGAAAAGATGGTTGTCCGCATAAATGCTGGGTGAGATCAGCGGATTGTCCTGGCGCAGATCCCCCAGCAGGGTAAACATCAATAGCCGTGCTGCGATGAGACACGTCGCGGTGACGAGCCAACTGCGCAAGCTCCGTTGCCGTTCATGCATCGAAAAAACGGCAGCCAGGGCAAACAGGAGGGAGAACCATCGGAAGAACGTAAAGGGATTGTTGGCGGTCAGGGGAGCTGTGCTGGTCAGTGAAAACAAAGGATCCCCGTCCTTGCCGAGGATGACGTGTGCGGGATTTTCTGAGACTGGAACGGTAGTGAAGGAGCGGTGGATGCGTAACTTTGGATTGGTTCCGTTTCTCAGCATCGGATTCTCGGGTGCATACTCGTTTCGGACCAACAGCCCTGTGACGAGTTTGGTCTTCCCGCTCCGGTATACCCGGGTGATGTACCAGGAGGAACCGAGGTTGGAATACTGGTCGTGTTGGGGCAGGTAGGCAAGAGGGGTGTTGTAAAAACTGGTTACACTCCGGTCCTGTAACCGGTGCATCAAGGGAAGTTTCCGAATGGCATCGTTGCCGATGGGAAAGAGGTTTGCCCAGCTTTGAAGCGTGTCGTTGGCAAACCGATAGATGACCATGTCTTCCGGCAAATCCGCGATATGCAACCATTCGTGTTCCGGGGTGATCAGGGCTTGTCGCACATAGGTTTCCAGCAACTGCTGCCGTTCAATGATGCGGCGCTGCAATTTTTCTGCTTCGCGTTCAATGCTTCCTTCCCGAGAGCCTTGGATAAAGGACAGAGCGAAGGATAGAACGGACAGAATGAGGAAAATGAGTGTGCGATGTTTCATGGTTGGCGGCTATTCGTTATGGTAAGGTTCTCCCCGGAGGATTGTAAAAGCCCGATACAGCTGTTCGGTAAAGAAAAGCCGTATGATCTGGTGAGAAAATGTCATTTTGGACAGGGATAGCTTGCCGTTGGCCCGTTGGTAAACAGCTTCTGAAAATCCGAAGGCTCCTCCGGTGACAAAAATCAGGTGGCGAGCTCCTGCATTCATTTTTCGCTCCAAAAATCGCGCCCAATCAATCGAACTGAACGAATCTCCCCGTTCATCCAGCAAAATGACCTCGTCGGTGGGTTTGATTTGTTTGAGAATGAGCTCTCCCTCCTTTTCTTTGACCAGGATCGGATCCCATTGGTTGCCTTTCTTGCGGGGGATGGGAATTTCCAGCCGCTTGTAATCCACATAATGGGCCAGCCTTTTTTCATAGATGCCCATTCCTTCTTTGACAAAGGGGAACTCGGTTTCGCCTACGAGCAAAAAAGTAATCTTCATGGGGCAAAATTACAGAATCGAAACGGAAAACAACTCAATTTGGCGAGATTTTTGCAAAACTCAAGCAACAGATGAACCGATTGATTTTTATATTTATACTGACCTGTTTTCTGGGACTTGCGATTGCGGCTCAAGCACGCGACCGAGACGTGTTTGTTCCCATCGCCAAGTACATACAAGAAGGAGATTCTGATCGGCTTTCCGCATGGATGGCGGATAATCTGGAGTTGAATCTCATGGGTTCTGTCAACGAATGCAGTCGGAACCAGGCCAAACAGATTCTTCGGAATTTCTTCGCCACCTACCATCCGAAATCCTTTTCCGTTGTGCACAAGAGCTTGTCTCCGCCGATGACTTATGCCATTGCAAAAATGATTGCCGGTGGTGAACGGTTTCAGGTAACGATCTTTGTAACCACGCAGGAGGAAGGTAATTACATACAGCATATGCGAATCGAGCGGGAATAGTTCCCGCTCGATTTTTTTCTTCATTGTCCGCCTATTTCTGGCGCATGAAAATCTGGATAGGGCAGCCCGTCAGATTGAAATGGGTCCGCAACTTGTTTTCCAGGAAACGTTTGTAGGGATCCTTGATGTATTGTGGCAAGTTGCAGAAGAAGGCAAATGCAGGACTCCGGGTGGGGAGTTGGGTGATGTATTTGATCTTGATGTATTTGCCTTTTGTGGACGGGGGCGGATAATTTTCGATTTCCGGCAACATGGCTTCGTTCAGCCGTGAAGTGGGAATTTTTTGTGCATAGTTGGCATACACTTCTGCCGCAGCGTTGAGTACATCCAGAATCCGTTGTTTGTTGATGACGGAGGTGAAAATGATGGGCAGATCGGTAAACGGAGCCAGGCGTTTCTTGATTTCTTCAATGTAGTCCCGCATGGTGTTCGTTTCTTTCTCGATGGTATCCCATTTGTTCACCACCACAACACAACCTTTTTTGTTACGGTGGATGAGGTTGAAGATCGCCATGTCTTGGGCTTCCAGACCGGTTTGGGCGTCGATCATCAGGATGCAGACGTCCGCATGTTCAATGGTACGGATGGAACGCATCACAGAATAGAATTCGAGGTCTTCTTTCACCTTGGTCTTTCTGCGCAGACCGGCTGTGTCGACGAGCATGAATTCATGCCCGAATTTGTTGTAGTAGGACTCGATGGAGTCGCGGGTTGTGCCGGCAATCGGGGTTACGATGTTCCGGTCTTGTCCCAGCAACGCATTGGTAAGTGAGGATTTGCCGACATTCGGTTTTCCGACGATGGCGATGCGGGGAATGTGAATTTCGTCTTCGTTGATCACCGTATCTTCTTGGGGAAGACGGCGGATGATTTCGTCCAGCAATTCGCCGGTTCCCCCACCGTTGGCGGAGGAGATGTTCCAGATTTCTCCCAATCCGAGGGAATAGAACTGGAAGGAATCGTAGAGTTTGTCTCCACTGTCGACCTTGTTGACCGCCAGCATGACGGGTTTTTTGGAGCGACGCAGGATGTCTGCGATTTCTTCGTCAAAATCGGTGATACCGGTACCTACCTCGACCAGGAAAAGAATGAGGTCGGCTTCGTCAATGGCCAACATGACTTGTTTCCGGATCTCCCCTTCGAAAATGTCCTCGCTATTGGATGTATATCCCCCCGTATCGACTACGGAAAATTCATGTCCACACCATTCGCATTTTCCATAGTGTCTGTCGCGGGTGACACCGGCAGTCTCGTCCACAATGGCTTGGCGCATTCCGACCAAGCGGTTGAACAACGTCGATTTGCCCACGTTCGGGCGTCCTACAATCGCTACTAAACTCATACGTTTTTCTCTCTATTCTGTTTTTACAAGTTCTCGGGACCGCAGCCAGTCGAGCAGCTGCCACATCCCTCTTCCGAGCAGCTCTTGTCGCGCAGTTTGCGGCTTTCACGACGCAGCCTTCGGATTTCTTCTTCTTTCGCACAAAGAATGCCCCGCTTGCGCATTTCTTTGTTATGGCCTACCTCTGTCTCCGGGAACTTTCCGTCTTTCCGAAAAATTACGTTGAAGCACAGCAGAAAAATAGCCATGCCAACGAGGATTAGGGTAAGCAAAAGGACGGCTTTGATCATAAGGTCACCCATTTGCTGGGGTCCAACAACGGTTTTTCAGAGACCTTCAGCACAGGAGGCAGTTGAAGGGCTTTGAAACGGGACGCACTTCTGAGGCGGAGGATGCGATCAATGATGGCAGGATCCGCACCTTCTTGAATCAGGGTTTCGGGAGCCACTTCCTTTTCGATCAAAGCGTACAACAGCGGGTCCATCACTTCGTAAGGAGGGAGGCTGTCGCTGTCTTTTTGATCGTCGCGCAATTCGGCCGAGGGCGCTTTTGTCAGCGTGGAAATCGGGATAATGATCCGGTCTCGGTTCAAATAGCGCGACAATTCAAAGACTTCTACCTTATACAAATCACCCAGGACCATCAAGGCACCGCAAAGGTCTCCGTACAAAGTGCCATAACCCATGGCCATTTCACTCTTGTTGGAAGTGTTGAGGACCAAGGCTCCGTGGCGGTTGGAGTAGGCCATCAGGATGGTGCCCCGAATTCTGGCCTGCAGGTTTTCCTGGGTGTTGTCCCATGTGTTGTCCCATTCAAAAGCAGGAACCAGTTCCATCATGTACCGGCTGTAGATCTTCTCGATCGGAACAATGTGGTACTGGATGCCGAGGTTGCTGCTGAGTTCAACAGCATCGTTGACCGAGTGCAGGGTGGAGAACTGGGACGGCATCAGAATGCCGGTTACGTTCTCGGGCCCTAAGGCCTCGGTGACCAGGGCGGCCACCAGGGCAGAATCGATGCCTCCGGAAAGTCCGAGTACTGCTTTGTGGCAGTGAGCGCGGTCAAAAAAGGCCCGGAGCAGATCAATCAGTTCCCGATGGACGGTTTCTACGGATTTGGGATTCAACATGGGTGATTATGGGTTACGATTGTGTACTAGAAAATGAAACTGGTGCTGATCGGTTTGTAGTTGTATACCTTGTCAATGACGTCAGCAAAGATTTCTGCCACAGACAGGATTTTGAACTTGGAGATGTCTGCACCTTCAGGTTGGCGGAGGGGAATGGTGTCAGTTACCACCACTTCGCACAGGCTTGATTTTGCAATACGGTCGTAGGCGGCACCGGACAATACCGGGTGAGTAGCCAGCGCGCGTACGCTCAAAGCACCTTTTTCCATGAGCATGTCTGCCGCTTTGGTGATGGTACCTGCGGTGTCGATCATGTCGTCAACAATGACAATGTTCTTGCCTTCCACTTCGCCGATGGCGGTCATGGATCCAACGACGTTGGCACGTTCACGGGATTTGTGGCAAACGATGAGGGGACAGCCCAAGATGCGTGCATACGCATTGGCGCGTTTTGCACCACCCATGTCGGGAGCAGCAATGGACAAGTTTTCAATGTTCAGGCTGCGCAGGTAGGGCAAGAAGATGGAACTTGCATAGATGTGGTCCACGGGGAAGTCAAAGAATCCTTGGATTTGGTCAGCGTGCAAGTCTGCGGTCATCACGCGGTCGCATCCGGCAGCGTGGAGCAAGTTGGCAACCAATTTTGCACCAATGGAAACGCGAGGGCGGTCTTTGCGGTCTTGGCGAGCCCAGCCGAAGTAGGGAATGACGGCATTTACTTTGTAAGCAGATGCGCGGCGTGCGGCATCAATCATCAGCAACAATTCGAACAAATTGTCTACCGGCGGGTAGGTCGATTGTACGATGAAGACGGTAGCGCCACGTACGCTTTCGTCAAAAGCCGGTTGGAATTCACCGTCGCTGAAAACGGTAACAACGGATTGTCCTACGTCCAATCCCAAATGTTTAGCAATCTTTTCAGCCAAGTAGCGAGAACTTCTGCAGGAGAAGATTTTGATCTGGTGCATGTGATCCATAATGGTGCAAGATTAAATTATACGGTTTGTAAAATGTTTTCGATGTAATTCAAAACCTCGTCCCGTCCGATGCCTTTTTCAGAGGATGTGATGAAACGGGGAGGGAGTTCTTCCCAGTATTCCAACAGAGCGGTCTCAATTTTTTCCAAATTGGTCTTGAGGGCATTGGGACCGAGTTTGTCTGCTTTCGTGTAGATGATGGAGAAAGGAATGCCGGCTTCTCCGAGCATTTGCATGAACTCCAAATCGATGGCTTGGAGGGCGTGTCTGGAGTCTATCAGGACGAAGAGATTGACCAGCTTGGGGGACAGGTTGACGTAGTCCCGGATCATCTTGTCCAAACGACTTAAGACGTTTTTTGAGGCTTTGGCATATCCGTAACCCGGAAGATCGACCAGGTACCATTCGTCGTTGATGATGAAGTAGTTGATCAGTTGTGTTTTGCCGGGTTTGGCAGACGTGTGTGCCAAGTTCTTTTGGCGGCAGAGCATGTTGATCAGGGAAGATTTGCCTACGTTGGAACGTCCGACGAATGCAAATTCCGGTTTCGGGACTTTCGGGCCGTGGTTGACCGACGGACTGCTGACGCTAAAGAATGCTTTGGAAACAATCATAGTAAACTCCTTCAAAACGCAAAAATACAAAAGCGAAAACAAAGGTGCGAAAAAAAGATAAAAATGTTATTTTTGTAGGTGGAAAAAGTATGAAAAACGGATCTGAAATCACCTTGTTCTCCCTCTGTGAACAGATACGCCGTCATCTCGCGGCGAGTTTGCCGAATTATGTGTGGATTCGCGCGGAAATCAGTGCGATCAAAGAGACTGCCGCAGGTCATTGCTATTTGGATCTGATCGACAAGGTTTCGGAGGAGGCCCCGTTGCGGGCACAGGCCCGGGCGGTCATCTGGAATGCTTCCTGGCGTATGCTGAGACCTTATTTTGAGTCGGTTACGGGGCGTTCGATGACGGCAGGCATGCAAGTGCTGTTGCGGGTACAGGTGCAGTACAGTGAGCTTTATGGCTTGACCCTGGTGGTGCAGGATGTGGATCCTTCTTGCACGGTGGGCGAGGAAGAACTGCTTCGTCAGCGGGTGTTGGCCCGCCTGAAACAGGAGGGTATGTTTGAAATGAACCGGACCTTGCCTTTGCCCCGGCTCTTGCGTCGGGTGGCGGTGATTTCTTCGGAAACGGCAGCAGGATATTTGGATTTTGTCCGCCATTTGGAGGGAAATGATTACGGTTATGCCTTTGACTGGGTGCTTTATCCGGCCCTGATGCAGGGAGCGGATGCTCCTGCTTCTCTGGAGGCGGCGCTGGACCGCGTCCTGGAGGATGAGGACCGTACCCATGCGGCAGGACTGCCTGGGTACGATGCGGTGCTCATGCTGCGTGGCGGCGGTTCTGCTACCGATCTGCGTTGCTTCGATGATTATGAGTTGGCTGTGCATGTTGCCCAATTCCCCCTGCCTGTTTTGACGGCCATCGGTCACGAACAGGATCATCACATCGTGGACATGGTGGCGGCCCTGTACGTGAAGACGCCGACGGCCTTGGCCCAATACCTGATTGAACGCATGCAGCAGGAGGAAGCAATGGTCTTGTCGCTGGCGGCTCGTCTGGAATTGGGAGTCCGTTCCAAGCTCAACGATGCCCATCGGGAATTGGACCGGATGAAACAGCGTATGGATGCGGCGATGCAGTTGCGTCTGGCCCGGGAACGGCATCGTCTGGAGCTGCTGTCACAGCGGATGGAGCGGGGTAACCCTCAGTATTTGCTGGAAAGGGGTTATGCCTTGGTGCAGCAGCAGGGCCGGAAACGGACGCGGATTGCGGAGCTGGACCGGGAACAGGAGCTGGATATTCAGTTACAAGACGGGGTAGCCCGTTGTCGGATTGTAGAATTGAAAAGAACAGAAACCAGATAGATATGGAAGAGAAAAAAACTTACGAAGCATCGGTTCGGGAGTTGGAACGCTTGGTGGAACGCATCGAAGACCCGGACCGGACGTTTGCGGAAACGATGGAGGACATTCGTCGTGGCCGGATGTTGGTGGAGCAATGTCGGGAAATGCTTCGTACAACGGAGTCGGAAATCATAAAACAAGAACAATCGGTATGATGATCTATGAGAAGGATTCCTATTTGGAACCGTTTAAGGCTGTGATTACGGCCCGTTATCAGGAAGTGGTCCGCCGAAAACAGGAACTGGCCGGATATGGCGGGCGGTTGTCGGACAAGGCGAACAACCATTTGTTTTACGGAGTACACCGGGTCAGAAATGAGCGGGTCTTTCGGGAATGGCTTCCGAATGCGGTATCGTTGTACCTGATTGGGGAATGCAATGGTTGGCGGGAGGATCCGGAGTATGCGTTCCGTCCTATTGGAGACGGTAACTGGGAGTTGCGTTTGCCGCTGCACAAGGCGCCTCATGGGATGTTGTTCCGGTGGTCGGTGCACTGGCGGGGCGGCGGAGGTGAACGTTTGCCGGCTTATGCAACCCGTTGTGTACAGGACCCTCGGACCAAACAGTTTTCAGCCCAGATCTGGGATCCGAAGACGCCTTACCGCTGGAAGTCCAAGCGTCCGGCCAAGGTGGAACATCCGCTGATTTATGAAGTCCATATCGGGATGAGTTCCGAAGAACACGGCGTTGCTTCGTTTTCCCATTTTCGGCGAGAAGTGTTGCCGAAGGTGAAAGATTTGGGTTATAATACATTGCAGATCATGGCTTTGCAGGAGCATCCCTATTATGGTTCCTTCGGATACCAGGTTTCCAATTTCTTTGCCCTGAGTTCGCGCTTTGGGACTCCGGAAGATTTCAAATGTCTGGTGGATGAGGCTCACAAGGCGGGGATAGCCGTGATCATGGATGTTGTGCATTCTCATGCGGTGGGGAACGAGGCAGAAGGGTTGAGTTGTCTGGATGGAACGGATACGTTGTATTTTCATGCGGGAGAGCGGGGTCAGCATCCGGCCTGGGGAACGCGTTGTTTTGACTATGGAAAGGATGTGACGGTGTCCTTTCTGCTGTCCAATTTAAAGTTCTGGCTGGAAGAGTACCGTTTGGACGGTTTTCGTTTTGACGGGGTGACAAGTATGATTTACTACGATCACGGGTTGGGACGATCGTTCCTGGATTACGGGGCTTATTTCGATGGAGGGCAGGATTCGGATGCCTTGACATACCTTGGTCTGGCGAACGTGCTGGTTCATGAAGTGAATCCGGAGGCTATCACCATCGCCGAAGAAGTCAGTGGCATGCCCGGGTTGGCGGCTCCTTTGTTGGAGGGCGGTTTCGGCTTTGACTTTCGCATGAGCATGGGCATTGCGGACCATTGGATCAAGTGGATCAAGGAACGGGCGGATGAAGATTGGAAAGTGGGTGAGATTTTCTACGAATGCATGAACAAGCGGGTGGAAGAGCATACGGTCAGCTATGCCGAATGTCACGACCAGGCAATGGTGGGGGATCAGGCACTGTTGTTCCGTTTGTTGGGCAAGGAAATGTACACGGGTATGGAATTGGGCAAATCGAATCTGGTGGTGGAGCGTGGTATCGCCCTGCACAAGATGATCCGGTTGGTGACCCTGGCTGCAGCTGGAGACGGTTACCTTACGTTTATGGGCAACGAGTTCGGGCACCCGGAGTGGATCGATTTCCCCAGACAGGGCAATGGCTGGTCTTATCAGTATGCCCGCAGGCAGTGGTCTTTGGCGGAAAATGAACATTTGCGATATGGCAAATTGAGAAATTTTGAACGGACAATGATTCGGGAGGCCGTTTCGGGCCAATGGTTGTATCATCCGGTGGAACATCTTTGGCAGGACGAAGAACGGAAAATTTTGATTTTTAAGCGAGGAAGGTTTATCTTTGCGTTCAATTTCAATCCTTTAAGTTCTTTCTCGGATTATTGCGTGGACGCACCTGCCGGAAAGTATAAATGGGTACTGGATACGGATCAGAAAAATTACGATGGCTTTGACAGGATCGAGGCCGGGAATTTTTATTTTACCCAGTTTGAAGAGGGTCGGAATCGGCTTTCGCTGTATCTTCCGAGCCGTTCCGCCGTGGTGTTGAGATTGGAAGAATAACATAACAGAAGTTAAATACCTGATAGATATGGCTTATTTGAAGTTTAACAAGGCCGAGCTGGTGAATTTGGAATATTCACTCAAGCGGGAAGTGTTGTCAAGCAACCGGGCCGGAGGATACTGCAATACAACCTTGGTGGGTTGTAACACCCGCAAGTACCACGGTTTGTTTGTCTTGCCGATCGATCGTTTCGAAGGTCGCAAGCACATCCTGTTGTCGGCGCTGGACGAATCGTTGGTGCAACACGAGCACGAGTTCAATTTGGGAATCCGTTCGTATGGGGATATCTATGAGCCGAGAGGCCATAAATACATCGTCGATTTTGAAATGGACCGCAGTCACGATCTCACTTACCGGGTGGGTGGTATGCTGTTCCGGAAGTCCTATTTGTTCCTGCACAACGAAGAACGCTTGCTGATCAAATACACGTTGCTGGAAGCGCATTCCCAAACCACACTTCGAATCAAGCCGTTTTTGGCTTATCGGGACATTCATACCTTGACCCACGCCAACGACGAGGCGGACAAACGCTATGAATCTGTTCCGAACGGCTGCCGGTACAACATGTACGAAGGTTTTCCGAACCTGTACATCCAGTTCAGCAAGCCGGTAGAATACATCCACAATCCCAACTGGTATTATGGTGTGGTGTATCAGGAAGAAAAACGCCGCGGCTACGAACATGCCGAAGACTTGTATGTGCCGGGTATGTTTGAATTGCCGATCCAATGCGGTGAATCCATCATTGTCTCCGTATCTACCACAGAGGTGGCTCCCCGGGGCCTCTCCCGTCAATACGACAAGGAGTTCCAGTCTCGTCTGGGCCGCTCCAGCTACCGGGACTGTTTGCGTCTGGCAGCCAAACAATGTGTGAGCCGTCGCAACGGAATTACCAGTGTGGTGTCCGGTTATTCCTGGTTGGACAACGGTTTGCGCCAGTCCTTGCTGGCATTGCCGGGTTTGACCTTATTCAACGATGGTGACCAAAAGACCTTTGAAGAAATCATCAAAGGAATCTATGTCCAATACGAACAGCAGCTTTATGGAGGATCCAAACAGGCAGATGCCGCGTTGTATCTGTTCCGCGTGGCCCAATTGTTCGGAGATTACCTGGGAGACCAGTCCTTGGCCTGGAAGAAGTTTTCCAAGGTGTTGAAAAAGATTCTGGAAACCTTCCTGAAGGGAGAACGCATCGGCGTGGAACTCCATGACAACGGTTTGTTGTGGACCCGTCTGCAGGGCGTGGCTTTGAGCTGGATGAACGCCTACGACAGCCACGGCAACCCTGTGACTGAGCGTTCCGGTTATCAGGTGGAGATGAACGCTTTGTGGTACAATGCCCTTTGTTATGTGATTGATCAGGCAACCTCGCCGGCCGATCGCAAGAGCCGTCTGATCAGACAGGCACAGGAGGTTCGTGACCGGATCAAGGCTCATTTCTATCCGATGTTCTGGGTGCCGGAACGGGAACACTTGGCGGACTACATTGGAGAGAACGGTTTCCGTGACATTTCAACCCGTCCGAACCAGATCCTCGCCTGTGTCTTGCCGTATTCGCCCGTTGATGAAACTACCCGCGCCCTCATTATGAGAGCCATCGAGCGGGAGTTGTTGACCACCCGCGGCATCCGGACCCTGTCTCCGAAGAATCCCCTCTACAAGGGCGTTTATGAAGGCAACCAGGATCAACGTGACCATGCCTACCACCAAGGTTCTACCCGCAGTTGGTTGACCGGCTTCTACATTGAGGCCATGTTCCGTCTGTATGGCAAGGCCTTTGCTCGGAAGGCCGTGGATTTGGTGGCTGCATTTGAAGAGGATATGACCGTTCACGGTTTGGGTTGCGTCGCAGAATTGTACGACGGTGATCCCGCGCACTTCCCGCACGGTGCGATTTCTTATTCTGTCAGTGCAGCAGAATTGTTGCGGGCATTTTATTTGATTGAAAAATACAAGGAGGATAGTCTATGAGAGTGTTGATGTTTGGATGGGAGTTCCCTCCGCACATTGCGGGAGGTTTGGGAACGGCTTGCTATGGAATGGTGAAAGGTTTGGCCAAACATGATGTGGATGTCTTGTTTGTGATGCCGTCCGCTTCCGGTGATGAGGACCAAAGTTTTGTGAAGATCATCAACGCCAGCGATGTGGAGGCGTCATCTTCTGTATATGATTCACGTTTGTTCTCCAACCGTGTTCAATTTCTGCGGGTGGGGTCGAACATCATTCCTTACATGACGCCGGAACAATTCTCGGAAGTCGTTGAAGAACGTCAGAGCCGGGTGGAGGAGTCTCGCATAGATTTCAAGCAAAAATTCAAATTTTCGGGCAAGTACGGGGCTAACCTGATGGAGGAAGTTGTCCGCTACGCCATGGTTGGCGGAACCATTGCTTCCCAAAATGACTTTGATGTCATTCACGCACACGATTGGCTGACGTATCTGGCCGGGATTGCAGCAAAACGGATGACCGGAAAACCCTTGGTGATTCATGTCCATGCAACCGAATACGACCGTAGTGGAGAAAATGTGAATCCCCAGGTACATGCCTTGGAGAAATTGGGTATGCAGGAGGCGGATCGTGTCATTACGGTCAGCAACCTGACCCGGAACATCGTCATCAACAAGTACGGCATCGATCCCAGCAAGGTGGTGACGGTTCACAACGCCGTTGACTTTCAGGGACACAACCGGATGGATGTGACCCGTGGTGTGCCGGAAAAAGTGGTGACCTTCTTGGGTCGTATTACGTTTCAAAAAGGACCGGAGTATTTCATTGAAGCAGCCAACAAGGTGCTGAAGCGTTGTCCGAATGTGCGCTTTGTCATGGCGGGAAGCGGGGACTTGTTGAACCGTTCCATCCGTCGTGTGGCCAAATTGGGCATTGCAGACCGTTTCCATTTCACCGGTTTCCTGCGTGGGGCTGATGTGCAACGGATGTTCTGTTATTCAGATGTCTATGTCATGCCCTCTGTTTCGGAACCTTTTGGTATCTCTCCTCTGGAAGCGATGCGGGCAGAGGTGCCTACCATTATTTCCAAGCAATCCGGGGTGGCCGAAGTGTTGAAACATGCCATCAAAGTCGATTTCTGGGACATTGATGCCATGGCGGACGCAATGTATGCGTTGCTCAATTATCCGGCTTTGCCCGAAATGGCTGTGCGTTGTGGTTTGGATGAAGTGAATTCGCTCAAATGGGAAAACGCCGCCTTAAAAATGAAAGAAGTTTATTCGTCAACCCTATAAATCCCTATAGCATGAAAGCATCTGCTACACAAACGATATGCCTGTATTTTCAGGTACACCAACCCGATCGATTGAGACAATACCGTTTCTTTGATATTGGAGTGGATTCCCATTATTTTGATGATTTTGCCAATCGTACGATTCTGCAACGTGTGGCCCAACGCTGTTATTTGCCGATGAACGCCTTGTTGTTGGATTTGATTGGAAAGTCTGGAAAATCATTCAAGGTCGCTTTCTCGATTTCTGGGGTTGCACTCGAACAGTTTGAACGTTATGCCCCTGAGGTAATTGACAGTTTCAAGGCTTTGGCCAACACCGGTTGTGTGGAATTCCTGGCAGAAACCTATTCCCACTCGTTGGCTTCGTTGGCCAGTCCGGCAGAGTTCAAGAAACAAGTGGAGCTTCACAGCAAGACCATTGAACAATACTTCGGTCAAAAACCGAAATGTTTCCGCAATACCGAGTTGGTTTATTCCGATGAGATTGGGGAATTGGTAGCCAAAATGGGCTTCCGCACCATGTTGACGGAAGGTGCCAAACACATCATGGGTTGGAAGAGCCCGAATTATGTGTACACCAACGCCATCAACCCCCGTCTCAAGTTGTTGTTGCGGAATTTCAACTTGAGTGATGACATTGCCTTCCGCTTTTCAGACCGCGGTTGGAGCAACTGGCCGGTGAACTGTGACAAGTTCGTGACCTGGTTGGTTCAAGCGGGACAAAACGAGGAGGTCATCAACCTGTTCATGGACTACGAAACCTTTGGAGAACACCAGGATGCGTCTACCGGCATCTTTGATTTTATGCGGAATTTGCCGGAAACGGTTTTGAAGAGCAGCAGTTTTGAGTTCTGCACACCTTCGGAAGCGGCCCGCAAACACCAGCCGGTGGCACCGTTGCACGTTCCCTTTGCCATTTCTTGGGCCGATGAAGAACGGGATACGTCCGCCTGGTTGGGCAATGAGCTTCAAAACGAAGCATTTACCAAACTCTATGCTTTGCGTGACAAGGTGCTGGCCACCGGTGATTCGCAAATCCAACGGGATTTTGTGAAACTGCAGGAGAGTGACCATTTTTATTACATGTGCACGAAATTCTTTTCAGACGGAGCTGTACATAAATATTTCAACCCGTACGACACACCGTATGAAGCCTTTATCAATTATATGAATGTTCTGAGCGACTTCTCGCTCCGTGTGGACCGGAGTTTGAAGGAACGTTAGGATACAACAGATTCGAAACAAGATAGATGAACACAGAGAAAATGATGATGCCCGACTATTTGTTTGAGGCAAGTTGGGAGGTATGCAACAAAGTCGGAGGCATACACACGGTCTTGGCTACCAAATCGGAATCCTTGGCCAAGGATTTGAAGGATAAACACATTTTGATAGGTCCTGATGTCTGGATGGAAACGGCAGAGAATCCGGAATTTACCCCGGATCCGGTTTTGTTCCGTTCATGGCGTCTGGCAGCTGCGCAAGAAGGTTTGCGCGTACGGATCGGCCGTTGGAATGTTCCCAGCCATCCGATTGCCATTTTGGTGGACTATACACAATTCATTGCGCAGAAGGATGAGATCCTTACCGGTTTCTGGACTGCTTACGGTCTGGATTCTATCAGCGGTCAGTGGGACTTTGTTGAACCGGCCTTGTTCGGTTACGCAGCCGGTAAGGTAATTGAAAGCTTTGTCCGTTACAACGTTCAGTCGCACAACAAGGTCGTGGCAAACTTCCACGAATGGATGGCCGGTGGCGGTCTCTTGTATTTGAAGGGCTCACCGGTATCGGTAGCTACCGTATTTACGACCCATGCGACGGTGGTGGGCCGTTGTCTCGCCTGCAACAATGTTCCGTTGTACGATTCCATGGACCGGGTACAACCCGAAGAGAAAGCCCGTGAATTCAACGTGGTGGCCAAACACTCGATGGAAAAATGCGCTGCCAATCAAGCCGACGTGTTTACAACCGTCAGTGAAATTACCGCGGTGGAATGCGAACGTTTCTTAGGCCGCAAAGTGGATGTGGTCACGCCGAATGGCTTTGTAAGCAGCCTCGTGCCGGCAGCAGAAGAACTCCGTCTGCAACGCAGTGCAGCCCGTCAGACCTTGGTGAACGTAGCCGAGGCGATGAGCGGACAAACGTACGAGAACCCCTTCTTGTTGTCTATCAGTGGCCGTTATGAGTATAAAAACAAAGGCTTGGATGTCTTCCTGGATGCAATGGCCCGGCTGAACGCACAGCCCAGTGGTCGCAAGGTGCTGGCTTTCATTCTTGTTCCGGGTGGTCATAACGGACCGAACCGGGAATTGTTGGCCCGTCTGTCCGGTCAGGCCAATGGCTGTACGACTTGCACAACCCATACTTTGCAGGATCCCGAAACCGATCCGATTTTGCGCCGGATGCATGCCTTGAGTCTGCAAAACCGTCCGGAAGACCGGGTTCATATTTTCTTTGTTCCTTCCTACCTCAATGGCAACGACGGCGTGTTGAACAAACCGTATTATGAGCTGTTGAGCGGTATGGACATGACGGCGTTCCCGTCTTATTACGAACCGTGGGGTTATACTCCCCTGGAAAGTTTGGCTTTCCATGTGCCGACTGTCACCACATCCGTGGCCGGTTTCGGTTTGTGGGTACGTGAATATTACCGGAAGGAGCACCCGGCGATTCGCATCATCGAACGCAACGACAGCAACTACAACGAGGTGGTGATCGGCGTAGCCGACCGCATCGAACGTGTTTGTGGTCTGTCTGCAGAAGAGATGGAAGAATACCGTGCGAATGCGGCAGACGTGGCTTCCATCGCCCGTTGGAGAAATAACGTGAGTTATTATAAGACGGCTTATTCGCAAGCCATCCATCGATTGGTGGAACGTCATGGTGCCTATCCGGAGCATCGGGAAGAGAGTGTTCAAGGATATCAGCGTGTAGAGGTAAGCCGTCCTTCCTGGGGACAGGTGCTGGTCAACCGTCAGTTGCCGGATCGTTTGAAACATTTGGATACCCTTTCCCGGAACTTGTGGTGGTGCTGGAACCAACAAGCCATCGACTTGTTCAAGGACATTGATCCGTTGATGTGGGAATTTGTCAACCAGAATCCGATTGCGTTGCTGGATACCATTTCCTACAAGAAATACAAGGAATTGGAGAAGGATGAAGCCTTCCTGGCTGCGTTGGATCGCGTGTATGAGGATTTCCAAGCGTACATGGAAGGAAAGAAACAACGGAAAGGACCGGCCATTTCCTACTTCTGTATGGAATACGGCTTGGATACATCCTTGAAAATCTATTCCGGTGGTTTGGGTATTCTGGCCGGTGACTACTTGAAAGAGTCCAGCGACATGGCGGTGAACATGACTGCCTTCGGATTCTTGTACCGTTATGGCTATTTTACCCAAAAGCTCAGCGGTCAGGGAGATCAGGTGGCAACGTACGATGCCCAAGACTTTATGAAGATTCCCGCCGTGCCGGTGTACGATAAGGACAAAAATTGGCTGAAGGTATCGGTGGCTTTCCCGGGACGTAACATTTATGCCCGTTTGTGGCGTGTGGATGTGGGCCGTACCGAATTGTACCTGTTGGATACCGATTACGAGGACAACTTGCCGGAAGACCGTCAAGTGACTCATCACCTGTACGGTGGTGACTGGGAAAACCGTCTCAAGCAAGAGTTGTTGTTGGGAATCGGAGGTATCCGGGCCATGCGTGCGTTGGGTATCAAAGCCGATGTGTACCACTGCAACGAAGGGCATGCTGCCTTCATCGGTTTGGAACGTCTGTCAGAATACGTCGCTGAAAACTATACTTTTGGAGAAGCTGTTGAGCTGGTTCGCTCTTCTTCTCTCTTTACAACCCATACCCCGGTGCCGGCCGGTCACGATGCGTTCAGCGAAGATTTGTTGCGCAAGTACATCGCCCATTTCCCGGCCCGTTTGAAGATCGATTGGACCGGATTGATGGCTTTGGGTAAATTGAATGCACACGATCCGGGTGAAAAATTCTCCATGAGCAACCTGGCCTGCAACCTGTCTCAAGAAGTGAACGGTGTCAGCTGGTTGCACGGTATTGTCAGCCAGGATATCTTGTCCGGACTGTGGCCCGGTTACTTGCCGGAAGAACTCCACGTAGGTTATGTGACCAACGGTGTTCACTATCCGACCTGGACCGCTCCGGAATGGAAAGAAGTGCATGCCCGTGTGTTTGGAGAAAGTTTCCAATCACACCAATACGATAAGGAATGTTTCCGCGGCATCTATGAAGTGGCCAACGAAGAAGTATGGCAAGTGCGCAGCAAGCTGCGTAGCCGTCTGATTCAAGCGGTTCGTGACCGTCTCTCTGATCCGTCTGCGACCAACCACTATTCGCCTCATCACATTGTCAAGATTCGTGAAACCTTGCGTGAAGATGTGCTGACCATTGGTTTTGCCCGTCGTTTTGCAACCTACAAGCGTGCACACCTTTTGTTCCGGGATTTGAACCGTCTGGACGAACTGGTGAACAATCCGGAACGCCCGGTACAATTCCTCTTTGCAGGAAAGGCGCACCCGGCAGACAAGGCGGGTCAGGATCTGATCCGTCGCATTGTGGAAATCTCCAAAATGCCGCAATTCATCGGAAAAATTGTGTTTGTGCCGAACTATGACATCAACCTGGCGAAACTGATGGTGCAAGGGGTGGACGTTTGGATGAACAACCCGACCCGTCCGTTGGAAGCTTCCGGAACTTCCGGAGAGAAAGCAGCCATGAACGGCGTGATGCACTTCTCGGTGCTCGACGGATGGTGGGTAGAAGGTTACAAGGAAGGCGCCGGTTGGGCCTTGCCGATGGAACGTACCTATGATGATCAGAATTATCAGGACGAGCTGGATGCGGCGACCATTTACAACATCGTTGAGAATGAAATCGCTCCGGCCTACTACGACCGTACCGATGCAACCGGTTTGCCGGTGACCTGGATCGGTTACATCAAGAATACCGTGGCCATGGTGGCTTGTAACTTTACCACCAACCGGATGATGAACGACTATTTGGACAAATACTACAACCCGTTGTACAAACGCAGCAAGGCGTTGTTGAAGTCCGACGGCAAGGTGGCTCGTGAGATTGCATTCTGGAAGAAACAGCTCCGCCGTGAATGGCCGCACATTGAGGTATTGTCGTTTGATAAACCGGATAGTGCCAAGGGTATGCAAATGTTGGGTAAGACCTATCGTTCGGAAATCCGCCTGATGATTGGGGACATCAACCCCGAAGACATCGGTATCGAACTCTTGTTTGCTACGCAAGATAAGAAAGGCAAGTACCACGTGGAAGAACGCTTTACCTACCGTTTCGAATCTTTAGAAGCCGGCGTGGCAACCTACCGCTGCAACATCCTGCCGAATGCGGCCGGTTTGTACCAGGTGGCGGCACGCATGTTTGCTAAGAATAACCAACTCCCTCATCGTCAAGATTTTGAATTGGTGAAATGGTTGTAGCAGCTACCGGATTTTTTGATGGATTACACTTGGGTCACAGAGCCGTCCTCGGACAGCTCTGTGACCTGGCTAAAAAGCTGGGCGGTGAGAGTGCCGTGGTTACTTTTTGGCCCCATCCCCGTACGGTTTTGCAGCAGGATGCCGGGAGTTTGCGCTTGCTGACTACCCTGGAGGAAAAGCGGCAACTGTTGAAGGAGATGGGCGTGGACCATTGTTTCGTGGTGCCCTTTACCCCGGAGTTCAGCCATTTGACTTCTGCTGAATTCATGCAGCAATATTTGCAGGAGCAGTTCGGTGTGAAGGTCCTGTTGTTGGGCTATGATCACCGTTTGGGATCAGACGCTAACCAGACTCCGCAGATCTTGGCGGAAAAGGCCAAGGCCTTGGGGCTGAAACCGATCATCGTTGAACGCACGGATGCGCAGGGGGATGGGGTCAGTTCTACCCGTATCCGGAACCTGCTGCTGGCCGGGGATTTGTCCATGGCCAACCACTTGCTGGGCCGTCCCTATCAACTGAAAGGGGTGGTGGTGGCGGGAAACCGTATTGGTCGAACCTTGGGCTTCCCTACAGCCAACATGCAACTCTATGAACCCTTGAAACTCGTCCCGGCAAACGGGGTGTATTGTGTGGAAGCCATCTTCCGGGGAAAGACCTATGCGGGCTTGTGCAACATCGGTTCCCGGCCGACAGTCGGGAAGGGGAATGCCGTTACGATCGAGACCCATATTCTGGACTTTGAAGAGGAGATTTATGGCTTGGATCTGGAACTGAATTTCTTGGAGAGAGTGCGTTCAGAGCAGCATTTTCCCTCTTTGGAGCATCTTCGTCAGCAGATGGTGCTGGATTTGGAATTTGCGAGACAATATTTTACCTTTGTCGGAAGTAACAAAGAAAAATAAAGTAACAGATGGATTGGATAGAAATCGTCTTGACCTTGGTTTTTATTGTGCTGGGCGCCCTGGGAGGCCGACGCAAGCAACAGCGTCAAGCACCCAAAACAAGACCCGAACAAGCCGACCTTCCTGAGTTTTCACAGGAAGACGACGATCGTTCGCCGGAGCAGTGGCTGCAGGAAATCATGGAAGGCCTGTCTGCAACGGTCCCTCCCAAGCAGGAAGACCCCGTGGAGGTACAGCCCCCTGTTGAGCCCTTGCGACCCCAATCCCGTCCAGCCCGACCCTTGCGTCCGGAACAAGAGCCGAAAAGCGAGGAGCAAGCAACGTGGAATCGGGAAGAGAAGCGAAAATTGATTCTTTATTCGGAAATCATGAAACCGAAATTCGAAGAATCCTAATCTTGAATTAATTTACATTTATTTATGTCAGGAATACATTACGTAACCGCGGAAGGTTTGGAAAAACTGAAAGCGGAGTTGGAAGAATTGATTAAACAGAGACCCGTTATCTCGAAACAGATTGCAGAAGCACGGGATAAAGGGGACCTCTCTGAAAATGCAGAATACGATGCGGCGAAGGAAGCACAAGGTTTGTTGGAAATGCGAATCTCCAAGCAGGAGAGTCTGATTGCCAACGCCCGAGTGATTGATGAGTCAAAACTGAGTACAGAGTATGTGCAAATGTTGAACAAGGTGAGACTCAAAAACTTGTTGAACAACCAGGAAGTTGTTTATACCCTGGTCGGCGAGAGCGAAGCAAACTTCCGGGAAGGAAAGTTGGCGGCAGCCACTCCGATTGGTAAGGCCTTGATGGGCAAGACCAAAGGCGAGATTGTGGAAGTGAAAGTTCCGTCCGGGATGTTGAAGTTTGAAATTCTTGAAATCTTCATTTAACATGGCTTCCATTTTTACTCGTATTGTCCGGGGAGAGATTCCTTCTTATCGGGTAGCAGAAACGGATCGGTTTTATGCTTTTCTGGATATCAATCCTTTGGCTCCGGGTCATACGTTGGTGATCCCGAAGGAGGAGGTTGATTACCTGTTCGACATCAATGATCGCGACTACCAGGACCTGATGCTCTTTGCAAAACAGGTTGCAGGGGCAATTTTCAAGACAATTCCCTGCAAACGCGTGGGAGTGGCCGTTTTGGGAATGGAAGTTCCGCACGCGCACATCCACCTGGTTCCGCTTCAAACGGAGGGGGATCTGGACTTTAGAAAAGAAAAGGTGCAGTTGACTCCGGAGCAGTTTCAGGAGATCGCCGCAAATATTGCTAAATCCATGTAGATATGAAGAAAAGATTTTTTCTCGGCCTGATGACGACCGTTGCCCTGATGGCCTGTTCCCGAAACACGGCGGAATTGACTGTGGTGGCTCCCCAATTGGAGAATGGAGCCGAAGTGGTGATAGCCAAATTGGCAGTGAATCAGCTGATTCCGATGGATACTCTGGTTGTGCAGGGAGGGGAATTCCGTTATGAGATGGAGGCTTTGTCGGAAACACCTGACTTCTTTTACCTGTTGAAGGGACAAGAGCGCCTGGCTTCGTTTGTAGCTGCGGCCTCTGATAAAATTACGATCCGAGTGGATGAATCACAAGTGGAGGTTTCCGGTTCGGAAGAAGCGGCTCTGTTCCAACAGGAGGAGGTCGCTTTTGATGAAGCACAGTCCCGTTTTGTGGAAATGTCTTTGTTGATGGAGCAGGCGCGGGTTGCTGGAGACAAAGTCGAAGAACAACGTTGTCAGCAAGAGCTGGGTCGTTTGTATGTCAAATTCAAACAGCAGTCCATCCGTTTCCTGATCCAGCATCCTTATTCCCTGGTACAGGTTCCTGTGTTGTACCGTACATTGGGGGATGGGTTGTCTGTCTTTTCAGATAACCGCGATGCCTTGTATTTTGCGCGGGCCTATGATTCCTTGCGGGTGATGTATCCCAAGACGCCGTATTTGCATGCGCTCAAGGAAGAGGCAGAATTGCGCAATCAACTCCTTCGTTTGAACGAGAAATTGGGACAGGCGACAGAATCTGATTTCCCCGATCTGAGTATGCAGGACAGAAACGGCGAGGTGAGGACTTTGTCGGATTTGCGGGGCAAGGTGATCATCCTCTCCTTCTGGACCGCAACGGATCCGGCGCAAAAACTTTTCAACAACGAATTGAAGGCGTTGTACGAAAAATACAACCGCCGAGGCCTGGAAATCTATCAGGTAGCCTTGGATACCGACAAAACCATGTGGGCGCAAGCGGTGAAGGAACAGCAGTTGCCCTGGGCCAGCGTTTGTGATGGAATGGGACGGTATTCGGTTGCGGCAGCGTATTACAACATCGGCTCCATTCCGGCGATGTACATCCTCGATCGGGATGGTAATATCTGCCCGGAAAAGAATGAATTTGACCCGGAAAAATTGGAACGGGTGATTCGCAAACTGCTTTAGAGCAAGGATTTCCGGCTGACACCAGCCACAAAATCTTTCAGATAAAAGGGTTCAAAGTACGCGACGTCTTTGAACTCTTTTTTCGTAAAGGCAGCTTCTGCCAGCTGTGCCATCGCTGATGCTTGGGGACATTCTTCGTACCAACGGGCCTTTTCTTGGAGGGCAACCGGCAGGATGTCTTTGAATTTGCGGATGCCGTCGCCGACGAAGGCCAGTATGTCAAACTTTGCAAATTCTTCTGCGAAACTTTCTTCCGTCAGGATAACCGGATGCGCTTCTTCCAAGGCGTGACCTTGAGCATCAAATGCAGCCGTATAGACTTCCATGCGGCGGGCATCGATCATGGGCAGGATGCGGATGGAATGTTGGACGGGATCGATTCCTTCTGCAACCAGGTGTTGGCGGGCAGCCTCCGCAAGAATGTCCAAGGTGCCGATGCCGATCAGCGGGAGTTGGCTCCCGTAGCAAAGGCCTTTGGCTGTCGAAACGCCAACGCGCAAGCCGGTGTAGGAACCCGGACCCTCGCTGACCGCAATGGCATCGCAGTCCGTAAGTGTTCGTTGGGCCTCTGCAAGAACTTCCGTGACAAAGGGTGCCAGGAGTCTGGCGTGTGCTTTGGGTTCGTTGATGGAACGTTGGGCCAGAAGGGTATTGCCTTCGCTCAGTGCAACCGAGCAAGCCTCGGTACTGGTTTCAATCAGGAGAAATCGATGTTCATTCATGTTGCAAAGATACGAAATCTCCGTCGTTCAACGAATCGTGAATGAGCGAGTAGGGACCTGTTAATACTTTGTCGGTGGGCTGAATGCCTTCAACAATCTCAATGTGAGACAAATCCTGAATTCCGGTTTTGACGTTTCTGAGCAGGACCTGGCCGTTTTCTTGTGCGACAAAGACACAGGCCTGGCGGATTCCCGGTCGCTGGACAAAGCAGGATAGCGGCAAGGTCAGGATGTTGTTCCGGTGGCAGGTCTCTATTTCGATGCTGGCAGACATGCCCGGTCGGAAGGTTTGTTCCCAGGACAAGTCCTCATACGAATCCGGCAGAAGCGATACCCGGATTTGGAAGGTGGGCAGAGAGGTTCCCGATTGGTAGTCATAACCGCGGGCTGAGTTCGCCAGATGGGTAACCACGCCTACAAATGTGCGGTCCGGGTAGGCATCGACAGCGACACGAGCGGTATCACCCAAGTGTATTTTTAAGATATCATTTTCGTTCACCTCCACACGCACTTCCATGCGTCGGAAGTCGGCAATTCGGAGCATTTCGGTTCCTGCCATCTGACTGGTGCCGACGACACGTTCGCCCTGTTCCACCGACAGTCGGGAAATGATGCCTTCAATCGGGGCGTACACCAGGGTTTTCTGAAGGTTCTCCTTGGCTTCATTCCGCATGGCCGTTGCGCTGGCGACGTTGTGTTCTGCGGTCTCCAGCCGGCATTCGGACAACCGGTAGTCGGCTTCAGCATTTTCAAATTCTACCTTGGAAATCGAGCCTTGTTCAAAGAGCATCTTACTCCGTTCGTATTGCCGCTGGTGCTGTTCGAACAAGAAAATTTCTTGACGCAGTTGTGCCTGAGTGGCCTGTAGGGCTGCTTCCGCCTGGTCAACGGCCGAGAGATAGATATCCTGTCGGATTTTTAGCAGGAGTGTTCCTTGCTGAACCCAGTCCCCTTCGCGAACGTACAGGGCGATGATCTCACCGGAGACATCTGGAGAGAGGGTTACTTCGGTAAGAGGGCGCAGGTGGCCGTTCGCCGGGACGGTCTCGACCAGTGAACCTTGGGTTGGGTATGTCCATTGTGCTGTGGGAAGTTCTTCTGTGGAAAGGAGGGCCCAGAGCAGGACAACAAGGAGGATGGTTATTCCCCATCCAATTCGTCGTTTTGATAATATTCGAGAACTTTGCATTGGAACCAATAGGCGTATTGACTTTGTAACATTTCGGATTGGGCGTTGATTTTTTCCTGGTGAGCCAGAGCATAGTCTCGCCCATCCAGCAATCCGAGGTTGAATTTGTGGACAACGTGTTGGAACGATTCTTCTTGAGCCTGGAGGTTGCGCTGGGCGGCCAAAAACTGTTGATAGGCACATTCTGCTTCGTGAATGAGGGTTTGTAAGGTTTTGAAATGGTTTTGGGAGATTTGTTGCAACTCAAGTTCGGATTGTTGGTACCGGAGTTCTGCCTGGCGGATGGTTCGTGCAACCCGACCTTGATCCAATAGGGTCCATTGGAGGCCGATGCCTACCCAAATTTGATTCGGAGCCATGGAATTGGTACCGGCCTGGAGGAAGAGGCTGGGGAAGAGGCTCCCCTGTGCCGCCATCCATTGGCGCCGGTTTGCTTCCACTTGGTGTCGGGCCAGGACCAGTTGGGGCTGTTGTTGGGTTTGTAGAAACAGGCTTTGTACGTCGGCTCCCGTCCAGGAAGGGCGCGTTGTGGAAGAATGGCAGGTGTCCAGGTCAAAGGGCTGTTCTGGAAGAAGGTTGAGCAGTTGTCTCAGGGAGAGCATTTCCTGTTGATAGAGGTTTTGGGCCTGGATTTCCTGGTAGAGGACTTGTGCAACCCGCGCTTCCAATTCGGAAAGGGAAGCATAGGGGAGGGAACCGGCTTGTACCAGGTTGCTGGTGTGTGTGCGTTGCGTCTCAATGTTTCTCCTGCTTTGTTCGGCAAGTTGCAACAAGTCTCTGGCCAGTTGGGTCTGGAGGTACTGGTGTGTGATTTCTTCACGAAGTTGGGTCCTCAGCTGTTTGTTTTGAGCAATGCTCCCGTACCAGATGGCTTTGGATGCATGGTACTGCTGGACCCGGCGTCCTCCTTCAAATACGGACCAATTGGCAAGCAGTTCCCATCCCCACTTCCATTGAAAGGGGTTGGCGGATTCGGGGTGTGTACTCAGACTGCTGGTGAGGGTAGGCAAGAAGGCCGCCCGTCCGTTGTCATGATCCAGTTTCCGTTGTTGTTGCTCAAGCTGTCCGATTTTGATTTGGAAGTTGTTTTCCCAGGCATAATGGATACAGTCTTCCAGGTTCCAGAACCTTGGCTGTGCGAATGTTGCGTTGCTGCTCTGAATTGAGGAAATGCTCAAGAGCAGGCAAGTAAAAAGGGTGCGTGGCGCAAGCCATCCACGCATCCCTCCGTATTGAAAACGAGTCATCAAATGTGTCATGGTGTTACATGAATGATGTTTCCGGGGGGGAGAAATTCTTTTTGATCCCTTGGATGAGGTTCCAAAAGAATTTGATGATCATACCAACGCCCGCCGCGATCTGTTCGAAGATCTTTCCAACTTGATCACTTCTCCCTCCGTAGACTGAACAGGCTTCGTGTTCAGAAATGCGGGTCCATCCATGAGGAACTTTCATACGACCTCCATTTCTATGGTATCCCAACCCCGTTTGAACCCTTGGATGAAGTCGTCCAGGTATTCGTAGGCTGTTGCAATTGCCCCGATGAGGATGCCGATGATCTTGCGGATTACAGGGCCGCTTAGTTTGCCGCCTCCGCGGATGGATGCCATTTCGGAAGGTTCCAAACGCACAAGTCCATTCTCTGATAAAATCAATCCTTCCATGTTTGTAAATTTTAGGTTATGACCACTGCTTCAGGTGCGCGGTCTTCCACCTTCGCTGATGCGCATCAGTTTTTCCAGGTTGAGGGTGCAGTCGGCTATCGAGTTGCCTTCTTCATCATGGCTGATGAGGATGATGCACTTGCCTTCCCCGGCCAGGCCTTTCAACAGTTTGTACCAAGCCTTCCGGGAAGGCGGGTCCAGGTGAGCCGTTGCCTCGTCCAGTATGAGAACGGTCGGATTGCGGTAGAGAGCCCTTGCCAGAGCAATCTTTTGACATTCTCCACCGGAAAGCATCCGACCTCCCGTTCCAATCTGGGTCTGCAGGTTGTCTGGTAAATGGTCCAGTAGATCTTGTAGTCCGACCCATTGGCATAGCTGCTGGACTTTGAGTAAATCCGGCTTTCGGGTATGCGGTGCTATGTTTTCGGCGATGGAACCCGGGAATAGCTCCGCTTGTTGGGGAACGATGCTGCAGATGGATCTCCATTCGGACAGGGGAATCCAGGCACTGTCCGCCTCGTCCAGCAGGATTTTTCCCCGATCCGGTGGATGGGTCCTCAGCAACAGGGAGGCTAGTGTGGATTTTCCACATCCGCTTTGGCCCCGGATGGCTGTGATCTTCCCCCTTGGAAAGCTACAGGAGAATTGCAGGAACAGTGGCAGGTTGCCCGGATAGGCAAAGTCGATGTGCTGCAACCGGATTTCCGAGAAATGGAGCCATTCCTTCCACCGTTCGTCGGCTGGGTCCATGGGGCATTTCTCCTGGGGCAGTTCCAGGATTTCAAAAACCCGGTCCGAAGCAATTTTGGCCTCGGAGAGTGCCTGCCCGCTTTCGATCCAGCTGATGATGGGACTTGTGAAAAAGCCAATGGCCGCATAGAAAGAAACCAGTTCGCCTACCGAGAGCTGGTTATTCAGGACATAGTAACTGCCAATGATGACGGTGGTCCAGGTCTGTAATTTGGCAAGACCCTCGGTGCAGGTATTGTAGAATACGGTGGTGCGTCCGCTTCGGTAGAGTTTTTCTACAAACCGGGTGTAGGCATGTTCAATTTTTTGGATGAACGTGTTTTCTGCGCAGAACCATTTGGCGATCCGGAAGCGCGCGAACATTTCCACGCAGGTGGATTCAAAGTGCGCTCCGGTTTCTATGGATTCCCGGTTGATGCGGCGGTAGGCCCGGTAGGCCAGGGCATACAGCAGGATGTAACCGGGGATGAATGCAAAAGAAATCAGAGCCAAGTCCCAGCAAAAGTGAATGAGAAGGGTAAAAGAAAGAAGAAGATTCAAGAGACTGATCAAGAGTATCAGAAGTCTGCCGGAAACAAAGGCCCTGATTCGGAAGATATCGCCAATCCTGGCATTCAACTCTCCACTGCTGCGTTGCAGGAAAAAAGGGAGAGGTTGACCGAACAGGTGGCGGATGTAGGAAAGAACAAGTCCTCCGTCCATGAGAATTCCCGAACGAACCACAAACATAGACCTTAAAAAGGCGGTAATCAGAGATAGAATTACCATAACTAACATAATAGAACCGATGAAGAAGTGAAGAGAAAACTCCTGGTTCGGAAGGACTTGATCTAGGATAATTTTCAAAAAAAGTGAGGTGGTGAAGCTGGCCATGGCATAGGCGATGGATCCCCATAAGGCCGGCATCCATTCCCGGCGATGTTGTAACAACAGGGATCGCATCCGTTGCCACCAACTGGTGCGGTGATTGCCAGGATGGAAACCATGGCCGGGAGCCAGGAGCAACAGGTAACCGCTCCATTGCTGGCTCAATTCTTCGAAGCGGACACGGTGGGTGTGCCCATCGGCCGGGTCGTAAATGGTAACGGATGTTTTTCCAGTTTTCACCAGGACGACGTAGTGCAGCCATCCGTCGGGGCGTCGGACGTGCAGAATACCCGGAAGCGGGATGTGTTTCAACTCCAGCAAAGAGGGGGTGGGTGCGCGAAAGGCATCGGCCTCAAAGCCCAGGTGCAGGGCTCCATCGCGGAGTCCCTTCAGGGTCGTTCCCTCGGTGGAGGTTCCGCAGATTTCCCGTACAAAGGTAACGGACAATCGCAGGCCGTAGTGCGCGGCGATGGTGGCCAGGCAAGCTGGTCCACAGTCCTCTTGGTCCAATTGTCGTATGCTCCCTTTGTTTTTCATAGTTATATGATTTCTACATTAAAAAAGAACAGGGAACCTTCCCTTCGTTGCCCAGCAGACGTCTGCCCCTTTCCGTTGCTGAGACATCTCCAACACACGTTCCCTGTTCCGGTTATTCATGCGATTCTGTTATCATTCAATTCATCAAACAGCGATCAGAACGACGGCGAAACTCAGGATCATCAGTAGCCAGATGGATCCGTAATACAGTCGTCTTTCCTGGCGGGAGATGGCGGGTAACATGCCGATGACCCTGTTTTGAATTTGTGTTTTCAAGCGAGTTTGTTTCATGCCGCGTTGTTTTTCGGATGCAAAGAAAAAGGGCGGATCCCGCAGGACCGCCCCATTTCGTAAAATCCATTACTGATATTTACGTTTTGATATTTTTGTATGAATTCTAGAAGAATGGATTAATTCTTAAATTGTAGAAAAGGCAGGATGTTGTTGTATACATCTTGCAGTATTCCAAAGAGTTTGGATTCTGAAAGCATCTCTTGAGGAACCAGCGTAAACCAGTTTTCGTTGGTGTAGGTAATCAGGGATGCTGCGAGCGAGAGCAGAATGACTGCGGTGCCCAAGGCGAAAACAATGCCCAAAAGTCGGTTGAGCCATCCCATCATGACGAACTGGAAGATCTTTTCAACCAACTTTCCGATCAGATTGACGCCAAAGAGGACAGCAATCATGATGAGGGCAAAAGAAAGGATCCGGACGATGGATTCGTCGGCGTGGATCCAGTTGTGCAGGTAGGTGGCGACCAGGTCAGAAAACTCTCTTGCCAGAAAGATTCCGAGCAGGATTCCGATGATGCCGGAGGCTTGTCGGATAAGTCCGTTGGTGATTCCTTTGTAGATGGCAGGGACCAACAGGATCACGATGATGATGTCAATTGTATTCATAGGTAAAAAATTTCATTCAAAAGTACTTAATTATTGTATATTTGCAAACTTTATAGACTCATGATATGAAATTCGCTGAATACAAAAAATTGGATAGCGTTGAAATCAACCGCTCGATCCTGGAAAAATGGAAGAAAGAAGCTGCATTCCGCACTTCATTGGAATTGAGAAAAGGTGCTCCGAAGTTTGTTTTCTTTGAGGGACCTCCGTCTGCGAATGGAATGCCGGGTATTCACCACGTGATGGCACGTTCCATTAAGGATGCTTTCTGCCGCTACAAGACTCAGCGAGGTTTTCTGGTGCAACGTAAAGCCGGATGGGATACGCACGGTCTGCCCGTAGAGTTGGGTGTGGAAAAGATGTTGGGCATCACCAAGGAAGACATCGGAAAGAAGATTTCGGTAGATGAATACAACGACGCTTGCCGCAAGGAAGTGATGAAATATACCCGTGAATGGGTGGCGTTGACCGAACGCATCGGTTATTGGGTGGATATGGACAATCCGTACATCACTTACGACAACCGGTACATCGAGACGTTGTGGCATTTGTTGAAAGATATCCATGGCAAAGGTTTGTTGTACAAGGGTTACTCCATCCAGCCGTTCTCCCCGGCAGCCGGAACGGGGTTGAGTTCTCACGAGTTGAACCAACCGGGCTGTTACCGGGATGTGAAGGATACCACCTGCGTGGCGCAGTTCCGAGTAGTCCGCGATGCACGTTCCGAGTTCCTTTTTGACGGGGCTGACGGAGCGGATGTCTATTTCCTGGCCTGGACCACCACTCCTTGGACGTTGCCTTCCAACACGGCGTTGTGTGTGGGTCCGCACATCCAATACATTCGGGTGCGTTCGTTCAACCCGTATACCGGTGTGCCGGCAGTTTATGTGCTGGCCAAAGACCTTTTGCATCACCACTTCAATCCCAAAGCGGCCGAATTGGCGTTGTCGGATTACAAGGCTGGAGACAAACTCGTGCCCTTTGAAGTTTTGGGTGAACCGATGCAGGGTCCCCAACTTTGTGGCATCGGTTACGAACAGCTCATGCCCTGGATCAACCCGGGTGAAGGCGCTTTCCGCGTAATTCCGGGCGATTATGTGACTGTAGAAGACGGTACGGGTATCGTACACATTGCTCCGACCTTCGGGGGAGATGACGACAAGGTGGCCAAGGCTGCTGGTGTTCCTCCGTTGATGGTGGAAGATGCAAACGGTTTGCGTCAGGCGATGGTGGACCGCACCGGTCGTTTCTATCGTCTGGAAGACTTGCATCCGGATTTTGTCGCCAAGTCGGTGGACGAAGCGGCTTACCGGGAGTTTGCAGGCCGTTATGTGAAGAATGCCTACGATCCGCAGGCCGACGACCAGACTCCGACCCTGGACGTGGATCTCTGCGTGTGGTTGAAACAGGAAAACAAAGTATTCAAAATTGAAAAACATACCCACTCCTATCCCCATTGTTGGCGGACGGACAAACCGGTCTTGTATTATCCGTTGAACTCGTGGTTCGTACGTACGACGGCCGTTCAGGAACAAATGATTGCCTTGAACAAGACCATCCGCTGGAAACCGGAATCCACCGGTAGCGGCCGCTTCGGCAAATGGTTGGAAAACTTGCAGGACTGGAACCTGTCCCGCAGCCGTTATTGGGGTACTCCGCTCCCGATCTGGCGGACCGAAGACGGTCAGGAAGAACGTTGCATCGGTTCGGTAGCCGAATTGATGGAAGCTTTGGACCGCTCGGTAGAGGCTGGTTTTATGACCGAAAACCCGTTCCGTAAAGCCGGTTTTGTAGTGGGCGATTTCTCGAAAGAGAATTACGAAAAGATCGATCTGCACAGACCTTATGTGGATCAATGGATCCTGATTTCGGAAAGTGGAAAACCGATGCATCGTGAGAGCGACCTGATTGACGTGTGGTTCGACTCAGGTGCCATGCCCTTTGCGCAAGAAACTTTGGCAAAACTGGGTGCGCCGGAATTTGGTCAAACGGCCGACTTCATCGCCGAAGGGGTGGACCAAACCCGGGGATGGTTCTTTACCCTCCACGCGATTTCAACCATGGTTTCCGGCAAGACGGCTTTCAATACCGTGCTTTCAAACGGATTGGTGTTGGACAAACAAGGCAACAAGATGAGCAAACGCTTGGGCAATGCGGTGGATCCGTTCGCACAATTGGACGAACACGGAGCCGATGCCCTGCGCTGGTACATGCTGACCAATGCCCAACCCTGGGACAACTTGAAATTTGATGCCGCCGGGGTGGATGAAGTGAAACGCAAGTTCTTCGGAACCCTCTACAATACCTATTCGTTCTTTGCTTTGTATGCCAACCTGGACGGCTTTGACAACCAAGCTCCCCAAATCCCGGTACAAGACCGTCCGGAAATTGACCGCTGGATCATTTCGTTGATGAACTCGTTGATCCGCGACGTGATTGCTTGCTACGAAGATTACGACGTGACCAACGCGGGCCGTCTGATCCAAGATTTCGTTTGTGACCACGTAAGTAACTGGTACGTACGTTTGAACCGCAAACGTTTCTGGGGCGGTCAAGGCGATGACAAGTTGGCGGCTTACCAAACCTTGTACTCTGTATTGGAAACGGTTGCCATCCTCGCAGCTCCGATTGCTCCTTTCTTCATGGAACGCCTGTTCCTGGATTTGAATGCGGTGTCCCAAGCCCATACCGAAGCTTCGGTTCACTATGTGCTCATGCCCGAGCCGCAACTGGAACTTATCGATCCGGCTTTGGAAGAACGCATGGACCTGGCGCAAAAGGCAACTTCCATGGTGTTGGCTTTGCGTAGAAAGGTAAATATCAAAGTGCGTCAACCTCTGGCACGCCTGTTGATACCTGTCTTGAACGAGCAGGTGCGTGAGCAGCTGGAAAAAGTGAAGGCCTTGGTGTTGAATGAGGTGAACGTGAAGGAAATCGAATTCATTACGGAAACACAAGGTTTGATTACCAAGAAAATCAAACCCAACTTCAAGACCCTGGGTAAAAAGTATGGCAAACAGATGAAGGAAATTGCCGCTGCGTTCGGAGCCATGACCCAAGAGGAAATTGCCGCCATCGAGCGCAGTACCGCAACCTATACCCTGGCTTTGGCTTCGGGCGATGTTGTTCTGGAAGCAGCCGATTACGAAATCTCATCGGAAGACATGCCCGGTTGGCTGGTGGCTTCCGAAGGCAGCCTGACCGTAGCGATGGACGTGACCCTGACCGAAGAACTGAAACGCGAAGGTGTTGCGCGTGAATTGGTGAACCGGGTTCAGAACCTGCGCAAGGATTGTGGCTTTGAAGTGGTGGACCGCATCCGCATCGTGGTGGAAGCCCGTGAAGAAATCGAGCAAGCTCTGGTGGACTTTGCGGATTATATCTGCCAACAGACACTGGCTGTGGAGATCCAATGCAGCAAAGAGGTAGCAGGCGCGGCTGACGTCGAATGGGACGAAGGTACTCTGAAAATTTTGGTAGAAAGAGTCTAACTTGCTATCTTTACAATACGATAGATAAACATTTCAAAAAAAGGATGTTATGAGCGAAAAATTAGAAAAAGTGCGTTATAGCGATGAGGAGTTGCAGGAGTTCAAGGAAATCATTCTGGAGAAATTGAACAATGCACGTGCAGAGTATGCACAGTTGACAGCAGCCGTGGATCACAGCGCCAGCAACGATATTGAGGATACTTCTCCGACATTCAAAGTGCTGGAAGAAGGTGCTTCTGCTCTGACAAAAGAAGAAACCGGCCAATTGGCCCAACGTCAGTTCAAATTCATCCGCTCGTTGGAAGCGGCGTTGATCCGGATTGAAAACAAGACATACGGCATTTGTCGGGAGACCGGAAAATTGATTCCGAAGGAAAGATTAAGAATCGTGCCTCACGCTACTTTGAGCATTGAGGCAAAAATGAACTCGAATCACTAGCCATCTATGAAGTTGACTACTTCTCAGAAACTTTTCCTGGTGGGAATTCTGCTGGTCCTGATTGATCAGGTGTCCAAGATTTTGGTAAAGACGCAGATGACCATCGGGGAAGGTTTTTCTGTTCTGGGCGATTGGTTCCAGATTTATTTTATTGAAAACAAGGGCATGGCCTTCGGGATGGCTTTCGGCGGTGCTGTCGGTAAATTTTTGCTGACGCTGTTCCGCATAATTCTGGTAGGCTTTCTGTTCGTGTACCTGCGCCGCCTGATGCGTCGTAAAGCGCCTATGGGGGTCCTGGTGGGTATCCTGTTGATCCTGGTGGGTGCCTTGGGCAACATCATTGACTGTTTGTTTTACGGGGTCCTTTTCGGAGAGTCCACATACACACAAGTAGCGCAGTTTCTTCCGGAAGCGGGTGGCTATGCACCCCTGTTTTTCGGGAAGGTCGTAGACATGTTGTATTTCCCGCTGATCGATACGACATGGCCCGAGTGGGTACCTTTTGTCGGCGGAGAGGAATTGGTCTTTTTCCGTCCGGTTTTCAACATTGCGGACTCCTGCATTACCATTGGAGCCTTTTATCTGATTCTGTTCCAATGGCGCTTCTTCTCACAGGAAGAAAAGTCCCAAGAGCGCAAGAAAGAATAATTTGCATATAGAAAGATAACGATATGAAACGCATTCTGATGAGTTTGTTTGTTGCGGGTATGGGGATTACCTTGTTCGCCCAACCCGGTGTTTTTTCGGTCAAAGAAGCCGGTCCGTCCGATGGTAAGATGCTGACCATGGAGGAAACCATCTTGGGTTATCATCTGAGTCCTCGGAACAAGTTCTACCAATGGCGTCCCGAGACTTCCGTCTTGACCTATGTTTCGGACAAGGCCTTGGTAGCAAGCCAGCCGGCGATGGGTGTGGAATTGAACATCATCACCCTGGATGAGGTCAATGCCCTCCTGAAGGCAGATATGCAACGTTTTCCGGGATATCAGTGGTTGGATATGAACCACATTGCGATTCATCGGAATGACACCTATTACAAGATCAATGTAGCGGAAAAAGTGCTGGTGTATGCCTTTGCCATGCCCAAGCGGGCGGAGAACTTTACGGCAGCTTCCAAAGGGGATGTTTTTGCCTTTACCCGCCAGAACAACCTCTTCTACTGTGATAAAAACGGCAACGTCTTCACCGTTACCGACGATGCGGATACCAACATTGTGAACGGACAGACCGTCAGCCGGAACGAGTTCGGTATCGCAGGCGGTATTTTCTGGTCACCCGATGGAACCAAATTGGCCTACTACCGGAAAGACGAGTCGGCAGTGGCAACGTTCCCCTTGTTGGACATCAACACCCGCACCGGTTCTTTGAAGAACATCAAGTATCCGATGGCCGGTATGCCCTCCGAAAATGTGCAACTCGTGGTGTATGATTTGGCATTGTCCACCAAGAAGACGCTCAAGGTAACAGACTTTGGCCGGGAGCAATATCTGACCAACGTGGTGTGGAGCCCGGATGGGAAATCGCTCTTTGTTCAGGTCCTGAACCGCGATCAGAAAGAAATGCACTTGAACCAATATTCGGCCTCAAACGGCAAATTTATCAAGACGATCTTGACGGAGAGCAACGAAAAATACGTTGAGCCGCAGGATCCGATTGTATTCCTCAAAGGGGATGACCAGCGTTTTCTCTACAGAACCGATAACCGGGATGGTTACCGCAATCTGTATCTCTGCGATCTGGAAGGAAAGGTGGAACGCTTGACCAAGGTTGATGCCGATGTTCAATACGTGGGTCAGGATGCCAAAGCCTTCTATTATACTTCTGCCGAAGTTTCCCCCGTGGAAAACCACTTGTTCCGTCAGGAGTTCCGTTCTGGAAAACGGACACGTCTGACCCCGGCAGAGGGATGGCACAACATCCAGATGAGTGGGGACTGCAAGTATTTCTTGGATACATACAGTAGCCTGAACGTGCCGCGGGTGGTTGATCTCCGTTCGACCGATGCCAAATTTGAAACCAACTTGTTGACAGCAGCAGATCCTTTGGCGGATTATGCTATGTGTGAGATCGATCTGGGAACCGTACGCAGTGCAGATGGCGAGTACGACAACTATTACCGTCTGATCAAACCCAAGGATTTTGATCCTGAGAAAAAATATCCGGTAATTGTGTACGTATACGGAGGACCCCATTCCCAAATGGTGAAGAATACCTGGTGTGCCGAATTGCGCCGTTGGGAAATGTACATGGCCCAACGTGGATACCTGGTCTATGTACAGGACAACCGGGGAACCTCTAACCGCGGTGCCGCTTTCGAGAAAGCCATCCACGGACAGTGTGGTCAGGCAGAAATGGCCGACCAGATGGAAGGGATCAAATTGTTGACTTCTTTGCCGTATGTGGATGCGGAACGCATCGGTGTGCACGGTTGGAGTTATGGTGGATTCATGACAATTTCTTTGATTACCAATTATCCCGAAGTCTTCAAGGTGGCTGTTGCGGGAGGTCCTGTCATCGACTGGAAGTGGTACGAAGTGATGTACGGTGAGCGGTACATGGATTCTCCTCATCGCAATCCTGAAGGATATGAGAAGGTCAGCCTGCTGAACAAAGCCAAGGACCTGAAAGGAAAATTGTTGATCTGTCAAGGTGCGATCGACGATGTGGTACTTTGGGAACATAGTTTGAGCTTCATCCGTCAGTGCATTGTGAACAACGTGCAAGTGGATTATTTCCCTTATCCTTGCGCGAAGCACAATGTATTGGGCAAGGACCGTATCCACTTGATGGACAAAGTGTCCTTGTATTTTGACGATTATCTCTAGGAGAAGGGGTTACGAATATTCGGCGTCCGGTTGTACTGCATGCAATTCGGGCGCCGTTTTGTTTTTGGAGGCATCCAGATCCGTGTGGGTTGGATTTTTGCAATCTTCTTTTTGTGAAAAATGATTGAATTTGCGTATACTTTCGCTAAATCACAGATTTTTTTTGGAAGATTTGAAATTATTCCTACCTTTGCAACCCCTTTCAATGAAAGGATTGGAGAGATGGCAGAGTGGTCGAATGCGGCGGTCTTGAAAACCGTTGACGTGAGAGCGTCCGGGGGTTCGAATCCCTCTCTCTCCGCAGCAATGCAGCTCAGCGCAAGGCGCTGGGCTGTTTTTATTTTCCCCAGCCGAGCAAGCTCGAGCGTGGGAAAAAATAAAAAACAGCCCTTGTGTGCCATCGGCACACAAGCTGCAATAATTCTGCAAGGGCCCTACGGCGAGTACTGAGGGAATGCACAGCCCGCAGGGCGAGCCCAATCCCTCCGCTGCAGGTGGGGAGGGATGTTGGAGTGAAACGATGTTCGGGATAAAAAAGTATCCATTCATGTTATACAGATCGGGTTCCCTCGGAATGAGACTCTTTCTCTAAAAATTTTGCAATATATCCTACAAAAAACTATCTTTGCTAAGTCTCTAATATAGTACTTATGACAAAAGGAAGATTGAACCTAAACCTACTCACTCTGCTTTTTGCCTTCTTTACCTGTGCGACTTGGGATGCTGTGGCTCAAACAGGACCGGATTTGCGCATAGGGTACTCAAATTTTCCCATGTTGCTTCATGGTAGCAGTCTGTCGGAGTACAACCACAACAACCCTGGTTTTGATTACCTGTATGAGGTGGGTTACCATGCTCAGTATGAGCCGTTATCCAACCTGGACTCCTATCAGTATTCCTATGGGGACCTGGTATCTCCGGGACAGTTTACACTGGAATATACGGGAGAGTTTTCCCGTCGGTTGGATTGGACCTTTTCTGCCTCGTGGGCGTCGGCCTATTCTGCCATTACGTCCAGCTATACCCGGGAGCGTATTGGATCCTATTACTTGGGTATTTATACCCTGATGGCAGGATTGCGGCTGAAGTGGATCAACCGTCCGGATTTTCAGCTTTATTCCGGTATCGGTCTGGGTATATCCATGCTCCAGGAAACATTTTGTGCTGGAGATCAGGAAGATTTGATGGATCCAATCTATTATCAGACGGGAGCCTTGGATATCAATTGGCTGGGTATGAGTGTGGGTTCCAAGTTTTATGCATTTGCTGAGTTGACCTCCGGTTCGATCGGATTTCTTCAGGCAGGTGTGGGTTATCGTTTTTAATCAATGTACCGTATGAAAAAGAGTTTTAGCAAGATACTTGCTGCGTTGGCAGCGGTTTGTTTTTTGGTATCCTGTACCATTGAAAACGGTCGGGAGTACCGGAAGACGCATGCGCAGAGTGTGGTGCTGCTGAAAGTGGAGCAGTCGGCCATCGCTTCCGCGGTGAATCATTTGGGAACCGCTTATATGGTGGATGCCTGGAGGCAGGCAACCGGAGAAGAGCGGGAACGCCTTGCTTGGGAAAATTTTACCCATATTTTTGAGGGTGATGGCTACGTCATGGTCAATCACAACGAAGAATGGATACCGGGTGAAAAGCGTTTTGGTGAGAAAGGCAGTGTGTGGACGTGCTCTGGAGAGGGGTTCCGCCTGGAATTGGAATGTATGGGCAATGATGTGTGGCGGATCTGGAAACTTTATGATTTGGGATCGGTCCGCTATGAGTTGGATTTCAATCTATCGATAGTTGATGATCTGCGAATCATTGACTTGGCTTCCGGTACGGTTCTGTACCAGGAAACAGAATCGTTGGATAAGGTTCACATCGTTACGGCCGAGTTCCTGGATCCCGTACGCTATTCAATCTACTTACCCTTGCCAGGTGACTATCATCTTCCTTGTCAAGGACGTATGGGCTTTACCTATTCTGAGTGGGAGGACGAAAAGAGTTATTTTGAAGTGACATTCGGGATAGATTATTATTGGATCCGTTGGGCCGGAATTGAGGAGAAATGGTCGTTGTTCAATTATTATAGATACGAATAGGAGGACCGAAGGATGAAACAACGTTTTTTTGTTTTGCTGGTCATCGTGTTCTGTGCGTTTTCGGGGGGAATCTCTGCACAGGAGAATCGTTCGGATTCAACCGATTTCTGGAGCAGAACCCAGCTCCGTATCGGTTACGGAAATTTTCCTCAAGATGCCTATGAAACGAACGGAGCCCGTTTGTGGCCCCAAAGGAGTCCTTATCATGCGTCCAGTTCGCACTACTTGCCCTACATGGGTTACTACTTTGGAGAGATTCGGACCTATGGATCGGCCCATGCCGGTTTTGTTTACGAGATGAACCGACGCTGGAACATTTCTTTGAATCTGTTGCATAGTGCCGCCTGGGCTTCCGTGTATCGCACGAAGGATGCTTTGCTGGCAGGGTCCGCCTCGTATCAATTTTATGAAGCGGCCCTTACCTTTCAGTACCAATGGGTCTTGCGGGACCTATTCCAAGTCTATTCCGGGGTGGGGGCGCATGTTACGATGGTTGATTCGAAGGTGATGGACAAGGTTTCGTATACGAAGGGTTACATCAGTTTGCAGTTTGTGCCCATTGGTATTTCTTATGGAAAAGAGTGGTTTGGTTTTGCGGAGTGGGGAGTCGGACATTTGAACATTCTTCAAGTGGGTGTAGGTCACCGTTTTTAATCTGAGGAGGAGATGAATATGAACAAATATTATGTCTTGATTTTGTCTTTGCTTGCCCTCGTGGGTTTGACGGGGTGCGTGCTGGAGGAAGCGGAACGGGTAGAACCGACCGAGGGACCCTATGTCGCTTTCAAGAATATTCAGTATCATGGTTTGGACCAGTCTGCTTACTGGGTGAAGGAAATCCTGTTGGTGGACCGCTACTTGTTTGCTGATGAGCAGGAACGCAATGAAATGTTGAGGGATGTGTTTACCAGGCATCGGATTGCGGCGATGGACGGTGGTGTGGTGATGCAAAATTACATCACACACGAACGAGAGGTTAAATTTGTATCCAAAGATGGTTCTTCCATTCGGGAGGTCGGGTCCTCGTGGACACGTACAACGCAGGAATCCATTGGGCCCCAATATATTGAAATGACCTGTGTGGAGGAAAATACCTGGAAGTTGGAAGTAAGGATGTATGAGTCGGGTGCTCCGTACATCGAGATGACGGTGAAGGCTGTTCCGACGGATGTGGATTTGATCGTTTTGGAAGGTCCCTGGGCCCAGCAATACGAAGTTCTGGAGGCATGGGGTAAGTTATCAGAGGCTATTTCCATGTCGTTCTGGTATGGTTCCGGAGGATTTTTTGATCATAAATACCTTGCGATGGAATTTACCATGACGGATCCGTTTGGTCTGTATTACGATGGGAAAGCCTCCCAAGCCTTTGAGGGGGCTTTGGATATCTCGTATCGTTCAACGGATGAGGATCCGGTCCAGTTTACCGCAACTTTTGGTTCCTGGACTGACAAAACGGTTTGTATCCGCTGGCTGGACCACGAGAAAGTTTGGAGACAATAGGCAGATCCCCAAAGATTGTTTATCTTTGGGGTTTCTATTTTAATGTGTATGGAGTTTAGTCTTTTGTGTCAAGACCGTGAGAGTCAAGCTCGTCGAGGTCGGATTGTAACGGATCATGGGACCATTGAAACCCCGATTTTCATGCCGGTGGGAACAGTGGGTTCTGTGAAGGGGGTATATCATCGGGATCTGGAGTCCGATATTCGTGCGGAAATCATCCTGGGAAATACCTATCACCTATATTTGCGGCCGGGTTTGGATACCTTGCGCAAGGCGGGTGGACTGCATCGTTTTATCCACTGGGACAAACCCATTCTGACCGACAGTGGTGGATTCCAGGTTTTCTCTTTGGCTGCCAACCGGAAACTGACGGCAGAAGGATGTACTTTCCGTTCTCACATCGACGGTTCCAAACACCTGTTCACACCCGAGAACAATGTGGACATCCAGCGCATCATCGGTGCCGACATCATCATGGCTCTGGACGAGTGTACACCGGGGGATGCCGATTTCCGTTATGCAGAGAAGTCTTTGCGACTGACCCAGCAATGGCTGGAGCGGGGCATCGCCCATTTTGACCGTACCGAACCGTTGTACGGTTATCGCCAGACCTATTTCCCGATTGTGCAGGGTTGTGTCTATCCGGAATTGCGCCGTCGGGCCGCTGAGCATGCTGCCTCGTTGAACCGGGAAGGGTATGCCATCGGCGGGCTTTCGGTGGGAGAACCTACGGAGCAGATGTACGAGATGATTGAGGTCGTACATCCGATTTTGCCGAAGGACAAACCCCGTTACCTGATGGGGGTAGGAACACCGATGAACATCCTCGAGGGGATTGCCCGGGGCATCGATATGTTTGACTGTGTGATGCCGACCCGCAACGGCCGTAACGGTATGTTGTTTACATGGGACGGGATCATCAACATCCGAAACAAGAAATGGAGCGACGATTTCTCGCCCATTGACCCGAAAGGCACTTCCTTTGTGGACGGCTATTATACCAAGGCCTATTTGCGTCACCTGTTCATTGCCGGAGAGATGTTGGCGGCACAAATTGCCAGCGAACACAACCTGGCTTTCTACCTGGATGTGGTGCGTCAGGCTCGTGAACACATTGAGAAGGGCGACTTCCTCGCTTGGAAAAATGAGGCAGTTCGCAAGATGGAAACCCGTTTGTAGAAGCGTTGTATGGATTTGCGAATCAAAACACTGGACCGATATATCATCCGGAAGTTCATCGGAACTTTCGTGGTGGCCTTGTTGTTGATCATCGTCATTGTCATCATTTTTGACATCAGCGAGAAGATTGACAAGTTTGTGGATAACGAAGCCCCGTTGTCCGCGATCATCTTTGACTATTATGTGAATTTCATTCCCTATTTTGTCAATATGTTCAGTCCGCTGTTCGTGTTTGTGACGGTTATTTTCTTTACGTCCAAGCTGGCGGCGAACAGCGAGATCATCGCGATGTTGTCCGGAGGCGTGAGTTTCGCCCGGATACTGTATCCGTATTTCATTTCAGCCTTTTTCATCATGCTGGTCAGCCTGTCGCTGAACCTCTTCATCATACCTCCCGCGAACAAGGTCCGGTTGGCTTTTGAGCAGCAGTATGTGAAGGGAGGACGTTACCACAACAAAGAGCGCAACATCCATTACCAGATTGCACCCGGAGAGTTTGCCTACGTGGAATCCTTCAGTACCTGGAACAATACGGCCTATAATTTTACCTTGGAGAAATTTCAGGACAACGAGATGGTGTCCAAACTGTCTGCTGAAAGTGCAGCCTGGGATTCTACCTTGCAAGGCTGGCGTCTGAAAAATTATTTTATCCGCGATTATTACGGGGACCGGGAGGTCATCCGCTCCGGCACGAAGAAGGATACGGTGGTCAGTCTGATTGTGGATGACTTCTATCGCAGTGACAAGACCGTTGAGTCATTGACTTATCGGGAGTTGGAGAACCTGATCGCCATGCAACGCATGCGTGGGGACAAAATGGTCAAATACTCTTTAATAGAAAAGCACAGCCGTTTTGCTGTGCCCTTCTCTGCGTTTATCCTGACGTTGATGGGAGTTTCCTTGTCTTCTCAGAAGCGTCGAGGGGGAATTGGTCTGAATCTGGGGATCGGGATTGCCCTGAGTTTTTCCTACATCCTTTTCTTGCGTCTAAGTGAGATGCTGGTTGTGACCGATACTTTGCCGCCTGTTGTGGCGCTGTGGCTACCCAACGTGGTCTTTGCCGTAATAGCCGTGCAGCTCTATCGCATGGCGCCGAAGTAGGCTTCTACCGGACGCCAGCCAGCCAAAAATTCACGGATGCCCAACCGTTTCTTGCCGGGCATCTGGAGTTCCAGTATTTCCAAAACACCGCGTCCGCATTGTACGCGGAAATAGGTCTTGCCATCTGAAAAGACGGTTCCGGGGGTGGCTGTTGGAACCGATTCGTGTTCACCTACTGGTCTTGCCGCGTAGATTTTTACGTCTTGTTCCTTTTCTCCGGTATGCAGGGGACTGTGTGCTCCCGGATAGGGAGACAGGCCTCGGATGAGGTTGTGCAGGTTTTGAGCATTGTCATTCCAGTCCAGCAGACCGGTTTCCCGGTTGAGTTTGGGCGCCGGTCGTAGGTCTTCCAGTTCTGGTTGCGCAAGGGGAGTTACTTCTCCGTTGAAGATGGCTGCTATGGACTCGCACACCAGTCGGGCACCGATTTCCATGAGCCTGTCATGCAGAGAACCGACATTTTCATCCGGACCGATGGGGGTCTCCTCCTGGTGGATGATGGCGCCGGTATCGATGTGCTCATCCAGGAAAAAAGTGGTCACGCCGGTGCGGGTATCGCCGTTGATGATGGCCCAATTGATGGGAGCAGCGCCCCGGTACTGCGGGAGCAGGGAGGCGTGCAGGTTGAAGGTGCCCATGGGTGGCATGTTCCAAACGATTTTGGGCAACATGCGGAAGGCCACGACAACAAACAGATCCGCGTTCCAGCTTTGCAGGGTTTCAATGAATTCAGGGTCTTTTAGGGAGACCGGTTGCAGCAAGGGCATCTGCTCGCCCGTGGTTGCTTCACGTTGCAATAAAAATTCCTTGACGGCGCTGCGGTTAACTTTCAGACCGCGTCCGCTGGGTTTGTCCGGGGTGGTAACGACACCGACAATGCGACAGCCGGCATCCATCATCGCTTGCAGGATGCCGACCGCAAAGTCGGGTGTCCCCATGAAGACTATGCTTTTTTCTTGGTTGATTTCCATAACAAAGACAGGCTTTGAGGCAGGGTTTTCGTAAAGAATTTCTTGATGGCGTTGAGGTACGTTTCTGCGTTGAACAACGACGAATCCTTCGTGGACTTGATGGTCAGGAATACCCCAATGGGCAAGAGCACGAGGGTAGAAATGAAGGCCCCGAACAACGGGGTGATCACACCATCCCGGGCCAGTTTTTTGCCGGAGATATCCACTACCCAGTAAACCACGAAGAACATGGCTGAAATGATGACCGGCGTACCCAATCCACCTTTGCGGATGATGGCTCCCATCGGGGCTCCGATGAAGAAGAAAATCAAGCAGGCAAAAGAGAGGGTGAATTTCCGGAACGATTCCAGGTTGATGCGTCGCAGCGAATGGGCATACGGGTAAATCTCGCGGTCGTAGGATTCCAATACGGAGATGTTGTTGTTCAGGTTTTTGGCCGCCAAGGAGATGTTCCGTTGTTCTTCCCGGATGTTCTTCCAGATGTAGGCGGAGTCCAGTGTGTAGGGTTGTGTGATGTTTTTCCCTTTGAGGCTGTCCAACTGGAACCCGAAGAGGGTACCGTTGCCCACTCCGTACCGTTCTTTCTGTTTGGCAAACGTTTGGGCGTAAAGGATGGAGATGGAGTCCCGGTCGTGGCTGAGTTCCTTGAGGTCCTGTGCCATGATTTCATTGCCGTAGCGGTCTTCTTCCGATTTTTGGAAACTGTAGTTTTCCAGTGGAATGATGACTTCCTGCCGTTTGAAATGAATCCGGTTGACAACAAAGGTGGTATCCCGGTATTTGCGGGTATTGTCTTCTTCGTAGGAGATGCCATCAAAAAGGATGAAGATCAAGGCACTCTTGTCTGCATTCGATTTGATGAGCCCGGAGTCGGCCACGGCCACGCTGGTGTTTCCGTTCCGTTCCTTGTGGTCATACACCATCACGTCGTACATCATGTCGGTTTCTTTGTTGTGACCGCTGATGCGCAACGTAAAACCTTCGATACCGTTGTAGAAGGTTCCGGTCGGAATTTTGATTTCCTCTTTGGTCCGTCCGATGTCGTATTGCAAGGTGTAAATTTTGTTGAAGGCAATGGGAATCAGTTTGTTGGAGACAAAGAATGCCCCGATGCTGATACCGACAGCGATGACAACCAGCGGGATGAGTATGCGTTGCAGGGAAATGCCGGCCGCTTTCATGGCCAGCAGCTCGTTGTTTTCTCCCAAGTTACCCAGCGTCATGATGGAAGCCAACAGCGTTGCCAGAGGCAAGGCATGTGGCATCATGGTTACCGAACCCCAGAAGAGGAATTCCAGGATGATCCAGATGCCCAGTCCTTTGCCGACCAGATCGTCAACGTATAACCAAAGGGTGTTCATCACGAAGATGAACGCCACAATGAGAAAGGTCAACAGAAAGGGTCCGGCAAAGGACCTGATCAGGAACTGGTCGAGTTTCTTCACGTCAGGATTATGCTTTTACGGCGTTTTCAATCAAGGTGTCCAAAGCCTGTTGCAGACCGTCGGTGATTTTGCCTCCGGCTGTCGCCAGGAATTTTTGGCCACCGCCACCACCCTGGATGAAACGGGCGGCTACTTTGATATCTTTGGAGGCATCCTTGCCAGCTGCCACGAGGTCATCGCTGTACATCAAAACCAAGGCCGGTTTGTCCGGTGCTGCCAGGAAGGCTGCGGCAAAGACGGCGTTGGTGCTGTCTTTATGCAGTTGGAATGCCAGGTCTTTGACCATTTCGGTGGTGTAGTTGCCACGGAGTTTGTACACGGTGATGCCGTTGATGACTTCTCCTTGTTCGGCAATGCTCTTCTTCAGGTTTTGGACGCGTTCCCGGTTCATTTCTTCCACAGTCTTGCGGTAGCTTTCGTTTTCTGCGAAGAGTTTGGCGATGGACTGTACCAAGTTGGGTGTCTGACCGAACATTTCACGGATGGCTTGGATCTGGTCTTCCATTGTTTCGATGCTGTTTTCGGCTTGACGGCCTGTTACCGCTTCGATCCGGCGCACACCGGCGGCTACCGCCGATTCAGAGAGGATGCGGAAATAACCGATGTTACCGGTGGCTTCGACGTGGGTGCCCCCGCACAATTCGGCTGAATCACCAAAGCGGATGACGCGTACACGGTCACCGTATTTTTCACCAAACAAGGCCATGGCTCCCAATTCGCGGGCTTGCTCGATGGGAAGGTCGCGGAATTCTTCCTTGCCGATGTTTTGGCGGATGAGTTCGTTGACGCGGCGTTCCACTTCGCGGAGTTTTTCAGGAGTGATTTTCTCGTAGTGGGAGAAGTCGAAACGGAAGGAATCTGCATTGACACTCGAACCTTTTTGTTCGATGTGGGTGCCGATCAGTTCCCGCAAGGCAAAGTGGAGTAAGTGGGTGGCCGAGTGGTTGTTGGTGGTATCCTGGCGACGTTGCAGGTCTATGCTGGCGTGGAAGGTCGCTGTAGGATCACTCGGGAGGCGGTCAGCCAAATGGATGTTGAGGTTGTTTTCTTTGATCGTGTTGGTGATTTTGATGGTTTCGTTGGCGTTGGCCAATACACCACTGTCACCAGCCTGTCCACCACTTTCGGCATAGAACGGACTTTGGTCCAACACGATTTGCACCAGTTCCTTGTTGCGGGATTTGACGGTTCTGTATTTCAAGATGCGGACATCCGCTTCGCTTTCGTCATAGCCGATGAAGGCGGATGTTTTTTCGGGAAGGATTTCAATCCAGTCGCTTTCTTCTACGGCCGCTGCATTGCGGGCTCGTTCTTTCTGTTTGCCCAGTTCGCGTTCGAAGCCTTCCAGGTCAATGCTGTATCCTTTTTCCTTGGCAATCAGTTCGCTCAAGTCAATCGGGAAGCCGAAGGTGTCGTACAAGGTGAAGGCGTCTTCGCCGGAGATGACTTTGGTCGCCTGTGATTTTTCAAGGATCTGGTCGATTAGTTTGATTCCTTTGTCCAAAGTTCTCAGGAACGCTTCCTCTTCTTCTTTGATGACGCGTTCAATCAGGGTTTGCTGGCTTTGGAGTTCCGGATAGGCTTCGCCCATTTCTCGGATCAGTGCCGGTACCAGGCGGCAGAGGAAAGGTGTGTTGACACCCAGGAAGGTGTAGGCATAGCGGACGGCACGACGGAGGATGCGGCGGATGACATAACCTGCCTTCACGTTGGAGGGCAGCTGGCCGTCCGCGATGGAGAAGCTGATGGCTCGGATATGGTCGGCGATCACGCGCATCGCCACTTCGGTTTCTTTCGACTCTTCGTATTTGCGGCCGCTCAACCGGGAAATTTCTCCGATGAGGTGTTGGAACAGGTCTCCTTCGTAGTTGCTCTTGTTGCCGTTGATGGCCATGACCAGACGTTCCAGCCCCATACCGGTGTCCACGTGTTTCTTGGGAAGCGGTTCCAGCGAACCGTTGGCTTTGCGGTTGAATTGGATAAAGACGAGGTTCCAGATTTCAATGACCAGGTGGTGGCCTTTGTTGACGAGTTCAACACCCGGGACAGCAGCCCGTTCTTCTTCGCTGCGCAAGTCAATGTGGATCTCGCTGCAAGGACCACAGGGACCGGTCTCTCCCATTTCCCAGAAGTTGTCTTTCTTGTTGCCCAGGATGATGCGTTCCGCAGGCAGGTGTTGGAGCCAGTAGGTGCGTGCTTCGTTGTCCAGTTCCACACCTTCTTCGGGGTTGCCTTCAAAGATGGTTGCGTACAAACGGTTCGGGTCCAGTTTGTACACATCGGTCAGCAGTTCCCAAGCCCAGTCAATGGCTTCTTTTTTGAAATAATCTCCAAAACTCCAGTTGCCGAGCATTTCGAACATGGTGTGGTGGTAGGTATCGTGGCCCACTTCTTCCAGGTCGTTGTGTTTGCCGCTGACGCGCAAACATTTTTGGGTGTCAGCCACACGGGGATAGCGGATCTCGCTGTTGCCCAAAAACCAATCTTTGAACTGGTTCATGCCGGCGTTGGTAAACATCAGGGTCGGGTCCCCCTTGACAACCATGGGTGCGGAGGGAACAATTTGGTGGCCTTTGGAGGCGAAAAACTCTAAAAATTTGGATCTTATCTCTTTTGAAGTCATCATAAAGCAGTCGTTTTCTAATAAATCAACCACAAAGATAGTTTTTTTATCAAAAATACATATATTTGCGCGTTATAACCCAGGTAAAAAGGATGAAAAAATCAGCAAAAATCCGTTACAGACTCAACAGAGAGACACTGACTTACGAGGTGGTGGAAGTGTCCCAGCGGGAGCGCCGTCTTCGTCAGGTGTTGCTGTTTGTGCTGAGCTTTGTGGCTTTTTGCGGCTATTATTTCCTGTACACGCAGGTGCTGGGTTGGAAAACCCCGAAGCAGGTGCTGATCGAACGGCGTGCCTCCGAATGGCAGTCCAAACTGGATGAACTGACGGTCTCCCTGGAGAAGAACTATCAGATTCTGAACGAACTGGAACGTCGTGACAACAAAGTATACCGACCCGTTTTCGGGATGGACGAGATCTCGGAAGAGGTGAGAAATGCAGGGATTGGAGGCGTGGACCGATATGGGTACCTCGAGATGATGGACCCCAACGGCCGCTTGTCCAGTTATGTGGAGACTTTTGATATCCTCAGCAAAAAAGCTTATATCCAGTCCCATTCCTACGACGATGTGTTTCCCTTGGCGCAGACTGCTGACCAGATGTCGATGTGCATGCCGACCATTTGTCCCGTATCCCCGGACCAGGTTCGCCTGACGTCTTCGTATGGGTACCGCAAGGACCCGAAGGATGGTAAAACCCGTTTTCATGACGGCCTGGATCTGGCAGGAAAGGTGGGCCTTCCGATATATGTGTCCGGAAATGCGACGGTCGTGGATGTGGGATTCGACTTTTTCGGTTATGGCCACTATGTGTTGGTGGATCACGGTTTTGGATACCGCTCCCGGTATGCACACTTGAGTAAAGTCTATGTGTCGGAGGGTCAGGTTCTCAAGCGGGGAGACCAACTGGGCGAGATGGGTAATTCCGGGAAGTCTACCGGTCCACATTTGCATTATGAGATCATTCACAAAGGCCGTCCGGTCAACCCCTATAAATTCTTTGATTTGGAACTTCCGGCGGAAGATTATCACTTGATTGTCCGTAGTTTGGGATCGGGGGGTAACGTATGAAGCTGTTTCAATTCGACGGGAAGGAACTTTGGGTCAACAAAGAAGAATCGTTTCTGAAGCGGTGGGGCCGGTTGTTGCTCCGTCTTCTGCTTTGGAGTCTGCTCTTGTCCCTTCTGTATTATCTGATTTTTGCCTTGTTGTTTACCACGGACTCCCAACGGCAATTGTATCGGGAGAGCAAGGCCATTGAGGCAATGTACGATGAACTGGCTGAAAGCAGTCGTCATCTGGACCGGGTGATCAAGGGTCTGCAGGAGAAAGACCAGGAATTGTACCGGAAAATTTTTGATGCGGATCCTCCGAGTTTTGACGGATACGGTCACGAAGGGGAGTTGACCTATGATCCGGATTCTGCCATGGCGGCAGGCCTGGTTCGGCAGACAGCCCAACGCTTGAAAGAGATGGAATACCAGGTGAGCTTGACGCAAGAGGCTGTCCGGCAGTTGGATTCAACGGTCCGTTCGGGGGCATACTCTATTCAGGAGATTCCTTCCTTGATTCCGGTAGCGGATTTCATTGTACAGCAGACCGGTGCGACGGTGGGTCGTCGGATCCATCCTTTTTACAAATCCTTGGTGGACCATACGGGTCTGGATCTGATCACGGGGGTGGGGACGGATGTCTTTGCAACCGCTGACGGGGTTGTCCTGGAAGTGAGCAAATCGGAGAAGGGTCGGGGGAATTTTATCCGCTTGGAACACAAGCACGGATACCAGACAACTTATTCCCACTTGGCCTCCATCGCCGTCCGAAAGGGGCAGCGGGTGACGCGTGGCCAGGTGATTGGCCGGGTGGGTTCCACCGGAATGGCCTTTGCTCCCCATTTGCACTACGAGGTACTGCTGGACGGAGTCTATGTGGATCCCATTAATTATTTCTTTGTCGAATTGACGCCGGAAGAGTATCGGAATGTGTTGCGCATTGCGACCAATACCGGGCAGTCAATGGACTGATGCTGAAAACTTTGAACCCAATATAATGAACGAGACAAAACTTTATTACACAATCGGAGAGGTTGCCCAGCATCTGGGGGAAAACGTTTCCCTGGTCCGCTTTTGGTCGGATCAGTTCGCCGGAGTCTTGCGTCCGGTCCGTAACAACAAGGGAAACCGTCTGTTTACTCCGGAGGATGTGCGTCGTCTGGAATTGATTCATTACCTGGTCAAGCAGCAGGGCATGACCCTGGAGGGAGCCCGACTGCAGATGAAAGCCAATCCGGAAGGGGTGAACCGTCGGGAAGAAGTCGTTCGTTCGTTGGAACGGGTCCGTGACGAACTGAAGGAAATTGCGGAAGGGTTGAAGGAGATAAAATCAAACGCATTGGAACATGAAAGCTAGCGAAGTTGTTGGAATTCTGGAAGAATTTGCCCCGTGCTCGTTTCAGGAGTCCTGGGACAATGCCGGTTTCTGCATTGGTAGTCCGGAGCAGGAAGTGACTGGGGTCTTGTTGGGATTGGACTGTACGGAATCCCTGATGGATGAGGCGTTGGCCTGCGGTGCCAACCTGATCATTACCCACCATCCATTGATTTTTCAAGGGTTGAAGAAGATTCATCCGGCCGATGCCATTGGAAAGATGGTTTACAAGGCTATCCAAAACAATTTGGTCATCTATGCGGCGCACACCAATGCCGACAAGGTGTTTGGCGGGGTCAGTGATTGGATGATGGAACGTTTGGGATTGACGGACTGTGAAATTCTGGCTCCGGAACCGGGATTGTCGGATGCCTGTGGCCGTCCGGTAGGTTTGGGTATGGTGGGAAATTGGGCAGCACCCGTTGCTCCGGAAGAATTCCTGGAACGGGTAAAAGCGGCTTTCGGAACGCCGTGTCTGCGAACTTCGGCCTCGTTGTCCCGTCCGGTTCGCCGGGTGGCGGTTTGTGGGGGCAGTGGTACCTCGCTGTTGGCGGCAGCACGTCGGGCCGGTGCCGATGCTTTTTTGTGTGGCGATGTTTCTTACCATCATTTTTTTACGGACGAACAGCTTTGGCTGGTAGATGTTGGACATTTTGAGAGTGAAATTGGTATAGTTGATCGCTTCTTTAACATTCTTCAAGAAAAAATTTCTAACTTTGCGGTTCGCAAAACCGCGAAGAATAATAACCCGGTATATTACTACTAATCCTATATGGCAACTACAAAAGTTAAAAAATCTGCGTTGGTAACGCCTCCCATCGACAATCGGGAAACTTTCGTGTCTTTGTCCAAGAACATGACTGACACGGATATGAGTATGGAGGTCAAACTGCATACCCTTTACAAAATTCAAGAAATCGATACGAAGATCGACCGTATCCACTTGCTCCGTGGCGAATTGCCGGAAGAAGTGAGCGATCTGGAAGACAAAATCGAAGGATTGAAGACTCGTTTGGCCAAGTTCCAAGCGGAGGTGAAGGATGCTGACAAGGCCATTGCCCAATACAAGATTGATATTGAAACGGCACAAGACGCCATCGGAAAGTACGAAGAACAACGTGCCAACGTGCGCAACAACCGTGAGTACGACTCGCTGACCAAGGAAATTGAATTCCAGGATTTGGAAAAACAATTGGCCAACAAACGTATTGGTGAGACCAATGCTCTTCTGGTTGAGAAGAAAGCAGAAGTGGAAAAAACCAAGTTGGAAATTGAAGGTCGTGAGGCTGATCTGAAATTGAAGAAAGAGGAACTGGTTTCTATCATTGATGAAACTTCCAAGGAAGAAGAACAATTGTCCAAGGAACGTGCCAGCTTGGCGGCTACTTTGGATGAACGGATGATGGTGGCATACGATAAGGTGCGCTCCAACGCCCGCAACCGCCTGGCTGTGGTAACCGTGAAACGGGATGCTTGTGGTGGCTGCTTCAACAAGATTCCGCCGCAACGCCAACTGGACATTGCATTGAGCAAGAAAATCATTGTTTGCGAATACTGCGGACGGATTTTGGTGAGCTCAGAATTTGAGAAATAGTTCAGGAAGGTAAATCTTTCTGATTGTCAACGACTCCATCCGCATCCCGACGTTGGTCGAGAGCGGATGTTGTTATTTATCCGTAAAAAAAGAACACTGTTAAGATGGCTACAACTTACAAGTCCACACGACGCAAACTCAATGCCCAGGAGCGGGAGCAATCCCAACGCCGGGACGCGTTGAATAGCATTAGCTACGATTTGGGACTGACTCCGCCCCAAGCCATAGAGGTGGAAGAGGCTGTGTTGGGAGCTCTTTTGTTGGAACCGCATGTGGTGCCCGAGGTCTTGGACCAATTGGTGCCCGAATGTTTCTACAAGGAGGCCAACCGGAAGATTTTTATGGCCATCCAGTCGTTGGCTGCTGCCCGTAATCCAATTGACATTTATACGGTAGCAGAGGAATTGAAAAAGAAGCAGGACCTGGAGGTGGTGGGCGGACCGTTCTACCTGACGGAGCTCAGTGCCCGCATCGGTGCGGCTGCACACGTGGACTACCACGTCAAGATTCTTTTGCAGAAATACATCCAACGCGAGACTATCACCATTTCGAGTGAGGCCCAGCAGATGGCCTTTGACGACAACATTCCGGTGGACGATTTGCTGGATACGACCCAGCAAAAGTTTTTTACGCTGGCAGAACGCAACATGAAGCGGGAGACGCAGTCGATCCGGGATGTGATCACGACGGCCATGCACGAGTTGCAGGAAAACCAGACCCGTACGGATGGATTGAGTGGGGTGGCTTCCGGCTTTACCGGCATTGACCGGATCACGTTGGGTTGGCAAAAATCGGATTTGATTATTCTGGCAGCCCGTCCGGCGGTCGGAAAGACGTCGTTTGTGTTGACGATGGCCCGTAACATGGCCGTGAATTACAATACGCCGGTGGCCGTCTTTTCGTTGGAAATGTCTTCGGTGCAGTTGGTGAAGCGTCTGATGGTTTCGGAAACGGGTCTTTCTTCCGACAAGATCCGGGGGGGAACCAAGCTGGTGGATTACGAATGGGTGCAGATCAACGAGCGCCTCAAGAACTTGTCCCGTGCCCCGCTGTACATCGATGATACGCCGTCGTTGTCCATTTATGAGTTTCGTTCCAAGGCTCGTCGTCTGGTGCGGACGGCGAATGTGAGCCTGATCATCATCGACTACCTGCAGCTGATGACCGGTCCTCCGGAATTGCGGGGTATGCGTGAGCAGGAGGTATCCAACATCTCACGTTCCTTGAAGTCCATTGCAAAGGAGCTGAACATTCCCATCATTGCGTTGTCACAGCTGAGCCGTGCGGTAGAAACTCGCGGAGGAAGCAAGCGTCCCCAGTTGAGTGACTTGCGGGAGTCGGGTGCCATCGAACAGGATGCCGACATCGTAATGTTCATTCACCGGCCGGATTATTATCAGACGGCGGATGAAGATGTGGAACCGGGTTACACCGAATTGATCATTGCCAAGCACCGGAATGGTTCGACGGCCGATGTCAAGATGAAGTTCCGGGCAAACGAGGCCCGTTTTGTGGATTACGACGAAGTGGACAGTTCTTCCTATGAGGGGGGACACCGGTCAATGGAGTCCGGCATGAATGCAGGCAAGTCCAGCATGATGCCGAATGAGGGTTTTGATGACGATATGAATGTATAACAATGGGAAAAGTATTGGTTGAACATAGGGGGAAAGTCGTTGAGGTCGGGCCTCAGGTGGTGTCTGTTCAGATTTTGCAGCAGTCGGCTTGTGCCGGTTGCCATGCCAAGTCTGCTTGTATGGCTTCTGACCAGGACATCAAGGTTGTGCAGGTGGAACCGGAATTTGGTATGACCTACGAGATCGGAGAGGAAGTGAAGGTGTTGTTGTCACAGATTCTCGGATTCAAGGCCGTGGTGTATTCTTACCTGCTTCCCTTGGCGGTTCTAATGATTTTATTGTTAATTTTACCCCCGGTTTTGCACAGTGACCTTTGGGTGGGTCTGGCGTGCGTGGCCGGAATTGGCTTGTATTATTTGGTACTTTGGATGTTTCGGAAACATCTGAAGAAGGAATTTATATTTACCATTGAAAAGATTAGACTATGAGCAGTACCATTCTGATTACAATTGCTTGTTTGAGCGCACTCGGTCTTTTGTTGGCCGCGGTGTTGTACTTTGTCGCTCAAAAATTCAAGGTGGAAGAGGATCCGCGCATCGATGATGTGGAGGCCCTGTTGCCCGGTGCCAATTGTGGTGGTTGTGGATCGGCTGGATGTCGCGCCTTTGCGGAACGTTGTGTGAAGGCCGATGATCTGGACGGACTTTTTTGTCCCGTTGGAGGAAATCCCGTGATGAAGCAGGTTGCCGGCCGTTTGGGAAAAGAGGTGGCGGAAGCTGCACCCCGTGTGGCGGTGGTGCGTTGCTCAGGGTCCTTGGACAACCGCCCCCGTACCAGCATTTACAACGGGGAGAAATCGTGCAAGGTGATGGCCGGTTTGTACAGTGGTGATACCGCTTGCCGTTACGGCTGTCTGGGTCAGGGAGATTGTGTGTCGGCTTGTCCTTTTGATGCCATCGAGATGAATCCCCGTACCGGTTTGCCGCAGGTGAACGAAGATCGTTGTACGGCTTGTGGTAATTGCGTGGCCGTCTGCCCCAAAGGGGTGATCGAATTGCGGAACAAAGGACCGAAGTCGCGTCGTCTCTATGTTTCCTGTATCAACCAGGACAAAGGTGGCGTGGCACGCAAGGCTTGTGCTGTCGCTTGTATCGGTTGCATGAAATGCGTGAAAGTATGTCCTTTTGATGCAGTGAAAGTAGAGAATAATGTTGCATACATCGATTTCAACAAATGTCGTCTGTGCCGCAAATGCGCGGAGGCATGTCCTACCGGTGCCATTGTGGAAGTGAACTTCCCGATCCGTTTGCCGAAGGAAGTTGAGGTTGAAAAACAAGCATAGGTACGTTATGAAAAAGACGTTTTCATTGGGGGGAGTTCATCCCCATGACCAAAAGATATCCGCCGGTTCCGCCATCGAGACGTTTCCGGTGCTGGAACGCGTGTATATTTCAATGGCACAGCACCTGGGTGCCCCGGCAGAACCGATTGTCGCCAAGGGAGACCGGGTGAAAGTCGGTCAGTTGATTGCCAAACCCAGTGGATTCATGTCGGCATGCATCCACTCGTCCGTGTCGGGAACCGTGGCCTCCATCGAGCCGTATGCGGACCTGGCGGGCAACATGGTCAAGACCATAATCATTGACGTGGAGGGCGATGAATGGGAGGAAAGCATTGATCGCACGGATACGGTCGTACGTGAGATCAAGGCCACCAAAGAAGAGATTCTTCAGCGCATCGCTGACAGTGGGATTGTCGGATTGGGTGGAGCATCGTTTCCGACCCATATCAAACTGACCCCTCCTCCGGGTAAAAAAGCCGATTGCCTGTTGATCAACGGGGCGGAATGTGAACCCTATCTTACGTCAGACCATCGGATCATGGTGGAAATGCCGGAACAAATTCTGATCGGTGCCCGTCTGATGATGAAGGCATTGGACGTGAACCGTTGCCTTTTTGGGGTAGAAGAAAACAAACCGGATGCCATCGCGGCTTTGCGTCAGTTCCATGCGTCCTATCCGGAGATTGAAATCGTGACGCTGAAAAAGAAATACCCGCAAGGTGGCGAAAAGCAGTTGATCGATGCCCTGGTCGGCCGTCGGGTTCCTGCCATGGGATTGCCGATTGATACCGGTGCGGTGGTGCAAAACTGTGGAACCGCCCTGGCTGTTTACGAGGCGGTGCAAAAGAACAAACCGTTGTTTGAAGGCATTGTGACGGTGACTGGTGACTGTACGGAACAACAACGCAACTTCCGTTTGCGGGTAGGTACACCCTTTGACAAGATGTTGGATGCTGTGGGCGGATTGCCGGACAAGGCTGCGAAACTCATCAGCGGTGGTCCGATGATGGGCAAGGCGGTCGCCAACATCAAAGCCGCTTCGGTGAAGAGTACTTCCGCGCTGCTGGTGTTAACAGAGGAACAGACCCTGCGCAAGCCGGGAACCCAGTGCATCCGTTGCGGAAAGTGTGTGCAAGCCTGTCCCATGGGGCTGGAACCTTATCTGTTGAACAAGTTGGCGAAGGCTTCTCGCATGGAAGATCTCGAAAGCAACCGGGTACAGGATTGTATTGAATGTGGTTGCTGCTTGTACGTCTGCCCGGCCCAATTGCCTTTGCTGGACAACATTCGTGTGGGCAAGGCTCAAGTGATCAAGATCTTGCGTAGCCGTCCCAAAAAATAATCTGAACGAGAACTGTTGAAAATTCTGACTATGAGAAAATTACTTGTTTCGCCGGCTCCGCACATCCATGGTCCCGAAAATACCCGTCGGATCATGATGGATGTGTTGATCGCCCTGCTTCCCTCGTTGTTGGTGTCCATTTATTTCTTTGGATTCTCTGCCATTCAGCTGGTATTGGTGGGAGCTGTGACCTGTGTCGGTGTTGAATATTTGATTCAAAAGTATTTGTTGAAAACCGAGGTAACGATCCACGACCTTTCTGCAGCGGTGACCGGTGTTTTGTTGGCGTTGAACCTTCCTCCGAGTTCGCCGTGGTGGTTGATCCTGTTGGGATCCATTGTGGCCATCGGAGTAGCCAAGATGACTTTTGGCGGTTTGGGACAGAACATTTTCAATCCGGCGTTGGTGGGTCGGGTGTTTTTGCTGATATCGTTCCCGGTCATCATGACCGATTGGACCATTCCGAGTTCCTGGTTCAGAGCGGGTGTGGATGCTTCGACAGGAGCGACTCCCCTGGCTTTGATCAAGGAAGGGTTGGCACAAGGCCAGACGGTGGATCAGATCATGGCCCTTTATCCGGACTTGAGTTATTTTGAAATGCTTTTTGTCAAGGTAGGCGGTTCTGTTGGTGAAGTGTCAGCCTTGGCTCTGCTCCTGGGTTTGGCGTATTTGTTGGTACGTCGTGTCATCCGTCCGCATATTCCGGTGAGCATCCTTTTGACCATCGCCGTCTTCTCCGGCATCTTCTGGCTCATAGATCCGGCTCAATATACCGATCCGCTGTTCAATATTTTGACGGGGGGTGTACTCTTGGGATCCATCTTCATGGCAACGGACTACGTGACTTCTCCGATGACGGCTCGGGGTATGGTTCTCTATGGGGTGGGCATTGGTCTCATTACCATGTTGATCCGGATGTTCGGATCCTATCCCGAAGGTATTTCGTTTGCAATTTTGATCATGAACTCAGTGGTTCCGTTGATCAACAAGTATATCAAACCGGCAAGATTTGCCAAGGAGGTGAAGAATGGCTAAAGCATCTACTTTCCGGAACATGGTGGTGTGCCTGTTCCTGATCTGTTTCGTGTGTTCGGGTTTGTTGGCCGTGGTCAATGCCCTGACTGAAAAACCCATTGCGGAAGCCAATGTGGCCAAGATCAATGCGTCCATTGCAGCTGTGGTACCGGCTTTCGATAACGAACCTTCTGCCGAAGTCTTTTCGGTGCAGGTGGGTGCCGATCCCATTTCCGTTTATCCGGCCACCCTTGAGGGTACTGTGGTGGGTTATGCGATTGAAACCTTTTCCAACAAAGGCTTTGGAGGACGTATTACCTTGATGGTCGGCTTCCTGCCCGACGGTACGGTGTACAATACTTCGGTGGTTTCTCACGCAGAAACCCCCGGTTTGGGCGATAAAATGGAGGCGGGAAAAAGTAACTTCAGTGAGCAGTTCAAGGGAATTCATCCGGCAAGTTTCCGTCTGGCGGTAAAGAAGGATGGTGGAGATATTGATGCCATTACGGCGTCGACTATTTCGTCCCGAGCCTTTGCCGATGCACTCAGCCGTGCTTATGAAGCGTTTGTATTGATTCAACAAGAAAACAAGGAGGAAATGTAATATGGGAAGACTCAAATTGATTACCAGAGGCATCATTCAGGAGAACCCGACCTTTGTGTTGGTGCTGGGTATGTGTCCGACCCTGGGAACGACGACGTCTGCCATCAACGGTATGGGTATGGGGTTGGCCACCACGTTTGTACTGATTCTATCCAACATGGTCATTTCCATGATCGCCGGACTGATCCCTGCGAAGGTACGCATTCCTTCCTACATTGTTGTGATTGCTACCCTTGTGACGATTCTGCAACTGCTGATGCAGGTGTTTGTTCCTTCGTTGTACGAGACCTTGGGCCTGTTCATTCCGCTGATTGTGGTGAACTGCATTGTCCTGGGACGGGCAGAGGCGTTTGCGAACAAAAACGGCGTGCTTGATTCCGCTTGTGACGGTCTGGGTAGTGGACTGGGCTTTACGTTGGCCCTCACGGTATTGGGTCTGGTGCGTGAAATCCTGGGTAGCGGCTCTGCTTTCGGTCTGAAATTTATCGACGGTGACGGTATTTTGGCCTTTGTCCTGGCACCGGGTGCGTTCATCGCCTTGGGTTACCTGATGGTGTTGTACAACAAATTTGTGAAATCCAAAATTCAATAGTGTGTTATGGAATACATCATTTTGATTATATCGGCAGTTTTTGTCAACAACGTTGTCTTGTCCCAATTTTTGGGAATCTGTCCTTTCCTCGGTGTTTCCAACAAAGTCAGCACGGCCATCGGGATGTCCGGAGCGGTGGCTTTCGTCATGGCGATTGCCACGTTGGTGACCTACTTGCTGCAGCAGCTGCTGATTGCGTTGCACATTGAATTCATGCAGACCCTGGTCTTTATCCTGGTCATTGCTGCACTGGTACAGATGGTGGAGATTGTGTTGAAGAAAATATCCCCCGCTTTGTATCAGGCCTTGGGGATCTTCCTGCCCCTCATCACGACCAACTGTTGTGTGTTGGGGGTAGCGATCATGGTCGTGACCAAGGAATTTACCTTTGGCGATCAGGTACAAATGTTGAATCTGGCCCAGTCGGTGGTTTATGCCACCGCGTGTGCGGTAGGCTTTGGTTTGGCAATGGTCATTTTCGCTGGGATCCGTGAACAACTTGAATTGTCGGAGGTGCCGAAGGCCTTCCGCGGTGTTCCGATTGCTCTGATCGCAGCCGGTATCCTGGCCATGGCATTTATGGGCTTTAGTGGATTGGTATAATATGCAACGCTTGATTGAAATAGAAAAAATCCTGGCTGCCGGCCGGGTGCAAGAAGCTACAGAACAAGTTCTGGCCTTGCTGGAAAAAGAACCTGAGAACGCAGGAGCGTGGTATTTGCTGGGGGGAATCTATCGTCGCGAGCAACTGTGGGGAGAGGCGATCAACGCCTACAACCGGGCCAAGATGATTGAGCCGGAGGGACCTGCCGCAGCCGCCATCGAATCCATTTACGACATCATACGTTTTGTCAATAAGGATCTGATGAATCCCTAGCGGGTCGCGTCGTTGACCGGGTGGCCTCCCAGAGCGGACCAGAGTACGATGCCGATGCTGACGGACACGTTCAGTGAATGCTTGGTGCCGTATTGTGGAATCTCCAGAGCCATGTCGCTTTCATCGGCGACCACTTGTTGAACGCCTTTGACTTCATTCCCGAAGACGAAGGCGTATCTTTTTTGTGGATCATTCACAAAGTCCTGCAGCAGGGTCGAATGGGCGGTCTGCTCCACGCAGACGATGGTGTAGCCTTCTGCTTTCAAACGCCGGACGAGGCTTAAGGTATCTTCGGCATGTTCCCAAGGAACTGTGAACTCGGCACCCAGGGCGGATTTGTGGATTTCGGCCGACGGAGGAGTCGCACAAATCCCGCACAAGTAGATCTTTTCCACCCGGAAGGCATCCGAGGTTCGGAAGGCCGATCCGATGTTGTGTTGGCTACGGATGTTGTCCAGAATCAGGACCGCATTTTGCTTGGTAGCAGTCTGGTAATCGGACGGGGAGAGGCGGTTGAGTTCGCAGTTTAAAGTTTTTCGAAACATAATTGCAAATCTTTGGGCTTTTGTCTATTTTTGCACAAAGGTATGAATTTATCAACACTATGAAACAAGATTTAAAAATAGCAGAACTGATTAAACAGGAAGAGAACAGACAAAAACACGGTATTGAGCTGATCGCTTCTGAAAACTTCGTATCGGACCAAGTCTTGATGGCTTTGGGTTCCGTAATGACTAACAAATATGCCGAAGGTTATCCGGGTGCCCGTTACTATGGTGGTTGCGAAGTGGTGGACCAAGCGGAACAATTGGCTATCGACCGCATTTGTGAACTGTTTGGTGCAGAATATGCGAACGTGCAACCGCACTCAGGTGCTCAAGCCAACATGGCGGTGTTCATGGCTTGCCTCAAACCCGGCGATACTTTTATGGGTCTGGATTTGGCACACGGTGGTCACTTGACCCACGGTTCTCCCGTGAACATGTCGGGTATGTTGTACAATGCCATCGGTTATCAGCTGAACGAAGAAACCGGTTTGGTGGATTACGATGACATGGAACGCAAAGCGTTGGAACACCGTCCGAAATTGATCGTAGGGGGTGCTTCTGCTTACTCTCGCGAATGGGACTGGGCTCGCATGCGTGAAATTGCAGACAAGGTTGGTGCTATTTTTATGGTTGATATGGCTCACCCGGCAGGTCTGATTGCTGCAGGTTTGCTCGAAAACCCGGTGAAACATGCCCACATCGTAACCTCTACCACCCACAAAACTTTGCGTGGTCCCCGCGGAGGTATCATCTTGATCGGTAAAGATTTTGACAACCCGTTCGGCATCAAGACTCCGAAAGGTGAAATCAAGAAGATGTCTGCTGTCATCAACTCCAGCGTATTCCCGGGCATCCAAGGTGGTCCCCTCGAACACTGCATCGCTGCAAAAGCAGTAGCTTTCTTTGAAGCTTTGCAACCGGAGTTCAAACAATACCAACTTCAAGTGAAGAAAAATGCGGCTGCCATGGCAGAAGCGTTCATCAAACGGGGTTACAAAGTGGTATCAGGCGGAACAGACAACCACTTGATGTTGATTGACTTGCGTACCAAGTTCCCGGATTTGACCGGTAAGGTGGCTGAAAAGACCCTGGTACAAGCCGACATCACAGTGAACAAGAACATGGTTCCGTTCGACAGCCGTTCTCCTTTCCAAACATCCGGTATCCGCGTAGGTACTCCTGCGATTACCTCCCGTGGTCTGGTTGAAAAAGACATGGACGGCATCGTAGAATTGATTGATGAAGTATTGAGCAACGTAGGAAACGAAGAAGTCATTGCCAAGGTGAAGGATCAAGTTCGTATGAAAATGAACGGTATGCCTTTGAACAATTGGTAGTCTTTTTCGAAAATATTGCTCAGATTAATTGGAGACTCCGAAAATTTGTTTACCTTTGCGGTCCCAATTTTGGGACAAAACAATAAACATCAATTGCTTAAATTATGGCAGAGTATTTATCCGCAGAGAAAAAGCAAGAGATTTTCGGACAATACGGAAAGTCTAATAAAGACACCGGCTCTCCTGAGGGTCAGATTGCATTATTTTCCTACCGTATCGCTCACTTGACGAAACACCTTCAAGCAAACAAGAAGGACTTTGGAACCCAACGCGCGTTGCTTCGCTTGGTTGGTAAAAGACGTCGTTTGCTCGATTACTTGAAGGCCAACGATATTGAGAGATACAGAAAGATTGTGAAAGATCTTAATCTTCGTAAGTAAGAGATTTCTCAAAATCTACGGGGGTGTCCGTCAACATTGGACATCCCTTTTTTTGTATGTAGCTGTTTTAAGAATAAAGATATGAACGTAGTTAAAAAAAACATCACCCTCAGAGACGGTCGGGTGATTGAAATCGAAACCGGAAAATTGGCCAAACAGGCAGACGGTTCTGTAGTCGTTAAAATGGGCGGCACCATGTTGCTCGCCACCGTTTGTTGTGCCAAGGAGGCTAAAGAAGATGTGGACTTTATGCCCCTTTCCGTTGAGTACAAAGAAAAATTTGCTGCAGCCGGTCGCTATCCCGGCGGTTTTATGAAACGCGAAGGTCGCGCTTCGGATTATGAAATTCTGATTGCACGTTTGATTGACCGTGCACTCCGTCCCCTGTTCCCGGATGACTTCCATGCAGAAGTGTTCGTGACCGTGAACTTGATTTCTGCTGAAAAAGATATTCAACCGGATGCCTTGGCAGGTTTGGCTGCATCTGCAGCATTGGCTGTCAGTGACATTCCTTTCAACGGACCTATTTCTGAAGTTCGTGTAGCCCGTGTAAACGGTGAATTGATGATCAACCCCACGTTCTCTCAAATGGAAGGTGCTGACATCGACATCATGGTCGCTGCTACTTATGACAACATCATGATGGTGGAAGGTGAGATGAACGAAGTGTCTGAAAAAGATATGTTGGAAGCCATCAAATTTGCACACGAAGAAATCAAGATCCAATGCCAAGCGCAAATGGAATTGATGCAAGAAGTGGGCAAAGTTGAAAAGCGTGCTTATTGCCACGAGCGCAATGACGAAGAATTGCGTGAAGCCGTACGCAACTACTGCTACGACAAATGCTATGCGATTGCGAAAGCAGGTACTGCAAAACATGAACGTTCTGATGCTTTCGATGCACTCCGTGAAGAGTTCATGGCAACGTTGCCGGAAGAAGAACGCGATGAAAAAGCCCCGCTAGTAGCCCGTTACTATCATGACGTGGAAAAAGAAGCGATGCGTCGCATGATTCTGGACGAAGGTGTTCGCTTGGACGGCCGTAACACGACCCAAATCCGTCCGATCTGGACAGAAGTGGATTACTTGCCTTGTGCACACGGTTCTGCAATCTTTACCCGTGGTGAAACTCAATCCCTGACTACGGTTACCTTGGGAACCAAATTGGATATGAAGGAATTGGATGAAGTATTGGTGCAAGGTACCGAACAATTCGTGCTCCACTACAACTTCCCTCCGTTCTCAACCGGTGAAGCCCGTCCGCAACGCGGGGTAGGCCGTCGCGAAGTAGGTCACGGTAACCTGGCTTTTCGTGCTTTGAAACCGATGGTTCCGGTGGGTACTGAAAATCCCTACGCTGTGCGCGTGGTTTCTGATATTTTGGAATCCAACGGTTCTTCTTCCATGGCAACGGTTTGTGCCGGAACTTTGGCATTGATGGATGCGGGTGTGAACATCAAAAAACCCGTTTCTGGTATTGCTATGGGTCTTATCTCTGATGCAAAGACCGGCAAGTATGCCATCCTTTCCGATATTTTGGGAGACGAAGACCACTTGGGCGATATGGACTTCAAAGTAACCGGTAGCGTTGATGGTATCACTGCAACCCAAATGGACATCAAGGTTGACGGACTTTCATACGAAGTGTTGGAAAAAGCTTTGGAACAAGCTCGTCAAGGCCGTTTGCACATCATGGGTGAAATGATGAAAACCATTTCTGCACCCCGTGAAGACTACAAACCTCACGTTCCTCGTATTGTGCAAATTGTCATCCCTGGAGAATTCATTGGTGCTGTTATCGGAACCGGTGGAAAGGTTATTCAAGATATCCAGAAGACGACCGGTACGACCATTACCATTACAGAAGAGAATGAAATGGGTATCGTAGATATCTTTGGTGAAAACAAGGAATCCATGGATGCAGCCTTGAAACGCATCAAAGACATTACTACAGTTCCGGAAGTGGGTGAAACCTATCATGGTAAGGTTGTTTCTATCCTGGAATTTGGAGCATTTGTAGAAATCCTCCCGGGCAAAGAAGGTTTGCTGCACATTTCAGAACTGGATTATACCAAGGTGGAAAAAGTGGAAGACATCCTCAAAGTCGGTGACGAAGTGGATGTGAAACTGCTTGAAATCGATGGTAAGAGCGGTAAGATGCGTCTGTCCCGTCGTGCCTTGATGGAAAAACCGGAAGGATGGGTAGAGCCCGTTCGCAAACCCCGTCCGGAAGGAGAACGTCGCAACAATGACCGTCGTGGTGACCGCAACGATCGTGGTGAACGCCGTGGCGAACGTCGTGACCGTGGCGAACGCAAATAATCGCTGATCACAGCGTCCTACAATAGTAAAGGCAGCTCAGTCCTAGGACTGGGCAGCTTTTGCTATTGTTTATCCCTAGAATGAATAACCTACCTTAAGACCGAAACTGAAGGGTGGCAGGTGGGCCATTTCGGGAGCGGATGCGCGAGTCCAGGTTGATGCCGTAGTAGGGTAGTGTTTTGGGGGAGAAATTCATCTTTTTTTAGGGTCAAAACGGCTTGGGTAAGATTGTTTTTGCTCTGGGTAAGATTTTTTTTGAAATGTAAAATGTATATTGCAGTATATCATTGAATTGCAAAATCATTGTGTAAGAATTTTTTATCGCCAGGTAAGGTCGGTTTTCGGAGAATTCTACTTATATTTGCAAAGCAACCTCTTGGAAGCCAGGTGTTGACAATAACTTTAAAATATAAAGATATGAAAAAGAGTTTAAGTATTCTAATTTTGGTTTTCACCCTTGCTTCTTGTATGTCAGAAGAAAAATTGGATTTAGATACATCGGGTGATCTGTCGATCAGAACCATTGGAATTTCCAAAGAAAAATCTTTTTTGGGAGAAGAGGATGCTGAAGTTGATTATCCGTTGGTTAGAACGAATTTGGTGAATATCAAGCGGGGTATTGCTATTGTCGATCCTTTTAATCCCTGATAGGTATGAGGAAATTGATTTTTATTTTTGGACTGCTCTGGATGCTCTCTTCTTGTACGGAGGTGTTGGATTTGGATCCCAGGTCGAAGTTCGTGGTTGTGCACAGTGTGTTGATCAATGATACGGTGCAGACCGTTGAACTTCGGTATACATCTTATTTGTCAGAGGATTATATGCCTGCGGTGGAGACCGCACGGGTTTGGGTAGAAGAAGAAAATGGCGATGGCAGCGTAAGGTCTACATATTTGTTTGAGAAGTCAGCCTCGGGGTTGTGGGTTTCTTACTTTGTCCCGTCATTTGCGACGCGGTATAACTTGTATGTGGAAGTGCCCGGGCATGAACGGATTGAGGCGTCAACAATTTTTCCTTTCAAGGAGAACATGATTGGTCTGACTGCAGATCGTAGAACATACGCGTTCCGGGCCAATAATTTGCCGTTGTATCTATGGGTGCATGGGATGGATTATCATCAGAAAACGAAGACGTATCAGGTGACTCCCTATGTCTTTGGAACAGCTTTCGTGAGGCGGGAGGATCGGCAGATTATAGAAGACTATCCATGTATAGATACTTTTAACCAGTCTGAGGTACTTGTCTCCCAACTGCCATCCTTGTCAGAAAGTTTTGCGGCGGCGCATCATCTGGAGGAGCCAGTGCATCACCGTTACTTGCGGGTTGAGTTGGGGACTTCTGCTTCTGTTCCGTTGCCGTTTTACGGAAAGCTTCACCTGGTAGTGCTACCTTGTTTTGCGCTTCAGGCCGACGGCTTTCCTCATTCCCGTTCCTTGGTTATGTTTGACTCCGTTTCAGAAGATTATGACCGTTACCTGAAATATACATTGGACTATGCGTTGTCGCAGAATAGGGAACAGACAGACTTTTCCCAATTGTATGGTTATGAAGAATTGTGTACGAATGTAAAGAATGGTGTTGGTTTTTTTGGAGCCTTGTACCGTCAACAGTTCCGGGCGTCAGATTTGTATTATCAGTATAAAGGAGAAGAGTAATGAGTATTGGTAGACTTTTCAGACAATTATTGCCAATCCTGTTGGTTGGCCAGTTGATTTATGCTTGTGAGAAATTGCCTGCGATTGGAACAGATTCTGTCGCACATGAGGAGGGTGGTCTGGATATTGGGTCCATTATCGATGTGATGAATGCTGGTACTTGGATGGGAATACAACCATTGTATTCTGGTGAAGACAGTTGTTATTGGCAAATTAGGACTCAACTGGTGATTTCTGAAGTGGATACAGGATATCAGTGCAATATCAACATGGAACTGACAACCGAGAGTTCTGATTCATCGGTTACTATCATAAGAAAAGAAATAGACGAACCATGGGTGGTGGAGAGGACTATGTTTGAGGATGTGGGCATTCGGGGTGGAGAAGAGGGCTTTTTGATTACAAGTTTGGAAGAGGAGGGTGCTTCTATCCGTCTTTGGTTTGATGGGTTTGATTTGTATTGTTATTCGGAGTCAACTCTGGTTCCGCTCTACAAAAAATATTTTCAGGAAGAGTTGTATGCCGTTAGTACTCTCCAGGATGATATGGTGGAGCGTGAGCAAATCCACATAACTGCCGATATGAAATCCTTGGATGACTGTGTGGGATATGGGTTTTGGGTTAATGCGTATTTATGTCCCGGTGATTTGTATGTAGTGCTTTGTATGAATCCTCATCCAGAATATCCTAAGGTTCGTGTGATTTCTGGAGTAAGAATATCCGTCGATGGACATGGATACTATTATCCTCACTTTTCGTATAAGGAATCTGCGGAGGATGTGAACATGGGAGAGGGTCAATTTAATTTGAACCATTTGGAGATAGATGTTGCCAAGAACGAAATTCGTGGGTACTTGGAGTGGGGAGATGAGGATGTGTATATGAGGATTTGTTATTATCCGAGTACAGATCAAGTTGTGCTGTATTGGACTCCGGGAGAATATTATGATATGATAACTGGCAGCATATATCCGTATTGTCCGGATGAATTGTGTATTCAGTTGTATCAGGAGTCCTACCAGTGGGGTGAAGAAGATGATATAAAATAGGGGGCGTTTATGAGAATGTTGATTGCATTGATATTGCTGTTGTGTGGCGGAGTGCTGTTGGCTCAGGAAAAACCGCAAAAGGATACCTTGGAAACGGCGTACACAGTTGCCTATCGGGAAATGGATCGCGGAGTGGGCTTGACCCGGCTGGATGCGGCAACTGCCCGGCGGGTGGTGAGCGTAGTCGGAGAAGGGGATGTTTTGAAGTTGGTGCAAATGCGGCCGGGCATTTCTGCAGGATCGGAAGGTTCTTCTGCATTTTATGTTCGAGGTGGCAATTTGGGGCACAATGCCGTTACAATGGATGGAGTCCGGATATATGGATACAGTCATTTGTTGGGACTTACGACCGCATTTCCCAATACCCTTGTAGAGGATGTTTCTTTTGCGTTGGGTGGTTTTGGAGCGGACAGTTATAACTTGATGGCTTCTCATACGCAAATCAGGACGAAGGATGGAAACTTTCGTGAATTGCAAGGAGAGGGTTCTGTGAGTAATTTTATGGTAGGAGGCTTTCTGAGTGCCCCCTTGATCAAGGATCGCCTATCTATTGTGGCTTCTGCGCGGATTTCTCCGTTGATTGTTGGAATTGGCGGTTATCGTGCGGGTGTATATGATTTGTATTCCAAACTGACCTGGCGGACAACGGACCATTCGGTTTTGAGGGGGAGTGTGTTTTATAGCAAAGACAATTTCTCATACGGGACCGTCTCTGGAAAAGAGTCGATGGGATGGGGTAACCTGATGGGAAATCTTGCTTGGACTTATCGTTTCAGAGAATCCCAGTCAATCGATATCCAATTGTATAAGAACAAGTATTCCAATCAGCAGTTGCGGGAGGTGAATCTTTCAGATGTGTACAATCAGGTGGGGATGTACTCGGATGTTGACGAGTTGGTCTTCAAGGCAAATTACCAGGTTGCGTTTGGCTCTGGCTGGTCTTTTATGATGGGGACACGACTGACATCCATGCAGTTTGATCCGGGCACGACCAAAGTTTTGGCGGATTCGGTTTCCGGAGCTATTTCTCCGCTACAATCCAAGAATTTGCTTGCCAATGTGTATGGGGAACTTCGTTATGACCGTCCGGATAAAATGCATTGGTTGCTGGCTATTCGCGGAAACTACTATCAGAATCTGGATGTGCAGGATGAACGGAACCGGTATTGGATGATCAATCCCGAAATTAGTGCATCGGGCCGTTACTTCTTTGCCCCCTATTTGGGGATTGAGGGGACTGTTGATTTCTTGACCCAGTATCATCATACCTTGGAGGGGGTTCCGTTGGGTTGGTCCTTGGATATTTTGATACCGGCTGACCACCGCTTCAAGCCGGAGCATGCGCAGCAGTATTATTTGGGATTGTTGTCAAACATTGGCCAACACAGCCTTTCCTTGGGAGCTTATTACAAGACGATGCAAGAGCTGGTGTATTTTTCGGAGCCGACGTTGTTTTTTGGCAGCGGAACCGTAGATTGGGTGGGAAATATCCGGACCGGCAAGGGAGCTTCTTCCGGCATTGAATTCCTTTATCAGAAAGTGGGGAAACGATTGAATTATCAATTGGCCTATACCTATTCCCGGACGACCCGTTATTTTGAGGGTTTGAATTACAACCGTCCTTTCTATGCGAAATACGACCGTCCGCATGTGCTGAATGTGACAGCGGATTATTTGTTGAAGGAAGAGGATAACCGGAAGATGGGGCTGACCTTTGTCTTTACCTACCAGAGTGGGAATCTGGAGAGTGTGAAATCGGCGCATTACGATGCTGTTTTTCCGGATGGGTACAAGGTGGACTTGCCTTATTATGAGGGACTGAATAATTTTCGATTAAAGGACTATATGCGCATGGACCTTGGTTATTACGCGGAGATTCGGAAGAGGAATCTTACCCATAAGTTCAATGTGGGGATTTACAACGTCCTCAACCGTCACAACATCTTTAGTATTTATTACGATGGCCAGGAACATGTCTGGAAGTCTGTTTCCCTGTTCCCGATTCTTCCCAGTCTGAGCTATCAGTTGGTGTTTTAATCCACCACGAGGGTTTTCATGTTCTCGCCTTCGCTGTAGATGAGGTAGCCTTGGAGGTCGGGGCGTGAGGTGAGAAAGTCGGTGGAGGCTTCCAGGCCGATAGCCATGCAGTAGGTGGCGTAGGCATCCGCCAACGTTGCATTGGAGGCAAGAATGCTGGCGCTCAATAGGTTGTGTTGGACGGGGTAGCCGGTCTTCGGGTCGATGGTGTGGGCATATTTCTGCCCGTTTTCGATGTAGAATTTCCGGTAGTTGCCCGAGGTGACCAGACCTTGGTTGCTGATGCTGACAATTTCTTCCAATTTGGCTCCGGGTTCCATGTTGCCATCCTCGGGGCGGTCAATGCCGATGCGCCAGGGAAGGCCTTTCGGGTTCAGTCCTTTGGCATAAACTTCTCCGCCCACTTCGACCAGGTAGTCTTGGATGTGCAGGGAATCCAGGATGTGGGCAATGTAATCGCAAGTGTATCCTTGGGCGATGGCATTGAAGTTCAGGCGGGCATTCGGATGGTCTTTGATGAGCTGGTTGCCCTCCAGGCGGAAGTGGTGCATGCCGATGAATTGGCGCAGGCTGTCAATCTGGTGCTGGCTGACTTGTCCTTTGTCCTGAAATCCAAAGCCCCAAAGGTCGTACAAGGGGGCTCCCGAGGGGTCAAAGATGCCTTCTGTTTCCTTCCAAAGTTGGTAGGAGATGCGGAAGAGGTCTCGGAAAATGGAGTCCGTCTCACAGGTTTCGTTGCGGTTCAGGCGCGAGAGGACAGAGCCTTTGTGGTAGCCGGAGACCGAATGGTTGATGCGTTCAAACCCTTGTTCCACCAGCTCCTGTACTTGTTCTGCACTGGCTTCAATGCGTTGGCCCTGGCGGTCAGTCTCAGCGTAGGTGATCAGGTAGGTGCTGCCTTGTGCCAGGCCGGTGAGCCGGATGTATTGGCTGCGGTCGGTGCAGGCAGTCAGAAGGATGAGCAGTCCGACTAAGGAAAGTCGGGTCAGGTGATGGTGAAATTTATGTGTTTTCATGGTTTGGGCTATCGCTTTGCTGGCATGATTTTCGTACAAATTTAGAAATTTTTCGCACCTTTGCATTTATTTATACAACGAGTAAGATTTGCGGATATGAAGAAAATATTGTCTTGGAGTTGGCTGGCTGTTTTGGCCTTGATTGTATGTGCTTCTTGTGAAGAGGAGGATTCCAAGGATTATAATTATATGGAAGGTGAGGTGGAATACGAACTTCCTGATTTTTGTGTAGTTGGAGATGTGCTGGACATTGAGTTGAAGGGAGAGGGGATTACCAAACCTGCAGATGCCCAATACAACTGGATTTTTGATGACGACACGACTTTCAACACCCGGGCCATCCGTCTGGAGATTCCGGATTCAGCTGCCGTTTATTGGCTGACCTGTTTTGTCCGTTACGACGGTTACCTGCAGGTTACCAACAAACAGTCGATCCGGGCGTTGGATACGGTTTTCAATGGCTCTGTTTCGGGTTTGATTCCGGGTACCCATACATTTGAGGATCCCCGAGATAATCGGGAGTATCAATATGTCACATTGGGAAATCTGGATTGGTTTGTAGAAAATCTGGCCTTTACCGGTGCCGGACGTCCCTATTCGGGGAATGATTTGATGAACCGCGTGTATGGCCGTTACTACTCCTGGTCCGAGGCGACTGGTAACGAAGCGGGAAGTGGTCTGGGACAAGGTCCGCAAGGAATTTGCCCGGAAGGCTGGAGCATTCCGACGGCGGAGGACTGGGCCGATCTGGCGATGGCCGTTTCTGCCGGGGAGGTAGATGATTTTTATCGGACTTGGCCGAACCTGGGTTCTGTGTTGTCTGCCGACGCTCTTGAAAATCAAGAGAGAATGTGGCCTTATAGTCCGGATAACCGGCACGAGAATACCTACGGTTGGAATGCCTTTCCGGCGGGTAATTCCCGCGACTCCCACAACCGTTTTGAAAATGTGGGAACTTATGGCATGTGGTGGTCGTCTGCTGAAAAAGATGAAGCCAATGCCTATTACCGGTATATTTATTACAACCATTCGGACTGTCAGGTTCATTTTGTGGACAAGCAGGAGTTCGGCATGCCGGTGCGTTGTGTTCGATTAAAATAAAGTTACAAGCAAATGAAAAAAGGAACAATTGTAGGAATCAGTGTTGCCGTTGTTGTATTGGCAATCTTCTTTTGGTTCAAGAGTACTTATAATGGTCTGGTCCGTATGGACGAGCAGGTATCGGCTGCTTGGTCGCAGGTGGAAAATGTGTATCAGCGCCGTGCGGATTTGATTCCCAATCTGGTGGCTACCGTGAAAGGCTATGCGGCTCACGAGTCCGCTACCTTGGAACAAGTTGTGGCTGCCCGTTCCCGGGCGACGCAGGTGAGTGTCAATGCGGATCAGCTTACCCCTGAAAAATTGGCGCAATTCCAAGAAGCCCAAGGAGAATTGGGCAGTGCACTGGGTCGCTTGATGATGTTGACAGAAAGTTATCCGGATTTGAAGGCTAACCAAAACTTTTCTGAGTTACAAGCCGAATTGAGCGGTACAGAAAATAGAATCACGGTGGAACGCAAGAAGTTCAACGAAGCCGCCCGTGCCTATAATACCGCGATCCGGACCTTTCCCAGAAATGTGTTGGCAAATCTGTTTGGCTTTACACAAAAGTCTTATTTTGAAGCCCAATCCGGTGCAGAAACAGCTCCGGTCGTAAGTTTCTAGAAGCTGGGAATTTGCTGTCAGATGGGAGCCTCCAAGTTTTTGACGCCGCAAGAACAGCGTCGGATTGTTGCGGCCATTGAGGAAGCGGAACGTTGTACCTCCGGAGAGATCCGTGTCCACATCGAGTCCCGTTGTTCCGGGAACCCGGTGGAGCGTGCGGTCTATTTGTTTGATCATCTCAAGATGTATGAGACCGCCCAACGGAATGGTGTGCTGATTTATGTTGCCTATCAGTCGCATAAGTTGGCCATTTGGGGGGACGAGGGTATTCATGGTGTTGTCCCGGGCGATTTTTGGGATACCATCAAGGACCGTTTGTTGCAAAGTTTTTCAAAAGGGGCTTATACCGACGGCCTTGTGGAAGCCATCCGTCAAGCCGGCCATCAGCTGAAAACCTATTTCCCTTATCAGTCAGACGATGTCAATGAGCAAAGCGATGAAATATCTTTTGGTGATTAAGTGCGCCTTGCTGTGCCTGTTCGCAGTTGTTTCTGCAGAGGGCATGCTGGCACAAGTGCCTCCCAAACCCTCGGTTCCCACTGCGGTCAATGATTATGCAGGCATTTTCCGTTCCGGTCAAAAGCAGGAGTTGGAGCAACGTCTGGTGGATTTTGCGGCCCGAACCTCCAACCGTGTGGTGGTGGTGACTGCCTCTGATTTGGGAGGTATGTCTGCGATGGAATATGCGGTGGAAATTGGAGAGACCTGGGGGGTCGGATCTTCTAAATTTGACAATGGAATCGTTTTGCTGATCAAACCCAAGACTAGGACACGGGGAGAAGTATTCATTGCGGTCGGCTATGGTTTGGAACCGGCCATTCCGGACGGGGTTGCCAAGCGTATCATCGATAACCAGTTGATCCCTCATTTTCAGGAGAATGATTATTATGGCGGAGTGGAGGCTGCCTTGGATGTCCTTCTGCCTTTGGCTGCGGGAGAAATTACTTATGCAGAACTGGAAGAGCAGGAACGTCTGGAGGGAATCATCGCTATTGTGGTCTTTTTGCTGTTCATGGGTTTGTTTGGGGTACTTGTGGTACAGGCAGCCAAAAAACAGGGACCCACGGTCATTGCTGGCAGTGGATCCCGTAATGCGTCTTTAGGTGACGTGATTTTCTGGACCTCCCTTATGGGTGGGGGAAATCACCGGTCCTCATACCGAGGCGGTAGTGGCTTCGGCGGCGGGGGCTACGGCGGAGGCTCCGGCGGTGGTTCTTTTGGGGGCGGCGGTGCCGGTGGAAGCTGGTAGCTGTTCAAAGGCCTTTACAATCTTGGTGACCAGCGGGTGACGCACAATGTCTCCCGTGGCAAATTCAACGACCCCCACACCCGGGATGTTGCGGACCAGTTCGATACCACGCAAGAGCCCGGAATCCCGTTTGTTGGGCAAATCAATCTGGGTTGCATCTCCGGTTACGATGAATTTTGCATGACAACCCATCCGTGTCAGAAACATTTTCAATTGGCTCAAACTGGTGTTCTGTGCTTCGTCGAGGATGACGAAAGCACTGTCCAGCGTTCGTCCGCGCATGTAGGCAAGCGGGGCAATCTGGATGATGCCTTCTTCCATCAATGCCTGAAGTTTTTTGGGATGAATCATGTCGTGGAGCGCGTCGTAGAGTGGTTGCAAGTAGGGATCCAGTTTTTCTTTCATGTCTCCAGGCAGGAAACCGAGACGTTCTCCAGCTTCAACAGCAGGACGGGTGAGGATGAGCTTTTTGACCTCGCGATTTTTCAACGCTTTGACCGCAAGGGCGATGGCAGTGTATGTTTTCCCGGAACCGGCCGGGCCTACCGCAAACAGCAGGTCGTTTTTTGCATAGAGATCCACCAATTTCTTCTGATTGGGTGTGCGGGCCGTGATGATGCGACCTTCGTTGCCGTACACAATGGTGTAGGGATCGGTGGTGTGCTCTTCCGAGCGCAGGTCGCTGTCTTCAAAGAGTTGGTCCACGTCTGCCGGTGTCAGGTGACTTTTCCGGCGTCGCAGGAGGATGAGGGCCTGCAGGCTTTCTTCGAAGCGTTGCATGTCGACCGGTGAACCGTGCAGGCGGAGTTCGTTGCCCCGTGCCACGATTTTTAGCTTGGGAAAGTAGCTTTGCAGACGTTCCAGGTTTCGGTTGTTGACCCCGTAAATGGCAATCGGGTCGATTTCTTTGAGTTCTATGGTTTTATCTAGATTCATATTCAATGGATTGTTGTTTCTCAAAATAGGCTTTCAGACGACGGTATTCGGACATCATTCGATCATAGTCGGCAGGGTTGCAAAACTCGTTCCGACGATTCCGGTAGTCTTCGACTGGCAGGATGGTATAGTTCTTTTCAAAGCCACCGGCGCGGGAACACCAGAGCCACACCGTGCGGTGTGCCGCAATCTGCAACCGGCCGAGCCGGTCTCTGACCAACTGTACTTCGGCAAGGAATCCGATGCGGGAGTTTTCAATGCTCATGTTGGAGATGGCATTGCCCAAGGAAAACCAGGTGAGTCGTTCCCGACGGTAACCGTCCCAATCCCTTTGCACGGGTTGTACGACGTGAGGGTGAGTACCGACGATGATACGGACCCCGTGTTCGTACAGGAACTGCTGCCAGTCGTATTGGGCTGTGTTGGGGAGCAAGTGGTATTCGTCACCCCAATGGGGTAAGGCAATGATCCAATCTGCACCTTGTTCCTGAGCGCGGGTCAGGTCCTCCAGGACACTGGTTTGATCCATCCGGTTGACTACCCAGGGAGTGGGCACCCGAATGCCATTGGTTCCGTAGGTAAAATTGACCAAGGCAATGCGTTGTCCGTTTTGTTCCAGGATCAAGGGACTGTTCGAGTCCCGTTCGCCTGCATCGCGGAAACTTCCGGTGTGCAGGATGTTCAGACTGTCCAGTAAACGGTGTGTGTGCTCCAGGCCTCGCCGGCCTTTGTCGCAGATGTGGTTGTTGGCGTTGAGCAACACATCGATACCGGCTTTTTTTGCTTCGATGGCCAATGTCGCCGGAGCTGAGAAACTGGGATAGCCGCTGTATGGGGTCGGACCGATGGGGCATTCCAGGTTGGCTACTGCCAGATCGGCTTCGTCCAAATACGGTTGGATGTGACGGAAGTACGAACTCAAGTCATAGGATTCCGAGACCAGTGAGTCGGCTCCGGGCTTCAGCGCAGCGCGTAGTTGTGCGCGGTGCATCATGAGGTCTCCGAGGAAGACCAGGTGTACCGTATCGGATGCGCACCCCTGTGCCTGTACCGGGAGGGAAGTTGGCGCCAGGAGCAGGATCCAGACCCAAGCAAGAAAGGAGGCTGGTAACTTAATTTTCTCCAAGGGTACGGTCGGTTAGTATTGGACAAGTTTCAGGTTGTTGAAGCCCAGGCGTACTTTGAGCCAGTGTTCGATTTTGTCGGACTCTTCGGCACTCAACGGTTCTTTCCAGTGGATGATGGCAATGATGCTTTCTTCGGTCAGGAATGTCTGGGGATTGACGGTCGCTCCCCGGGCTATGGAGAAGCTTTCGACATCCGGTTGTTGGGCCAGGATTTCCCGTAGAATTTGTTCATAGGGGAGGGCTTGTTCCCGGTAACCTTTCAATTCTTTTTCCAAGCGGGCAATGTGTTCTTCGCGTTTGGAGATTTCGAGATCGTTCCGTTCAAAGAGGCTCATGAAGAATTCCTTGTCGGTTCCGGTCTTTTCCATATCTGCCACGTTTTGTTGGATGACCAGTTGTTTCCGTTGGAGTCCATGTTTCTCAAAACTTTGATAGAGGACTTCCTTTTCGGTCTCCGTGAGCGCATCCCCGGCAATGGAAATGCGGACAACGGCCGGTTTTTCGTGGAAATTGATGGTGTGGTCGTAGATGTAGCTATGGGAAAGTGTTTTGTTCTCTTTTATGAATTCGTTGACTTTGAGACTGATGCGGTTCTCTTTGGTTACAACAATCGCCGAGTAGATGCTCGGGATGATGAGAATAACGGTCAAAATGGAAATCGTCCGGTGTACCTTGCGCTGGCGAAGGGGATCGGTGAAACTGGCTTCGGGGAAGTGCAGGTGTTTGACGGTGACAAAGGTCGCCAGGGCGATGAACACGCTGTTGATGAAGAACAGGTACAACGCTCCGATCAGGTAGGACCATTGGCCGGTAGCCAGGGCATATCCGCAGGTGCAGAGCGGAGGCATCAAGGCGGTGGCAATGGCAACTCCCGAAAAGACGGAGCCTTTTTCTTTCCGGCTGATTTCAATGATGCCGGCAAATCCCCCAAATAAAGCGATGAGTACGTCAAAAATGGTCGGATTGGTCCGTGCCAGCAGTTCGGACGGGTTCTCCAGTGACAACGGCGTCACCAGAAAATACAGGAACGAGGCACAAAGACTGAAAAGCACCATGATGAGCAGGTTCTTTGCCGCCTTGCGCAGGGTTTGCATATCGTTGATCCCCATCGAGTAGCCGACTCCAATGATGGGACCCATCAAGGGAGAGATCAACATGGCTCCGATGATGACGGGAATGGAATTGACATTCAATCCGACAGAGGCTATGACGATGGCGGCGACCAGAATGTATACGTTCGGCCCTTTGAAGGAAATGTTTCGCGTGATGTTGGCGGTAGCCCCTTCCAGGTCCAGGTCATCCGTCAGGCGGGTGATGTCGCGGAAGGTGGTCAGGACTCGTCGCAGTGTACTTTTTGTATTGGAATTCATGTGTTCTTCTTTTAATTTGTAAATATACATTTTTTTTGTGTTTGTACGATAAATCCCTAAATTTGTTCGAATAAACTTTAATACCTTATCGTATGAGAACATCCAGATTCTTATTGGTCCTGGTAGCGGGGATGATGCTGGTCAGCAGTTGTGATTTTTTCAGATCCCTGTTGGGAAAACCCACGTCCGAAGATTTGGAGCGGATGCGCATTGAGGCGGAGGCAGAAGCCCGTCAGCGCTTTCTCCGGGATTCTGTAGAACGGGCCAAGGCGGATTCCATAGCTTTTGCCCAGGCACAAGAGGCCATGAAACCGAAATTGGAGGGACGGTACCTGGTGGTGGTCGGAAGTTTTATGGCGCATGCGAATGCTGAGCGGATGATGGAGCTCTTGACCAAGGAAGGTTACCAACCGCAGACCATTCATTTCAGAAATGGATTTGATGGCGTGGCTGTTTCTGCATACGATTCTTTCCGTGAGGCTTGCAATGCCATGGATGACCTCTATGAATTTGAATTTGCCCCGGATGATATCTGGATTTACGACGTCCAACAGAATTTGCACGAATAATCAATTGTTTAATAAAAGCATAAAATGAAAACTACAGCATTTACTGAAAAACACATTGCCTTGGGTGCCAAGATGGTTCCCTTTGCCGGCTATAACATGCCGGTTGAATACGTAGGTATCAACGACGAGCACAACTGGGTGCGTCAAGCTGTTGGTGTATTCGATGTGTCGCACATGGGTGAGTTCTGGGTGAAAGGTCCGAACGCGTTGGCTTTCCTCCAATACGTAACTACCAACGATGTGGCCGCTCTGTACCCGGGCAAGGTTCAATATTCCTGCATGCCGAACGGCAAAGGCGGTATTGTGGATGACTTGTTGGTGTACTGCATTGATGCAGAAACTTACTTGTTGGTTCCGAACGCTGCAAACATTGAAAAAGACTGGAATCACCTTTGTGCAATTGCACCCAAATTCAACATCACCCCGGGTAAAGAATTGTACAATGCTTCTGACGAAATCTGCCAATTGGCCATCCAAGGACCCAAAGCATTGCAAGTGATGCAAAAGATCTGCGACGAAAACGTGGTGGATATGGAATATTACACATTCAAGAAACTGACCGTAGGCGGTATCAAGAATGCCATTCTTTCAACCACTGGTTACACCGGATCAGGCGGATGCGAAGTGTATGTTGCCAACGAAGATGCAGAACAATTGTGGGCTGCTGTTTTTGAGGCCGGCAAAGAAGAAGGCATTCGTCCCATCGGTTTGGGTGCTCGTGACACCTTGCGTTTGGAAATGGGCTTCTGCTTGTATGGCAACGATATCGACGACACCACTTCTCCCCTGGAAGCCGGATTGAACTGGTTGACCAAATTCAGTGAAGAAAAAGGTGATTTCGTGGACAAGGAATACATGTTGAACCAAAAAGCCGAAGGTCTGAAACGCAAACTCGTTGGTTTTGAATTGGTGGATCGTGGTATTCCGCGTCACGGTTATCCCGTATGCGATGCAGAAGGCAACGAAATCGGTTTTGTGACCTCAGGTACCATGGGCCCCTCTGTGAAAAAAGCCGTGGGTATGGCATACGTGGCAGCTCCGCTCTTCAAATTGGGTAGCGAAATCTACATCAAGGTTCGTGATCGTCTGTTGAAGGCTGTGGTTGTGAAGACTCCTTTCTACAAAGCATAATCCAATCATCCTGATATCCAGGAGGCCGGTGACTTGTGTCATCCGGCCTCTTTTGGCTTAATTCTTGATAGTGAACCGACTCGTATGAAAAATAGGAAGTTCTTGTTATGCAGCTGGTTGCTGCTTTTGATGCTGGCACCTGTGACCCTCGCACAGGAGACCGTGGAAAAACAGTTGAAGAGACATGTTGAGGCCTTGGCGACGGATGTCATGCAAGGGCGCCGCGCTGGAACCGAAGGGGAACGGCTGGCGGCTGAGTATTTTTACGATCGCCTTGAGTCTTATGGTGTACAGATGCTTTGTCCTCGCACTGGACAGGATTTTTCCATAGCAGGTTCCGAGGACACCTTGCGTTCACGCAACATCGTCGGGGTTATCCAGGGTAGTGATCCGGCACTCTGGAACCAGTATGTGGTGGTGGGTGCCAATTTGGACCATCTGGGAACCAACCTCCTGCGTCGGAATGGGCAGCTGGAGAAGCAAGTGTTTTACGGTGCTGATAACAACGCTTCCGGATTGGCTGTGCTGTTGGAGATGGCTCGTCAGTTGGCGCAAGCACCCTTTTTGTTGCGGCGGTCTGTGGTGGTTGTGGGTTTTGGTGCCTCGGAGCAAGGGCAAGCCGGTTCCTGGTATTTTGTGAACCGGGCCTTCCCTCAGATTGATTCCGTGACCTTGATGTTGGATCTGCATCAGGTGGGGCGTCCTGCGCAGGGATACCGCTACCACTACCATACGGGGGGACCTTTCCGCGAGACAGAACAGCTGTTGACGCGAGTGGCAGATGATTCCGGTTATCCGGCTCCGGTATGGGAGGGGGGCTTGGCCCTTACCTCTGATTACCTGGCATTTTACGAGTCACGGATTCCTTCCTTGGTGGTCACTTCGGGGCGTACCCCGGAGACGGGTACCGTGCGGGATGTGCCCGGAACCTTGAACTACCAGGCGATGGAATCCTTGTGCGGATTTTTGGTCAATCTGGTGTTGGAGGCGTCCCGAATGGAGGATCCTTTGCAGATGGAGGCGGTACCGGATGTCGGTACGCCCGTCGGAGGTGATGGCGAGACTGGATTGTATGGTCCGAGGGATGTCGACAAGGCTCCCCAATTCTTCCACGGGGATGAACGCCGGTTCCTGGAACAATGGGTGTACAACTATTTGCGTTATCCGGATTATGCGGTGAGCCAGGGTATCTCCGGAACCGTCATGGTCTCCTTTGTGGTGGAGGCAGACGGGGAGGTGACCAATGTGGAAATTGTTCGGGGCGTGCACGAGTCGTTGGATCAGGAAGTGATCCGCGTGGTGTCCGCCTCTCCGAAATGGAAACCCGGTCAGCTCAGCGGACGAAAAGTTCGTGTCAAGTACACAATTCCGGTTGAATTTCGATTAGAAAAACGATAGTTTTTATACCTTTGTAGGTTGTTTGCATTTTAATTCATTAAGCTACTGAGTAACAATGGAGTATAATTTTTCTGAGATTGAGAAGAAATGGCAGCGCTATTGGGCTGAACGTGGGACTTTTCGCGTAGAAGCGGATCCGAGCAAGCCGAAGTATTATGTGTTGGATATGTTTCCTTATCCTTCTGGAGCGGGACTGCACGTAGGTCACCCGCTGGGATACATCGCCAGCGATATTTTCAGTCGTTACAAACGCCTGAAAGGTTTCAACGTCTTGCACCCCATGGGCTATGATGCTTTTGGTCTGCCGGCGGAGCAATATGCGATCCAAACCGGTAAGCACCCGGAAGCCACAACTACCCAAAACATTGCCCGTTACCGGGAGCAGTTGGACCGGATCGGCTTTTCATACGATTGGTCCCGTGAAGTAAAGACCTGTGATCCCGGGTATTACAAATGGACTCAGTGGGCTTTCCTGCAAATGTTCAACCATTGGTACAATCTGGATACCAACCGTGCGGAACCGATTGCAGCACTGGAAGCTCGTTTTGCTGCTTCTGGAAATGCGGAGGTACACGCAGCCTGCTCGGAAGTGCCGACTTTCTCAGCTGCCGAATGGGCCGGTTATGACGAGGTGAAACGCGCGGAAGTCTTGATGAATTATCGCATTGCGTACCAAGGAGAGACAGCTGTGAACTGGTGTCCCGCTTTGGGTACCGTATTGGCCAACGACGAAGTGAAGGAAGGAATTTCCATTCGCGGAGGTCACCCGGTTGAACAAAAGAAAATGAAACAGTGGCAGTTGCGTGTGTCTGCCTATGCAGAACGCTTGTTGAACGACATGGAGTCCTTGGAATGGACAGAGTCGCTGAAGGACATGCAACGCAACTGGATCGGCCGTTCCCAAGGTGCGGAAATGATTTTCCGTGTTTCCAACGGTACCGAAGAATACGATATGACCATCTTTACGACCCGTGCCGATACCGTATTTGGTGTGACCTTTATGGTCTTGGCACCGGAAAGCGAATGGGTGGAAAAATTGACCCGTCCGGAACAAAAAGAAGCCGTTGAGGCCTATCTGGTTGCAGCCCGGAAGAAGACGGAACGGGAACGTATGGCAGAAACCCGCAAAGTGACCGGTGTCTTCACCGGTTCTTATGCCAAAAATCCTTTTACCGGCGAAGAAGTGCCTGTTTGGGTTTCTGAATATGTTTTGTCGGGTTATGGTACAGGAGCCATTATGGCGGTGCCGGCACACGATAGCCGGGACTATGCCTTTGCCCGTCAGTTCAACTTGCCCATCATTCCGTTGATCGAAGGAGCTGATGTTTCCAATGAAAGTTTTGATGCGAAGGAAGGCATTATGTGCAATTCAGGCTTCTTGAACGGTATGTCGGTGAAAGAAGCGATTCCTGCTGCGATTGATCGTGTGGAAGCGATGGGAATCGGTCGTCGCAAGATCAACTACCGTTTGCGTGACGCGATCTTCTCCCGCCAACGCTACTGGGGGGAACCGTTCCCGGTTTATTTCAAAGAGGGTGTTCCCTGTCCGATTCCGGAAAACGAATTGCCCTTGACGTTGCCGGAGGTGGACAAATTCCTGCCGACTGAAACCGGTGAACCGCCCTTGGCTCGCGCGAAGGACTGGACTTACAACGGTTATCCGATTGAGAAGAGTACCATGCCCGGTTTTGCCGGATCCAGTGCTTACTACCTGCGTTATATGGATCCGCACAACGACGAAGCTCTCGTGTCCCGTGAGGCCAACGAATATTGGCGCAATGTGGACTTGTACATCGGTGGTACGGAACATGCTACCGGTCACTTGATTTATGCCCGTTTCTGGAACAAGTTCCTCTATGATTTGGGTTACATCTGTGAAAATGAGCCTTTCCGCAAATTGGTGAACCAAGGCATGATCCAAGGCCGCTCCAACTTCGTGTACCGTATCAAAAATACCAATACTTTCGTTTCTTTGGGCCTGAAAGACCAATACGATACAACGGAAATCCACGTGGATGTGAATCTGGTGACCAACGATCGCTTGGATACCGAAGCATTCCGGAACTGGATGCCGGACTATGCGGAAGCAGAATTTATTTTGGAAGGGGGAGAGTACATCTGTGGCTGGGCTGTGGAAAAGATGAGTAAGTCCATGTTCAACGTTGTGAACCCGGACCGTATTTGTGAAGAGTACGGCGCGGATACCTTGCGGATGTATGAAATGTTCTTGGGACCTCTGGAACAATCCAAACCTTGGGATACCAAAGGTATCGACGGGGTACACCGTTTCTTGCGCAAGGTATGGAAACTTTATTTCCGCGATGGCGAAAACATTATCAACGATGCCCCGGCTGAAAAAGCAGCTTTGAAGGTGTTGCACAAGTTGATCCACAAAGTGGAAACCGACATCGAAAGCTTCTCTTTCAATACTTCGGTGAGTGCTTTTATGATTGCAGTGAACGAATTGACCGATCTTAAATGCCACAACCGGGAGATCCTGGAAGCATTGACCATCTTGCTCTCGCCGTTCGCACCGCACTTGGCTGAAGAACTTTGGGAAGCATTGGGTCATCAGGAAAGCATTTCTGGAGCCACCTTCCCGACCTATGTGGAAGCCTACACCGTTGAGGACACCTGCGAATATCCGGTATCGTTCAACGGAAAGATGCGTTTCAAACTGTCATTGTCCAAATCGCTTTCACCGAAAGAAGTGGAAGCGGCAGCTTTGGCAGATCCCAACTGTGAGAAATACCTCGCCGGAGCACCCATCAAGAAGATCATTGTGGTGCCGGGCAAGATTATCAACATTGTGTATTAAAATTTACTGAATAGAACCTATGAATCCTGTAACTAAAAAAATCTTGATGGAGATCAAGGCATACGTGATCATCACCTTGGGGTTGCTCTGCTATACCGGTGGTTGGTCCATCTTTTTGATCCCGAACAATCTGGTGGGTGGTGGCGTTTCCGGTATCGGTGCTGTGATCCAGTACATGACCGGTTTCCCTGTCAGCTACTCCTTTTTTATCATCAACTTGATCCTGTTGCTGATTGCCCTGAAGATTCTGGGCAAGGGCTTCGGTATCAAAACGGTCTTTGCCATCATCGTCGCCTCGTTGGCCTATGAGATCTGGCCGATCATCATCCCGGATGAATTCATCCGTCAGATGTCAAGCAACGGTCACCTGCTTTGTACCATCATCGGTGGTGTCATGTCCGGTGTGGGGATTGGTATCACCTTTAACCAAGGCGGTAGTACTGGTGGAACCGATATTGTGGTCTTGATGATCAACAAGTATTACAACATTTCTCCGGGTCGTCTCTTGTTGTTGCTGGATATCTTCATTGTTGCGTCCTCCTTGTTGGTTCCCACCGATCAAGGTATCGGAGCCCGCATGGCTACGTTGGTCTATGGCTATATCCTGATCTTTGTATGCGGCACTGCGTTGGATATGTTCCTCTCGGGTAGCAAACAGTCCGTACAGATGTTCATTTTCTCTAAGAACTACGAAGTGATCGCGAACCGCATTACCCACGAGTTGCGTCGCGGTGTGACGGTGTTGGATGGAACCGGTTGGTTTACCAAGAAGCAAGGCAAGATCCTGTTGGTGATTGCCCGCAAAACGGAGATCAACTTTGTGATGCGCATTGTTCGTGAAGAGGATAAGGATGCATTCCTGTCAACAGGGGCTGTTTCTGGGGTTTATGGTCAAGGTTTTGATCAAATCCGGAAATAGTTCTGCCGTTTTGAGAGATCTATATTTTTGTAAATTTCTATAAAGAGCAAAATCTTTCGTACTTAGGCATTTATCGCATTTTCCATAGTTCAAAATGTGTAATTTTACACATCCCAAATCTTTGGAGGAATTATCGATGATGCGACATTGGATATTGGAGGCGGGATTGCCGCAGTTGATTTGGGTAGCTGTCTATGGGGCAGCTGCCTTTTTTTCTTATCGTCGGTCCAGACAGAAGTGGACAGCGTATCCGCTCTGCTACTTGATGGGCTGTCTGTCTATGCTACTTGTCTTTTTGGTCGATTGTTTGCTGATGGATCTGGCTGCTTCGGAAGATTATTGGAAGCGTTCTTTTCAGCAGGCTGTGTTGTTTGTGGCTTATCAGCTGCATTTGGGCCAGGTGATGCTTTCCGGGAAGGATCGTATTGTGAAACAAGTCCTGTTTGTGGGGGCAGGCGTGTACCTGTTGGTGAGTCTGTTTCTGCGCCTGCTTCCGTTTGGGGACTGGTTGTCGGTATTGGGGGCCATCTGGTTGCACATGGGTCTCGTCCGGCATTTTATCCGATCCTCAGGTCGGGATCATGCAGATGCCTTGTCGTCTTTGGAGGCAAGCGAAGTCCGCTCCGAGATGTCGGTTGCTGCCTTTCGCTTCCGGCCCGAAGATTTTGATGCGGGCACAATCCCGGGGAAACTTCTGCGGCTGCTTCAGAATGAGAAACTGTATCTGAAGCCCAACCTGACGATCGATGAGGTTTCCCTGGAAGTCGGGACCAACCGCGCTTATCTCTCCAAATGTGTAAACATCGAGTTGCAAGTGAATTTTCGGGAATTGGTCAATGCGTACCGCATCCAGGAGGCCATGGTCTTGTTTGAGGAGGACCCTAATTTGTCTTTGACGGATCTGTGTCAGCGGTGTGGATTCAATAATTATTCTTCGTTTACCTTTTCGTTCAAGTTGAATACCGGGCAGACCCCGGGCGAGTGGTGTAGGGAAGTGAAGCAACGGAAGCAAAATGAGAAAGAAGAATGAGACATCAACCGGCAAGCAACGGTTGAACCAATGGTGGAAATCGTTGATGGAATGGGGACATCCTCTGGAGGAGGATCCCGATGGAGTAAAGGAGAAGGAGTATGAGCGGATGCGGCAGCTCTTTTTGCGGGTGGATGAACAAGTACGCCGGGAGCGTTTGTATCTGATTCCGGAGATGAGCCTGGTTGAGATGGCGAGGAGGGTGGGGACCAACCGGACCTATCTTTCCAGGGCTATGTCCGTCTCAGGAGAGAAGTTCCGGGATTACCTGTTCCGGCTTAGAATGGAGGAGTTGGACCGTGTTCTGGAGGATGAAAACCGTCGGGCTTCTTTGGAACACCGGGACATTGATCTGTATTCGGTAGCCGGTTTTCGGGATGAACGTACGCTGAACCGACGACTGCTTCTGGAACGGGGAATTACGTATGGACAATTGATAAAAGGCAAGGACAATTCATGATTATTGACTATTTTTGCCCCAAATTGAGTATTATGGCAGACGAGAAGATTATTTTTTCAATGAATGGGGTCGGAAAGATTTTGCCCCATAACAACAGAGTCATTCTTAAAGATATTTATTTGTCGTTTTTCTATGGAGCCAAGATCGGTATCATTGGTTTGAACGGTTCCGGTAAATCCACTTTGATGAAAATCATCGCGGGTTTGGAAAAGTCTTACCAAGGAGAAGTGGTGTGGGCTCCGGGTTATACCGTCGGTTACCTGGAACAGGAGCCGCAGTTGGATGAGGAAAAGACCGTTCGGGAAGTGGTAGAAGAAGGGGTTCAGGAGGTTGTGGATTTGCTGAAGGAGTACGAAGCGGTGAACCTGAAGTTCTGTGAGCCGTTGGAAGACGACGAGATGAACAAACTGATTGCCTACCAAGGTGAATTGACCGAGAAGATTGACCACGTGGGCGGTTGGGACATCGATTCCAAACTGGAAAGAGCGATGGATGCGTTGCAATGCCCGGAACCGGATGCGCTGATCAAACATTTGAGCGGTGGAGAACGTCGTCGTGTTGCTTTGTGCCGCCTGTTGCTTCGTGAACCGGATGTGTTGTTGTTGGACGAGCCGACCAACCACTTGGATACCGAAAGTATCCAATGGCTGGAAGCCCACTTGCAACAATACAAGGGTACCGTGATTGCGGTAACCCACGACCGTTACTTCCTGGACAATGTGGCCGGTTGGATTCTGGAACTCGACCGTGGAGAAGGTATTCCCTGGAAGGGCAACTATTCTTCCTGGTTGGATCAGAAGAGCAAACGATTGGCTCAGGAAGAAAAGCAGGAAAGCAAACGCCGCAAGACGTTGGAACGCGAGTTGGAATGGGTGCGTATGGCTCCGAAGGCCCGTCATGCAAAGTCCAAGGCCCGTTTGTCCGCTTACGAAAAGATGTTGAACGAGGACGGACGTCAAAAGGAAGAACGTTTGGAAATCTTCATCCCGAACGGTCCCCGTTTGGGTACCCATGTGATCGAGGCCAAGGATGTGACCAAAGGTTTTGGCGACCGCATTTTGTTTGAAGGCCTTGATTTCAAACTGCCCCAAGGGGGTATTGTGGGTGTCATTGGTCCGAACGGAGCCGGTAAGACGACGTTGTTCCGTCTGATCATGGGTATCGAGCAGGCCGACCGTGGAGAATTTACCGTGGGAGAGACCGTGAAGATCGCCTATGTGGACCAACAACACAAATCCATTGATCCGGACAAGACGGTTTATCAAACCATCGCGGATGATTCGGATTTTGTCCGTTTGGGAAACAAAGAGGTCAATGCGCGTGCGTATGTATCCCGTTTTAATTTCTCGGGAGCCGACCAGGAAAAGAAATGCGGTATCTTGAGTGGTGGTGAACGCAATCGTTTGCACCTGGCGTTGACCTTGAAAGAGGAAGCCAATGTGTTGTTGCTCGATGAGCCGACCAACGACGTGGACGTGAACACCATTCGTGCCTTGGAAGAAGGTTTGGAAAATTTCGCCGGTTGTGCGGTGGTCATTTCCCACGACCGTTGGTTCCTGGATCGTATTGCAACCCACATTCTTGCCTTTGAAGGAGAGTCCAAAGTGTATTTCTTTGAAGGTTCTTATTCAGAGTACGAAGAGAACAAAAAAATGCGCCTGGGCAATGTAGAACCCAAGCGCTTCAAATACAAGAAACTCAAAGACTAACGAGTTTCTTCCAGCAGTTGTTCCAAGGTGAGGGTTGGGGTGAGTCCCAGTTCCTCACCTTTTTTTAGCATGAGGGGCAAGGTGGCCTGGATGCTGTTTTCAACTCCATCGTCCAGGATGGCATTTTTGATGTATTCCTTGATGGTTCCGATGGCGTGGCAAGGCGGAATGTTGAAAACGCGCATGATGAGCGCTCCGTCCACCGGTGGTTTGAAATTGCGGATGGCATCTTTCTCCTCAACTTCCACCAGCTTTTCGCGGACCAGTTCGAAGTTGCGTTTGTGCTTGCGGACCGTCATCTCATTCTTTGATGTGATGTCAGCTCCACAGAGCAACATCAAATCGTCAATGTCATCTCCTGCGTCAAACAGCAGACGGCGAACGGCAGAATCGGTGACGGTATCCTGTACCAGGGCAATGGGTCGAAGGTGAAGGCCCACCAGTTTCTGGACGTATTTCATTTTTTCGTTGAGGGGCAACTTCAGTTGTTTGAAGATGTCCGGAATCATCTTGGCTCCCAGAAATTCGTGGCTGTGGAAGGTCCATCCGATCCCCGGTTCGAATTTCTTGGTCCGGGGTTTGCCGATGTCGTGCAGCAGGGCGGCCCAACGCAACCAGAGGTCGTCGGATTGTTCGGCGACGTTGTCCAGGACTTGCAGGGAGTGTGAGAAGTTGTCTTTGTGTCCTTTCCCTTCTTGGGTTTCTACTCCTTTGAGCTGGCAGAGTTGCGGGAGGATGTGTTCCAACAGGCCGCTGTCGTAGAGCAGTTGAAAACCGTAGGAGGGTTTGGGGGCCAGCATGATCTTGTTCAATTCGTCGCAGATCCGTTCCTTGGAGAGGATGTGCAGGCGGTCAGCATTGCGCTGGATGGCTTCAAAGGATTCTGGAACGATCTGAAACTGGAGTTGGGTGGCAAACCGGATGGCTCGGATCATGCGAAGCGGGTCGTCGCTGTAGGTGATATCGGGATCCAACGGAGTCCGGATGAGTTTGGCTTCCAGATCTTGTTCTCCACCAAAAGGGTCAATGAGCTTGCCGAAGTCCTCGGTCTGTAGGCTGAAAGACATGGCGTTGATGGTAAAGTCGCGACGTTTTTGGTCCTCTTCCAGGGTTCCGGTTTCCACGATGGGATTGCGGGAGTCCGAGCGGTAGGATTCCTTGCGGGCACCGACGAATTCCACCTCCACGCCCCACTTTTTCAGCATGGCCGTTCCAAACCGTTTGAAGACGGAGACCTTGGTCTTCAGGCGGTTTGCGACTTGTTCCGCCAAGGCAATGCCACTGCCTTCGACGACCACGTCGATGTCTTTGCAAGGACGGCCCAACAGCGAGTCACGGACGTATCCACCGATGGCGTAGGCCCGGACGCCGAGCTTTTGGGCTTCTTCGGAAACGATTTGGAATATCTGTTTGTCTTCTTTTCTCTCCAATGTTTTCATAACAACAATCTTTTGCAACGGCTAGGGTTGCAGCATTTCTTCGTAGGTCGGACAAGTGTCTGTGAATACAAAACGGTTTTGGGCGGTATCCAGTTTGGCCACCCGGTAGCTTTGTCCATTGGTGAACAGCATGTATTTGACCCGCAGGTGCTGGTTGTAGCGAAGTCCCTGCTCCACGACGTTGCGGTCGATTGGAACGGAGGGGGCTTTGCATTCGGCCAACAGGACCGGTTGCAGATTGCGGTCGAAGATGACCAGATCTGCCCGGTAGGTCATCGGTCCGCATTGGAACCGGTATTCCGACATCATCCAGTTCAGGGAAACCCCTTTCTCCTGGTTCAGCCATTGTATCAATCCCTGGCGGACTTCTTCTTCGGGAGTCCGTGCGACCGGTTTGCGGCGAAGGGGATCGTATAATTTGGCATTCATGCGAGAATCTTTCGTGCAAAGATAGAAATTAGTTCGTACATTTGTCCTATGGCAAAACAGGTAAAAGCAGATACCCTTTCCGTTTTCAATCGTTTGAAGGCCGATGTGCTGGCCGGAAAGTTTGCGCCCATTTATTTGTTGATGGGGGAGGAGTCGTACTATGTGGATCAGTTGTGTGATCTCATCCAGGAGCATGCGCTGCAGCCGTACGAACGCGATTTCAACCAGACCATCATTTATGGCAACGAGACTACGGCCTTGAACATCGAAGCCTTGTGCAACCGGTTTCCGATGATGGCCGAACGTCAATTGGTGTTGGTGCGGGAGGCTCAGCAATTGAAGAAAATCGAGGATCTGGAGCCCTATGTCATGAGCCCTTGTCCTACGACGGTCCTTGTGTTGGCGTTTTCGGGCAAGTCTGTTGACAAACGCTCCCGTTTCTCCAAAGTGCTGGTGGCTCACAGTGAAGTCCTGGAATCGAACAAGGTCAGTGAATGGAACCTGCCCCAGTGGATTGATCAGTATGCGACCTCATTGGGCAAACGGATGGATCCGAAGGCGGCCATGATGCTGGCGGACTATGCCGGGAATGATTTGCGGAAGCTGGCTTTGGAAATGGATAAATATACCCGGGCCATGCAGCCGGAGGAGGTCCTGATTACCGAGGAGATTGTGGAGAAGAATACGGGTGTGAGCCGGGAATTCAATCCCATTGAACTGGGGGACGCTTTGGGGCAGGGACAAGCGCAACGGGCATTCCGCATCGCCCATTACCTGATGGATTCTACCAAGATGCCTTTGGCTCCCATCACGGGTTACCTGTTTTATTTCTTTTATCGGCTGGAGCTGATCCAGGCCATTCGCCGGCAACGGAACTGTTCGGTGGACGAGGCTGCGATGCAGGCGGGAATCCGCTATGCAAAACCTTTCCTGGCCGCTGCCCGGCGCTACTCGTTGGAGCAATGTTTCCGGATTCTGTATTTTATCCGGAATGCCGATCACAAAAGCAAAAGTAACCTCGGTGGTGAGGCTACGGATGCGGAATTGCTGGTCGAACTGATTGCTCAGATTCTAGATGCGTAAGGTCTTTCTATTGGTGTAGATTCACCCCAATCAGGTTCATGAATTCAGCCCGGGTGCGCATGTCTTTGAGGAAGGCTCCGGTAAAGGCTGAAGTGGTGGTTACGGAGTGTTGTTTTTGGACACCGCGGATTTGCATGCACATGTGTGAGGCTTCAATGACTACGGCCACTCCCAGCGGGTTGAGGGTCTCTTGGATGCAGTCCCGAATTTGGACGGTCAGCCGCTCTTGGACCTGCAGGCGGCGAGCAAAACACTCTACGACGCGGGCCACTTTGCTCAAGCCGGTGATGTAACCGTTGGGAATGTAGGCAACATGTGCCTTTCCATAAAACGGAAGCATGTGGTGTTCGCAGGTCGAGTACAATTCAATGTCTTTGACCAGTACCATCTGACGGTAATCTTCTTTGAACATGGCGGAACGGAGGATTTCACTGCCGTCCATTTCGTAGCCTTGCGTCAGGAACTGAATGGATTTTGCGACCCGAAGGGGGGTTTTGAGGAGTCCTTCGCGTTCGGGGTCTTCGCCGATGAGTTCCAGGATGGCGCGGTAGTGTTCGGCCATCGCTTGGGTGGTTGCTTCGTCGTATTGGTCAATTTTTCTGTATGCCATAGCGGGATGGGGTTGTAGTCCAGTGTATAAAATGGCGACAATATTACGAAATATCCTTGATTGCCGCCAAATTATTCTTACATTTGAGAATTAGAAAGTCTTGTTATGAAACAGGTGTTGTGTGGTAGTGAAGTGGAGCTGACGGATCTTTGTAAATATTATCGTGTTGGAGAACAACAAGTCCGTGCGTTGGATCATCTTTCTTTGTCCATTGGTAAAAATGAGTTTGTCGCCATCATGGGACCTTCGGGTTCCGGAAAATCGACCTTGATGAATATCCTGGGATGTCTGGATACCCCGACTTCCGGCCGGTATGTCTTGCACGGTCAGGATACCAGTGGTTTGGACGAGAGTGCTTTGGCCAGGATCCGCAACCGGGAGATTGGTTTTGTCTTTCAGTCGTTCCATCTCTTGCCGGTTTATACGGCCCTTGAAAATGTCGCCCTGCCCTTGTATTACGCTGGGGTTGGCAAGCGGGAACGGTTGGAGCGGGCCGAGGAGGCTTTGATTCGTGTGGGTTTGCAGGAGCGGCTTCATCACAGGCCCCAGCAGTTGTCCGGAGGACAGTGCCAGCGCGTCGCTTTGGCACGGGCTTTGATAAACAATCCTTCCGTGATTCTTGCTGACGAGCCGACGGGTAACCTGGATACCCGGACTTCGTGTGAGGTGATGGAACTCTTCCAGCAGTTGCATGAACAGGGAAACACGTTGTTGTTGGTTACCCACGAGGAAACCATTGCGGCTTATGCACACCGCATGATCCGATTGTGCGATGGACGTATCGAACAAGATTATAGAATACAGTAAAAATAAATATATTAAGGAATTACTTATGGCAATTTATACCAAAACAGGGGATCGGGGAACGACGGCCCTGGTCAGTGGAACCCGGATTTCAAAAGCGGACCCGCGCGTGTGTGCGTACGGGGATATGGATGAACTTATTTCGATGTTGGCCGTCTTGCGATGCTCACTTTCCGAGCAACACCAGCCCGTCTTGCGCAAGATTCAGGAAAACCTGATGTGGGCATCGGCTCATGTGGCGACGGAGAAGCCTGTGGACAAACTGAAGACTTTTTCGGATGATGAAATCATCGCTTTGGAGCACGAAATTGACCGGATGACGGCCGAAATTCCTCCCATGCGTTCCTTCGTTTTGCCGGGACAGCCTCGTGCCGCTGCCGAATGTCATCTGGCCCGGACCATCTGCCGGCGTGCTGAGCGCAGTGTCATTGCACTGGATGATTCGCGGGAAGAAGTGGTGCGTGCCGCGCGATATTTGAACCGTCTTTCGGATTATTTGTTCACATTGGCACGTTATCAACACGTTGAGTTAAATATTTCTGAAGATTTTTGGTTGCCGTAACTGATTTTTATATACCTTTGCGGCCCTTTGTTAAATAAATAATTGATAGTAAGATATTATGTATTGGACACTTGAATTGGCATCCCGCCTGGAGGATGCTCCTTGGCCTGCTACCAAAGAAGAATTGATTGACTATGCAACCCGCTCCGGAGCACCTCTTGAAGTCATTGAGAACTTGGAAGACCTGGAAGATGACGGTGAAGTTTACGAAAGCATTGAAGAAATTTGGCCGGACTATCCCAGCAAAGAGGACTTTTTCTTTAACGAAGAAGAGTACTAGTAGCGGTACTGCTTGGATTTTAATATAGATATACAAGACAAGGGCGACCCAACCGGATCGCCCTTGTTGTATTTATGCCCGTCCCCGTAGTTTGCGGTGTGATCGGAAACCGTAAAGGGTTACGATGGCAAAACAGAGCAAGGGCAGGACGAAGGAAACATTGACGGCCGGGTGGTGCAGGATTTCTTGCTTGTCAATGATCAGTCCTTGCAGGGGAGGCATGACCGCACCGCCCACGATGGCCATCACCAGGAAAGCGGCTCCCAAGGAGGTATCTTGCTGCTCCACATTTTCCAAAGCGATGCCGTAGATGGTCGGAAACATCAGGGACATGAAAGCTGAAATGCCCACCAGGCAATACAGTCCCATGCGGCCGACAAGGGCAATCGTTCCCAACGAGCAGAGCATGGCCCCAAAGCCAAAGAGGGTCAAAAGCAACCGCGTGTTGAAGAACCGCATCAGGAAGGTACAAACGAAGCGTCCTCCTAAAAACAGGCACATGGCGATGATGTTGAAATTCTGGGCGGTGGCTTTGTTGATACCCAGGTTGTCGGCGTAGTGGATGATGTAAGTCCAGACCATGATTTGTGCTGCAACGTAGAATACTTGCGTCACAACGCCCTCGCGGTAAACGCTGTTGTTCCACAGGCGTTTTAACGTATTTCTTGCCCTGTCTTGCCGGTTCGTATCGGTGGCGGCAGGCATTTTTTTCAAAGCAATGACCAGGAGAATGATCAGGACAACGATGCCCAGAATCACATAGGGATCCCGGATGACCGCGAGGTCGTGCAGGCGGATGTCGGCTTTTTCTGCCTCACTGAGCGTGTGGAAGAAGGTTTCTCCCGCAGCGTTCCGCCGGTCCGACCAGAGCGAAGGAAGAACAATGGTGGAGGCTACCCCCATACCGAGCAGGGAACCCAACGGGTTGAAGGCTTGCGCCAGGTTGAGGCGTTGGGTAGCCGTTTCTTTGGAGCCCAACGAGAGAATGAACGGGTTTGCCGTGGTTTCCAGAAATGCCAGTCCAAAGGTGAGGATGTACAAAGACAGGCAGAAAAACAGGAAATTCTGCATCAAGGCTGCAGGAATGAACAGAAATGCCCCGATGGCATACAAACCCAGCCCCAGGAGGATGCCGCTTTTATAATTGAATCGCCGTATAAACATCGCGGCGGGAATGGCCATGGTGGCGTAGCCTCCGTAGAAAGCGAATTGTACCCACGAGGCCTCGAAGGTGGATAGTTCCATGATGGTTTGGAAGGCCGCCACCATCGGGTTGGTGATGTCGTTGGCAAAGCCCCAAAGTGCAAACAACGAGGTGATGAGGATGAAGGTAATCAGGTATTTCTTTTCAACCAGTCTGTTTTTCATGATTGGGCGGTTTTGGGAGTAAATAGTAGGAGATTGACGCTGTTTCTTACCACGTTCCGCAGGTCCTTCAAATCGGTCACTTCGCCGGCGGCCATGGCTTGTACCAGGATGTTGCCCATGGCGGTTGCCTCAACAGGGCCGGCCGAAACCGGGAGGTTCAGGGCATCTGCGGTGAGTTGGTTGAGCAGGGTGTTTTGTGAACCGCCTCCGATGATGTGCAACCGGCGGGGAGGATCGGGTAGAATGGATTTTAACCCCTCAACGGCTTCTTTGTATTGGCTGGCCAGAGATTCCAGGACACATCGGGTCATCTCGGCCGGGGTATTCGGTTCCGGTTGTCCGGATTGCTGGCAGTAATCCCGGATGGCTGTTTCCATGGATGTCGGATTCATGAAAGCCGGGTCCGTTACGGGAATTCTGCAACGGACTTCGGCCGCTGCAGCTGCGGGAATCAAGGTGTCGAAATGTTGTTCTTCCCCGCGTTCTTTCCATTCTTCCATCAGGCGTTGTAAAATCCACAATCCGGTGATGTTTTGCAAGAAACGGATGCCTCCTCTCACGGCCCCTTCGTTGGTGAATCCTGCCTGACGGGCCTCTTCGGTAAGGATCGGCTCGGGTAATTCAACCCCCAAAAGGGACCAGGTTCCGGAACTGAGGAAGGTAACGGGACCGTCTTCTGTCGTAGCAGGGACGGCTGCCAGGGCAGAGGCGGTATCGTGAGAACCTACGGCAATCACGGGGATGGGACCCAGTCCTGTTTCTTCGGCGATTTCCGGTCGCAGGAATCCTCGTACAGTTCCGGGCATAACAATCTCTCCAAAGAGGTGCTCCGGCAGTTCCAGGGTCCGGATGGTTTCCCAGGACCAGTTCCGTTTGCGGGCATCCAGGAGCTCGGAGGTGGAGGCGATGCTGTATTCGTTGTTTGCGTTACCGGTGAGGAAGTAGCTGAACAGGTCCGGCATGAACAGCAGCCGATGGGCCGCTTCCAACTGGGCGCTCCCTTTCATGCTGAACAACTGAGACAAGGTGTTGATTTCCATGACTTGGATGCCGGTCGTGGCGTAGTGGGCCTGCGGATCGAGGATCGTGGCCACTTTCTCTGGAATTCCGGCAGTCCGGTTGTCCCGGTAGCATACGGGATTGCCCAACAACTTGCCGTCCCGGTCGATGAGTCCGAAATCAACCCCCCATGTATCTACTGCCAGACTGGCTACGGGGTAGCCCAGGGCTTTGGCCTTCTTGAGTCCGTTGACCAATTCATCAAAGAGTGCCGGGAAATCCCAGTAGAGGGTGTCTCCCAGTTGGATCTGCCGGTTACCGAAACGGTGAATTTCTTTCATGTGGAGGTGGCCGTTTTCCAGCCACCCCGCCATGATGCGTCCGCTACCACCGCCAAAATCGGCGGCAAGATATACTTTGTCCATGGGGCTTCTTGATCAATTTACTTGAGGGGTGTTTTCTTGCCAAGGACGTAGATGTCCAACTCTTCAATCTCTTTTGGGGTGAGGACGGTATAATTTCCACCGCTTTGGATGATGATTCTGCAAGCCATCTCAAAGAACATGGCCCGTTCAAAGGCCTGGTCAAAATCTTTTCCGCAGACTACCTGGCCGTGGTTGGTCAGCAGAATCGAGTTGTGTTCCTGCATGGCTTCGACGACGGCGGAAGCCAATTCCGCAGATCCCGGACGGAGGTAGGGAATCACCGGAATTTCACGTCCTACATGACAAGGAACCTCAGCCGTTACATTGAAGTTACCAGGCTTCTCTTTCATGCAGGAAACGGCTGTGGCATAGGGAGATTGGAAATGAAGTACAACGTTCACATCGGGACGGTTGCGCAGCACGCCCAGGTGAAAACCACTTTCCATAGAGGGCTTTACCCCGTTGAGTACTTCTCCCGTAGCGACAAGGCAACGGGAGATCTTCTCTTTTTGGATGGTCGGAACCCACGAACCGGTACCGGAAATCAGCGCCTCCTCTCCGATTCGCCACGACAGATTGCCACTGCTGCAGACGGTCAATCCGGCATCCCCGACACGGTGTGCCTGGCGGATGAATTCTTCAAAATGCAGATGGGTGATCATAGGGTTCTATTTGTAGATGGGTCCATAATTTTGGCAGGCACGGAAGTCGGCACCTTCTTTGTCCATACCGAATGCATTCCATGCAGCCGGACGGAAAATCTTTTCTTCCGGAACGTTGTGCATGCAAACCGGGATACGGAGCATGGAGGCCAGGGTAATCAGGTCGGCTCCGATGTGGCCGTAACTGATGGCACCGTGGTTGGCACCCCAGTTGTTCATGACTGAATACACGTCTTTGAAGGGTGCTTTGGTCGCATCAAGACGGGGTACAAACCAAGTCGTCGGCCAGGTAGGGTCGGTACGCATGTTGAGAACCTGGTGGATTTCCGGATCAATGTCTGCAGTCCAACCTTCGGCAATCTGCAGCACCGGTCCCAGTCCTTTGATCAGATTCAACCGGCTCATGGTCACGGGCATGCCTCCTTTGGAGAGGAAGTTGCTGGAGAACCCGCCGCCGCGGAAGTAGTCGCGGTCTGCCGGCATCCAGTTCGTGTTTTTCAAACATCCTTCCACATCGGCAGGGGTCATCTCCCATGCTGGTTTCATGCAAGGTTCGCCGGCTGCATTGGTGCTGGCTCCGGTTGCATCCAGGGTTGTGGCTCCGGAGTTGATCAAGTGAATCATTCCGCCGGCAGCCAGGCCGCTGAGTTCTTTGCCGGTCACCCGTTTTACCGCTTCGGGGCTCCAGTAGGTGCGTACATCCGAGAACATCTGTCCGCAACCGGTGAGCAGTTTTCCGAAGAGCATGGCGACACCGTTGCAGGCATCGTTTTCAGTAGCCAATACATACGCTTCCCGGATACCGTTCCAGTCAAAGGTGCTGCACAACAAGGCTTCGGTAAAGTCTCCGTTCGGTTTCCAGTCGGTCCATTGGCGTTGTCCTTGGAATCCGGCAGCAATGGCATTGTGGCCAATGGCTTCTTCTTTGAATCCCAATTCGCGCAGGCGCGGGTTGCCGGTCATCAGATCGCGTACAATCAGGGTCATTTTTACAACAAATTCCCAATCGGCATCTTTTCCTTTGCGGTCCTTTTGTTTTTCAGGACGGTTCTTGTCCCAACCTTCGTTGACTTTGCAGTAGGTTTCGGTCCAGGCCATGGCTTTTTCGTATTCTTCGTGATCGTAGATGCCTTCGTCCATCCGGCGAAGGATTTCGGTTTCATCGACGCTTTCGTTGCGCATGCCGAGGTATTCCTGGAAGAAGTCCTGATCAACGATACTGCCTGCGATTCCCATGCATTGGCTACCGATGGACAGATAGCTTTCGCCCCGCATGGTGGCTACGGCCAAAGCGGCTCTGGCCCAGCGGAGGATTTTTTCTGCAACATCTTCGGGAATGCTGTTGTCGGTCAGATCCTGAACATCGTGACCGTAGATGCCAAAGGCAGGAAGACCCTTTTGAGCATGGCCCGCCAGAACAGCCGCCAAGTACACGGCTCCGGGACGTTCGGTTCCATTGAATCCCCATACGGCTTTGGGCCAGTGCGGGTGCATGTCCATGGTTTCAGAACCATAGCACCAGCAGGAGGTGACCGAAATGGTAGCACCTACGCCTTCCCGTTCAAATTTGGCCTGACATGCAGCGGTTTCTGCTACCCGTCCGATGGTGCTGTCGGCGATGATACATTCGACCGGTGTTCCGTCGGCATGTTTGACATGGGTTGAAATCAATTCGGCAACAGCTTTTGCCAGATTCATGGTCTTTTCTTCAAGGCTTTCACGCACACCACCTTGACGGCCGTCAATGGTAGGACGGATACCAATTTTGGGATATTTGCTCATGATGAATGTTATTTATAGTAATACAATATCGGTTTGGTAAAACATCGCAAGTTAATATATTTTGGAAAACAGCCCTAAAAAACGGGTTGAAATCTTCTGGGCAAAGGAAGATTTTGCACTATGATGAAATACTCCTATCTTTACATCCGCAATTGGATTAACAAACCCGAAGACATATTTGTATCAGAAGGATGCAAGCCTGAAATTGACAAGTTTCTTGTCGGTTTCCGTGTTGTTGTATCCATAGGGTTGTGTCAAAAAATAGAAAAAACGTAAAAAATAATCTGATAACTATGAAAAAAATGGTGTGCCGTGCACTTTGTGCGGCATGGCTTTGTTTAGCCGCCTGTTGCTTGTCTGTTTCGTGTGTGAACGATGAGTATGTGATTTCCGAAGACGACATCAATTTGGAAGTCAATGTGTTTCAGGATGGAGTGGTAATTCCTGTCGGAACGACCGCCCGCATGCAGTTGAAAGACCTGCTGGATCAGTTGGACGAGAAATATCGTAAATATCTCGGGTCAGATTCGGAAGGTTTTTATTCCGTTTTCTACAAAGATTCTTTGGATTTTTCAGATTCCCTGGCAGCCTTGAAGGAAATGGTCCTGATTGAGGCCATTGATTTTTCGGAGGATTTTGCATTCAGTCTGGAGAATGTGGATGTTTCCGAGGTCAAGGTGGATGCCATCCACTATGAATACGAGGAACGTTTGGCAGATTCGTTCTCTGCACCGGAACTCCCTTCGGTGGACGTGGCGGAGGGAATGGTCTATGCGCTGGGAATGGATCAGTACGGGCTTTCGGCCGAGGACCGCACGTTGGCGTTGGATTCCTTCCACTATGAAGATGCAGTGGTTTCTGTTCCGGAGGATTTGACGATTCCCTCTTACCTGTTGAGCGATACCGAGATTCCGTTGAGCCAGCTGGCTGAACTCCTCGGATCCGGTTTTGTTTTGGCGGATTCGTTCGAAGAGTCCACGGATGTGAACGTCCGGATGATGTTGCCGGAAGGGATTACCCACGTTGAAGAGGTGACTTTGGCGGAAGAGGCCCGGATCCGTGTGAGCATTGGAATGAGCCGTTCGTTGTTCACCTCGGGTAGTGTCAATCCCCACATGGATTTTGATTTGACGGATTTGTTCGGTGAGCATATTCAGATGGATTTCGAAATGCCGGCTGCAGGTGGAGAGGTGGTGAAAGAGTATCCTGTGCACTCCTTCCTTTTCCGTGAGGAGGATTGGTCAGAGGATGCAAACGGATCCCTCATTTTGAACAAAGATCTGCATGTTGAGGTTTTGGGTCGTCCGGTTTACACCGATTTGAAGACGACCACCCGTCATTTGGATCAACTCATGCGAGCCGGCCAGACCATCAGCCCGATTGAGGTGCTGGTGGAATTCGTGGATTTTGAAGTAGAAAATGTTCGTGCCGGAATCAAGCCGGTAGAAGTAGAATACGAAGAGCAGCTGGACTTGAATTTAGGAGAGATTGTTTTGCCGGAAGGCGTAGCGGAGATTGATTACGTTGAATTCTCGCAGCAATCGGTCCTGGATTTCTCCGTTGCTGTCCAAAACCTTTCCAAATTGGAAGGACTGCAGGTGGAACTGGAAACCCTGGAAATTGAATTTCCGACCGGTATGCAGGTGCAAGGGGCTCGGGACAGTAAGTTGTCGTACACGGCCATTGATCTGGCTCAGGGTTTCGCCGGTTCCATCCGGGTGGAACGTTATGTGTTGCCGGAACCCGTTGATGGAACGATTGCCTTGGAAGGTCAGGTGGTTTTTCGAGCCAAGGCCCGTGCTGAGGGAAAGGTCAATACCGAGGATTTGCCTACTATCGAGGCGGACGATCTGAAACTGGAGGTCCATGTGGATGGTTCCTTGGAGGTGGATGACTACAGCGCCTACATCGATGCCATTGAGTACCCGATCGAAGTTTCTGAGCATATGGAAGTGGAAGTACCGGAAGAACTCAAGGACCTGGAACGTGTACTCGTATATCCGCAGGGCGATCCGGTCATTGAAATCAACATCCAAATTCCGGAGACCGATTTGGAAATTGGTCCCATGAAAGAAGGCGTGATCATTAGCCTCCCGTCGATGTTGCAGTTGAAAGATGTGCCCCAAGCCTATCATTACGACCCCACCACCCATCGCATGACTTTCACCGACGAGATTCCTTCGGAGATCCGACTGCCCATTGACTGCCTGGTTCTGGAGCCTGTTCTGAAGGGAGAGGTCTATGTGATCGAGGGGGATATCAAAGTAGAAGGAACCGTGGGTGTTGCTGCTGGAGAGGTGCGTAGGGCCGATCTGGATGCCCTATTGGCCGATGATGCAACCATCCGCTTTGAGGCGAAGGTGCCGGAACTGCGTCCGGATGTGCTGGCCTTGGATCAATATGTCAGCACCTTGGAACACGAAGAGGAAATCACCTTGCTGGAGCCGGGGCAATTGCCGGAAGAGGTCCTCTCTGTGGGTCGGATTGAATTGGAAGAGGTCTATGCCAACCTTACGCTGGATGCCTCTGCCTTGCCGGAACTTGGGGATGCTACCTTGACCTTGGACTTCAAGGTGGGCTTGCCGGAACTCCTGATCCTGGAGGATGGAGTTCGGGATGAAGAAGGCTTCCTGCGTATTCACAGCACGTTGGATCAGGACGGAAAGATTGTGGTGGATCCCATTCATATTGTCGCGTTGGATCTTTCGGGTATCAATCTCCATGCGGAGGAAGCGTTGAAAGAGAAGGTGGTGGTGGAAGGAACCTTCCAGCTCTCGGATGCCTCCATTCAGGTTGAGGACTGGTTGAATCAGGAACATACGGTTTCTTTGGATGCTTCTATCCAGGGAAGTGGCGAAGATCGTACCATTACCATTTCGAAATTGACGGGACGGGTGGATTACCAAATGGATACGCTGACCCAATCGGTGGATCTGACATCCTTGACTTCAAAACTCGAAACCGAGAACATGGAGGCCATTCTTGATCTGGAACACGTCCATCTGACCGTGGATCTGGAAACTAATTTGGGCGTATCGGCCATCGCGAAGGCGGAAATCGTACCGTATCGTCATGGAGAGGCAGGTGAAGCCGTGGTGGTGGACCTTCGCGTAGAAGGAGCCGAATCGGCAGACCAACCGAAGCATACCCGTTTCTGGTTGGGCCAAGGCTGCTGTCCGGAAGGATATCAATTTGTGCAAATCCCCATCCTGGATATGATTCGCAATACTCCCGACAGCTTGTGTGTGCAAATCAGTGCCGGAACCGATGCTTCATCGGATATCGTGATTGAACCCAAGGCCGATTACATCCTGCGAGGCGAGTGTGCCCTGGAAGTGCCCCTGCAGTTGGGAGAGGACTTCCGTTTTGAATTCTGCGATACCTTGACGGGAATTCCGGCGATGATCAGTACCATCCTGCGTGCGGGCAGTCTGTCTTTGATCGGTCAGGTAGAGAGCAGTTTGCCGCTGAACCTCGATCTGTCCGTGACCTTGCTGGATGAGCACAATGAAATCATTGAACTGGCAGAAAATTCAGGTTGTCAATTCATTCAGGGGGGTAATGGAAAGGATGTGACGGTGACAGACTTGAACTTCCTGTTGGCGATCGGACAGGGCCAGCAGATTCCGGACATTGCTGCCGTGAAGTTGAATTTCGTGGCGACCTCAACAAGTCCCAGTGCTCCGCTGAACGAAGAAACGAGCATTCGGGCGGTACTGCAGGCTTTGGTGCCGGAAGGTATCCATGTGGATTTAAGAGATTTTATGATCGAAGAAGAGGAGGAGTAATCAGATGAGAAAAATTATTGTTGTTGTGTTGGCAGCGATGTTCCTGCTGCCGTTCACCGGAGCCGCTCAAGCATTGAAAGGCAGTTATTTCTTGGACAATTCTGCCCAAAGAAACCAAATGAACCCGGCTTTTGCTCCAAGAACGAATTATGTGATGATCCCGGCTGTTGGCGACTTCGGGCTGGGTCTGCTGTCGAATCTGGATATTTCGACTTTCCTGTATCCGATGGACGGTCAGCTGGCAACATTTCTGCACCCCTCGGTGACGGTGGAACAGTTCGATCGGGCGTTGGCTAAACATCCCCATTTGGATGCAGAGTTCGGAACGAACTTGGTGAATTTTGGTTTTTATACCCAGCAGGGATCGTTCTGGACTTTTGACCTTTCGCTCCGTACCGGACTGGATGTGGACCTCCCCCGGGATTTGTTCATGTTCATGAAGAAAGGTACCGGCCTGGACGCGGAGACGTTCAACATTGCCAACATCAATGCCTATGCTACGGCTGCGGTAACCGCTTCGTTGGGTTATTCCCGGAAGATCGGTGAGTCGTTGCGTGTGGGAGCACGTGTCCGTTTCATTGCTCCCGTTGCGTATGCCGAACTGAACCTGGACAACGTCCGGCTGATGACGGGAAAAGAAAAGTGGGAAGTGAAGACCGATGGTTCTCTCCATGCAGTCATGCACGGGTTGGATATTTCCATGCCTGAAAATGGATACATGCCGGATATCCGTTTTGATCTGAATCGGCTCATGGAAAACAAGGTCCTGGCCGGTTATGGAGGATCCATTGACTTGGGTGTTGAGTGGAAGCTCAACATCGGTAGTCTCTTCGATGGTCTGTCCGTTTCTGCATCCGTGACCGATTTGGGCTGGATCCAATACAAAAAAGGGGCCCAACAAACCTTTGCTACCCAAGGTAGTTTTGTCTGGGATGGATTCCAGGATGTGGACCAGCATTTTGATTTCAATGGAGCCTTGGACGAAGTCCTGGATGATGCAAAAGCCTTGATGAATATTGAGAAAAAAGAAGATGCGGAACAGTTGGTCCGTTCAACCATGCCGCGCGTGTATGCCGGGGTGGAAGTGCCTTTCTGTTGGGACCGCATGAGTGCCGGTCTGCTCTATTCCGGTCGGTTCAGCCACAGCTATTACAGACAGGAGTTGACAGCTTCCTATAATTTGAAGGCTTTCCGTTGGTTGTCCTTGGGGGTAAACTATTCGTTCCTGAACACGGCCAAGACCATCGGATGGATTCTGGAAGTGACACCGAAAGCCGGGATGAACTTTTTCATCGGGGGAGACTATCTGCCGACGGAATGGGCATCGGCCCCGATCCTGGACAGTTTGATCACCATGCCGGACTTCCTGGTTCAGAAAGGACATGCTCATCCTTATTTGCCCATGTCCTACCGGTTTAACCTGCATTTCGGGATGTCGGTTGCTTTCTAATATAAGGAATGGTACATGGGATTCATCAAGGATCCCAGGAGAAAGGGGATGACGATTGCGTGATCCCCTTTTTTATATGCTGTCCGGGCGAAGCGGGTTTGGGTCCACGACCGGCGTGTTATTCGGTGCAAGTGGGCAGTGCATTCTTGCCGGAGGGTGCCTGAATGCCGTGGTCGATGGCCCGAAGGGCCGCTTTGACAATGCTCTGTTTGCCTTCGACCAGCCGTTTGGAATTGGTCTTGAAGCCATCCAGAACCTGCTCCAGGTCTTTTTCAAGGACGGCATTGGCATGGCAGAAAATGCCGACCCGTTCGACCATATCCTGGGCGGCACAGACGATTTCTGCGATGTTTTCCATTTGTTCTTTCTGAACCCAAGCGGTGCGGATGAGGCGAAGGAATGGAATGAGGGTCTCTTCGGTGGTGATGAGGACGTTCTGTTTGAAGGCTTTGGCAAAGATATCTTTGTCTTCCAGCTTGGCCAGTTGGTAGGCTCCGTAGTTGGGAATGAACATGATGATGTAGTCGAGCGCCCGACGGCCCACGACGTATTTCTGGTATTCCTTGCTGGTCAGCTCCTTGATGTGCCGTTCAATGGATTCCAGGTTTCGTGCGGAGGCTGCGGCCCGTTCTTCTTCTGTCTCGGCAGCGAAGTAGTCCGCCAAGGCGGTCAGGGATACTTTGGACTCGATGAGGATGTCGGTGTTGTCGGGAAAGTGCAGGGCAAAATCAGGACGCATGCTTTTGCCGGTTGCTTCGTTCACGATGCGGTTCCCTTTCTTGTCCCGCAGGTAGAATTCTGCGTGGTAGTCGTGACCTTCCCGCAAACCTTCTGCCTGAAGGATGTTTTCCAGGATGGTTTCTCCGAAGATGCCCTGTACCTTGCTTTGCCCTTTGAGGGCCTTGGCCAGGTCATCGGCGGTAGCGCCGATGTGGTCGGTCTGTTCTTTCAGGTGCCGGACCGTTTCTGCAAACTGGGTCCGGATGGAGGAGGACTCTTCGGTGTGCGTTTTTTTCTGGGCTTCGAAGGCCTCTTTCATGGCCCGGATATGCTGGTCCAATCCTCCGGTAATTGTTTTGAGGGTTTCTGCCGCCTCTTTCTTCAGGGATTCTTCGCGGGCTTTGAGGGTTTTTTCGTTCTCCAAAGCAAGGGCCGTCCGGGCGGCCTCAATGGCTTTCGCATGGCTGGACTTCAGCTCGGCCAGCATGTGTTCGTATTGGTACCGCTCGTTGTCGCGTAAGGTCTCTGCGGTGCGTAGATCGGCCTCGCTCCGGATCAGAGAGGCTTCGCATTCGGCGAGTTGCCGTGTGAGTTGGTGGATTTCGTGGCTTTTCTGAGAGTTCTGTTTCCAGAGCAGAGCCGTGGCCAGGAGGGCGATGATGACAAGGACGATGAGAATGGTGTTCATGCTACAAAGTTAGGAAAACTAACTTGTAAAATTTGGTACAAACTTTGTCAAATTCGTTGTGGGTGGTAATGAATGAATAACCCCATAAGCAATGAAAACGATGAAGAAACTACTTTATTTGATGGTGGGTCTAGTCTTCGCAGCAGCTTGCGAGAAAGAACCCTATGAACAGGATCCGGATCACGAATACCTCGTCTATACTGAGCCGGCCGAGGATGCAGACTTTGCCTCGTTTGCAACTTTTTATCTGCCGGACAGTATCCTGGTGATGAGCAGTGCTCAGGAACCTTATTATTCCACTTCGTACTATGCGACCGCTCTTTTGGGCGAAGTCCGTGACAACTTGAAACATTGCGGTTATGCGCAGGTGACAGACCGCTCCCAGGCAGACCTGGGGGTTCGCCTGACCTACCTGGAACGCATGGACCGCTATTTCCATTATTACGACAATCCGTTCTGGTGGGCTGGATACCCCGGTTTCTGGACTCCCAGTTACCTGAGAACCGCCAATGCACTCGTTCTGGAACTGCTGGATCTTTCCACCGCGACGGGCAGCCCGACCGTCTATCCGATTGCCTGGTCGGCCTATCTGGGTGGACCCGCCAGCTCGAGCCTTTATTACGATGTCCAACGGATGCAGGACGCCATTGACCAGGCGTTCGTCCAATCCCCTTATCTCGAACAATAATCTTTTACAACGAGTATCATGAAAAAATATACATTACCCCTGTTGCTGCTGATGGGCGTGGCCCTCTCAGCTGGGGAAGCCAATGCCCAAGTAGGCAAGCGTACCTACATGAACCTGGGCTGGCAAATCAATGGAACCCTGTACAACGATTTTGTACAAAATGTTCAAGGCTACGGTATCTATCTGCAGAGTGGCTACTACCTGAATCCCTGGATCGCCATCGGTACGTTCAGCCATTTCAGCAACAACGAAACCTACCTGGAAAAACAAACCTATCCGCTGCGGGATGGAGCGGCGCTGACCACCGATGTACAACGGAATTTGTATCAGAATGCCTTTGGCCTGTCCATGCGTATGCGTTTGTGGCCGTTGGAACTCCAGCCGTATGTGGAGGCCAAAGTGGGTGCAGAATATGCTTCGTATAGTACATATTTCTCCCATTACGTGACCCGGGAAACCGGATGGGGCTTCTATGTCTCTCCGGAAATAGGTCTGATCTACTATCCTTTCACAGGCTCAGATACAGGTTTGCATCTGGCGATGTATTACAGCTATACAACGGATACGCAGGCTACGTTCAATCCCTGTGGTTTGAACAACTGGGGCTTCAAACTGGGTATGGTCTTTTAGCCGGTGGCCGCTATTCTATGGAAATTTCTTACATTTGCTAAAAATAAACAAGCTGACCATGACAACAAAGGCCATTACTCGCTCGGGATTGGATCCCCACCGTTTCCGTACACAATTGCAAGGAAAAGAAACGGATTTGTACATCCTCCAGAACCAACAAGGGATGGAGGTCTGCATCACCAACTTTGGCGCACGCATCGTTTCGATCTGGGTGCCCGATCGGGAAGGAGTGTTCCGGGATGTGGTACTGGCGTTTGACAACATCGGGCAATTTGCAGACAAAGAACACAGCCCTTCCGATTTTGGGGCGGTGATCGGTCGCTATGCCAACCGGATTGGGGAGGGTCATTTGGAAATTGATGGAAAGACCTACCAACTGCCGCAGAATAACTTTACCCACTGTTTGCACGGGGGACCGGATGGTTGGCACTACCGGGTTTTTCAGGCGGAACAACCCGATGCACAGCACCTGGTGTTGACCTTGGAGTCTCCGGACGGTGATGCAAACTTCCCCGGTAAAGTCCATGTCCAAGTTATTTACCACCTGACAGAGGACAATGCCCTGGAAATTCATTATGCCGCGGAGAGCGATGCCAAGACGGTCATCAACTTGACCAACCACTCCTATTTCAACCTTTCCGGTGATCCGAACCGGACCATTGCGGACCATGAACTCTACCTGAACGCGGACCGTTATACCCCGACCGGAAAAACGTTCCTGCCGGTTGGACGCATCGATCCGGTAGAGGGGACTCCGATGGATTTCCGCCAGGCTCATCCGGTCGGAAACGATTTGAAGAATTTTGACTGTGAGCAGATTCTCAATGGCAATGGCTTTGACCACAACTGGTGTCTCAACACGGAAGGGGATGCCACTTGTGTAGCGGCGGCTGTGCGCTGTCCGAGCACCGGCATCGGGCTGGAGATCCTGACCACAGAACCCGGTATCCAGATCTATACGGGCAATTTCCTGGATCATTCGGCCGTCGGTAAAAAAGGGATTTCCTATGGTCCCAATACGGCCATCTGCCTGGAAACCCAGAAATATCCGGATACGCCGAACCATCCCGAGTGGCCCAGTGCGGAACTCTCTCCGGAGCGTCCGTACCGCAGTCAGACGGTCTTCCGCTTTGTAAGATAATTCTATCCACGATGACTCCCCAAAAGCTGCTGCTTCTGGGGAGTTTTTTGATGGGAAGCCGGCTTCGTTTTCTGTCACAAACAGCATCAGACTACGATTCAAGAGGTATGAAAAATAGATTCTTTTACCCCTTAGTCGCCTGGTTGGCGCTGTTGTTTGCCATTTCTTGTTCTGTCTTGCACAAAACTCAGATCGAGAGCGTCGGACAGTTGTGTGAGCGCGTCGATACCCTCAGTCGGTTTCCGGAAAAGGTTCTGGAGATCCTTTCCGAAAGCCGTCGGGAGCGCAGTCTTTATTTTACAGCCACCTTGCATTCGCCCGATTTGCGGGTGAACGAGTTGAATGGAATTGCGGATTTTCAGATCCGGGAAGAAAAGGCCGTTCAGAAGTATCTCGCTTATTCGGAGGTGCTGGAACGTTATTTCCGTAATTTGAAAAGCCTTTGCGCTCCTACACGCTACGAACAATTCGGCGTGGAACTGCGAGGACTCGGCCGGCAGGTAGACTCCCTCATTCACCACTACAACCGCCTGGGCATGGGAATGGAATTGCCGGAAGGTTATGCCAAGTTGTCCGGCAAACTGCTCGGTCAGGGGGCTGAGACGTATGTGCGACGAAAACAGGCTGTGTCGGTTCGGGATTATGTTCAAATGGCGGATACCCTCGTCGGTATGTATTGTGACACCTTGGCCCGCCTTCTGTCTTCGGATCCGATGAAGGCCTGGGTGGAACACGAGAAAGCGGAATTGGCGGATGAATATGCAACCTATCTCCAACTCTGTTCTCCCAAGTCAGGACGGGAGGAGGATCGTGCTTACCTGAAGCTGCGTCGTAAGCTGCTTGATGCAGAGGCCTTGTTGCGTAAAGGAAAGACGGCTCTGACATCGCTGAAGAAGGCCCATCACAAGCTGGCTTTGTCATTGAACCAGCGTTCGGAAATCGATCAGGTGTACACCGAGATCGTGGAGTTCAATGCCCATGTGTCGGACCTGAAGGACCTGTTGGGCAGGTAGCTCCGGTCCTCCAGCAAAAGAAAACAGCAAAAAGAAAACGGCCTCACAAATTGTGAAGCCGTTTTTTGGTGGACCCTCAGGGGCTCGAACCCTGGACCCCAACATTAAGAGTGTCGTGCTCTACCAGCTGAGCTAAGAGTCCATCCTTTTGAGACAACAAAGGTACAGTCTTTCCCTGAAATCGCAAATATTTTTTTTAATTTTTTATATCAATCTCATCAATAAAGATGAATCCTTCGCCGCCAGCACCCAGGTGCCATTCCGGGATGGTACCGAAATTCTTGGCGAATACCTTGATGTAACGGGCTTTCGGGGTGTTGCAACATTGGGTGTTGGCATCGCCTGTTGTGCAAGCTTTCCAACCCAGATCAATGACTTGCATTTCGTAATCCTTGATGTCCACTTGGTGGGTGTAGCGACCCAGGGGGGTGAAATTCACACCATCTTCCGAAATGGAGAATTCAACGTATGTCGGCATCCAGATCCAGGAACGGACATCTTGCAGGAAGCCGGCCGTGATGGCAGTGACCGGTTGTACGCTTCCGATATCCACGATGGCTTCAAAATCGGTGCGTTGGAAGCCTTGCCAGCCGCCGGTGCGCCAATTGATGCGTCCGCGAACACCATCCACCAATCCCCGGTCTCCTCCCGCATTGTATTGCGGATTGTAATTGGAAAGGATTTGGATGCTGCGGTCGCTACGGAGTTTGGTTACGGTGGTCTCGGTTACAAAGCTGCGTTTGCCTTGCGGAGATATCGCGTAAGCGCGGAGAATACAGGTTTGATCCACGACGAAGGGGCCGGTGTACCGTTTGTATTGCGGTTGCTCGCCCCGGTTCAGGATGAGGCTGTACCAGATTTCGTTCGTGGCATCGTAGGAACCGATGGATACGGAGGTCCGGTCGTCAAACATCGGGGTTTCAACCTCAAACCAGGGATTGCCCACCAGGTTGCTTTCGATGGCGGTATGTGGACGGTTTTCTGCTTCGATTCCCAAAGTGTAGTTGGGAGTCTTGCTGAGTTGGATCCGGAAATTACCGCCGTTGAGGATGTCTTGGCTGGTCAGGAACATCCGGCTGTGGGTCTGACCATTCAAGCGCATGCTGCCGATGTACGGGAAATTCAAAATGCCTTTTGCGGTACAGTCCGGTTGGTCGCAGAGGGTGTAGTCAGCTTCCAGACGGAATTGTTTGCCATTTTCCAGGTTCAATACGACGTAGTCAAACAGCGGCGATCCCAAGACAAACTGGTCACAACCCGGGGTAACCGGATAGAAGCCCATGGCACTGAATACATACCAGGCAGACATTTGGCCACAGTCTTCGTTGCCGCAGAGACCGTCCGGAGAAGAGTCGTACAGGGTTGTCATGATTTCACGCACACGGGCCTGGGTTTTCCAGGGTTGCCCCGCATAGGTATAGAGGTAGGCGTAGTTGTGGCTGGGTTCGTTTCCATGAGCATATTGACCGATGAGTCCGGTGATATCCACTTGGGTACGACCGACGGTGCGGCTGGAAGCAGTGAACAGCTGGTCCAGTTTGTCGCAGTAGAGGCTGTCACCACCCAACAGACGGATGTGTCCGCTGATGTCGTGGGGAACGAAGAAACTGTACTGCCATGAGTTGGCTTCGGTGTAGTGGTTGTTGACTTCTGCCGGGCGGAAAGGGGTCATCCAACGTCCATCCTGGCGGGCCCGCATAAAGCCGGTGCTGGGATCAAAGACGTTCATATAGTATTGGGCATAGCCCAGGTATTCCCGGTAGTAGTCTTCGTATTGTTCGTCGCCCGTGGTGTTGTACAGGTACAGGGCCACTTGAGCGATGCACCAGTCATCGTAAGCATATTCCAGTGTTTTGGATACGGATTCGTGTTCCAATTCTCCGAGAACCACGCCGTTCTCGTGGAAGACATCAATGCCGTATTCCTTTTCATGCGAGTTGGCAATCATGGCTTCGAACATCCGGGCGATGTCAAAATCCGTGATGCCTTTGGCAATGGCGTCTGCGATGACGGACACTGAGTTGTAGCCGATCATGCAGTCGGTTTCGTAGCGGGAGAGTTCCCACATGGGCAATTTACCCAATTGGTCGTACACAATCAGGAAGGTGTCCATGAAGTCCTCGGTACGTTCCCGTTCGATCAGGGCGAAGAGCGGGTGCAAGGCCCGGAAGGTGTCCCAAAGGGAGAAGACGGTGTATTCATCCGGGATACCGGCATCCGAATAGAGATTCGGACTTACGGCCGTGTGGTAAAGGGCTGTGTAGAAGGTCCGCAGGTGTTCCTGTTCCATGGAGTCCCGAACGGCAGAGGGTGTATTCTGTTTGCGGTAGCCGACTTCAATCTTGCCGAGGTAGTCGTTCCAGGCATTGCGTGTTTTTTGATGGATGCCGTCAAAGTCAAACGACTTGGACTTGGGCAGTTCGGTGTAGAGGTTGGTGCGGGCATTGTCGCAGGAATGGTTGGAGATGCCGACCTTCGCTACGAGGACATTTTTGCGCTTCAGCGGTGCAAATTCGAAAATCACTTGCGTACTGTCCGCGTTGTAGCGTTGGGCTACAATGGGGCGGGAGAATTCCAAATGGAAATAAATGGGTTGGTCGGTGGACCAGGCTTTGGAGCGGCGCATGCCTTGTACGGTGTGATCGTCCAGCACGGTCAACTTGCTCTCAAGCAGCTCATCCCGGTGGATGAGGTCCAAAACCACCTGGGGTGTGGCATTCTTTTCAAAAGTGTAGCGGTGCAGTCCGGTGCGGGGACCTGCGGTCAGTTCCACCAGGATTTGGTAATCATCCAGGAGGACGCTGTAATAGCCCGGGGAGGCTGTTTCGTTTTCGTGGCGGAACGCCGAACTGTAGAGGTCGTTGCGGATTTCTGCGTGCTCGTAGCCGGTGACGGGCATCAGCAGGATGTCTCCGTAATCGGAACAACCGGTACCGCTCAAGTGGGTATGACTGAAACCATAGACCAGGGTATCGGAATAGTGGTAGGCCGAGCAGCCGTCCCAACCGGTCAGACGCGTGTCCGGACTGAGTTGGACCATGCCAAAGGGAGCGACGGCTCCGGGGTAGGTGTGGCCATGGAAATCGGTGCCGACCAAGGGATTTACAAAACGGGCATAGTCGGTTTTCTTTTGGGCAAAGGTCCCGATGGAAAGGCTCAAGGCGGCCAGTATAAAAGCTAGGCGGGTGTATTTCATGGGAGGAGTGATTATTGTTGTGACAGTAGGCTTTGGATGAATGATTTCATTTCGTTTTCACAGGCTTCTACGCGAATCAGCAATTGAAGTTGAGCCCGGGAGCGTACCAGGTTGTGTTCCGGATACTGTATTTTGTAGTAGGTGTCTCCGTTGATCCAGTCGGTCAGGAACCGTACAAATTGCATGTAGGGGAAGAGTGCGGCGGCGTAGGGCAACATCTCAATTTCCAGCGGGGTCAGAAACGAACGGGCACTTTGCAGATAACCTTCGGTGAAGGCTTTGAAGATCGTCATGTCAAAATCAATTTTCTGCAGATCGGGTTCGTCTTCGGCAACCGGGTTGGCGCCGGTGCGCAGGAAGTCACCGTAGTCGGAGAAGATGAAACTGGGCATGACGGTATCCAGGTCGATGACGCAAAGAATGTTGTCCTGGCTGTCAAAGAGCATGTTGTTGACTTTGGTGTCGCAGTGGCAGACGCGTTTGGGCAGTTTGCCTTCGCGGTACAGCTGTTCTGCACGGCAATAGGTGTCGCGGCGTTGGTTCACTGCGTCCAGCAGGTCTTGTGCCCCAGCAACACGGCCCGCAGGATCTGCAGCAACCGCCTCGTCCAATTGTTGCAGGCGGAATTCCATGTTGTGGAAGTTCGGGATCGTTTCTCCCAACGTTTGGGGAAGGTCTGCGAGTTGGGCTTGGAAAGCACCAAAAGCCAGGCCGGCATTTCGGGAAGAGGTGGGGGTGACGGCCTGATGGGTGTACGAGTCTTGTACATAGACCATCATGCGCCAATAGTGTTCTCCATCAAACCAGTAGTCTTTGCCATGGGTTGACGGGATGAAGCGGAGTACGCGCCGGTCCACGTCGGGAGTCTCCGTTGCTTCCAATTTGCGACGGATGTGTCCGGTTACCGCCCGGATGTTGTCTTGCAACAGGTCCACATCCTGGAAGATGGCATGGTTGATGCGTTGTAGGACATAATCCGGCTGACCGTCTTCTGCGGTGCGGACCAGGTAGCTGTCGTTGATGAGACCGGAACCGAGCGGTTCCGGCTGTTGCGGGGTTCCCTCCAGTTGGAATAGGGAGACAATCTCTAACAATGCTTTCATGCGCTGTGTACCGTTGGATTATTCTGCGAAGGCATGGCGGTAGCCTTGGATCTTGTTCCAGGCACCCCGGGTAAAGTCGGGGATGGCTACGGGTGCCGAATTGTTTTCAATGGAAAGGGCTGTCAGTTCCGGCAGGCAGCACCATTCGGCCAGGTCGTATACGTCCATATCCAGCGGCAGACCGTTTTGCAGACAGTACACCAGGCGGTAGTCCATGATGAAGTCCATACCCCCGTGTCCTCCGACTTTCTTGGCAATCTCTTCCAGTTCCTGGTGGATCGGGTGTTTGTATTTCAGCATCAGGGCTTCACGTACTTCCTTGGAAACGGCTCCGTGTGCGTTGAGGTTTTCATGGTCCGGAACTTCGTCAGCGGCCACTTGGGTCGGACGCAGGCAGTATTGCTGTACCGGGTATTTGTTGGCGAAGCCATCGGTGCCCGTGAGTTGGTACATACGGCTGTACGGTCTCGGGGTCATGACGTTGTGTTGGATGTGGATGGTCTTGCCATTTTCGGTACGGATGAGGGTAAGGGTGTGGTCACCGTTCTTGAAGTCAGTCACTTTTTCACCGGTGGTCCGTTCAATGTATGCGGGGCCGTTGACCGCTTTCGTATCCATGGCTACCAGGTATTTCATGCGGTCGCCACGGTGAATGTCCAAAAGCTGGCAGGCAGGTCCCAAGCCGTGGGTCGGATAGACGTCTCCGCGGTGGGTGCGGTTGTATTCCATGCGCCAGTTGTTGTAGTAGTAGGGCCAGAAGTCTTCCAGGTTGTGGATGTAGGAACCTTCCACGTGGAGCACTTCTCCGAAAAGACCGTGTTGGGCCATGTTCAGGGTGGTCAGTTCAAAAAAGTCGTACACGCAGTTTTCCAATTGCATGCAGTGTTTGCGGGTCTTTTCCGCGGTATTGATCAGGGACCAGATTTCATCCAGGGTCATGGCTGCCGGTACCTCGATGGCCACGTGTTTGCCGTGTTCCATGGCATAAACGCCCATTTGTGCGTGGTTCTTCCAGTCTGTCACGATGTAAACCAAGTCGATGTCGTCGCGTTCGCAGAGCGCTTTCCAAGCGTCTTCACTGCCACTATAGGCTGCCGCTTCCGGCAGGTTGCGGTTGCGGAGAATCTGTTGGCAGGCTTCTACGCGTTCCGGAACGATATCACAAAGTGCAACGACTTCTGTGCCAGGGATATAGGTAAAACGTTCCACAGCACCGGGTCCCCGCATGCCCAAACCGATGAAGCCGACGCGAACGGTTTTCAATTTTTCGGTCACCAGACCGACCACGTCCGTCTGGCCGGATTCCCGTTCCGGAATGGGAACTTCAATGACGTAGGAGGTTGAATGGGTACAGGCGGCCAATGCGAGCAACAGGGTGCAGAGGACCGGTAGGATGAGGTTTCTTCTTTTCATAATAAGGGTATGGTTTTAATCTGACTTAAACATACAAAGTTAGGAAAGCGTTTCGTTTTCGCAAAGAATAGTTAATTTTGCGACAAAATCAGAAATAGAATAAAAAAATAGTATATCATTATGAGTGAAATTAGAAATCCCGAGTTGTGGGAAAGTGGAAAAATGAAGATTGACTGGGTCATCGGTCACATGGATATCCTTCGGGGTATCGAGGAAAATTTTCGCCGGGACCTGCCGTTCAAAGGTTTGAAAATAGCTTTGTCTGTGCATCTGGAGGCCAAAACCGCTTATTTATGCAAGGTCTTGGCAGCCGGTGGAGCAGAGATGTATGTAACGGGTAGCAATGCTTTGTCTACCCAGGACGATGTGGCAGCGGCCTTGGTACACGACGGTTTGCATGTGTATGCCTGGTACAACGCGACACCGGAAGAGTATGACCGTCACTTGACCCGCGTGATTGAAATCGGACCGGACCTCATCATTGACGATGGGGGGGATCTGGTCAACCTGATCCATACCCGCTATCCCCACTTGCTGGACCGTGTGATCGGCGGTTGCGAAGAAACGACGACTGGTATCCACCGTTTGCACACGATGGAACGTCAGGGAGCCCTCCGTTTCCCGATGATTACGGTGAACGATGCAGACTGCAAGCACTTGTTTGACAACCGTTATGGTACCGGCCAGTCGGTGTGGGACGGTATCAACCGGACCACCAACCTGATTGTGGCCGGCAAGACGGTTGTGGTAGCCGGTTATGGCTGGTGCGGAAAGGGCGTGGCCATGCGTGCCAAAGGCCTTGGAGCGTCGGTTGTGGTAACGGAAGTGGATCCGGTACGTGCCATGGAGGCCGTGATGGATGGATTTGCGGTGATGACCATGGATCAGGCGGCTCCGCTCGGGGATGTGTTTGTGACGGTTACCGGATGCAACGATGTGGTGGGTGTCCGTCATTTTGAAAAAATGAAGGATGGTGCCATCTGTTGCAATGCCGGCCACTTTGATGTCGAAGTGGATGTTGCCGGTTTGCGCAAGTCGGCAGTTGCTGTGTTTGAGGCCCGCAAGAACATCGAAGGTTTCCGTTTGGAAGACGGTCGTGTCATTTACATCCTGGGTGAAGGCAAATTGGTGAACCTGGCCTGTGGTGACGGTCACCCGGCAGAAATCATGGACATGAGTTTTGCGATCCAGGCGCTGAGTGCAGCCTACCTGGTAGCCCATAAAGATGAATTGCAACACGCTGATAGAAAGGTGATTCCTGTTCCTAGAGAGGTGGATCTTTCGGTTGCATCGCGTCGTTTGGCGTTCTGGGGAATTGAGATCGATTCTTTAAGTCCTGAGCAACAGTAATATATGGGTTTGTAATATCTTAAAATCGTCAATTTTTTTGAATAAATTGTAGATTTTTCCTGTAAAAGGACTATTTTTGCGGGCTTAATATTTATGTGTATGAAAATCATTGGAACCGGAAGTGCTCATCCGAAACAAGTGGTGACCAACGAGATGTTGTCCACCTTTTTGGATACGAACGATGAGTGGATTCGTTCAAGAACTGGAATCGTTGAAAGACGTGTGATTTCCAGCGAAAAATTAGAAGACTTGGCCGCAGAAGCGATGAACAAAGCGCTGGCCAGTGCAAAACTGACGGCTCGGGATATTGATTATATCATCTGCTCAAATGTAGTGAATGAATACATCACCCCTGGTTTGGGTTGTGTACTCCAAGGTATGATTGGAGCCACTTGCCCGACCATTGATGTGAACGGTGCTTGTGCTGGCTTCCTTTACGCATTGGATATCGCTGATGCTTTCTTCAAGTCAGGTAGAGTAAAAAATGTCTTGGTCGTAGCGGCTGAAGAACCCTCCCGCATGATGGACTGGACAGATCGTGGTACTTGCGTACTCTTCGGAGACGGAGCCGGTGCTGTGGTATTGACCGTCGGAGACAACTTTGAAAGTTTCTCCCTGACCAACACCAGCATGCCTGAGGCTCTGTACCAACGTCACAAACTGCAATACACCCCTTATGTGAACAAGGAGGAACACGACCATGCCGTAATTATGAATGGCCAGGATGTGTTCAAAATGGCGGTAAGAGGTTCTATTCGTGACTTGAACCGCGTGATGCAGAAAGCAGGTGTAACCCCTGACCAGGTGGACCACTACCTGTTGCACCAGGCCAACATCCGCATCATCGATACCATCCGTGAGTACATGAAGCAAGGATGGGACAAATTCCCTCATTTCATCGAGAAATACGGAAACACTTCTTCTTCCAGCATCCCGATGTTGCTGGATGAGCTGGCCCGTGAAGGAAAAATCAAAGACGGTGACCGCATCGCCATGAGCGCATTCGGAGCTGGCTTTACCACGGCAGCTTGTTTGCTGACCTGGTCTGAAATCAAGTACGAAGAATAAAATTAAAATATAACCGACTATTTATGAGAAGAGTAGTAATTACCGGTATGGGTGTCATTACCCCTGTCGGAAACAATGTGGAGACGTTTTGGAACAATTTGAAAGCTGGCGTCTGTGGCATTGACCGCATTACTTATTTCCCGACAGACGATCTGCCTGTTCATATAGCTGGCGAAATCAAAGGATTTAATGCGAAAGAATTTGGAGTGGATCCCCAAACCATCCGCAAAAGTGACCGTTTCTGCCTGTATGCCCTGGCGGCTGCGAATCAAGCTGTTGCTGACAGCGGTCTGGTCGCTGAAACCAACATCGAAGCCGGCCGTTTCGGTGTCTATGTAGGATCGGGTATCGGGGGGATGGATACCTTCATTGAAGAAACCCGCAAGATGGACCGTGAAGGAGCCAACCGCATTTCACCTTTGTTCATTCCGATGATGATTTCCAACATCGCCTCTGGAAACATCGCCATCAAACACAACGCACAAGGACCCTGCTTGCCGGTGGTAACCGCTTGTGCAACCGGAACCCACGCGATTGGTGAGGCATTCCGTGCGATCAAACACGGTTACGCTGATGCCATTATTTCCGGTGGTGCAGAAGCTTCCATCAGTCCCTTGTCCATTGGTGGTTTTGCCAACAGCAAGGCTTTGTCCCGCTCTGAAGATCCCCTCCAAGGATCCCTTCCCTTTGATGCGCGCCGTCAAGGTTTCGTAATGGCGGAAGGTGCCGGTATCGTTGTGTTGGAAGAATACGAACACGCCAAGGCCCGTGGAGCAAAAATTTATGCAGAAGTATGCGGTTACGGTAACTCTTGCGACGCATACCACTACACGGCTCCGCGTCCGGATGGTACTACTCCGGCTGCTGCGATCCGTCAAGCATTGAACGAAGCCGGTTACCGCCCGGGTGAAGTGGCCCACTTCAATGCCCATGGAACAGGTACTCCGTTGAATGACAAATCCGAAACAGCGGCTATCAAGCTGGCGTTGGGAGAAGAGGATGCCCGTCGTGCAGTGATTTGTTCGACCAAATCCATGACCGGTCACATGTTGGGCGCTGCCGGTGGTGTGGAATTGGCTGCCGCCGCTCTGGCCATTCGCGAAGGCATCGTACCTCCGACAATCGGTTTGACCGAAGCGGATCCGGATTGTGATTTGGACTACAACCCCATGACCGCGCGTAAATGCGACTTTACCATTGCGTTGTCCAACTCTCTGGGTTTCGGTGGTCATAACGGAAGTATTGCATTAAGAAGAGTAGAGGAATAAATATGAAACGCGAAGAAATTAAAAACTTCTTGCCTCATCGTGAGCCGATGTTGCTCGTGGATGAGATGGAAATTGATGAAAATGGAATCTGCCACGGTAAGTACACCGTTCGTGGCGATGAGTTTTTCCTTCAAGGACACTTTCCGGGTCATCCGGTCGTTCCTGGCGTGATTTTGTGTGAAATCATGGGACAATCCAGTTCCATCCTTGTGATGAAGGAAATGGACGGTTGTACCCCGATGTTTACCGGTATTGACAAGACCCGTTTCAAAGGATCTGTAGTCCCCGGTGACACCGTTGAAGTTACAGCAAAAATTACAGCAAAACGCGGAATGATTTTCTTCATTGAAGCCGAAGCTCGGGTAGAAGGCCGTTTGTGCGTACAAGCAACCCTCTCCGTAGCGCTGGTGAAAAATGACAATTTGAAAGTCTGATGCACCGTATGCGGTTCGTATTTCTGCTGGGACTGGTCGTTTACCAGTTTCTTCTCGCTCCGTTTTTCTCGCACATCCACGAGGTGAACGGTCTGCGAGTGGTCCATCAGCACCCGTACGCCGCTCATCACGATCATACAACACAAGGCTATGTCCTGGTTGACATTGCCAACGAAAATACAGGAATTGCCGCAGAAATGCAGGCGATTCCTGCGTTTTTTTGTGACGTTTGCAGCATTCTCCTGACACTGGATGTGTCGCTGGTTCCAGCACACTTGCACGTCACCCCTTCTTTGCGCGCTCCTCCGGTGGTTGAGCCTGCCTTTGCGTAGTTCTATAGCAGGCCAAGATTTGTATTTCTACCTTTTATCAACCTGATTTTACACCGGACGAGCAATCGTCGCAACCTTTATTTTATGATTCGAAAACTATTTTTCGTTGTGGCACTCTTGTGTGCTGCAACCAACTTTGCCTTTGCAGACCAATCAGAACCCGATGGCACGGATGCCAACATCGTGGGTCACATCCTTGATAAAAACACTGGGGAACACCTTCCCTTCATTTCTGTCGTTCTTCAAGGAACGATGTTGGGAACGACCTCCGATGCAACGGGTCACTTTTATATGAAAAATTTGCCGGAAGGCGATTTTGTACTGGAGATTACCGCTATCGGCTACCGTTCCATTTCCCGGCCGATTACCTTGAAGAAAGGCCAAACCCTGGAGTTGAACTTCCAGATGGAAGAAGAGGCCATTGCTTTGGGCGGAGTTGTCGTTACGGCCAACCGGAGCGAAACCCTTCGCCAACTGGCTCCGACCCTGGTCAATGTGGTGGATGCGCAAGTGTTCAGCCAGACCAATTCGGTCAATCTGGCGCAAGGCATCGCATTCCAGCCGGGTATCCGTGTGGAAACCAACTGCCAGAACTGCGGTTTCCAGCAAATCCGGATCAACGGCCTGGACGGTCCTTATACCCAACTCCTGATTGATTCCCGTCCGATCTTCAGCGCATTGGCCGGTGTTTACGGCATCGAGCAAATTCCTGCGAGCATGGTGGATCGTGTGGAAGTGATGCGTGGCGGTGGATCCGCTTTGTTCGGTTCTTCCGCCATTGCCGGCACCATCAACATCATCACCAAGGAACCGGTCCGTAATTTTGGAGAAGTGGGCCATGGTCTGACCGTTCTGGCAGACGGGTCCATGGATCACAATACCTCCCTCAACGCATCCTTTGTGACGGACGACAACAAGGCGGGTTTGTTTATTTTTGGACAAAACCGGGAACGGGACGGTTACGATGCCAATGGCGACGGCTTTACGGAAGTGGCTGAGTTGCAAGGTCAGACCTTGGGTTTGCGTTCCTATGTAAAGACGGGTGTCTATTCCAAGTTGAGTTTTGAGTACCACCACATGAACGAATATCGTCGGGGAGGTGATAGCCTGGGCCGTCCCCCTCACGAAGCCAACATTGCCGAGCAAATCCGCCACAATGTCAATGCGGGAGGGTTGAAGTTTGATTATTTCAGTCCGGACACCAAACACCGTCTCTCTGTTTTTGGTTCTGCGCAGCACATTGCCCGGGAGAGCTATTACGGTGGTGGCCAAGATTTGAATGCTTACGGTTCTACCCGAGGTTTGACATGGGTGGGAGGTGCGCAATACCTCTATAAGATGGAGGACTGTCTGTTCATGCCGGCTGATTTGACAGTGGGTACTGAAATCATCGGAGACCATTTGAACGACACCATGTGGGGCTACAACCGTTTTACTGAGCAGGAAGTATTTACGCAAAGTCTTTTTGCACAAAACGAATGGAAAAACCGGCGTTGGAGCTTCCTCATCGGGGGTCGCTTGGACAAGAACTCCCTCCTGGCGAAACAGATCTTCAGCCCGCGATTGAACCTGCGTTTCAATCCCAGTGAAAAAATGAATTTCCGAGCAAGTTACTCTTCCGGATACCGTGCCCCGCAAGTATTTGATGAAGACTTGCACGTGGCCAACGTTGGCGGTACCGTCCTGATGATCCGCAACAGTGCGGACTTGCGCGAAGAACGGTCCCATAGTTTTATGTTGTCCGGGGACTTGTACCATCAATTCGGAGATTGGCAGACCAACCTGCTTGTGGAAGGATTTTACACCCATCTGGTGGATGTCTTTGAATTGGGTCCTGCCGTGATTGAGAGCGGGGTATTGGTGCAGGAGCGCTTGAACGGTCCGGGTGCCTGGGTTGCGGGGATTACCGCTGAAACGAAGTTAGCTTACCGGGACTGGTTTCAGTTGCAGGCCGGTATCACCTGGCAACAAAGCCGGTACGACGAGTGGTACCAATGGAGTGAGACCGCTCCTGCCGTGCAGGAAATGTTCCGGACCCCCGATTGGTACGGGTATTTTACAGCTTCCTTCCAACTGGATGAGGCTTGGCAGTTGGCTGTTAACGGCACCTATACCGGAAGTATGCTGATGCAGCACATGGCTGGAGCCATTCCCGAAGACGTTGTTGAGATTACCCCTGATTTCTTTGATATGGGTGCCAAAATTTCTTATGACTTGAAATTCTGGGAAACCATGAAGTTGCAGTTCAATGCTGGGGTTCAGAATATCTTCAATGCTTATCAGAAAGACTTTGACAAGGGAGCTGACCGGGATTCGGGTTACATGTATGGACCTGCATTGCCCCGTAACTTTTATATGGGCTTGCGCCTGATGTTTTAATCCCATTTATTCCGGATGTAAGGAAACGATGATATTCTATTTTTCAGGAACCGGAAATAGCCGTTGGGTGGCTGAGACCTTGGGACGGGCTTTGAACCAGCCGTTAACCGAGGTTTCGCTGGCCCTGCGATGTGCCGGAAACCATCCGATAGCGTATGCTGCAGCGGCTCACGAACCGGTAATTTTTGTGTTTCCCGTGCATTCATGGGGACCTGCCTTGCTGATGAGACGTTTCGTGGAGGCATTGGCTTTGCAGTTACCGGACCCAGAGGCCGGCCCGGTCTGCTTTGTGGCAACCTGTGGGGACGATGCTGCGTATACCGATCGTATTTTTCGCCGGCTGCTGGCGCAAAAAGGCATCGCCTTGTCGGGGGGCTATGCCCTGTGCATGCCCAACAATTATGTGCTCTTACCGGGCTTTGGGGTGGATTCTCCGGATGTAGAGGCACGAAAGTTGCACGACGCTCCAGCAAAGCTGGAACGCATCGCCGCCTCGATCCGGACCCTGCCGCCAGCTTCCGCAGGGATGGGTGTAGGCGTTGATGTTTCCTTGTACGCACGTACCGGACTTTCTTGGCTAAAGAGTTTTTTGGTCTATCCCTTGTTCGCTCGCTTCAAGGTCGGCCGGACTTCCTTCCGCTCTACGAGCGCATGTGTCGGTTGTGGCTTGTGTGTTCGGGTTTGTCCAGTGGGCAACCTCCGCATGCAGGAGGACCGTCCTGTTTGGGACGACCGTTGTGTGGAGTGTGTTGCCTGCATTCACCGTTGTCCTTGCCACGCCATTGAGTATGGGAAGGCCTCTGTGGGTCAGGGCCGTTATGTGCATCCCATTTTAAGAAAAGAGTAGCCTATGTATCGAATTAGTTGTTATCGGGCGGAAGACCGTGTAGAAGACCTCATCGGTCGTCGTTATTCCATGTTGTTGGTGATGGTTCGCTTCGGTATCCCCTTGGGTGTCGGCGATCGCACCATCCGGGAGGTATGTCAGGAGAACGGTGTCAACGAAGCGACTTTTCTGGCGGTCGTCAATCTCCTGTCGGACCAGGAGAACTTTGAGCTGGATGAAGCCAGTATCTCGTTGCCGACCCTAATCCAGTATCTGCAGGGATCCCACCATTTTTTTCTGGATTACCGCTTGCCCCAGTTGCGGGATCGCCTGGCCAGTGCTTTGCAAAAGACCCAGCAGGAGCTGCGTGTGACAGACCTGGTCTTGTCTTATTTTGATGAATACGTCGGACAGGTGCACAAGCACATGGATTACGAAGATCATCAGGTATTCACTTATGTCGAAAATCTCCTGTCCGGAGCCCCCGTCAGTGAAGATTACAACATTGATGTCTTCAGTTCCCGTCACGACCACGTAGAAGAAAAATTGCTTGAGCTCAAGGATATCATCCTCAAGTACCTCTCTGTTCCCAGCAACGATGAGTTGAATTGTGTCCTGGTGGATATGTTCACTTGTTCAGACGATTTGGCCAACCACAATCTGGTGGAAGATTCTTTGTTTGTCCCGGTGATCCGTTACCACGAAAAGCGGAGGAGAAATCATGGTCGGTAGGCTCCATGTTTTGGTTGCGGAGTCGTCCCAGATTCTCCGAGCGGGCCTCATGGCGGTGTTGCGGCGTCTTTCGAACCTGCCTATCGAGGTGGCCGAGGTTTGGGATGTTGAGCACCTGGACCAGCAATTGCTCCGGTACCGTCCGGATGTCCTGCTGGTGAATCCGGCGGAACTGGGTTCGTTGACGCCCTCCCGTTTGCGGGACCAGACCGGCCTTGCTTCGCTGAAGTTTGTTGCGTTGCAGCATACCCAGTCTCCGGTAGTTGTTTTGAAAGAGTACGATGCGTTCTTGTCAATCTATGATGGCATGGATGTATTGCGGGAGATCTTGATGCGCTTGATTCAAGAGGAAAGGGCGGAGGAAGAATCCCTGGACAATCGCCAGAAACTCACAGCCCGAGAGAAGGAGATTGTGGTTTGTGTGGTGAAGGGCATGACCAATAAGCAGATTGCGGACCAATTGTATCTTTCGGCCCATACGGTGATGACCCATCGCAAGAACATTGCCTCAAAACTGCAGATCCACAGTCCGGCCGGTCTGACGATTTATGCGATCGTGAACAAGCTGGTGGACATAGAAGAGATCAAGTAGTTGTACAATTACCCAAATGTGGGTATTGTATGGGCATTCGGAACATCCTATCTTTGTAACAGTTAAGCCATTGATGTTATAACTGTTTTTAAAGTGAATCGAATCAGTGCGAATGTGGAATCAACGGATTCCGTGTTCGCACTTTTCCATTGTTTCTTTGGCTCGCATCCCTGCGTGTTGCTTCATGTTTTATGCAAAAAAAGAGAGGCGTTGCCGCCTCTCCCAACTTATCAAGATTGCCAAAAATTATTTCTTGAAGTAACGGTTGTACAAGCCTTCGAAGCCTTTGCCGTGGCGAGCTTCGTCTTTGCACATTTCATGGACAGTGTCATGGATTGCGTCCAGGTTTTGTTGTTTGGCCAATGTAGCAATGCGTTTTTTGTCTTCGCATGCACCTGCTTCAGCTTCCATACGCTTTTTGAGGTTGGTTTTGGTATCCCATACAACGTCGCCAATCAATTCAGCGAATTTTGCAGCATGTTCAGCTTCTTCCCAAGCGTAGCGTTTGAATGCTTCTGCGATTTCAGGATAACCTTCGCGGTCTGCTTGACGGCTCATAGCCAAGTACATACCTACTTCGGTACATTCTCCCATGAAGTGAGCTTGCAATCCTTCCCAAATAACAGGATCACATCCTTTGGCAACACCGATTACGTGTTCATCAACGAATTGCAGTGCACCTTCAGTTTCTACCAATTCTTTGAATTTTTCTTGGGGTTGTTTGCATTGAGGGCAAGTTGCAGGCGCTTCAGGGCCTTCGTGTACATAACCGCAAATTGTGCAGATCCATTTCTTTTCCATAATGATGTTATTTAAGTGTGTGTTGTTTTTAAAAGTGTTCACAAAATTATGAAAAAAAATTTAATAAACAATAAATTTGAACAATTCTAAATTTATAATCAATAAAAACAAAAGCCGACTCGCAAGCCGGCTTCTGGTCTATGGTCAAGGAATGTTCTCTGATAGAGATATCTTCCTACAAGGTATCAATCTTCTTGGTAAAGAGTCGTTGGCCTGCGTCGGAAGAATTGAAGGTAGCTGGACCGGTAACACAACCTCCGGCGCAAGTCATCACTTCGATGAAGTTTGCCGGAGCTTTGCCGCTCTTACCGTAGGCTTTCAACAAACCAACGGTTTTCTTGTCGAGGTTTGCAATTTGGAGACCGGTGTATTTGCTGGTGAACTCTTCGCCGAGGGCATTCTTCACAGCCGTCATCACACCACCACCGATACCGAAGCGGTGTGCGTCGCGGATGGAAGAAACTTTCATCGGGTAGGGTTGTGCACCATGAACTTCAATGCCCATACCGGCCAGTACGCAGTTCAGTTCTTCGTAAGTCATTACAAAGTCCACTTCTTCGTCGCGTTGCGCTTCTTTCCGTTTTGCTACGCAGGGGCCAATGAAGACCATACGTCCGTCAGGATATTGTTTGCGGGCAATGCGGGCGGTGTAGTACATCGGTGATCCGGTGTCCGAAATATATTTTTGCAGTTCGGGTGCATGTTTGCGGGCCATTTCGATGTATGAAGGACAGCAAGAGGTGGTCATGAAGGGTTGGCCTTCGTGCATTTTGTGCAGGAATTCAGCACCTTCGATGCGGATGGTTTCCATCGCTCCTTCTGCTACTTCGATCACGTCGGTAAAGCCAATGGCTTTGATGGCTCCGTATACGTTTTCTAGGGGAGCATCGTATTGTCCCAAGATAGCTGGTGCTACCATGGCAATCACTTTCTCACCACGACGGATGGCTTGGAGAATGTCGAATACTTGGGAAATTTCAAAGATGGCACCGAACGGGCAGCTGTTCAAACATTTTGCACAATAGATACATTTGCTTTCGTCAATGTGCTCAATGCCACGTTCGTCTTTGCTGATGGCTTTTACCGGGCAAGCTTCTTCGCAAGGTACAGGAATGTGTACGATGGCGTGGTAAGGACAGCTCTTGTGGCAAATACCGCAGCTGATACACAAGTCGTGGTCAATTTCAGCCTGACCGGTCTTGGTAATTTTAATGGCTTGTTTCGGGCAGTTTACGATACAGGTACGGGCCACACAACCTTTACACAGGTTGGTGATTTGGTATTGGCTTTGAATACAAGAAGAGCAAGCTTCATCGATTACGCAAAGAATGTTTTCTTTGATGGTTTTACGACGTTGCAATGCTTTGCTTGCGTATTCTGAGAGGGGTGTCAATTCATCGGTTTCATCAGACATGTCGAAACCCATCAACGGAAGTGATTTGTATTTCCAAACTGCACGTTCTTTGTGGATGCAGCAACGACCGTTCGCACGAGCGTTTCTGGGACTGAGTTCGATAGGAAGACGGTCAATTTGTTCTACCAGACGATCTTCGTTCCATAGTTTGATCAGATTGCGCAGCAACTTCTGGCGCACGATCATCACGTTGTTGTTAAAAGCCATAATAAGATGTTAATTCAGGTTAAACTGTGCAAAGATAATAAAAATTGCATAAGTTGGGATTATTGCGTTTTTTTGCGCCTTGATTTTGAGAAAATAATCGAAGAAATGAACAAGAATAATCGACTTAACTTATTAATTTTCAGTCTGTTGTTTTGCGTGCTTGGCAGTTCGGTGCTTCGGGCAGAAGAGGACCGTCATGATATGGTCTTCCAGATGCGTGGCTCCATGATGCACACCATGCGTCCGGGAGAAGCTCCGGCGACCCGTTACAAGATGAACAATTTCCGTTGGAATGTGGAAGGTCAGGTGACGGACCGTTTGTTTTACCAGTTCCGTCAGTCTTTCAATGCCAATTTTCGCTCCAATATGTACGACGGCTTGCTCGAATCCATCGACTATGCGTACTTGCGTTGGCAGGCATTTGACCGTTTTTCGCTGACCATGGGTAAGCAAGTCTTTGCCTTCGGTGGAGAGGAATGCTGGGCGGCTCCGGTTTATGTCTTGCAATACAGTGATTTCGGAGGAAGCTTGGCTTGTTACCAGCTTGGGGTCACGGGAACATTCCAGTTGGCAGACCGGCATGAGTTGTTGTTGCAGGTTGCCAACTTGCGAGGGGTTGAGGACGGTGAATATTTTTACGGTGGTTTGCCGGACGGTACGCATCCGACGCAGGCTCCCTTGTTGTATACAGTAAACTGGAACGGTTCTTTCCTGGAGAACTCCCGGTTGGATTTCCGGTATTCGGCCTCTTGGGGCAAGCAGGCCATGGACCGTCATATCTATTTCCTGACCATGGGACAGTCGTTTCGTCGGAAGGACTGGGGCGTATACCTGGACTTTACGTACAGCCGTCAGGATCTGGATGCCAATGGACTGATCAGCCGTTCTGCCGTCTTTGCCGATGGAAAAAAACGCACCGTGGAGAATGTGGAGTACTATTCGATGGTGGGATATTTTCACTGGAACTTCGATCCGTCGTGGGCATTCTTTTTGAAGGGCGTCCGAGAGTACGGGGCATTGTACAAGTCCTTTGAGAATGTTCCGGCCGGTTTTTGCCGGGCGGACTGGAACGCACAGGTTTGCTTGGAATACATGCCGACCCAAAGCAAGGATTTCCGGTTCTTCGTGCATTACAACTACTACAAACTGGATTCCATTGGCGTGGGTCATCAGTTACAATTGCTTCAAGATGAGGAACATCGTCTTTCGTTGGGTCTCATCTACATCATGCCGGTATTTTAACGATTGAATATATGAAGAGAATCTTGTTGTGGATGCTTGTGCTGCTGGGAGTGGCAGCCTGCAATGAATCTGTCAATTATGGAAACTGGAATCACTTACGCGGGGATTGGCACATTGTCCGTGTGGGCGACTGGGTGCTGGATCCGGCTTCCGCAGCTTCCGTGGGACAGGTGCATCCTGTCTTGTGTTTTGCTCAAGAAGGAAACCAGGTATCCGGTTATTTGGGATGCAATCACTTGACCGGTGCCTTGCAGGTGCATCCCGATGATGCTACCCTTGCTGATTTTTCGTCTATCGGAAGAACCATGATGCTGTGTGAAGACATGACAACAGAAGAATCCATTCTGGCGACCTTGGCGCGAGTGTGTCATTATCGGATTGAGAAAGAGACAACCATGTACTTCCTGGATGGAGAAGGAAAGGTCCTGATGGTGTTGAACCGCCGCTAATCTTTCCGGTGGCTTTCCTGTGCAGGAGGACTTGAAACGAAACCGAAGCCCAGCTATTCTGGCTGGGCTTTTTTGTCAGACCTACCACGGGGTGCCGTGGGATCATACAAAACAAAAACGGCCTCACTGATTTGTGAAGCCGTTTTCTGTGATCCGTCTGGGGCTCGAACCCAGGACCCCAACATTAAAAGTGTTGTGCTCTACCTGCTGAGCTAACGAATCATCGTTGATCCCTATTTTTTCAAATGGGACTGCAAAGGTAGTGCAATTTTCCAATAATGCAAAAAAATCTTGAAAATTTCTTGTATCTTGCGCCAATTTCTAGAAAAACCAGCCGTGTACCAATTCCAGACAGCACAATTCATTGAAGAGGTCCGTTCTTTTTTGGCAAGCGAAGGCTTGTCTTTTCAGGAACGGCGGTTTGTTTTGCGGGCAGATCGGCAGCTGGGTTTGCAGTTGGAGGTGGATGGATGCTCTTTGTCGTCCTCTTTGTTTGTTCTCGTCCCGGTTCCGGTAGAAACGTTTGTACTGGGGATTGTGCAGGTGCCTGTTTTTTGTCTGCATCCGGCCACGGGAGCAACATCGGCTCCGAATGTGCTCGGTCAATCCGATATCGGGGCGCAAGCGGTGTACCTGTACGAAGACCGTTGGTGGCACAACACCGACTTTTGGAAAGACCGTTTGCGGGTCCGCTTTGGGAAGGCGTCCCGGATTTTTGCACGCCATTGTCGGGTGATACAGCCCGAACCGGCCGTCGTACAAGAATTTCTGGAACAATGCCATACCTACGGTACGACCAAGTGCAAGCATCGCTACGCTTTGGAAGATCGTCAGGGTCGGGTGGTCGCAGTAGCCACGTTCTCATCACCCCGTCCCATGATGAGGGGGACAGAACGGGTGGAATCCTGGGAGTGGGTCCGTTATGCTTCATTGCCCTCGTTGGTGGTTGTGGGAGGAATGAGCCGTTTGTTGTCTGCCTTTGAAAGGGCAGTTCATCCGCAGGAGGTGATGACGTATGCCGATTTGGAGTGGTCCGCAGGACAGGCTTACCGGAATTTGGGCTTTGAGCCGGTGGACCGGCGGGAAGCGGTGTCCTTCTGGGTGAATCCGGACGACTGGTCCCGGCATTCCTTGACAAAAATAACGCACGACCGCACCTATCGGGGCACGGTCGTGGATTTTGATCGGGGTGTTACCATTCAGAACCTGGGTAGTGAGAAGTTCCTGAAGCGGTATTGGTAAAGCTTCCTTGCCGTTGTGTCGGGGGTGTTCAGGATTCCATGATGAGGATGCCGGTCCGTTTGTCGTTGAGTTGTGCCCGGTATCCTTTGGCCTGATGGGTTGCTTCGATGATGGCATCGGCCAGCGGATCTTCCAGGTATTCCTGAAGGGCGCGTTTGAGGGGTCTCGCCCCCCATTGGGGATCGAACCCTTTTTCTCCGAGGAAGATTTTGGCCTCCGGTTCTATGTCCAGGGTGTATCCCAAGTCCGCCAGTCGGCGTGTGAGTTTGTTGAGTTCCAGATCCACAATGCGTAACAGGTGCGTTTGATCCAGGGATTGGAAATAGATTTTTCCGTCAATCCGGTTCAGGAATTCGGGGGAGAAGGCTTTTTGCAACGCTTTGTCAATGATGGTTTTGCGTCTGGATGTTTCATCCCGTTGAGTGGCGGTGGTGTATCCAAGTCCGTTGGCTTGGGCTTTCATTTCCCGACTGCCGATGTTGGAGGTCATGATGAGGAGGGTGTTGCGGAAATCGATTTCGCGGCCGGTGCTGTCTGTCAGCCGGCCTTCGTCCAGGATTTGCAGCAACAGGTTGAAAATATCCGGATGGGCTTTTTCGATTTCATCCAGCAGCACGATGGAGTAGGGGCGGCGGCGCACACTTTCGGAGAGTTGGCCGGCTTGTTCGTAGCCGACGTAGCCGGGAGGCGCTCCGATGAGGCGGCTGACGGTGATTTTTTCCATGTATTCGCTCATATCCAGGCGAATGAGGTTGTCTGTCGAATCAAAGAGTTCTTCTGCCAACGTTTTGGCCAGGTGTGTTTTACCGACGCCTGTGGGGCCAAAGAAGATGAACGTGCCGATGGGTCGGTTGGGGTCTTTGAGTCCGGCGCGGTTCCGGCGGATAGCACGGACAATCTGGTCAATGGCTTCGTCTTGTCCGATCACCTTGTTTCGGAGGCTTTCTTCCATGGAACTCAGTCGGTTCCGGTCGTTTCTGCTGAGTTTTTGGACCGGGATGCCGGTCATGGAGGCAACGATGCCGGCCATGGTTTCTGCTTCAACGATGGGTCGGTGCTCGGGGTTGGAGTCGGTTTGTTGTTGGCGGGCCTGGATTTCATTTTCCAGCTCACGGGCCTGGAGCATCAGGGTTTCGGCTCGGCTGTATTCTTCTTGTTCTACAGCCGTCAGTTTTTGGCTGCGGAGCAGCTCCTGTTTTTGTAGCAGTTCGGAAAGTTCCGAGTTGACTTCGTTGTTTTTTAAGTAGATGAAGGCACCGGCTTCGTCCATCAGGTCAATGGCCTTGTCGGGGAGACAGCGGTCGTTTAAGTATCTTACAGACAGGTTGATGGCGGCCTGGAGGGATTCGTCGCTATAGGAAACGTGGTATTGCTTTTCGTAGAGGGGCCGGATGGTCTGCAGAATCTGCAGGGTTTGCTCAAAATCGGTGGGACGGACCTGGACCGTTTGGAACCGGCGTTCCAATCCTTTGTCGGGGGCAATGTGCTTGCGGTATTCATCGGGGGTTGTTGCTCCGATGCAGCGGATTTCGCCCCGGGAGAGGGCGGGTTTGAGGAGGTTGGCGGCATCCAGCGAACCGGTGGGGGCACCGGCACCGACCAGGGTGTGCATCTCGTCAATGAACAGGATGATGTCCTTGCGTTCCCGAATTTCTTCCAGAATTTGTTTGAGCCGTTCTTCGAACTCTCCGCGGAATTTTGTGCCGGCCACCAGGGCGCCAGGATCCAGGGAGATGACGCGTTTCCCTAGCAGGAATTGCGGTACCTGGTTGGCCTGGATGCGTTGTGCCAGGGCTTCTACAAGCGTGTTTTTTCCGCTGCCGGCTTCTCCGATGAGTGCCGGATTGTTTTTCTTGCGGCGGGCCAGAATGCGGAAGATTTGTTCCAGTTCGTTCTCCCGGCCGTGGACGGGATCGAGTTTTCCTTCCGCTGCAGCCCGGGTCAGGTCGTAGCCGAATCGCTCGAGGGCCGGTTTTTTTGCAGGAGCCTGACCACGATGCGGGATTTCTTCTTCCGGCATTCCTTCCTCGTCGGGGAATTCTTCGTCGTAGGCTGTCGGAGGAACCATTTTGCTGCGCTGGTCTTCCGGGTTGGCGGGGAACTGACGCAGAATTTCCAGCAGGGATATGCGGAGTGATTTGATTTTGAATAAATTGTCATCCTTGTATGGATCCAAAAGAATGTCGTTTTCGCGTTCCAGAATCGAGAGCATGAGGTGAATCTCGGTGAGGTGCTCGTGGCCGTAGCGGAGTGCTGTCTGGTTGGCATCCACCAGGATTCTCCGGCTGACATCGGAGAAGTTGACCTCGTTCGGATCCACTGTGTTGCAACAGGAACTGGCAAACAAAAGTTGGTCCAATTGTTGCTTCAGAAGATCCAGTTCCATGACCCGCGTTTGAATCAAGTCGCAGACGGGATTTTTCCGATGTCGTAAAATTCCTAAAACCAGGTGTTTGGGAGATATTTCCCGGTGACCGGTCCGTGCGGTTTCTTCCACTGCGTAGTGAAATATTTGATTCAATTTGAGGGTAGCGATCGGTTCGTTTTTCATCGGATCAGACAATCTGAAATTTATATTGGTTGCAAATGTAAACAAATTTGCGGGATATGCTTTTTCTTCGTAACTTAGCAAGTCATTTTTTAGAAGTTTTTGTAAGATAAGATATGGAAAACGAGGAAGTTAAAGACGTTAACGGCAAAATTATCCAAATCAACATTGAGAATGAGATGAAATCAGCCTACATCGATTACGCGATGTCGGTGATTGTGGCTCGTGCTTTGCCCGATGTGCGTGACGGCTTAAAACCGGTGCACCGTCGTGTTTTGTACGGCATGTCTGAGTTGGGATTGGCTGCTAACAAACCTTTCAAGAAATCCGCCCGTATCGTCGGTGAGGTAATGGGTAAATACCACCCGCACGGGGATAGCAGTATTTATGAAACCATGGTCCGCATGGCTCAGTACTGGAGTTTGCGATACATGTTGGTGGAAGGCCAAGGTAACTTTGGTTCCATTGACGGTGACTCTCCGGCAGCGATGCGTTATACCGAGGCTCGTTTCCGTCGTCTGGCGGAAGATTCTTTGGCGGATTTGGACAAGAATACCGTTGATTTCAAGATGAACTTTGACGATACCCTGAAAGAACCGACTGTTTTGCCGGCAAAGGCTCCGCTTTTGCTGCTGAACGGTGCTTCGGGTATTGCAGTCGGTATGGCGACCAACATGGCTCCGCACAACCTGACCGAAGTTTGTGATGCAATCAGTGCCTATATTGATAACAACGAGATTACAGTGGATGAGTTGATGCAGCACATCAAAGGACCGGACTTTCCGACCGGGGGGATCATCCAAGGTCTGCAAGGCGTGCGCGAAGCGTTTGAAACCGGTCGCGGCCGTATTGTGGTGCGTTCCAAGACCGATCTGGAAGTGTCTTCGAGCGGACGCGAGACCATTGTCGTTTCGGAAATTCCCTACATGGTCAACAAGGCGGAACTGATTGAGAAGATCGCAGAACTGGTTGAAAGCAAAAAGATTGACGGAATATCCTACATCAACGATGAGACCGACCGCAACGGTATGCGTATCGTGATCAAACTGAAGATGGGTGCCGTTGCCAACGTGGTGTTGAACACGTTGTTCAAATACACCCAATTGCAAAGCAGTTTCTCGGTGAATAACATCGCTTTGGTGGATGGTCGTCCCCAACTGTTGAATTTGAAGCAGTTGATCAAGCATTTTGTGGATCACCGTCACCAAGTTGTTATCCGTCGTGCCCGTTTTGAACTGGAACAGGCCGAAAAACGTGCCCACATTCTGGAAGGTCTGTTGAAGGCCCTGGATGTGATTGACGAGGTCATTGCTACCATCCGTCAGTCCCGTACGCCCCAAGAGGCCCGCGAGAATTTGATGGAACGTTTCGGCTTCTCCGAAATTCAGGCTACGGCCATTGGAGAAATGCGTTTGCGTCAGCTGACCGGTCTGGAACGTGAAAAACTGCAGGCTGAATACGACGAGCTGATGCGTCTGATTGCGGAATTGAATGCCTTCCTGGCCAGCTTTGATCTGCAAATGGCCAAGATCAAGGAAGAATTGCAGGAGTTGAAAGACGCTTACGGAGACGAACGCCGTACGGCCATCGAATTGTCGGCCGATGATTTCAATCCCGAAGATTTCTACCCGAACGAGGACGTGGTCATCACCATTTCCCACTTGGGATACATCAAACGTACGCCGTTGACCGAGTATCGTCTTCAAAACAGGGGAGGTGTCGGTTCCAAAGGAAGTACTACCCGGGAAGAGGATTTCATCGAGCATATTTATGTGGCCAACATGCACAGCACGATGCTCTTCTTTACCCAAAAAGGCAAATGCTTCTGGCTCAAAGTCTATGAGATTCCCGAAGGCACGAAGACTTCCAAAGGCCGTGCCATCCAGAATGTCATCAACATCGAGCCTGATGACAAGGTTTGTGCGTACATCAATGTGCCGAATTTGTCAGACGAAGACTATATCAACAACCATTATATCATCTTGGCAACCCAACGGGGTACGGTCAAGAAGACTTCGTTGGAAGCCTACTCCCGTCCGCGCGTGAATGGGGTAAATGCCATCACCGTCCGCGAAGACGATCTTTTGTTGGATGCGGTGTTGACGGATGGAGACAGCGAATTGTTGTTGGCCGGTCGTCAAGGTAAGTGTGTCCGCTTCCACGAGTCCAATGTCCGTCCCATCGGCCGTACCGGTACCGGTGTGCGTGGTATCAGCATTGAAGATGATGATGAAGTGATTGGTATGGTTTGTGTACCCAGATCACAAGCGGACAACCGGACCATCCTCGTTGTGAGTGAAAACGGTTTCGGAAAACGTTCGGAATTGGAAGACTACCGGATTACCAACCGGGGCGGTAAGGGTGTGAAAACGCTGAACATTACCGACCGTACCGGATCGCTGATCGCCTTGAAGGACGTGACCGATGACAATGATTTGATGATCATCAACCGTTCGGGCATTACGATTCGGGTGGCTGTTTCCGATCTGCGTGTGGCCGGACGTGCAACGCAAGGAGTCCGTCTGATCAACTTGCGTGAAGGCGACAGCATTGCAGCGGTATGTCGGGTCAACAAGAGTGAGGAGAAAGAGGCTGCCGGTGTGGAAAATCCCGCCGCAGCAGAAACCTTGGTAGAAGAATAAGGTAAACCAATATTTATTAATTAACAATCAATTTTCAAGATTATGAAAAGAGTATTATTCTTGATGTTCGCATTGGCAGTGAGCGTGGTGTCTTTTGCCCAATCACATGAAAAACTTGCCAAGAAATTGAACAGTGCAATCGAAACATCAAACAATCCGAAAAAAGCAACCAAGTATGCAACCTGGTTCAACTTGGGTGAAGCTTATGTAAATGCATTCCGTGCACCCTCTAAGGATGTATGGCCGGGTATGCCGATGGATCAAGTGAAAATGATCTGGGGTAGCCAACGCGTTATCAGCAACGAGCAACGTGAAGTACAAGGTGTTCCGTTCTTCGTTGATATTTATGAAGACAAAGAAGCATACTACAACCAAGCCGGTGTGTTGGAAATGGTCGTTGTGACCAAACCCGTGGCGGAAGGTGATTTGCTTCAATTGGCCTTCGAGGCTTACATGAAGGCGTATGAATTGGATACCAAAGGTTCCAAACGTGAAGACTTGGCTGAAGCTGCTCAAAAACTGAAAGACGATGCCATGAACGATGCGGTTACCGCTTACATGTTGGGTAACTTCTCAGATGCTTCTGAAAAATTTGAAAAGACAGCCATCATCGGCGAAAGCCCGCTGTTGAATGCCGTGGATGCCATGGCCATTTACAATGCCGCTTTGACGGCTCAATTCGCTGGTGAATTGGAACGTGCCATCCGCCTCTTCGACCGTTGCATCGAATTGGGTAACGTACAAGAAGGTGCGATCTATGCGAACCAAGCTGAAATCTTGAAACAATTGAACCGTGTTGATGAAGCAAAAGCTTTGTTGAACAAAGGTTTCCAAGAATACCCGGGTAACCAATCCATCCTCGTTTCTTTGATCAACCTCTACATCGACAGCAACGATGACCCGAACAAGATTCTGGAACTGATCCGTGCTGCTCAAGCAAACGAGCCGGAAAACGCATCTTTGTACTATGCAGAAGGTAACGTTTACCTGAACATGAAAGACTACCAAAATGCCATTGCTTGCTACAACAAGTCTTTCGAAGTGGATCCCACTTACCTCTTCGGTATCTACTCTGTAGGTAATACTTACTTTGAAATGGCAATTGATGCCCAAAACCGCATGGATGCTTTGGATTTCTCTGACGTAAAAGGTTACGAAGCTGTCAGCCAAGAATTCGAGTCATACTTGCAACAAGCGATCAAACCTTTTGAAACAGCGTTCTCTTTGGCAACTACTTTGGATTTCCAATATCCGATCGCTGACGGTTTGAAACAAATTTACTTCCGTTTCCGTGATAAAGGCGAAGAATACGCTGCCGGTTACGAAAAATACAACAAATTCTTGCAAGACAACCAAGCTGCTTTTGAAGCACTGTAGTCTGCTGGTTTGGATTCCATCAGAGAGGCTGACCCAATGAAAAAAGGGTTGGCCTCTTTTTATAGGGTAATCTGTCGGACAGCAGGGAATATTGATTTCTTTATGAAAACGATTATCCTTGTGCGTTTCTTGATTTATCAAAGCATTTTATGGTTATGGATATGAGCCGAATACGTTTTACAGTACTGTTGATGACGTTCTTCTTTTCTGTCGTCTTGATGGGTCAAACTCCGGCAGGTTCAGACGGCCGGGAGCGGGTGCTTCAATTTGCAGAACACTTTGAAGAGGTGGAGGGCGTTGATGCCATGGTGTGTGTCAAGGGCAGTGGCTTGGGTAGGATCAAGATGATGCTCAGGGGCAAAGTGGATAAAGAATTCATCGCCGGTGTTGAGATGGTGGTGATCCTCGATTATACCAACGCATCCAAGGACGTGGTCGCTGCTGTTCAATGCAGGATTGGTCTTGACGGACATTGCAAAAGATTCGGCCTATTTTGAACAATTGATGGATGGCCCTCGTCAAGAAATCCGGCTCATTCTTCCAGAGAACTACCTCGAAAGGGATCGGTACAATGCAACGTATATTGAGTTGTTGGATGTGCTGGGCCGGGACGAAAATTCTGGCAACGACACCCTGTTTGTAAGCGTACCCTCTCAACTGATTGCGGACGGACTCTTGTTTAAGCAAGGTGAAAACTATAAATTCAAGGTAGATAGTCGGGATGAGCAGGGAGTAAAAGAGATGAGCATGATTCTCTCGAAAATGTGGACGACGTTTACCTCCTTTGTTTTCAAGAATTTCCTGTTGTTTGTCTTGTTCACGACCCCGTTTCTGGTCTTTGCCCTTCACCTTGTTTTGCGCCGTCGTAAGGGGCAGTATCCGCGAGGGCACTCGTTTGCCTTTTCGCTCTACTACCTGGCCTTTTGGGAAATCTTGTTCCTGTTTCTGTACATTATCGGCTTCTTTGTGGATTATCCTGATATCACAATGGTGGTCTCCTTGTACCTGGCAGCCGCCATTCGCGAAGCATATGCCGTCAAGTCCTGGTTTCGCTCGATGATGGCGGCCTTGGTGGTCAATACGATTTACATCGTTTGCTGTCTGGCCGTGATGTTCTTGATTGTCCTCATTCTCCTATGCTACTATATTGCAGAAATTGTATAAACCGTACAGTATAAAAAACGAAGGCGACTAATAATGATTTAGTCGCCTTCGTTTTTCTGATCTGGAGTATGTGCAAATTATTTGCAGATCATGATGTCCAGGATGACTGCATCGGTGTTTTCCATCCCCTTGCTGCCGATGTGGCCGAGGTTGCGGATGGTGTCTTCGATGTCCCGGTAAATGATGCCGTCGCTTTCCGAGATGCAGATGTTTTCCAGAGCCAGTACCGCAGATTGGACCGCTGAAGAAACACCGGAACCGACTTTCAAGGCACATCCTTCTTTGGCTCCGTCGCAAAGCATGCCGGTGATGTTGCCGATCATGTTCTTGATGGCGTAGCAAGCCTGTTCGAAGTTTCCGCCTTTCAGACGCACGATGCCGCAAGCCGCTCCTGTAGAAGCGATGACGCAACCGCAGAGTGCGGACAATTTGCCCAGGTAACCTTTGATATGAATGGCTGTCAGGTGGGCCAGGATGAGGGCGCGGGCCAAGGCTTCACGATCCGCTCCTACTTTTTGAGCGGTAGCCACAACGGGCATGGTTACGGTGATGCCCTGATTGCCGCTGCCGGAGTTGGACATGGCCGGAAGCGTGCATCCTGCCATGCGGGCATCGGAAGCCGCTGCGGTCAGTGCCATGGCATAAACCATGAGGCCGTCGCCGAAGGTGCCGGAGTGCAGGTTGTCCATCAAGGTTTTGCCGACACGGAGTCCGTATCCGTTCAGGCCTTCCTGGGCCAACCGATGGTTCAATGCTTCGGCTTCCAGAATGAACTCGATTTCATCCATGCGGGCCTCTTGGGCAAAGTCCCAAATGGTTTGCATGTTCAGTTTGTAGTCAAGCGTTTCCTTTTCCTGCTTTACCGGCTGGTTATTCTCCGTATCGTTTTGGTTACGAAGATCCGTTAGTACGGTTTGGTCAAAAGCGGTGTAAACGATGGAGTCGTGGTTGTTCTGGATCAGGGTTTCTGCTTGATGTCCTTGTCCCTTAACGCGAGCTAGGATGTACAGTTTCAACGGCGTTTTAGCCAATTGGATACGTACTGCCTTATCTGCTACCATTTTCTTGGCAGTTTCTACCGCCTCAGGTGTCAGATCCTTCAATACTTCCAGACCGTATGCGGAGTTGCCGCAAGCCAGCGCCAGGGCGGCCGCAATGTGCAAACCGACCATACCCGTACCGGGGATGCCGACGCCCATCCCGTTTTTCAAGATGTTTGCGCTGACTTCGACCTCGATGTTTTCGGGTTCTACTTGGTGTCTTCTAAGAATTTCGCAGGCTTTGGCGACTGCCAGGGATACTGCAATCGGTTCGGTGCAACCCAATGCAGGTTTTACTTCTTTTTTGATGAGTTCGAGGATTTCCTCTTTGCGTGCTTGTGATAGCATATCGGTTTCAATTATTTATTCAACAAAATCCATTTCTTCCAGCAGGTGGTCCGCATCGGCCACTTTGTCAATGATAAAGAGAACGTAACGGATATCCAAAGAGATGTTCCGGCAAACGTCGGGGTCAAAGACAATGTCGCTCATCGTTCCTTCCCATACACGGTCAAAGTTCAATCCGATCAGGTGGCCTTCCGCATTGATGACCGGGCTGCCGGAGTTGCCACCGGAGGTGTGGTTGTCCGCGATGAAGCATACGGGGACACTACCATTTTCTTCCCAACGACCGTAGTCTTTGCTGGCGTAGACGTCGCGCAGGCGTTGGGGGATGTTGTAATCAAAGATGTTCGGATTGTCTTTTTCCATAATGCCGTCCAGTGTGGAGACTGGGCGGAAGTAAATTCCGTCAGCGGGCGAATAGCCTTGGATTTTTCCGTAGGCCACGCGCAAGGTAAGGTTGGCATCGGGATAGAAAGCCTTTTGGGGTTCGTATTCCATTTGTCCACGCATGTAGCTGCTGTACAAATCGCGGATTTCGCTTTGGATACGGCGGGTGACCGGGGCAATTTCTTCGTTGTACCAGGATTGGAATGCGATGCCCATTTCCAGTGCCGGGTCAGAGCTCAGGTCGGTTTCGGGCGTGAGTCCGGCGAGGCGTTCCCGGTCAGCAAATATTGAGTTGGTAAAGAGGTGTCCCGCCCATGCTTCGATGGATCCGAACGCCTTGTACTGACTCTGATAGTAGGCCGGTTTGAAATTTTCCGGTACGGATTGGTGGTATTCTTTCATGATGGCGACAAAACAATCCTTGTCAATGGGCAGGTAATAGTCCTTGAAGAAGGATTCGATTTGGTCATCAAGACCTTCTGGCCGTTTGTTGAGCAGGTCCTGGCAGGTCTGGGCGAAGCGGATTACTTCTACGGTGCGCACCGTTTCGTTGTAATAGTCTGTGGCAAACGAGTACGGTTCCAGAATCTGGTAAAGCGAGTCCAGTTTGTTGACGATGTGAGCGTAGCGGGTGCCGCGAGCCCATTGCTGAAAGCGTTTTTCGTATGCTTTTTTGTTGGCAATGGTATTCATCTTGCGGATGCCTTTCATTTCGCCTTGCCATTTTTTCCAAGCATTGGCTACCCCGGCATTCTTGGAGGAGTATTGGATGCGGACGGCCTGATTGGCATCCATGTAACGTTTCTGGATGTCCAGTCGCAGGGTCCGGAGCTTGATCTTGTGGGGATTGGAGATCTCGGCAATGTAATGCACTTCGTCGGAGTGGATGTACTCTCGGGTGCTGCCCGGGAAGCCATATACAAAGGTAAAGTCCCCTTCCTGTACCCCTTTTAATGAAATCTTGAAGTGGCGTTTGGGCTGGTAGGGTACGTTGTCAGCCGAGTACGGTGCCGGGTTGTTGTTGGCATCTGCGTAGATGCGGAAGATCGAGAAATCTCCGGTGTGGCGGGGCCACATCCAGTTGTCGGTATCACCACCAAATTTTCCGATGGAGGAAGGAGGAGCACCCACCAGGCGAACATCGCTGAATTCCCGGTAAACAAACAGGAAGTATTGGTTGCCGTAGTACAAGGCCTCTACCGTGGCACGGAGTCCGTTGCCTTCTGCCGTGGCGTCCGCAATCAGCTGTTTGGAGTTGCTGCGGATCATGGCGTCGCGGGTAGCATCATCCATTTCCGGAAGGATGCCGTTGAGGACCTGGTTGGTTACATCTTCCATGCGGTCCAGAAAGCTGACGCTCAGACCGGGATTGGGCAATTCTTCGTCCCGGGTCATTGCCCAAAAGCCATCCCGCAGGTAGTCGTGTTCGACCGAACTGTGGTATTGGATTTGTCCATATCCGCAGTGGTGGTTGGTCAGAAGAAGGCCTTCGTCGGAAATCAATTCTCCGGTACAACCTCTGCCAAACAGTACGACAGCGTCCTTGAGGGAAGCCTGGTTGATGCTGTAGATATCGTTGGCATCCAATTTGAATCCTTTGGATTGCATGTCTTGGATCCGTTGGGAAATCAGGGAAGGGAGCCACATTCCTTCATCGGCCATCAAGGGCAGAGATAGGAGTAGTGAGAAAAGGAAGCAAAGGCTTTTTTTCATGGAATTTCTAGTGTGTAGATAGCAGTTATTATATTCTACAAAAGTAGCATTTTTCAATTATAATCTCTAATTTTGGTTCTCAAATTAATTGCGTATGAACAAACTTTCACGCTATGTTCTGGTGGCTGCAGTAATGGCTCTGGTGGCTTTTCTGGCCTGGTACTTCAGTTCCGTTCTGGTGTACATTGTCATTTCTGTTGTCATCTCTCTGTTGGGCAAACCGTTGGTCCGCTATCTCCGCCAACTGAAGTTCGGACGATTTGTGGTTCCGGCACCGTTGGCAGCCTTTGTGGCTTTGATTGCCATTTTGGGCATTCTGATTGGTTTCTTTGTCTTTTTGACCCCGATGGTGGTCAGCCTGTTCCAGCAAATCCATGGATTGAACCTTGATTCGCTGGTTCATGAGACAACCGGTCCGTTGGGAGAGCTGGATGCGACGTTGAAAGCCTTGATCCCGTCGTTGCCGGAGGATTTCTCAGTGGTTTCCACTGTAATGGGCACCATCCGGGAGTCGGTTTCTTTCTCGATGTTGTCGGGTGTCTTGGGTGGGGCTGCTTCTTTTTTGATGGACTTTGCGATCGGACTCTTTTCCGTGATTTTCATCTCTTATTTTTTTCTGTTGGATGAGAATACCTTTGCCCGGATGTTGCAGGCACTGGTTCCGGATAAATACGAGCAGAATATTTCAAGGGCGTTGGATTCCATCAATAACCTGCTGGTCCGCTATTTCCTGGGAATCTCTCTGGAGACGATTCTGATTACGGTCTTGAATACGGCCGGGTTGTACTACATCGCCGGGTTGGATTTCTCCATGTCGGTGGTTCTGGCCTTTATTTCCGGGGTAGTCAATGTGATCCCTTATGTCGGACCGCTGACCGGGGGAGCCTTTGGGACGGTGATTGGTTTTGTTTCCCAATACAATCAATTGACGGATACGTCCATGGGTTTGTATTTTCTGTCCCTGGTAGCCATCTTTGTGGTAACGCACCTGGTGGATGTCTTTGTGTTTCAACCCTATATCTATGCGAACAGTGTGAAGGCGCATCCCCTGGAGATTTTCATCGTCATTTTGCTGGCAGCCAACATCGGAGGAATTCTCGGTATGCTGGTGGCCATCCCGTCTTATACGGTATTACGGGTATTTGCTGCGGAATTTCTGTCCCAATTCAAATTGGTCCAACGCTTGACGGACCACATAAAAAAAGAAGAGGCGTAGTTCTAACTGAAAACCCCGAAAGTTGAAAAAACTTTCGGGGTTTTGTTATGGGATTTGTTTCGGAATCGCTTATTCGTGACCGTAGCTGCTGCCGTCAAAGCAGTGGGTACAGATGCTGCATTTCGGAAGGCCGATGGCTTCAACAATGTGTTCTACTGTATTGAATTCCAAGGTGGCTACCTTCAACTCTTCGCGGATGTGCTCAACCAGACTTTGGTATTCGGGTGTGCCCGGAGTCGAGTAGAGATCCAATTTGCGGTCGTGGGCTCCTTCCTGGCTTTCGATGAAGCGACGGGCAATGAGTTCCAGCGGACCTTTGGAAGAGGAGAAGTTGAGGAAGGGACACGGGTGCAACAGGGGAGGACAACTGATGCGGATGTGGATGTCCTTGGCACCATATTCATACAAGTGGTTGACGTTGTCTTTGAGTTGGGTTCCGCGGACAATGGAGTCGTCGCAGAAGACGATGCTCTTTTCCCGCAACAGGGAAATGTTCGGGATCAACTTCATTTTGGCGATCAGCTTCCGTACACTCTGGTCTTGCGGGGTAAAACTCCGCGGCCAGGTAGGGGTGTATTTTACAATGGCGTTGCGGAAAGGAATACCTTTTCCCTGTGCAAAACCGATGGCCATGCAAGTACCGGAATCCGGAATGGAGGCAGCCACATCGATGTCTGATTTGTCCTGGCAACCCAGGCTGTATCCCAAGTGATAACGGACCTGGTCCACGTTGATGTTTTCGTACGAACTGGCAGGATAGCCGTAATAAACCCACATGAACGAGCAGATCTGCATTTCTTTCCGTGCAGGCACACAGGTTCTGTAGCCTTCCGAGGTTACATGGACTGCCTCTCCGGGTCCCAGGATGTAGCATTGTTCGTAGCCCAGATTGAGCAGACTGCAGGTTTCGGAGGCAATGGCATAGTCCGTTCCTTCTTCTGTGATTTTTTCAGCCAGAATCAGTGGTGTGCGTCCGTACCGGTCGCGGCTGGCAATGATGCCGTTTTCGGTCAGAATCAAGAAGGAGCAGGATCCTTTGACGGAGTTCTGCACGTTCAGGATACCTTCTTCAAACGAGGCACTCTCGGAAATCAGGCGGGAAATCATCTCGGTCGGGTTGGTCTTGCCGGAGCTCAATTCGGTAAAGGCCTTGCCCCGAGATAGCATTTCCTTTTCCAGCTCTTCGATGTTGGCAATTTTTCCGACAGTGGCCACCGCATAGCGTCCCAAGTGGGAGTTGAGCAGAATGGGCTGCGCGTCGGTGTCGCTGATGACACCAATGCCGGAGTTTCCTGTGTATTTGGGCAGGTCCTCTTCAAACTTGATTCGGAAATAGGAGTTTTCGATGTTGTGGATGTCGCGGGCAAAGATGCCATTTCCGTTGTAAACGGCCATACCTCCGCGTTTGGTTCCTAAATGTGAATGATAGTCTGTACCGTAGAACAAATCATTACGGCAATTTTTTTTGGAAACTACGCCAAATAATCCTCCCATGGGTTCGGTTCATTAAATGTTAGGGGGCAAAGATAGGAAAAATGACGAATCGTTTCTACAATTTTTAGGAGTAATTTTAGGGGAACGTGTACGGCCTGTATCGGACTGTCCCACGACGGGAACAGGTGTTCCAACAAGAGCACGCCGGGCAGACTCTGGATGATCCAGGCCGTCAGGGGAGCCGCCAATAGGTTGGCGAGTTGGAATGCCAGCGGAAAACTTTTGAACTTTGTTAACAGGATCGGTAAGGTGGATAGTTGGCAGGAGAGGGTGAGACTCAGTACTTTCCAGAGTCTGTTTGAGGTTTTGAAGACCCATCGGCTGACTTTGGTGACGGGTGGATCCGGCCACTGCTTTTCGAACAAGGTCTCCAGCAGGGGGTGAATCAGAAAGATGCCCAGCATGGCCAGGTAAGAGAGTTGGAAGCCCAGGTCCAACGGTGCGCGAGGGTCGAAGCAGATGAGCAGCAGCGCGCTCACGCTCAGGGCATGCAGTCCGTTTTTGGGTTCTTCTTGCCAGCCGGAGATTTCGTAGCACGAACACATCAACACGGCACGGCTGATGGAGGCTGTCATTCCCGTGATCAAGGCATACAGCCAGAGGAGGATAAGGGTCAAGGCTCCCCGGACCTTGGCCCATCGTCCGCCAAATCCGGGCAGGAAGAAGAATATTTTCTGGAGTAGATTGTAAATGATTCCAATATGTAGTCCGGACAGGGCCAGTAAGTGGGCGACACCCGTTTGTTGGAAGTTTTGTCGGGTTTTCTGTTCCAGGTTGTCTTTGTTGCCGCAGACCAATGCAATCAGTACCCCGGTTTCGGCTTCGGAAAAGCCGCTTCCTGCGAGTTTTGCGTGTAGGGCTTCACTGGTTTTTGTCTGAAGATTTTTGAAGAAGATGGCGGACGGGGAGCTTCGCTCCGGCAGCCGCTCCAACAACTGGGCGTGTGTGCCCAGGATGAGTCCGAATACCATGGATGCCAACAGAATACGAATCATCCTTGTTTTGATGAAATGTCTTGACAGCAGGACGGTACCGAGGCCGGTCAGCCCGCCGGGAAGGCCTGCCGCCAAAGGAATGAAGTGGTAGCTGAACAGCAGGCTCAGGATGCTCATACAGGAGAACGGAAAGAGGAGAGGTATCGTCTGTTGTTGGTCTTTCATAAGTTTTTGAGGGCTAAGAAAAGACTTCTGTCGGGAAGACTTCCGAATAATCATAAATATTTTGTCCTCGGTCCTATTCTTTGTATCTTTGCATGATTAGTGTGAGTTTTAAAAAATTAACTAAAATATAGATTCAGATGATTATTCTTGTATTGAATTGCGGTAGCTCTTCTTTGAAGTACCAAGTACTTGATATGAAGGGAGACAATGATTTTGATCTTTTGGCCAAAGGTTTGGTTGAACGCATCGGTTTGGAAATGGGCGCTGTATCCCACAGAGCCAGTGGAAAAGACAAATATGAGTTGGAAAAACCGATTCCGGATCATACCGAAGGTATTAAGACAGTCCTGGATTTGTTGGTGGATCCCCAATGGGGCGTACTCACTTCTTTGAATGACATCCAAGCAGTGGGTCACCGCGTTGCCCACGGTGGTGAAACCTTCCCGGTTTCCCGTGTTGTGGATGAGGAAGTGATTGCCGGCATTGAACGTTTGTGTGAGTTGGCACCGTTGCACAACCCTGCGAACCTCTTGGGTATCCGCGCGGTTGAAAAGTTGATGCCTCAAACTCCCCAAGTGGCTGTGTTTGACACTTCATTCCACCAAACCATGCCGGATTATGCCTACATGTATGCAATTCCGTACAAGTACTACGACAAATACAAAATCCGTCGTTACGGTTTTCACGGTACCAGCCATAAGTTCGTAGCTGAAAAAGGTTGTGAACTGGCCGGTCTGGATTTCCACAACAGCAAAGTGGTGACCTGCCACTTGGGTAACGGTGGTTCTGTTACAGCTGTATTGAACGGCAAATCCATCGACACATCCATGGGCTTTACCCCGATGGAAGGTGTGATCATGGGTACTCGTGCCGGTAACGTGGATGCCGGTCTGGTAACTTTCCTCCAAGAAAAGGAAGGCTTGGATGCCAGTGGTATCAACGCCCTGTTGAACAAGAAAAGTGGCTTCCTGGGTGTTTCTGAACTGTCTTCCGACAGCCGTGACCTGGTGAATGCTGCCGCAGCAGGCAATGCCAAGGCTCACCTCGTTCAAGAAATGTTCTACTACGGTGTCAAGAAATACATCGGTGCTTATGCCGCAGCCATGGGTGGTCTGGATATGATCATCTTCACCGGTGGTATCGGTGAAAACGACTACCTCACCCGTCGTGAAGTCTGCAAAGGACTGGAATTCCTGGGCGTGGAATTTGATGAGGCGGTCAATGAAGGTCTCCGTGGAAAGGACCAACTCCTGAACAAACCGACCTCTCGTGTAAAAGTGGCGCTGGTGACCACCAACGAAGAATTGGTCATTGCCCGTGAAACAAAACACCTGGTCCGCTAATCCGATACGGTGTTTGAAATTTAACTCAGAATATTAACCTCAAAGTCTTAAATAGATATGATTACTACTTTTGAAGAAATCTTTGAACAATTGCGTTCAAAAACCAAAAAAAGATTGGTAGCGGCATGGGCCGTTGATGATCACACCATCCAAGCTGCGTATCAAGCAGTACAATTGGGCATCGTAGATGCAACCTTGGTCGGTGACGAAAACATGATCAAAGCGGTTTGCGAAGCTGAAAACATCGATATGTCTGTTTTCAAAATCGTACACGTAGCTGAAGAAATGAAAGCCATCTCTACCGCTGTGGATTTGATCAACGCCGGTGAAGGTGATATCCTGATGAAAGGTCTTTGCTCTACTGACAAATACATGCGTGGTATCCTGAATAAAGAACGTGGTTTGTTGCCGGCAAAAGCTGTGTTGTCACACGTAGCGGTAATGCAAAACCCGAACTACCACAAATTGTTGGTAATTAGTGATATGGCTGTAATTCCTGCACCCGATTTGAAACAAAAACAAGCCATCATGGGTTACTTGGTGAACACCGCCAAAGCTTTGGGAATCAAACAACCGAAAGTGGCTTTGATCACTGCAACCGAACAAATGTTGCCGGGTATGCCCGCTTGCGTTGATGCAGCAATCTTGTCAAAAATGGTAGAACGTGGCCAAATCGGTGGCGGTTGCTTGGCTGACGGTCCTTTGGCTTTGGACGTTGCTATTTCCAAAGAAGCCGCTCAAATCAAGAAACTCAAGAGCGAAGTGGCCGGTGATGCAGACTGCTTGTTGTTCCCGAACATCGAATCTGCAAACGTATTCTACAAAGTGAATACCCAAATGAGCGTAGGCGTTCGTCAAGCAGCGATCGTAGCTGGTGCAAAAGCTCCGTGCGTGCTTTCTAGCCGTGCAGACAGCATCGACACCAAGTTGAACTCTATTGCTTTGGCAGCATTAACCGCAAAATAATTGACAAAGATGAGATACATTCTTGCCATCAACCCGGGATCCACTTCTACCAAAATTTCCATCTTTGAAAGTGGAAAAGAAGTGTTTACCAAGACCTTGCGTCACTCTAACGAAGAGTTGGCACCTTATGCATCTGTCATCGAACAATACGATTTCCGCAAAGGAACCATCTTGGCTGCTTTGAAGGAAAATCAAATTGAAGTATCGGATTTGGCTGCTGTGGTAGGTCGCGGTGGTCTTTTGCGTCCGATTCCCTCCGGTGTGTACGAAGTGAACGAAGCCATGATGGCTGACTTGCGTTCTGCACAATACGGAGAACACGCCAGCAACTTGGGTGGTATCATTGCAGATGCCTTGGCCAAAGAAGCCGGTTGCAAAGCATACATTGCAGACCCGGTTGTGGTGGATGAACTGGATGATGTAGCCCGTGTTTCCGGTCACCCCGAATTCCCGAGACTTTCCATTTTCCACGCATTGAACCAAAAAGCCATTGCAAAACAATTTGCTCGTGAACAACAAAAGGCTTACGAAGATTTGAATCTCATCGTTGTCCACATGGGTGGTGGTGTTTCTGTAGGTACGCACTGCGGCGGTCGCGTCATTGATGTGAACAACGCCTTGAACGGTGAAGGTCCCTTCAGCCCGGAACGTTCTGGTACATTGCCTGCCTTTGCATTGGCAAAAGCTTGTTTCTCTGGTAAATACACCTTGGCAGACATCAAAGCCATGATTGCTGGTAAAGGTGGTTTGGTTGCTTTGATGGGCACCAACTCCTTCCTCGAAGTTGAAAAACGTGAAGAAGCAGGTGATCCTGAAGCAATCTTCTTTACCCAAGCTTATGTTTACAACGTGGCCAAATACATCGGTGCTGCTGCTACCGTACTTTCTGGTAAGGTAGATGCAATCTTGATTACCGGTGGTATTGCTTACGGTAAGAAATTGTGCGAAGACATCAAAGCTCGCGTAGGTTTCATCGCTCCGGTATTTGTTTACCCGGGTGAAGATGAAATGGCTGCTTTGGCTGACAATGCACAAGCCGTATTGGATGGTCAAGAAACTCCGAAGGAATACTAGTCCAGCTGGAATGCATAGAAAAAGGGAGCAGGCTTCGTTCTGCTCCCTTTTTTTATGGTAATATGCGCGTTACTGAAAACGGGACAGGTCAATCACACCGTTATCAATGTCCTGCTTGATGTCCTGGTAGCCGGCTTCAAAAATTTGCCAGGCGTTGTCAAGGTCAAACAGGCCGTATTTCAGGGCTTCTTCTACTTCGATCAGGACATCGCAGGCTGCCTTGTCATCGATGGTGTTTGCCTTGGATATGTATTGGTAGGAGCGTTCGGCAATGAACTTCAGACTCTCCTTGTACTCGGAGATCAGGGGACTCACGTTGACCCCAATGATGAAGTCGCATTCTTCCCGGATAACGGAAACCGGAAAGTTCTTGAAGAGCCCCCCGTCCACAAAGTGGGTGCCGTCAATGACAATCGGTTCAAAGAAGATGGGCACACAGCTGGAGGCCATGATGCGCGGGGCCAGTTCTCCATGATCAAACACGTGGTAGGTACCGTGGTCGAAATCGGTGGCCACCGCGCGCAGGGGAATCTTCAGGTCTTCAAAGTGCTGGACCGGAAGACTTTTCTGTAGAAATCGCAGGGTGTCTTCGTGCGAAAAGATACCGGCCCCCATGCGCAGACCGGCAATGTTCATGAACTCGCGCTTTTCGTGTTTGAGAAATTCTTCACAGATTTGTTTGGGAGACAATCCCGCCGCGTAGAAGGCGCCGACAATGGATCCGGCGCTGGTTCCGGCGATGATGTCGGGGCGGATACCGGCTTCTTCCAGTGCCTGCAAAACGCCAGCATGCGCAAATCCTTTGGCTCCGCCTCCGCTGAGGACTACGCCGATCCGATAGGGTTTCTTCGTTTTCATAAAATTCTATACGTTTAACAAATCTACTGAAAAAATCATACCTTTGCGCTATGAACGGCAAAATTCCTTCTGAATTGGGAACCGCAAAGGTGAGTAAACTCTTGCGTCAGTATGCGATCCCGGCCATCATTGCAATGACGGCATCTTCTCTGTACAACATGGTGGACAGCATCTTCATCGGGCAAGGTGTGGGTCCTTATGCCATTTCCGGTCTGGCCTTGACCTTTCCTCTGATGAACCTGGCAACGGCCTTTGGTACGTTGGTTGGTGTAGGGGCTTCGACTTTGTTGTCCGTGCTCTTGGGACAGCGGAATTACGAGGTCGCCCGTCGTGTCTTGGGAAATGTCGTGATATTGAATACCATCATTGGCTTTCTTTTTGCAGCCGTGACGTTGACCTTCCTGGATCCTATCCTGTATTTCTTTGGAGCGAGTGAGCAGACCATCAGCTATGCCCGCGATTACATGGTCATCATCCTCTTGGGAAACATCATCACGCACATCTATTTTGGTTTGAACTCGTTGTTGCGCTCTTCCGGCCATCCTAAACAGGCCATGGTTGCGACCATCCTGACGGTTTTGCTCAATGCTGTTTTGGACCCGATTTTTATCTTTGGCTTCGGGTGGGGTATCCGGGGAGCTGCGATTGCAACCGTGCTGGCACAGAGTGTGTCTCTGGTGTGGATTGTCCGCCGATTTATGAATCGCAACGAGTTGATTCACTTTGAGAAAGGAAAGTTTGGCCTGGATTGGCAGATCGCAAAGAAATCCATGTCCATCGGTATGGCTCCTTTCCTGATGAATTTTGTCTCCTGCTTCATTGTGATCTTCCTGAATCAAAGTTTGAAAAAATACGGAGGCGATTTGGCGATTGGGGCCTATGGCATTGTCAACCGCATCGTCTTTCTGTTCCTGATGATCTGCATGGGGTTGACGCAGGGCATGCAGCCCATTGCTGGATATAATTTTGGCGCCAAGCAATACGATCGCGTCAAGGAGGTTTTGTGGAAGACCCTGGGTTTTGCCTTTGCAGTGATGTGTGTCGGCTTTGTGGTCTGTGAATTGTTCCCCCGTACGGTGGTTTCTATTTTTACTACGGATGAGGAACTGATCAGCAATGCTGCGATCGGTCTTCGTACCATCATGATGGCGTTTCCGCTGGTGGGTATCCAGGTAGTGATCAGTAACTTTTTCCAAAGTCTAGGCTATGTCGGTCGGGCAACGTTCTTGTCCTTGTCCCGTCAGTTGCTTTTTCTCTTGCCTTTGTTGGTATTCCTGCCGAGGATTTTTGAGATCAAAGGTGTCTGGATGTCATTGCCTGTCTCAGACGCCATCTCGTGTGCCGTTGCCGTGGTACTTTTGTTCCAATTCTTGAAAAATTTTAAATCCGAATAATATGAAAACGTGTAAACGCATTTGCATCGGTCGTGAGTTGGGTAGTGGGGGTAGAGAGGTCGCTCGTTTGTTGTCAGAAAGATTGTCCATACCCTGTTATGACCGCGAGCTGCTGTCGCGGGCTTCAAAAGAAAGTGGTTTGGCCACCGAGTTCTTTGAGCAGTCGGATGAACGCACGTTTCTCAGTACCCTTCGGGGATGGCTCCAAGGCGGAATGGACGGTCGTGAGCAAGGTTCTGTACTCTCGGAGGACCATCTTTTTCAGTTGCAGAGTGAGACCATTGCACAAATCGCGCAAGAGGGACCGGCCATCTTTTTGGGCCGTTGTGCCGATTATGTATTGCGGGATCGCCCGGATACCATCACTATTTTCCTGACGGCCAGCCTGGAAGACCGTATCAAACGGTTGGAACAGACATTGGGTGTGAACGAAAAAGAAGCACGCGAGATGATCGAAAAGGGTGATCGCAAGCGTGCTGCCTATTATAATTTCTATACGTTCAAAAAGTGGGGAGCCGCAGCTTCGTACGACTTCTGTTTCAATACTTCTCTTTTGGGTGTGGAGAAGACGGTTGATTTGATCATCCGCCTTATTTCGTAGTATCTTCTACCCAGATTTCGAAGAACAAAGGTTCCCAAGCCGGGACACCACCGGTAGCGGCATTGCTGTTGCTGCCGTATCCCCAATCCGAAGAGAAGAAGGTGATGGCACGTTCGCCGTAGTTCATGCCGTGTACGGCACGCACAAAGCCTTTGACCATCTCATTCTCTTCATACATCTGTTCCAATGAATCCTTATACGTGAGGTCCAGGGCCTTGTAATTGTTCTCGTTGCCGGAATAGAAGCGGTAACGTTTGGCAGTATCCGGTATGTTGGTGTCAAAGACCTGGCCGGAGAGGTAGCGTCCGACATAACGGACTTGTACTTGTACGTTGTCCGGAATGCTGTCATGGGTGCGGTCCCCGACAACTTTGAAATAGTAGCCCTTGTTCAAGGAGTCCAGGCTGTTCTGATACAGGTAGGAGTAACGGGCCAGACGGTTGATTTCATACAACTGCCGGTCGCGGATGATGCTGTCCAACTGAACATCGTAGATGATGATGGAAGAGCTTCCGGATGCGGTGATGTTGGCATTGTCCTCGTCTGAAGCGAGCCACGGGGGAATGATGCCCCGGCTTTTCCCTCCCAGACGGATGGTTCGGATCAGCTCATCCAGCCCGTCGTTGACCCCGTTCTCACCCAATTTCCACAGATGCTTGCCGTAGTAGGCGTTGGTCTTGTAGGTGCCCATTTCCTTGGCAGTAGCTTCGTAGGAACTTTCAAGGATGGTATTGTTCAGGGAACGGACTTCGTATTGTACTTGTACATAGCAAGAATCGTAGCGGATGATATCCCCGTATCCAGAGGAGAGGGGAATGATGTACATTCCCGATGGGGTGGGTTGGTATTGGTCTCCGTAATTGGTTTTGATGTAGGCTTCCAGGATGCGTCGTTGGACCTCCTCTTCTGTTTCTTGCTGTTCTACGGCGCAAGCAACCGCCATCAGTCCAAACAGGACCATCCACAAAGTATTGAAAAGCTTGTTCATATTCATCTTCATCGTACTCAATCGTTTTTCTTCACCTCTTCGATCCAGTATTCAAAGATCAGGGGTGATAGTTTGGGTATGCTGTTGAGGGCTTCGTTGCCGAACCCGTATTTTGCGGAAAAGACAATGTATCCGTATTCGCCGGTACGGACACCGTAAAAACCATTCTCCAGGCCGGGGATCCAGACCCCTTTGTGGTACAGCCATTCTTCGATTTCAAAATCGGCGTCTGTGATTTCAAAGTTCTTGGAAGCGGCGGTCTGTTCGTGGTTGGTGGCAAAGAGTGCGCCCGGACCGTTGCTGAAAATGTAGCCGGCGTAGTAAAACCGGACGGAATCGCTGTATTGTAAGGAATCTGCCAGCAATACCCGGTTTTCATCCAGGCCTTCCTGGATGACGATGCGGTTGGATCCGTGGTTGCGGACGACGCGGAAACGGTCTTGCTGGGTGGTGACAAACCGTTCAATCTGTTCTTCCTGGGTAGAGTATTTCGTTTCCAGTTCCTGCTTGGTGCAGGAGGAAAACAACAGTACTGCAGAAATCGCAATGTATTGGAACAGTCTTTGATTCATTTTTTTGTGTAACGGCTTTAATGTACAAAACTTATGCCTGGCCCTCCATTTGTTCCATAAAGGTGCGGACGGCATTTTCAAAGTAGGCCGGCACATCTTTGATGGGAATGTACAACCTGCCTCCCGCTGCGTTCTCGTGACCGCCTCCGTTGAAAAATTGTTGGGACAATTGGTTGGCGGAGAAGCCTCGTTTGGACCGTAAGGAGACACGAACATAACCTTCCGTCGTTTCAGTAAACAAGGCGGAAAGACGTACATGCTTCGTTTGCAACGGCAAATTTACAAAACCCTCGGATTCTCCCGATAAATAATCGAATTTTTTCTGGTCACTCAGGGTGAGCAGCATGAGTTCTGCTCCCAGTTCGTTGTACCGGGTGCGGCGTTTGGTCAGCAGATACCCCATCAGATCGAGTCGGTTGGGACGGCTGGAACGGTTCAGACGGTCGGTGATTTCATCCAGATCAATGCCTTGTTCGGTGACGTCTGCTGCCATACGGAACGTTGCCGGAGAGGTGGAGTTGGCGAAGTGGTTGGTGTCGGTCAGCAACCCGGTGGTGAGGCTGTACAATGTATTATAAGGTATGTTGTTGGCCTGATTGTCCACGGCAGGCTGTTGTAGAAGCTGGTAATATACGAGTTCGCAGGTAGAGGACCGGAAGGGTTCGGAGATGACCTGATCGAACGCGGTGTTTTCGGGATTGAGGTGGTGGTCCAACAAAATTTTTCGGGCTTTGGAGCGGGATGCAGCGGCTTCGGCACTGCCACTTCGCTTCAACTGGTTGAAGTCCATGCAGATCAGGATTTCGCAATTTTCCAGCAGCTGGTCTCCCTGTTTTGTCTCCTGGCTGTGAATGCACAGACGCTCCGGGAGCAGGTGACGTAAATTCTCCGGACAGGGGTCCGGCAAGACGAGTGTGGGCAAGTAGCCGAGGTTTTCCAGGTAATGGTACAGTCCGGTAGTGGAACCTACCGCATCACCGTCGGGATGTGTATGTGTCAGCAAGCAAATGCTGAGATTTCTTTTTTCCATCGATTCGTTTTTTCAGATGCAAAATTAAAAATATATTGCAAGTGCTAATTATTATTTTTACTTTTGTAGGTCCATTTCATTATGAAGAACTATAGATAATTGATTCACAATATGTTAAAGAAATTACTTACTTATCTGATCTTCCCGGCCATCATCGTAGTTTTGGCTTATTTGATTTTTGACAGCATCATGACTCCGGTTCGTTTCGAAAGCGAATTGGATCGCAGGGAAGAAGTGGCTATCCAACGCCTGAAAGACATTCGTGACTTGCAAGTGATGTTCAAAGCTGTGAACGGTCGTTACACAGCCGATGTGGACAGCTTGATTGACCTCTACAACAATGGTCAGATGACTGTTGTGCGCCAAATCGGTTCTATGGACGACTCTTTGGCAGTGGCTCAAAAACGGGTATTCCGTGACAGCGTTAAAATCGCAATCAAGGACACTTTGTTCAACAGCCGCACCAATTTCTTCGCAGATTCATTGCGTTATATTCCTTTCTCAGGCAAAGAACCCGTTCAATTGGAAGCTGTGGTTCGTATCGTGTCTGGTGTGAACGTTCCTTTGTTTGAAGCCCGTATGCCTTACCAATTGTTGTTGAAAGGTATGGATCAACAATTGATCATCAACTTGAATGCTGATCAAGAAGCCATGCACCGTTACACCGGTCTGATGGTAGGTAGTGTTACCAGTCCGAACAACAACGCCGGTAACTGGGAATAATCAAGAAATACAATGGCTGTACTGCTGACCAAACGGTTGAGCAAGGATACGGTCCAATACGGATTAACCATTCAAGTCGGCTTGAGTGGTTTTTCTTTTAAGATAAAGGACCGGAAGGGGAACTTGTTCCACCACGAGACCGTTCAATACCCCCATCGAGTATATGCTGCTGTTGACTTGGAACAACCGTTGAAGAAAGCGGTTGTTTCCCACCCCTTGTTGCGCCATCCGTACGGGTCTGTCAAAGTTTATTTTGATACGGAGAAGCATACGCTGGTGCCCCAGGACTGTACTGAGTCGGAATTGTCTCAATTGCAAATCTTGTATGATATCCACGAATACGACGAGGTGACTCGGATACCTGTTCCGGAAACGGAGGCGGCTTTGCTGTATGCGATGCCGACCGCTGTCACTTCGTTGCGAAACCGCTTGAATTCCGAAGTTTTTGAGTTTTATCCGGTCATCGTCGGACTTCTTCAGGATGTTGTGGCTGTGCCCGACCACAACCGGGTGTTGTGTGCTTACGAAGGAAATCATATCCACGTCGTGGCCTCAGAAGGGGGGGCCTTGCGTTTGGCTGTTTCTTATCCAGTGGCCGACTTTGATACCGCTTGTTACTATTTGTTTGCGGTCATGCGGGAAGTGATGTTCAATCCGGGATTGACTACCTTGCGCTATTATGGTCCGCTTTCAGAAAAAAGAGAAGCTTTGTTGAAACGTTATTTTTCAGGAGTACAACGATGCGAATTGTAGGAGGTACATTAAAAGGACGTTCGTTTGATCCGCCTGCGCGGTTTGGATCACGTCCCACAACAGATTTTGCGAAGGAGGGCTTGTTCAATATCATTTCCAACGAATGGGACTTGGAGGGTTGTGCCGTATTGGATTTGTTTGCCGGTACGGGTGCTATCTCCTTTGAGTTTGCTTCGCGGGGGGCCAACCCGGTTTATGCGATTGAGATGAACAGTCTGCATGCAATGACCCTTCGCAAGAATGTAGGAGTGTTGGGGCTGGAGAAGGTAGTACAGGTTGTTCGGAACAACGTCTTTGACTTTATTCCACTCTGCCGGATGCAGTATGATTTGATTTTTGCGGACCCTCCGTACGACTTGGATCAGCTGGAATTGATTCCTGAAAAAATTTTTTCGGCGAATTTGCTCAAAGAAGGAGGCCAATTTATTTTGGAGCATCCAGACGCCTATTCCTTTGAAAATCATCCGTTTTACTTAAAAGAACGAAAATATGGAAATGTCCATTTCACTTTTTTTGAAAAAAAAGTTTGAAAAAAGTTCGATTTTTTTTGGAGTTTGAAAAATAGTGTCTATATTTGCAATCCCAAACGGGAACCAGACGAATTGGTGCGGTAGTTCAGCTGGTTAGAATACCGGCCTGTCACGCCGGGGGTCGCGGGTTCGAGTCCCGTCCGCACCGCAAAGAGGGTGGCTAAAAAGTCAAAGACTGATTAGCCACTCTCTCTTTTTATAGTATGTCCAATGCCATGTCTTTTGGGTGCAGATTGATTTGCCTCCTTTTTAGAAACAAAAGTCGAGGTTGGCCATATCGAAAACAAGAAAGGGGCTTGACTAATACATTTAGTCAAGCCCCTAGTCGTTAATAGACGGGAGAAATTACAATGCCTCGACTTCTTCAAGTGTCAAGCCCGTCGCTTTGGCGATGTCTGCTGTTGAGATGCCGAGAGCCTTTAAATTCTTTGCTACGGCGAGACGTTCTTCTGCACGCCCTTCTCGTCGTGCGGTTTGTTTGATGTTTTCCCAATCGCGTTCTGTAATCATATCCTTATCGTATTGTTGTCGTTTTTCTACGCTGAATTCAGCAATTTCAGCGGCTTCGAACAACCGTCGGAAGATATCAGTCT